>UQKD01000014.1 GCA_900541585.1 uncultured Alistipes sp.
AAAGTTCGCTCGCAAAATAGAATTGTCAAAGGCGGCTTATTTCGGATGGTTACGGTTTTCATGCGGATGATGTTCTCCTTTTCGCGCATCAGTTCGTTCAGCTCGAAGTCCGAGAAGTTGAATTCCAGGGTTCCGGCCTCGATCTTCGAAAGGTCGAGGATGTCGCCGATCAGCTGCAGGAGCAGGGCGTTGTTGTTCTCGATGATCGAAATGTATTCCCGCTTCTCCTGCTCCTCGTCGGTCTCGGCGAGGATTCCCGAGAACCCGACGATAGCGTTGAGCGGCGTGCGGATTTCGTGGCTCATGTTGGCCAGAAAGGCCGATTTGAGGCGGTTCGACTCCTCGGCGCGGTCGCGTGCCGAGCGGAGGTCCTGCTCCAGCTGCTTGCGCGGGGTGATGATGAGCGACGACCCGACGAGGTTCAGCGGGCGTCCCTCGTCGTCGCGCTGGTCCACGGTGGCCTGTGCCTCCACCCAGTCCAGATGCCAGTGTCCCCCGGCGTCGGAGGCTACGCGGTACTCCTCGCGCACTTTGTCCTTCCGTCCGGCGATCAGGTCGTCGTAGGCGCGGCGCACCCGCTCGCGGTCCTCCTTGTGGATTTTCGCGAAATAGCACGCTTCGGGAACGGACAGCTGTGCATCGGCCTCGGCGTTGGCGAGGGCCTGCTGGCTGCGCACCGACTTGTTGATGTCGCACAGGATCGTACCCTCCTGCAGGTCCCATTTCCACGGCACGATGTTCGCCACGTCGAGCGCCATCGAGAGTTTGTGGTTGATCGAATCGAGTTTTTGCTGCGTTTTGTAGAGTGCCGTGCCGTCGAGGCAGAAGATGTCGATATGCCCTTCGAAGTGCGAACGGCTGATGATCACTTCGTAGAAGACGTCGCGGGCCTCGTAGTAAAACGGATAGGTGATGGTCCGGTTTTCGGTCAGGGCAATGTTTATCAGTTCCATGAAATCGGACATCGAATGGGGGAACAGTTCGCTGCCGAGCCGTCCGATCACCCGCTCGCGGGGAAGGAACGTGCGTTCGTAGCGGGAGTTCACGTCGCAGTAAACCGTATCCACGGGCGTATGGGTTTCGTCGTAAACGACTTTCATCTGTATATAGATGATCGGCATGGCGTTGAACAGGTTCGAATAGCGGGCCAGGCTCTCCGATTCGCGCCGGCGGGCCGCCTCCACGTTGTGCATCATGCGGATGCGCCACTGCTGGATGACGATGAAGGCCAGCAGCAGCAGCACGATGCCGCCGATCGCCCATTTGTATTGTTCGAGCGCCGATGCCGGTTTGTTGTAGAACAGTGTGTTGGCCGGGCAGGTGTGCGGCGAGAGGTCCTTGCGTTCGAGAGCCGCGTAGTTGAAGACCGGGCGGGCGTCCTGCGGGACGTAGAACGGAATGTCGCGCGGTTGGTGGCCGGCCAGGACGGCGTCGATGGTCGAAATGATGTGCGCGTTCACCTCGGTGTCGTCGTACACATAGCCTCCGATCAATCCGCCGTCGCGGATGTCTGCGGGCATCAGCGCGAACATCGGGGCCTGCACGCTGGCGATGACGCGGTAGGAATCGGTGACGGTAACGGTGTTGTTGCCGATTTTTTTGGTGTAATGCCACGACGAAAAGAGTATGCCCGTGCGGCGGATGTCGATGCGGTTGAGCGAATCCAGCAGCGTTTCGGTCGACATTTTGTCCGCCGAATAGAACCGGTAGTTGATCTGCGGGAATTCGCGGTCCAGCAGTTCGCGCAGGTCGCTGTCGGCCTGCTGGTTGATATAGCGGCCGTCGCCGACGAAGACCAGCGAATCCATGCCCGGAATCATCCGGCGCATCAGTTCGACGTTCTCGCGCAGGTAGAGCGGCGTGCGGATGAGGGTGATGTTGTCGGACACGGCTTTGTCGTACAGCGGCTGCCGCTCTTCGGGGCGCAGCGCACGGCGTTTAAGGAAGGCTTTTTCGGGTCCTATATAGTCTGTTTCCGAACAGAGGATCAGCGGCACACCGGGCCAGGTCTGTTTCACGAAGTCGCGCAGCACGGCGATCGGGGCGCCCAGCAGCACCAGCATCCGGGGCGGATTCTTGCCGTATTCCCGCAGCAGGTTATTTTTGAAGGACTCGATCTCGCCGATTTTATGGTTTTTGATCGTCATCAGCAGCGAGTTCATGTTCTCGATGTAGACCTCGAAATTGTCCACCTGGTCGATGTGCGTGACGATGTTGTTGATGATGTTGCGGCTCCAGGGTGCCGATTCGGTGTAGGTGTTCAGGACCAGCATGTAGTCGCGCTTGTCGCCCGGGGGGCTGCTCGTGGCTTCGGAGAAGGGGTGTGCCAGCAGGCAGCTGAAAACCAGGACTCCCGCCAGGGCCTGGAGGGAAATGCTGAACGGTTTCTTCAAAAAATTCATTTGCTTGGAATGGAGGAGCCGGACCGGCTGTGACGCTAAAATACAGTGACGCTTGTAAATTGAAAAGAGAGGCCCGGAGTTGTGCTCCGAGCCTCTCTTCGGAAGTATGAAACTACCTGTTCAGAACAGGTTTGATGTCCTTGATCCGGAGCTGGGTGGTCACAGTTCCTCGGTAGTGGTTCTCGACGATCTGGTAGCAGACGTCGATCGGGCGTCCCGAGCGCACCCATTCGTAATGCGTGGGCTGCTGGAAGGCGATTGCCTGGATTTTGGTGTTGGGTTTCTGCCGCTGCATCAGGTCCATGCGCAGGTGCTCGCACTCCACGCCCACGAGTTTGGCGTCGCCGTGGTTGCTCACGCCGCAGGTTGCGAAGACCGGTGCCGTGTTGCCCGGCCCGAAGGGCTGGAAGCGGTTGAGGTCCTTGCGGAAGGCCGGCGTGATGTCCGAGAAGAGCAGTTCGCTGTCGATGTCCACCTGCGGGACGAGCATCTGCGGGTCGATGTTCTCCTCTACGTAGGCGTTGAACCGCCGCGTGAATTCGTCGACGTTCTCCGGGCGCATCGTCAGCCCCGCGGCGTACATGTGTCCGCCGAAGTTTTCCAACAGGTCCGAGCACGACTCGACGGCCTGGTAAAGGTCGAATCCCGGAACCGAGCGCGCCGATCCGGTCACGAAGCCGTTGCTCATCGTCAGCACCACCGTCGGGCGGTAGTAGGTCTCTATGAGACGCGAAGCGACGATGCCCACGATGCCTTTCATCCAGCGGGGGTTGTAGATCACGGTGCTCTTGAGGGCTTTCATTTCGGGATTGCCCTCGATGTAGTCGTGCGCTTCCTGCGTGACGGAACGGTCGATCGACTTGCGGTCCTGGTTGTAGGCGTCGATTACGCTGCCGAACTCCTCGGCGATCGACTCGTTGCCCTCGATCAGCAGCTCCACGGCGGCGTGCCCGCCCGAAGGCGAGGCGTTTTCGTCGTTCTCGTCCATCCGCATCCGGCCGGCGGCGTTGATGCGCGGCCCGATCTTGAAGACGATGTCGTCGATGGTGATATTGTGTTTGTCCAGCCCGCAGATTTTGATGATCGACAGCAGGCCTTTCGACGGTTCGCGGTTGAGGTTCTTCAGGCCGAAATAGGCCAGAATGCGGTTCTCGCCCACCAGCGGCACGATGTCCGAGGCGATCGACACGACCAGCAGGTCCAGCAGGGGCAGGATCTGCTCGAAGGGCATGCGGTTTTTCTGCGCATAGGCCTGCACGAGTTTGAATCCCACGCCGCAGCCCGACAGTTCGTCGAACGGGTAGGAGCAGTCGACCCGCTTGGGGTCCAGAACGGCTACGGCCTTGGGAATCTCCTCGGCCGGGAGGTGGTGGTCGCAGATGATGAAATCCACGCCTTTCGTCTTCGCATAGACAACCTTTTCCGTGGCTTTGATGCCGCAGTCCAGGGCGATGATAAGCCCCACGCCCTTGCGGGCGGCGAGGTCGATACCTTTGATCGAAATACCGTATCCTTCGGTATAACGGTCGGGGATGTAGAACATCAGGTTTTTGTGCCCGATCTGGCGCAGAAACTTGTAAACCAGCGCGACGGCCGTACAGCCGTCCACGTCGTAGTCGCCGTAAACCATGATCTTCTCATTGTTCGCAACGGCCCGTTCGACCCGCTCGACCGCCTTCTCCATGTCCTTCATCAGGAACGGATCGTGCAGGTCGGCGAGGCTCGGTTTAAAGAACTTCTCCGCCTTTTCTACGGTGTCTATGCCTCTCTGTACGAGCAGATTGGCCAGCACGGGCGAAATCCGCAGAGCGGCAGCCAGCATAGCTGCCGTCGCGGGGTCGCCCTGTGGCTTCACTACCCAGCGTTTTTCTATAGGCATACGAATTGTTATTTATATATTTTAACATTTAAAATCCTTTTTAAGGTGCCTCTCGTTCCGGCGCTTTTTATCGCCGTTTCCGCGGCCTGTGGCCGTGTTTGCAGGTGCCGATCCCTCTCCTACCCTCCCTCGGGGAGGGAGATGGCCTGCGCTTCGCATGGTCTTTTCCCGGCTGCGCAATTCAGGGAGCCTCCGCGATTTCGCATTGCAGCACCGTGCCCAATATCTTGATAACCGTCTGCTTCACCTCCTGCATCGGCGGCTGCAATCCCGTTTCGGCGGCGATCGACGTGACGCCCCGGTCGGTGAATCCGCAGGGGTTGATGCGCGAGAACCACTGAAGGTCGGTCGTCACGTTCAGCGCGAACCCGTGCATGGTAACATAACGCGACGAACGGACGCCTATTGCGCAGATCTTGCGCGGACGTGCTTTTCCGGGGTCGATCCAGACTCCCGAAGCCCCGGCGATGCGTCCCGCCGCGATGCCGTATTCCGCGACCGTGCGAATCACGGCTTCCTCCAGCGCTTCGATGTACTCCCGCAAGCCGATGCCAAGCCGTTCGAGGTCGAGGATCGGATAGCATACCAGCTGCCCGGGGCCGTGGAAGGTGATGTCGCCGCCGCGGTCTATGTGAAAGAACTGCGCGCCCATCGCTTCGAGCGCTTCCTGATTGACGAGCAGGTTTTCAGCATGCCCGCTCTTGCCCAGCGTGTAGACCGGCGGATGTTCCACCAGCAGGACCGTGCCCGCATCGTCCGGATCGCCGTCGGTGCCCGGGACAGGAATCGAACCGGCGCGCTTTCGGGCTACCCTGGCGTCGAACAACTCCTGCTGCAAGTCCCAGCAGGCTTTGTAGTCCATGCGTCCGAGGTCCTGGCAGGAGGCTTTCATCGCTACAAACTTTTTACGCTTCGCAGGGCTTCTTCAGCCATGTACGACGACCGGACCAGCGGTGCGCTCGCACAGTAGCTGAAACCCATTTCCAGCGCCCGGAGTCTGTACCATTCGAATTTTTCGGGAGTGATGTACGCCGCAACGGGGTAGTGCTCCAGAGTGGGCCGAAGGTACTGACCGAGTGTCACAATCCGCACGCCTGCGTCGCGCAGGTCGTGCAAGGTCTGCAAAACTTCATCATCGCTCTCGCCAAGTCCGACCATCAGTCCGCTTTTCGTCACGACGCCCTGCCCGTTCAGGCAGCGCAGAGTCTCCAGGCTCGTACGGTACTTTGCCCTGGAGCGCACCACGGGAGTCAGTCGCTCGACGGTTTCGATGTTGTGCCCGACGATGTCGGGCTTCGACGCAACGATCACCTCCAACAGGTCGGGCCGTGCGTCCAAATCGGGAATAAGGAGCTCAATTACGGCGTCGGGATTCTGTGTGCGGATGGCCTCCACGGTTGCCGCCCAATGGGCGGCTCCGCCGTCGGGGAGGTCGTCGCGCGTCACGGAAGTTACGACGACATACCGCAGTTTCATCAGTGCAACGCTTTCGGCCACCTGCCGGGGTTCCTCGGCGTCGGGGGCAAGGGGATGTCCCGTTTTGGTTGCGCAGAAGCGGCAGCCTCGGGTGCAGATGTCTCCCAGAATCATGAATGTCGCTGTTCTCCGGCTCCAGCATTCGGCCTGGTTGGGACACCTGCCGCTGCTGCAAATCGTGTGCAGATTGTGCTTTTCGACGATCTGCCGCACTTCGCCCCATTCGGGAGTGCGGTGGAGTCGGATTTTCAGCCATCCGGGTTTTTTCAGTACATCTACCTTGTCATAAAACTTCGGCATTTAAGTTCATTATTTTCCAATTGATGCAAAAATAAGAAAAAATAATTGAAAAACCCCGTGAAAATGCTAATTATTGTTCCGATGCCGGATCTGGGTGCGTCGGAGGGGGATGCGGATTTTTTTGGAGGAAGCCGAAATTTGCCTTATATTTGTCCCCGCAACGGTTATTTCCGGCATGGTCCGGGCCGTTTATCCGGAAATTATGTGATTCTTTTACCTGCATATCATTCGCACATTTGAAAATCGGCAGTCTGTCGAAGACCGCATCGACGGGGATATTACGCCCTGTTGCGTTCTTTGACTCGCTTCGGCAGACTCCGGCGTTTGTCTAATTTCAAAATGTGCTTTTATGAAAACAATGCAAACCGGCAAGGCGAATTACCGCCTTGCAGCCCGTCTGCGGGGAAACGAACTGTTGTTGGATGCGGACCTGCGCAAAGCCGTGGAGGAGGAACACCTCCGGGCCGTCCGTCGGGCGGAGGGGCTGAAATGCTCTGCCGACCGGCGTGCCTTTGCCGAAAGCGTGGAGTGGGAGCGCCTCGGCGATTTCTTTCTCCGCGTCGGATCGCGCCCGTCGGCCGTGCGGGCTTACAAGGACGCGGCGCTCGCCTGCTTCAACGGCGACTATTACGATTACGGGACCGAGATGCTCCCCTGCCGGTTCCTGCGGCTCCGCTTTCTGCGGATGGTCGAAGCGGCGGTGGCCTGTTGTGCTGACGATGCACGGCTGCGCGCCCTGGTGACGGATGACCCGCTGTTCCGGGAGGAATATCCCCTGCTGAAAGCAGGGTTTTAGCGTGTTTCGGCCCGAAAAGCGGCTGTTCGGACGTGGATGCGGTGTTTTGCCGCTGACGGTCCGGTTTTGTCCCCGCTCGTACGAAGGGCGGGTTTTCGGGCGCGGACGCGGAGCCTTACCGCTAAATGGTCCGGCTCTGCGTCCGACCGCAAAAGAAAAGAGGTCGGACACCTGCCGGTATCGGACCTCTCTGGTTAGGTTAGTTAGGTTAATGAGAGTGGGAGAATCCCACGTTTGTTACACAAAGGTAATTGAAATTTATGAAACTCCAAATGTTTTGTAACATTTTTCTAAAACCTAGCGCAATTTTGTTTATAGATTATAATTAAAATTTTTAAAATACCCGCGTGTTTATAAGTTTTTGATTAAAGTGCCTCGCGCATTTCCGTAGCCTCTGCCGCTTCGTTGAGTGCGGGTTCCGGGACCAGCGACGTGAGGTGCTTGTGCCGGTAGGTGGCGGGCGTCATCTGATACTCCTTCTTGAAGAGTTTGATGAAATGCGACGTGTTGGGGAACGTGCATTCGTTGCCGATTTCGGAGATGGATTTCGAGGTCGAGATCAACAGCAGGCGCGAATGCATCAGCCGCTGACGGATGTACCACTTGTGGGGAGGCATCTGGAAATGGCGGCGGAACTCTTTCTTGAACGAGGTGAGCGAACGGTTGGTGAGTTTCGAAAGCTCTTCGATCGAAATGTCCTTGAAGATGTGGTCGTAGACGATCTGTTCGAAATTCTCCTTCGCGGCGTCGACGTTGCTCAACAGCTTGCTTTTGATGCAGCAATCCTCGTGCGAGGCGATCAGGTAGATCAACTCGGTCATCTTGATGTTCTCGGCCGTCTCGTCGTGGCGGAAATCCTCGTCGCGCAGGTAGTTGTTGGTGTTGATGAAAAAGTTTCGCAGCGAGTTCCATGCGGGCATGGTGACATGCGAACGGTTGCGGCAGTTTTCGCACGAATGTTCGTTTGAAATGTTCAGTCCGTAGGTGATGTTCAGGTGCATCAGGATGCGTTGCAGGTCGTCGGGCGTGTAATAAAAGAGCACCTGCTCGAACGGCTGTCCGCCTTCGGGGAAGTTCTCAATGTAGTGGTGTCCGATGCCCAGATAGAAAACATCGCCGCGCGAAAGTGTCTGACGCTTATCGCCGTCGTAGATGTACTTCGTTCCGCGGAGGATGTAACCGATTGCGTAACGCGAAAGGGCCTGCGACTGGATACCGTTGTGAAGCGACTCGACATACTTCACGATCATCGGTTGTTGAACCGACGAATTCATTGAATTCTTCATAGTAATTGTAATTTAAGTTTTTCTGAACAAAGTATTGCGTCACTCTTGTTCGTTCTCAAATATACAATTAAAACTTTTCAATCTACCATAAATAATAGCACATTTGGGCATAAAACAGCAAATAGGACTGTTTATGCTATGATTTGAGCTAAATAGATTATTGTAAAACTGTGCTGATGACGGCAGCGGCGAGCAATAGGAGGTAGAGGGGAAGGGCGATTGCCCGGTGAATCCGTACGAACATGAAGGGCAGCAGGACGGCCGAGGGTACTGCCGCGAGGGCGACGGTCCCCGGCGTGGCGGCGGGACCGCACAGCACGGCGGCGGTCAGCAGGAGCACACTTATATTAAATATGAATATGAGGCGCGGTTTGGTTCCGAGGGCGTGGATGTCCGAGAGGAAGAACAGCAGAGCCATCAGGTCGAGGATGAAGACGGCTCCCAGCAGGACGAGGCTCTGTACGGGCGTCGAGAGGAACAGCGATAGGGGCATTCCGGCGACGAATGCGCTTCCCAGCTCCGCAACCGGAGCGAGGAATCCGCCTCCGGCGCCCCAGTTGACGTAGCAGAGCGTGAGGACGGGCAGCAGCAGGCCCGCGACCGCGACGGTGACTTCGCGCAGTGTGCGCCGGAAAAGCATGACGGCCAACGGCAGCAGAACCAGGAGCGGCGCTGCGGCCGTGGCGACGAGCGGCAGCAACCCGATGTAAAGCGAGGCGCGGAAGATGGCGTCGAAGCCGAATCCGTTGCAGTATGAACGGCAAAAATTCTTCGTGGCGAGGGCCAGCAGGGCCGATGCGGCGAAGGCCGTCAGATAGTCGCCGCCGACAGCGAGGCCGCAGGCGATCGCCCCGTAAAGCGGGATGGCGAGGCAGGTTCCGACGGAGTAGAGGTTGTAGCGTACGGTGAGGCGTCCGACGGACATGCCCGTAAAGAGCATCAGCAGTCCGGCGATCCAGCGCGCCCAGACGGGATGCGCCTCCTGGAACTGCGCCAGCAGCTCCCCGGGCGAAGAGACCGCAAGTGCGCCGGCGGCATTCCGCCCCGTGCCGACTGTTTCCGCGGCATGGCCGGCCAGCGCCGCCGTGTCCGCGGCAGTACCGCCTGCGTTCCACATCGCGACGACGGCGAGTGCGGCGAGGGTCAGAAAGGCCGGAACGAGCGGCTGCCGTGCGATGTCGAATTTCATGTCGGGGGCTTTTTCTCCGGGCAAAATTAGCGAAAAAAGCCGGAATAATCCGTAACTTTGTAGTACGATGTTAGAAAACCAGTATCAATACGACCTTTCGGAGGCCGGGTGCGATGAAGCCGGACGGGGATGCCTGGCCGGGCCGGTGTTTGCGGCGGCCGTGATGCTGCCGCCCGATTTCCACGACCCGCTGCTCAACGACTCGAAGCAGATGACCGAACGCAACCGCGAAAAACTGCGGGCCGTCATCGAGCGCGAGGCCGTCGCGTGGGCCGTCGAGGCGGTCTCCGCCGCGCGGATCGACGAAATCAACATCCTGAACGCTTCGTTCGAGGGCATGTCGCTGGCCGTGGCGCGCCTCGATCCCTCGCCGGCGTTTCTGGCCATCGACGGCAACCGGTTCCGCACACGCCTCGAAATTCCCTGGCGCTGCATTGTCAAGGGCGACGGCAAATACGCCGACATCGCCGCGGCTTCGGTGCTTGCCAAGACCCACCGCGACGAGTATATGCTCCGCATCGCCGAAGAGTTTCCCCAGTACGGTTGGGCGAAGAACAAGGGCTATCCGACGCGCGAGCACCGGCTGGCGATCCGCGAACACGGTCTGACGCCCCACCACCGGCTGACGTTCAACCACGAGATCGACCAGTTGGAGTTCCCTTTCTGACGCCTTCCTCTCCCTCTGACGTGTCCGATGATGGCGGTGCGTTTGCCGCATATTCCCTGCATTCCCGATCAAACAAAAAGAGCAGGCCGTAAGCCTGCTCTTTTTCAACTGAAATCTCCGGATCAGTATCCCAGCGACTTGGAAGCCGCATAGGAGAGTTTCAGGGCGTTGGCGCGACGCAGCTCCTGCTTGACGTCGGTCACGATACCCATTTTCGTAGCTTCGTCGGCCTTGAGGCAGATCGTCATCGAAGCGCGGTCGGCTTCGGAGAGCTTATCGCGCTCGGCGGCGACGAAGTCCAGGATGTCCCGGGTCGATTTGTAAGAGTCGTTCAACTGGATGCGCGGCGCGGTTCCGAATTTCGCCTGCATCGTCATTGCCGGGGGACCGATGTGGATGAAACTTACGAGCGATTTCTTCTCCAGTTTCTGCACCTCGGTGGCTTCCGGAAGTCTGTATCTCACCAGCAGTTCCTGATCGCGCATGGTCGTCGAGACCATAAAGAAGAAGAGGATCATGAAGATCACGTCAGGAAGCGAAGCGGTCGAGATAGGGGGCAGACCTTTGCTGCCCTTCTTTTTCATTACTGCCATGGCTTACTTCTTAATGTTACGCGGTTCAGCCTCCGAAATCTTCAGAGGTACGGCCTTCGATACTGCATTGCGCAACTCCTCGGGAAGATCCGCGAATTTTGCGCCGAATTTACGCTGTGCCACTTCGTCACGCACTTCGTTGAATGCGCGCGTGAGTTCGTTCTGCACCATGATATAGGACTGGTAGCCCGTGTCCCGGGTCGTCTGCAGCGAGACGACGCCTTCGCTCACGGGGTATACCCACTTGCCGCCGTCGGGAAGTTCAATGTCCTTGTTCGCCTTCTCGGGCAGGTTCTCGTCATCCAGCGGATTGAGGATGAACTCTTTGGTCCTGTCCTTGAGTTGAAGCAGGTCGATCGCCTCCTGTTTTCCCGCGGCTCCTGCCATGATGTCGCCCCTACCGTTGATGAACACCAGGAAGAGGTTGCGCTCCTTGACCTTGATTTCATCCTGGGGTTGATCCTCAGGAGGCATCGGCGGAAGCATGCGCACCAGACCCGTGTCGGTATTCATGGTAGTGGCCACCAGGAAGAAAATCAGCAGCAGGAAGGCGATGTCGGCCATAGAACCGGCATTGATCTCCTGGATTTTTCTTTTATCTGTTGCCATTGTGTCTTACTCGGTTATTTGAATGCGCCCCAGATCTCGGTTGCTACGGCCGTCACGAAAGCGGCGACGCATGCAACATAGGTTACGAGGATGCTCGTTTCGGTAATTACGGTTTCACCGTGGCCGAAGAACCCGTTGTTCTGGAGGTCGACGATGTTCACCGTGTGGCCTGCCGAGTAGAAGTACGACACGCCCACGATAACGATGATCAACGCCAGGGACAGGATGGTTCCCTTGATGCCTGCCGGGTTCTGAATCATTCCGAAAACGGCGCAGAAAATAGCCGCAGCGACAGCGAACACGAAGAGGAAGTATCCCCACATCAGGTTCACGCTGATCGATGCGTCCGAGCCGCCGGTGGCGATCGCGTAGACCATAAGGACTACGGTGATGGCCATCAGAACACCCAGCAATATGTTTAAAATCTTTTTCATAATTGCTTTTGACTTTTCAGCGTTCGATTATTTCTTGTTGTAAGCCGTCAGAATATCCATCAGCGTGATGGACGAATCCTCCATATCGTTGACGAGCGAGTCGATCTTCGAAACGATATAGTTGTAGAACAGCTGAAGAATAACCGCAGCGATAAGACCCATAAGGGTCGTCAGCAGGGCGACCTTGATACCGCCTGCAACCAGCGTCGGGCTGATGTCACCGGCAGCCTGGATGGCGTCGAACGCCGCGATCATACCGACGACGGTACCCATAAATCCCAACATAGGCGAAAGGGCGATGAACAAGCCGATCCACGAAAGACCCGACTCCATCTGGCCGGTCTGAACCGAGCCGTAGGAAACGACGGCTTTCTCGACGGCGTCGAGACCCTGGTCGTAACGGTCGAGACCCTGGTAGTAGATCGAAGCGATCGGGCCGCGGGTGTTGCGGCAAACTTCCTTGGCAGCCTCTACGCCGCCGTTCTTGAGTGCTTCCTCGACGGATGCGATGAGTTTCTTCGAGTTGATCGTCGCGAGCGACAGGTACAGAATACGCTCGATGGCTACGGCCAGACCGATCACCAGGCAGAGGAGCACCGGAAGCATCCACTCCCAACCGCCTTCGAGGAACTTCTGCATCATGACGTGGTGCAGGCTGTCGCCGGCGATCTGGGTTTCAGCGACAACCGTTTCGGTTGCGGCAGCGGCATCCTGTGCGAACGCACTAACGGTACCCAGTACGGACAGGGCAGCCGACGGAATCAAAAAAAGTTTTTTCATAGTTGTGTTGGATAAATTAAATTTTGATTAGTTGATTTTTTATTGTTGTGTTTTGGTTTCTTCGTTTTCCGGTCGGTCGGGTTCTTTTTTCTTTTCGGGCGTTTCCGCCGGGTTATTTTTTCACTAAAAATAATTATTTTTTTTGTCTTTCGCAGCGTTTGGGGCGTCCTTTTGTGCTCCGGGGCCGTTGCGGAAGGTTATTCCTGCGCGTAGAGCCGAATCCCGGATAATTCACCCCGGACCCGATCAAATAGCTGTAAATCAATATTTTTGCCTGTTCGCTGTGCCCGTCTCCGCCCAATGGTCCCTGCGGGAAGGGTACGTTAGCAGTGCGAAATATAGAAAAAAAAATCGTTCCGTGCAATGGCTTATGCCGTAAATTCTCCGCGCAGGGGCTTGCGCAGGAGCATGCGTGCCTCGTCGTCCGGAAGTCCCAGCCCGAGCACGTACATCAGTTTGGTCACGGCGGCTTCGGTGGTCATGTCGTAGCCGCACAGGACGCCGGTTTTTTGCAGTTTGAGCCCCGTTTCGTACAACTCCATCGAGACGCGGCCCCCGCCGCACTGCGTGATGTTGAGGATGATGATTCCGCGTGCGACGGCCTCCCCGATGACGCGGATGAACCATTCGGAGGTGGGGGCGTTGCCAGCGCCGAAGGTTTCGAGCACCACGGCCCGCAGTCCCGGGGCCGAGAACATGGCCCGCAGGATCTCCTCGCCCATTCCCGGGAAGAGCTTGATCAGCTCGATGCCTCCGGAGAGTTTTGTGGCGATGCGCAGTTCCGCCGGCGACTCTTCGGGTTGCAGGATCGCCGGGAGGTTGTAGGCGATGTTGACCCCGACTTCGGCCAGCGGCGGGTAGTTGTAGGAGCGGAAGGCGCTGAGGGCTTCGGCGCTGCGTTTGGTGGTGCGGTTTGCGCGGAAAAGCCGGTTCTGGAAATAGAGCGACACCTCGGGAACCTCGGGGCGGCCGCCGATGCGCGCCCCGGCGATCTCGATGGCCGTGATGAGGTTCTCTCGCCCGTCGGTGCGCAGTACGCCGATCGGAATCTGGCTTCCGGTGAAGACCACGGGTTTGGCGAGATTTTCAAGCATGAAGCTCAAGGCCGATGCCGTATAGGACATGGTGTCGGTTCCGTGCAGCACGACGAACCCGTCGTAGCGGGCGTAGTTGTCGCGGATCAGACGGGCGAGGGCCACCCAGTTCGCCGGCTCCACGTTCGAGGAGTCGATCACGGGCGACACCGTGTGCACGTCGATGTCGACGTTGAGGCGTTTCAGCGAGGGGAACTCGTCGTAAATGCCGCTGAAATCGAAGGGGACCAGCGCCCCGGTGGCGTCGTCGGTCTTCATGCCGATGGTTCCGCCCGTGTAGATGATCAGAATGGAGGATCGCATAGCGTTTTTATTTCTCTAATGTTTCGACCAGGAAACTCACGGGGCGGAATCCGTCGTTGCAGGAGATCATCGCCGAGGCGGGATTTTTCATCCAGCCGTCGTAGATGTTCGTGCCGCCGTGCGCCAGCGTCATGACGAAGGGCGAAAGCGTCTGCCAGGCGCTGTCGCACAGCCCTTCGGGTTTCTGCCAGCCGTCGGCGATGAAAACCTGCCCTTCGCGCATGTCGCACGCATGTTCGATGGGATTTTCGTACTGCTCCATTAAATCCTTGTAGCAGGCCTTGCGGATCACCGTGATTTTTATTTTTTTCATAGAGTCGTATCGTGTCGTGACTTATCGGGCCGGGAGCGGGCGCCGCTCCGCGAGGGATCCGTCTATTGGGTCAGTCCGAACATCCGTTCGGCATTGGCCGTCGTCGCCTCCGCGACCTCTTCCGGGGTCAGTCCCTTGATCTGGGCGACTTTTTCGCAGACGTAACGCACCCAGGCCGATTCGTTGCGCTCGCCCCGGTGAGGCGCGGGCGTGAGGTAGGGGCAGTCGGTTTCGAGTACGAGGTCCCGCAGTTCCATTTCGCGCACGGTCTCCGCCAGTTTGCTCTTTTTAAAGGTCACCACGCCGCCGATCCCGAAAACGAAATTGCCGTACTCCTTCAGTTCGCGATAGGTTTCGATTCCGTCGGAATAGGCATGGAAAACGCCCCTGACACCCCGGCCGCGGTACTCGCGCATGATGTCGACGGTCTCGGGCCAGGCGTCGCGCGTATGCACGGCGATCGGCAGTCCGTATTGCAGCGCGAAGTCGATCTGACGGCGGAACGCCTCGGTCTGCTCTTTCCGGAAATCGCGGCTCCAGTAAAGGTCCAGCCCGATTTCGCCCACGGCGCAGAACCCCGCGATTCCCTCGGGCGGCGTCCGGAGGTAATTTTCGACCAGCTCCAGCTCCTCCCGCCAGCGGGGATTGTCGTTCACCGAAGTCGGGTGCAGTCCCATCATCGGCACGCACCGCTGCGGATGGCGGCGGCAAAGCCCGAACAACCGTTCGTGGCTTTCGGAATCGATGGCCGGGAGCAGCAGCCGTCCGACCCCTTCGGCCGCGGCGCGCGTCAAAGCCTCTTCGCGGTCGCGGTCGAACGCTTCGTCGTAAAGGTGTGAATGCGTATCTGTCAGTTTCATAGCTTCATGTATCGGTTCCCGGGCAGCTGGCGCACGGCGCCTGCCAGTTCCAGCCCTACGAGCAGCGTCGCCAGTTCGCCGGGATTCAGCCCCGTCAGCTCCCCGAGCGCTTCGACCGAAAGCGGGTCGTCCGTGCGGAAACAGCCGAGCAGTCCCGCTTCGTCGGGCGTCAGTTCCGGTGTCGGGGGCTTCGCGCGCAGTGTCGCGGGATTCTCCCCGAGGTCCCACATCAGTTCGCGGATCACGTCGTCGGCCGTCAGCACCAACTGCGCTTTGCGGTTGCGGATCAGGTGGTTCGTGCCCGCCGACGCCCGGTCGGTGATGCGTCCCGGTACGGCCATCACCGTGCGGTCGTAGGAGTCGGCGCAGTGGGCCGTGAAGAGCGATCCGCCGCTGTCGGGCGACTCGACGACGATGCACCCCGCGCTCAGCCCCGCGATGATGCGGTTCCGCGCCAGGTAGAAGTTACCGTTCTGCTTCGATTGCGAATGCAGTTCCGTGACCAGCGCGCCTCCGTGGGCGAGTATGTCGCGCGCCACGTCCGTATGCTGGGCGGGCGTCACCCCGGGCAGGGGGTTGGCCACCACGGCGACGGTCTGCACCCCTGCCTCGAGTGCCGCGCGGTGCGCCGCAACGTCGATTCCGAAGGCCAGGCCGCTCACGACCGAAAGCCCCGGAATCCGTTCCGCGAGTCCTCCGACCAGCCGGTTGCAGGCCGTCTGTCCGTAAGGCGTCGCCTCGCGTGTTCCTACGATGGAGATACAACGCGCCGAGAGGGCCTCGACACAACCCTTGATGTATATTACGTGGGGATAATCAGTAATTTCGCGCAGCAGTGGCGGGTATTCCGGGTCGGTGGAGGCGACGGCCGCGATGCCGTTGCGGCGGCAGTGGGCGAGTTCCCTTTCAGCGGCCGGAAATCCTTTCCGGCGGACGATCTGCTGTGCCGTATCGGGCCGCAGACCGGCTTTGGCGGCGAGTTCGTCGGCCGTGGCGGCAAAGATGCTCCGCGCATCGCCGAACCGCTCCAGCAGATGCACGGCTCCTTTTATGCCGATGCCCGGAGTCATCTGAAGGGCAATATCCTCGATGGTCATAGCCGCGAATGAAAAATCGTTTTTGCAGACGATAAAGGTAGCGGTTTTTGGGAAATAACGGGAATTTATTCGGGAAATAATGCAAAGTTGGGCAGAAGTTTTGCAAAAATCAGAATTGTTCGTATATTTGCACTCCCGATGCGCTTGGAAATTAGTTCCGAACGTTCCCCGGGCCGGAGAGTGGCCGTCTGTGGTTTGAGTTCCGGTTGTTTGGAAGGGGGCGAAGAAGGCTGATAGGGTTAGGTTGGTGCAGAGAGGGTGCAACGGGAAAAATGATGGTCTGATGGCCGAGTGGCTAGGCAAAGGTCTGCAAAACCTTGTACAGCGGTTCGAATCCGCTTCAGACCTCTTGAAAATGGGATATATTATAATATATCCCATTTTTTGTTTGGATTTGTTCCTGATTTTGTTCGTAAAAACAGACGCTTTCTATTGGATGAAAGGTGTTGGCACCCGGAGTTTTGCAGGTGTATTTTCCGAACAACTTCCCGTCATGAGGGCTGCTGACCGCATCGTCCGTGAACAATCCGTTCGTGAACAGTTGCGCTGTGCGCAGCCGGTTCAAAGATTCCACGTCGAAAAAAGCAGGGTGTGCGGGTGTAATTTTTTTATTTTATGTACTTTTGTTCCCGACAAAGTCCGCTGTCGCGGATTCAAGTGGAACCAAAACATGAACCTGAATTTTATGAAGAGATCATTCAAAAGCCTGCTGCTGGCGTTCGGTAGCGCCGTTTTCTGTTGCGGAGGCTGTTCCTCCGGGCCGGAAAAAGGCGAAAACCGGCTGCCGGAATGGGCGCTCGGCGGCTTCGTTCGTCCCGCCGGGGCCAATCCCGTCATTACTCCCGACCCGCAGATCCGGTTTTTCTGCCCGATGCGCCGGGATTCCGTCGGATGGATGGAGAGCGACACGTTCAATCCCGCCGCCATCGTCCGGGACGGTAAAATCTGCGTCCTCTTCCGCGCCGAGGACAATTCGGCGACGGGCATCGGCAAACGCACTTCGCGCATCGGCCTGGCCGAAACCGGGGACGGCGTGACGATGCAGCTGCGCCGCGATCCGGTGCTTTTCCCGGCCGAAGACAATCAGAAGGAGAACGAGTGGCCGGGAGGCTGCGAGGACCCGCGCGTCGCCATGACCGAGGACGGAACCTACGTCATGCTCTACACGGCGTGGAACCGCCGCATTCCGCGGCTCTGCGTAGCGACCTCGCCCGACCTGGTGAACTGGACGAAGCACGGCTTCGCCTTCGAGAAGGCTTATGACGGCCGTTTCCGGGACCTGAAGAGCAAATCCGCCTCAATCGTGACCCGGCTCGACGGCGACAGGCTCGTCGTCACGCGGGTAAACGGCAAATACCTGATGTACTGGGGCGAGCGGATGGTCAACATCGCCACGTCGGACAACCTGATCGACTGGACGCCCGAACTGAATGAGAAAGGGGAGCTGAAAGGCGTGGTCTACCCGCGCGAGGGCTATTTCGACAGCGATTTGACCGAGTGCGGTCCTCCGGCCGTTCTGACCGACAAGGGGATCCTGGTGCTTTACAACGGGCGGAACCGTACCGATTCGCGCCGCGACATGCGTTATCCGGGCGGAACCTACTCCGCCGGGCAGCTGCTGTTCGACGCCGCAGCGCCGGACAAGCTCATCGGACGCCTCGACGTGCCTTTCTTCCGGCCCATGGACACTTTCGAGAAGAGCGGCCAGTACAAGGACGGCACGGTTTTCATCGAGGGGCTGGTCTACTACAAATCCAAGTGGTATCTCTACTACGGATGCGCCGATTCGCAGGTCGGCGTGGCTGTTTACGACCCTGCCGCCGCCGCGCCGGGCGATTCCGTTCCCGAAACGCCCGAAGCCTGACGTTCCGCGCGCGCGTTGCCGCCGACTGAAAACCTCCGCATCCCGATCCCGGGATGCGGAGGTTTTTCGATCGGAACAGGACTCCGGTCCCGGCGTTCCCCGGGCTGTTTCGTTCTTACCGGTTTCCGGCGTACAGGCCGCTCATTATGTCGGTGATCTGTTTCCAGGAATTGCCGCCGTCGTTGGCGGCTTTTGCCCCGGGCGTCGATCGGCCGTCCTCGATGTATTTCTTCACCCGGGCGGCCATCTCCCGGATCCGGCCGGCGTATTCCGGATCGTCTATCCGGTTGACTTTCTCTTCGGGATCGCTGACCATGTCGTAGAATTGCAGCGGGGGCTGTCCGTCGATCCTGTATTCATCGCCGGAGCCGTTTCCCGCGTTGAATATCAGTTTGTACTGCGGCGTCCGGTAGGTGAAATAGCCGGCTCCCGACGTGGCGATCAAATCGGTCCGGGCGGAGCTGCCCGAGCCGTCGAGTATCGGCCAGAAGCTAAAACTGTCTTCGGCCTCGTCGTCGGCCGTCCGATAGCCGAGCATGTCGGCGAACGTGGCGTACAGATCGGTCAGCGAGACGAGCGAATTGTCGGTCACGTGTCCGTACCGGTCGCCCCACGACAGGATGAAGGGGATGCGGTGGCCGCCTTCCCAGCCGTGCGACTTGTAGCCCCGGTAAATATAGGACGGATAGTGTCCTTTCCGGTTTATTTTGTCCATGTTGATGTAACCGGCGCAGCCGTTGTCGGCGGCGAACATGACGATCGTGTCGTCGTACTTGCCGATCTCCTTCAGCTTTCGGTTGACCCTGCCCACGATGTCGTCTATCATCATTACCAGGTCGCCGTAGTCGCCGATCCTGGATTTTCCTTTGAACTCCTTGCTCGGGAAAAGCGGAATGTGGGGAGCCGTCAGCGCCATGTAGAGGAAGAACGGCTTGTCGGAATTTTTGTTGTCGTCGAGGTAGTCGAGCATCTTGTCCGCCAGGTGGGGCTGCATGCCGTCGGCGCTCCAGTCGCTGTGGCCGATGCCGCCCTTGATTCTGTACAGTCCGCCGCCGGAGTCTTCGAATCTCGTGTTCGGCTGTTTCTCCGCCATGTCGTTGACCATGTAGAGGTGCGGAGGCCCGGACGGCGAGGTCAGTCCGTAGAAATAGTCGAATCCCCGGTCGGTAGGACCGTTGGCCACGCGTTTCGTGAAGTCGATGTTGTCGACGGTTTTCGCCTTGCCTTCCTTGTACGTCCAGTCCCACCCCAGGTGCCACTTGCCGATGGCCGCCGTCGTGTAGCCGCAGGCTCGGAACATGTCGGCGATGGTGTTGCGGCCCGTCGCGATCATCGGGGGCGACATGACGCCGAGCACGCCGCCTTTTTTCGTCGAGCGCCAGTTGTAGCGGCCGGTGAGGATCGAGTAGCGCGAGGGTGTGGAGAGTGCGGACGACGCGTGCGCATCGATGAACGCGATGCCGCGGTTGCACATTTCGTCGAGCCGGGGGGTCTCGATCTGCGAATCGGGGTTAAGTCCCCGTATGTCGCCGATTCCCATGTCGTCGGCGAGGATCAGGATGACGTTGGGCCGCGGGTTCTTTCCGAAGGCTCCGTAGCACGAGGCCAGTGCGCCCAGCAGGCACGACGAGGTAATGAACAGGTTGTTTTTTCTCATCGGACAAATGGGTTAATGGTTTGAATACCCAAAGGTAGCGATGTTTTACGGACCGGGCGGACAATATTCGACCTTAAAAGGCCATTTTTCGACCAGGATGGCCGTTGCAGTGCCTCGCTTGATCCGGTCTTTTATGCTTCGCGGCGCATCGAGAGCGCAATGCGTCCGCGAACGGTATCCACGCCCGTCACCCGCACTTCGACGTGCTGTCCCAGGTGCACCACATCGGCCGGCGAAGCCACGTAGCGGTCGGCCAGCTGCGAGATGTGCACCAGTCCGTCCTGCTTGACACCGATGTCGACGAAAGCCCCGAAAGCCGTGATGTTGGTGACGATACCCGGCAGGAGCATTCCTTCGCGCAGGTCGCCGATCGAGTGCACGTTGGGGTCGAACGCGAAGACCTGCAGCTGCTCGCGCGGGTCGAGTCCCCGTTTGTCCAGCGCCTCGAGGATGTCCGTCACGGTCGGCAGCCCCACCTCTCCGCTCACGTAGCGTTCGGGTTTCAGCCCGCTGCGCAGCTGTTTGTCGGCCAGCAGGCGTTCGACCGTCACGCCCGCGTCGGCGGCCATCCGCTCGACGACGGCATACGATTCCGGGTGCACGGCGCTGTTGTCCAGCGGATTCGCGCCTCCCACGACCCGCAGGAACCCGGCCGCCTGCTCGAAGGCCTTGGCCCCCAGCCGCGGCACTTTGAGCAGTGCCCTGCGGCTTTTGAAGTCCCCGTTCGCCGCACGGTAGGCCACGATGTTCTCCGCCAGCGCGGGACCCAGCCCCGATATGTAGGTCAGGATGTGCTTCGACGCGGTGTTGATATTGGCGCCCACCCGGTTGACGCAGCTCTCCACGACCGTCTGGAGCCGTGCCTTGAGTTTCGTCTGATCGACACTGTGCTGATACTGGCCCACGCCGATCGACTTGGGGTCGATCTTGACCAGTTCCGAGAGCGGGTCGATCAGGCGGCGTCCGATACTCACGGCCCCGCGCACCGTTACGTCGTATTCCGAAAACTCCTCGCGCGCCACGGCCGACGCCGAGTAGACCGACGCGCCGTCCTCGCTCACCATGAAGACCTCCACGCCTTCCAGCCCCAGCCCGCGGACCAGCTGTTCGGTTTCACGGCCCGCCGTGCCGTCCCCGATGGCGAACGCTTCGGCTTTGTACTCGGCGGCCAGCGATTTCAGCGTCTCGGCCGCTTCGGCCTGCCGGTTCTGCGGCGGATGGGGGTAGACGGTCGTGTTGTGCAGCAGGTTGCCCTGCGAATCGAGCGCCACGACCTTGCATCCCGTGCGGAATCCCGGGTCGATGGCCACGACGCGCTTCTGTCCCAGCGGCGGCGAGAGGAGCAGTTGGCGCAGGTTCTCGGCGAAAACCCGGATCGCCTCGTCGTCGGCCTTCTCCTTGGCCGCCGCGAGCTGTTCGGTCTCGATCGAGGGGCGCATCAGGCGTTTGAACGAGTCGGCGACGGCCGCTTCCATCCATTCGCGCGTCGCCGAGCCGGGCCTTACGAACAGCCGGCGGAGACTCTCGACGCAGCGTTGGGCATCCACGTCGACCGTGATTTTCAGGATGCCCTCTTCCTCGCCGCGGCGCATGGCCAGGAAGCGGTGCGACGAGATGCTGCGCAGGGGCGTCGCGGCGTCGAAGTAGTCGGCGTATTTCGCCCCTTCCGCCTCTTTGCCCCGGACGAGTTTCGAGTGCACGATGCCCTCGCGGGCGAACGTCCGGCGCAGCGTGTTGCGGGCGCGTTCGTCCTCCGAGATGCGTTCGGCGACGATGTCGCACGCTCCGGCGAGGGCCTCCTCCGGGGTCGGCACTTCGGCCGAAACGAACCGCCGGGCCTGCTCGGCGACGTTGCGGGTCCGCTGCGCCAGGATGATTTCGGCCAGCGGCTCCAGGCCCCGTTCGCGCGCCACGGTGGCCCGCGTGCGGCGTTTGGGCTTGTAGGGCAGGTAAATGTCCTCCAGCTCCACCGCGTCCCGGCACTCCGCGATGCGCCGGCCGAGTTCCGGGGTCAGCCTGCCCTGCCCCTCGATGGTCGTGAGCACCGTCTGCTTGCGGGCTTCGAGTTCGGTGAGCCGGTCGAGCCACTCCTTGACGGAGGCGACCTGCACTTCGTCGAGCGAGCCGGTCGCTTCCTTGCGGTAGCGGCTGATGAAGGGAATCGTCGCCCCTTCGCGGAGCAGGCGTACGGTCCCCTGCACCTGGGGCAGGGGAATTTGCAGTCGTCGGGATATGATTTGTTCGGTCATGTTCGGAAATGTTCTTCGGCAAAGATAGCGCAAGCCGGGCGCAGAACCAAACGCAGGGCGGGGCGATGCCGGATTTATTCGCCTTCCGGCTGTATTTTCACGAGAGGCAGATCCTGCGTATCTGCTCCTCGATGTCCGACGTTTTGTCGATCCGGCCGTTGCGCAGCCGTGCGCGGTAGGTGTAGATCGTCGAGAGGGTGCTGTTGAGGAACATGGCGATCTGCGCCGAATCCGAGACACCCAGGCGGATGAGCGCCAGGTAGCGCAGTTCGGTCGAGAGCTGGCGGCTCCGCTTGGGCATGAAGCGTTCGGGGTCGTGGAGCAGGTTGCGCACCTGCTCGATGAAGTCGGGGAACAGCCCGAGGAACGTCTCGTCGAACAGCCGCAGGAAATTGCGGTGCTCGGTCTGAATCAGTTCCTGCGAGCGCAGTGCGATCAGCGTCTGTTCGGCGGTTTCGGTCTTGAGTTGTTTGATGATGCCCATGCGGTAGGTGTCGAGACGCTGGATGTAGGAGCTGCAAAGCTGCATGTACTGGCTCACATACTCCGATTTGATCTTGTTGGCGTCGTTGAGCTGGTCGTTGGTGCGCACCAGCGCGTTGTTGGTGGCGTTGAGCCGCTGGTTGATGTCGGTCAGCCGGCGGTTGATTTCGAGGTAGCTGTCCTTGAGCCGTTCGATCTCGCGTTTGCGCCGCAGGGTGTGGATGGCCTGCCAGAGAATGATGATCAGCAGCACCGAGAGCGATATGGCCGTGAAGAGCGTCAGCAGCAGTTTGCTGCGCATCGACTTGTCGAAGGATTTGGTGATCAGGTCCAGCGCTTCGGCGTATTGGCCGATCCGCAGCCGGTAGTTGCTGACCGTCAGGTCGTTCAGCGTGCGTTTTATATAGGCGTTCGCCAGCCGCAGGTCCCCGGTTGCGTAGAGTTCCTGCGCCAGCCGGTAGAGCGACATGTGGGCGCGCGTCGAGGCCGACAGTTCGTAGATCGCGGCCCGCGCCGACCACAGCATGCCCTGCCGGATGTCGCCCATGTCCGTGTAGTTGCGCGCGACCTGATAGGTGATGCTGCCTTTCTGGAAGATGTCCAGGCTGTCGATGTCGTCGCGCATCAGCCCTTCCAGCATCTCCAGCGCCTCCTCGTTGCGCCCTTCGAGACGCAGCAGTTCGGCTTCGAAATTCTTTTTCTGATAGGCGATTCCCGGTCCCGATGCGCGGTTGATGTAGGCGTTGAGGTAGTATTTGAGCGAATCGTCGTAGCGGCGCTGCACCTCGGGGAAGACGCTGAAGCGTTTCGATTCGCGGAACACCGTGGCCCGGGTGCGGTAATAAAGCGTCAGGTCTACCTCCCTGCTATCCGTGGTGTCGACGCTCCGCAGCACGCGGTTGGCCTCCGCCAGTTCGACGTTGCCGATCAGGACGATGGCCGTGCGGACTTTGGCGTCGTTGATCAGCCGCTTGTCGCCCAACTGTTCGGCCAGCGTGCGGGCCTGCATGCAGTAGTAGGCCGACGAATCGAGCTGGAAATGGCTGTAATGACCCGCCAGTGTGATGTAGGCCCGGGCCCGGGTCCGGGCGCTGCGGGTGGTGTCGGCAATGTGTTGATATTTGCGGATGATGCTGTGGCGGCGTCCGACGTAAATCGCTTCGTTCCGGATGACGTCGTTCAGTTCGCGGATCGTCGCGTCGATCTGGCGGTCGAGATCGTCCCGGCAGCCGGTCGCGAGGAACACGGCGGCGAGCAGCAGGCAGCAGAGGCTTCGGTTCATGGCAAATTGGCGTGTTTCTGTCAGACAAGATACTCAAATTTCGGTGTCAAAAAACATTTTCGGGAGCTTTCTTCCCTTTCCGGAGCCGTTTCGCGGTTTGATAAAACGGGCTTTGTTTTTTGTCAATATGCAGGTTGTTAGTGCGTTGCGTTTTTCGAGGGTTTGATTTTTCGGACCCTCCCGCGGGGGCTGTCTATTTATAGGTACATTTGCCGTACCGACAAACCCCGTTGCCAGGCGGCAACACGCAACCCCAACCGAAAATGAACCGAATTCTGAATTGTCTTTCCCTGGCCGTGCTTGCATCGACGCTTTTCGCAGGCTGCTCGTCCGACTCGCCGTCCGAAGCTCCCGTTCCCCCTCCCGCCGGGGCCGGGGATGTCTGCGGATACGTCCGCTGCAACGGACAGGGCCTGTCCGGTGTCGTGGTTTCCGACGGCGTGAACGTCGTGAAAACCGATGCCGCGGGCTATTACTCCTTTACGTGCGACCTTTCATCGGCCGATTTCGTACGGATTTCCGTGCCTTCGGGCTACGAGACCTCCCGCGACGGGATGCTTCCCGCATTTTATGCCGCCATTGATCCCGCCGCGCAGGGCGTGCAGCGTTTCGACTTCGACCTCACGGCCGCGGACAACTCCCGCCACCTGCTGCTGGTCATGGCCGACGTCCATATTTCGGGACGCAAACCGGGCTATCCCGACGACGGCGGCACGGTCGTCGCCGAACTCGACGCCCGGCAGTGCCGCGACCGTTTCATTCCCCGGATCGCCTCCTGTGCCGCTTCGGCCCCCGAGGGCTACCGCGTCTACGGGCTGAACCTGGGCGACATGACCCATTCGGAGTACTGGTATTCGAAAAACTACTCCTTTCCGCAGTACATCAAGACGATGAAGGGGATCGGCTTTCCGGTTTTCCACGCCATCGGCAACCACGACTACTGCCACAAGGTGGCCGACGATACGGCCGACGCGCAGTACAAGGCGGCGCTGGGTCCCACCTACTATTCGTTCAACCTGGGGAGCATCCACTACATCGTGCTCGACGACATGGTTTACAAGGGGGCGAACTCCTACGCCGCGCGGATCGACGACCGCCAGATGGAGTGGCTCCGCAGGGACCTCGCGGCGATGGACCCTGCGGTCCGCGACGTGGTCGTGGGGATGCACGTCCCGACGGTCAGCGGCCTGCAGACCGACGGCTCCTATAAGAAAGCCCTCGAAAACTTCGACGAGTTCTACGCGCTGTTCGCCGGTTACAACCTCACGGTGCTGAGTGGGCACTGGCACCACGCCCATTCGGTCCGCATCGGTGACACGGCCTCGGAGTACATCCTCCCGGCCGTGTGCGGCACGTGGTGGTACGAACTCCTCTGCAACGACGGCACTCCGGCGGCCTTCACGGCCTTTACCGTCGACGGGACCTCCGTGAGCCGGCGCATCGTGCCCTTCGGCGAAACGTACGCTTCGGAACGCTACCGCGTCTACAACAAGGGGGTCACGACCAATACCGGGACCGTCGGCCCCGGGACCTCCGCCGACCCCGCCGGAGGCTCCCCGGCCATTCTGGTCAACCTCTGGGAGATGCGGCCCGACTGGACCTTCACCTGCTACGAGAACGGCGTGCAGACCTCGGGGCGGCTGACGCGCGTGGCGCGCTACGACCCCGTCCACCGCGACTTCTGCAACCGGGAGCTGATCGGATGGGAGCGGTATTCGTGGTGCGCGACGGTCCGCACGGCCGACCACTGGCTGCAATACGTTCCCGAGGACCCCGCGGCCTCCGTCCGCATCACCGTCGCCAACCAGAAAGGCTCGCTGCTGCACGTCATCGACACGAAGATCGAATAACCAGCCGATTACCCGATTTATTTCAACCTTTATATGAAGAGAAACGCAAAAATCCTGCTTTCCCTGGCCGCCGCCGTGCTCTTTGCGGCATCGGTCCGCGCCGGGCTGCCGCCCCTCCCCGACAAACCGGGGGCCACGGTCAAGGGCTATGTCGAATGCGAAGGCCGCGGTGTCGAAGGGGTCGTCGTCTCCGACGGCTTCAACGTCACGAAGACCGATGCCGAAGGCCGTTACTGGCTCAAAACCAAGCTCTCGCGCTCGGAGTTCGTGATGATCTCCACGCCGCGCGGCTACGATCCGGAGGTCTATTCGGGCTTTCTGCCCAAATTCTTTTATGCCCTCGACAAGACGGCGGGCAAAAAAGAGGTGCAGCGGTTCGATTTCCACCTCACGCGCGCCGCCAACGACGATTACACGCTGCTCGTGGTGGCCGACGAGCACGTCTCGGGCCGCGTGATCGACATCCCGCCCGGCAGCGGCAACGTCATCGCGCCGGTCGACTCGGTGCAGTTCCGCAATGACTTCATGCCCCGGCTGGTGGAGTACGCCGACAGTCTGATGCGGCGCACGCCGGTCTACGGGCTGAATCTGGGCGACATGACCCATTCGGAGTACTGGTTCCGCAACAAGACGGGCATGCCTGAGTACCTGCGGCTGGCCAAAGATACCCCCTTCCTGATGTACCACGTCATCGGCAACCACGACCATTGCCACAAATACGAAAACGACTACGAGGCCGAAGCCGAATACCGCCGGTATTTCGGCCCGACCTACTATTCGTTCAACATCGGCAAGGTCCACTACGTCGTGCTCGACGACATGCTCTACCACGGACGCAACAAATACGACAAGATCATCGCCCCGGAGCAGCTTTCGTGGCTCTACAAGGACCTCCGGGCGCTCGATCCGGAGATCCGGCAGCTCGTCGTGGCCTGCCATGTGCCCCTCGTGGCCAATAACGGCGCGTGGGACGACATCTGGTACAACCTCAAGAACAAGGACGAACTGTTCGTGCTGCTGCAGGACTACGACGTGACCATTATGACGGGCGACTGGCACACCGAAGGCACGACGCGCATCAGCGACCGGATGGTGGAGTACGTCCACCCGGCCATCACGGGCAACTGGTGGTATCGGCAGGGCATCTGCTGCAACGGCTATCCGGCGGCTTTCACCGAATACGTTTTCCGGGGCGACCGCCTCGAAAGCCGCTCGCTCGTCGACTGGGCCAACGGCAACAGCAAACAGCAGTTCCGGATTTACAACCGGGGCGTGACCTCGAATACGGGCATCGCGAGCGCTTCGCAGCTCGACCCCGCGGGCGGCGCGCCGTCGGTGCTGGTCTTCTTCTGGGGCATCGCGCCCAACTGGACGTTCGTCTGCCGGGAGAACGGCGAACAGACCTACGGCCGCGGCCGACTGGTCCAGCGTTACGACCTCCTGGCCCGCTCGCTGGTCGAGGAGGGCGTCGTCCCCTACGAACGCTACACGTGGCTCAAACAGAAGCCCGTGCGCCTCTACCTCTACACCCCGAAGGATCCCGGCGCCGAGATCGAGATCGTCGGCACGGACCACATCCGCAACCGCGATTTCCGGGTGGTCACGCGGATCGAACGTTAAACGAAGCACCCTAAACACTACCTATATGAAAAAATTCTGCAAAATGATCGGCGCGCTGCTCGTGCTGGTATCGGTCACCGTCTCTTCGCTCGCGGCCCAGCCGGCCGCCGAGGTGCGGGGAACCGTGACCGACGGCGACAGCGGCAGGCCGTTGGCCGGTGTGAGCGTCAGGCTCTCCGGCTCGGCGACGGCAACCACGACCGACGCGAAGGGCGCCTACGCCATCCGGGCAGCCTCGGCCGCGGCCGTGCTCGAATTCTCCTGCGGGGGCTATCTGGCCCGGAAGGTCCCGACCCAGGGCCGGACGCAGGTCGACGTCGCGCTGAAACCCGCACCCCGCGAAACGGGCGTGGTGAAGGGCCTCGTCACGGACAGCGACACCGGCGCTCCGCTGGCCGGCGTGACGGTCGTGCTCTCGGGTTCGGCGCGCGGAACCACGACCGACGCCAAAGGCGCCTACACCCTCCGGGTGCAGTCGGCCGAATCGGTCCTCGACTTCTCCTACCTGGGCTACGTGTCCCAGAAAATCCGCGTCGGCAACCGCTCGCAGATCGACGTGACGCTGACGGCCGACAACAAGGACATCGACGAGGTGGTCGTGATCGGTTACAGCGAAGTGAAGAAGACCGACCTCACGGGTTCGGTGACCAACGTCAGGATGGGCGACATCAAGGACATTCCGGTGGTCTCGGTGGACCAGGCGTTGCAGGGCCGTGTAGCCGGGGCCGACATCATGTCCACGTCGGGCGACCCGACGGCCTCGACTTCGATCCGCATCCGCGGCACGCGCTCGATCACGGCTTCGAACGAGCCGCTGATCGTCGTTGACGGCATCATCGACGCCGTACAGGACCTGAGCGACATCAACTCGGCCGACATCGAGTCGATCTCGGTGCTCAAGGACGCCTCGTCGACGGCCATCTACGGCGCGCGCGGCTCGAACGGCGTGATCATCGTCACCACGAAGAAGGGCAATCCCACGGTGAGCAAGCCGTGGATCACGCTCAAGGCCGACATGGGTTTTTCGCAGCTGCCCCGCGGTCTCGACGTGATGAACGCCACGGAGTTCGCCCTCTTCCGCAACGACGTGACCTATTTCAACTGGCAGATGGGCAACCGTCCGGTCCAGGATTACACCTACAACGACCCCTATTCGCTGGGCCGGGGGACCGACTGGATCGACGAGATCACCCGCACGGCTCCCTACCAGAATTACAACCTCTCGGTGTCGGGCCGTTCGAAGACGAGTAGCTACTTTGTGTCGCTGGGTTACAGCGACATTCAGGGTATCGTCGACGACAGCGGGTTTCAGCGTACGACGGCCCGCGTCAACGTGTCGCACGACTTCGCCAAGTGGATCACGGCGGGCGTCAATTCGTCGATCTCCTACCGCGACGAGGCCAACAACAAGGCCAACATCGGCGGTTCGTCGGTGTGGAACGCCGCGACCTACCTCGCCCCGACGCTCAGCCCGGAGGACACCTACAATCCCTTCTACGGCTCGGGCCAGACGATCAACAATCCGCGTTACACGATCGACCTGAACGAGAACACGCTGGAGCGTTTCGCCTCGACCAATACGTTATATGTCGACCTGAAACCCGTTGAGGGTCTGAAGATCAGCAGCAAGTTCACCTACTACCTCTACCAGCGCCACGACTACCGTTTCTACCCGAGCACGCTGCCCGTCAGAAACGAGGGCGAGGGCGGCGAGGGCTACCGCGCCGAGTACGACACGCGCACGCTCTCGACCGAGAACACCGCGACCTACGCCTACACCGCCAAAACGGGCCACTATTTCGACGTGATGGGCGGTTTCACGGGGTCGAAGTCGCGCCTGAACGGGCTGGACCTGAGCGCCAAGGGCCTGATCGTCGACGACAACAAGTGGAACAACATGAACGGTATCTACGACAAGCAGAACTACACCAGCACCTCCTACACCAACTACATTACGAAGATGTCGGTGCTGGCCCGCGTGAACTACAACTACAAGAAACGCTACTACCTGACGCTGACGGGGCGTTACGACGGTTCGTCGAACTTCGCCGCCAACCACAAGTGGGGCTTCTTCCCTTCGGCGGCCGTCAAGTGGAGCATTTCGAACGAATACTTCATGCGCCGCGTGCGCTGGATCGAGGAGCTGTCGCTGCGCGTGAGCGCCGGGCGCACGGGCAACGACGCCATCAAGCCCTACCGGTCGATCGAGGCCTACACCTCGACTTCGGGCGGCTACCTGCTCGGCGGCACGCAGTCGACGGCGTTCTATCCGACCCGCGTGGCGAGCGACAATCTCACGTGGGAGACCACCGACCTCTATAACGCCGCCATCGACGCCTCGCTGTTCAAGAAACGCCTGAACATCACCTTCGAAGGCTACATTTCGAAAACCCGCGACCTGCTGCTGTCGGTCCAGAAGGCCGCGCAGTCGGGCTTCCCGAGCCATTTCGAAAATATCGGCCGCACGTCGAACAAGGGCCTCGAACTGACCGTCGAGACGCGCAACATCGTCAAGCCCAAGTTCTCGTGGTCCACCTCCCTCACGCTGTCGCACAACAAACAGCAGGTCGAGGACATCGGCTCCGAAGATTTCGTCAGCGCGATGAACAGCCCCGGCAACAGCCAGTACATGATGTACGGCTACGTCAAGGGCCGTCCGCTCAACGCCCTGTGGGGCTTCAAGTACGGCGGCGTGTGGCACAACCAGGAGGAGATCGAGCGCAACAAGGTGACTAACACCTACGTTTCGGCGACCACCTCCGTCAGCCCGGGGCTGCCGCGCTACGTCGACACCAACAACGACGGCGCGCTGGACCAGAAGGACCTGGTCTACCTGGGCAACGCCGATCCCACGATCTACGGCGGTTTGCAGAATACGTTCAACATCGGGCAGCTGAAAGTGGGTGTCTACTTTGCCTATTCGCTCGGCGGCAAGATCTACAACTATTCGGAACTCTACATGTCGGGCAGTTTCTCGGCCAACCAGTACCGCTACATGGCCAATTCGTGGCATCCGGTGCGCAACCCCGATTCCGACCTGCCCCGTGCGGGCGCCGTGCAGGTCCACGTCCCGAGCGATTTGCAGGTGCACGACGCGTCGTACCTGCGGCTGAAAAACGTCTCGGTGGCCTATACGTTCGACCTGCGCAAGCGGGTGAGGTGGCTGCGCGACATCACGCTGAGCGTCAGCGGCGAGAACCTCTACCTGTGGTCGAAGTACAACGGTTTCGACCCCGATGTCTCGACTTCGAGCGAAAGCTCGACGCTGCGCCGCGTCGACATGGGCGCCTATCCGCGGGCGCGCACGGTGATCTTCAGCGTCCAAATCCGCTACTAATCAAAAACGACTACGACCATGAAATCCATAAAATTGGTTTTGCTGACGGTGACCGCCGCGCTCACGGGCGCCTGCTCGCTCCAGGAAACGCCCGAGTTCTTCGTCAACCGGAGCAACTTCTACCGCAACAAGTCGGAGTGTATCGCCGGATTGAACAGCTGCTACATTCCGCTCAAGACGATCTATAACTTCAATTTCGGCGTGATGACCGAGGGCGTCACCGACCTGCTGTTCCACAATTCGCCGACGGTCTACGATTCGCGCCTCGAAATCTCGCCCGCGCTGCCCGGCTACGGGGCTACGGTGTGGACGCAGGGCTACAAGGCCGTGATGTACTGCAACGCCGCCATCGAGGGCATCAAAAAGGCCACGGTGAGCGAGGAGGACCGCCGCAAACTGCTGGCCGAGGGCGTGATCCTGCGCGCGATGTACTACTACCTGCTCACGTCGGTCTTCGGCGCGTGCCGTTCTACACGATCGACGTCAGCACTGAGGAGCTGCTCAACCAGACGGCCCGCCTGCCGCGCATGCCGGCCGCCGAGACGCGCGATTATCTGATCGGGGAGTTGATGACGATGGTTCCCGACCTCGACCAGGTGCGTTCGTCGGAGGTCGCCGACAACCGCATGGGCGCCGCCGTGGGGTGGATGCTCGCCGCCAAGATGGCGATGTGGAACAAGCAGTGGGACACGGCGCTCGAAGCGCTCGCGGAACTGGAGAAGATTTACGGCACGCTCGACCAGTACCCGCTTTCGGACATTCCGTTCCGCATGAAGAACACTCCCGAGTCGATCCTCGAAATCCAGCACACCTACACCTCCGGCGGGCTGATCTACACCTCGAACTACGCCTGTATCTGCATGCCCAACCAGACCACCCAGGAGTCGGGAACCGACGTGTTCGACGGCGTGAAGATCGAGGAACTGGGCGACGATGCCAACGTGTGGCCCGGCATGCGCCCCAACCTGGTCTTCAGCGCCGGACTGCAAACCCGCACGGGCGGAGACCGCCGCGTGGAGATGAACCTCGCGTGGGAGTACGGCGGGCAGGAGTTCAAGAGCGTCGGCACGCGGCCGTGGCTCGGCCCGAAATTCTGGTGTCCCGGCATGCGCGACAGCTACGACTCGAACAACTACAAGGTTTTCCGCTATGCCGACGCCGTGCTGATGGCAGCCGAGTGCTGGTGCATGAAGGAGAACCTGGAGCAGACGAAATACTACCTCAACCAGGTGAAGGAGCGTGCGGGCATCGCCGCGTTCACGGTCTTCAAGAGCTGGGAGCGGACGCTCGAAGAGATTCAGAACGAGCGTGCCCGTGAGCTGATCGGCGAGTTCCAGCGCAAGTTCGACCTCGTAAGGTGGGGCATCTGGTATACGAAGACCCTCGAATCGGCCGACTACGAGACGGTGCGCAACGCTATTCTGCCCTGCCACGAGTACTACCCGATCCCCGACACGCAGGTGGTCTACTCGGGCTATGCGCTCGACAACAAGGAGTATGAGAAATACGGACTTTAACCTAAAAACGGAACATTATGAGATTCAGTTATAAAGGCATTGCATTGCTGGTGGCGCTCTGCGGGGCGGCCGGCGGCTGCAACGAGCCGTTCGAACCGACGATCCGCCTGGCCGTGGACAACAACAGGGTCGAACTGCCGGCGTCGGAGGGCATGACCCGCGTGATGGTCTACTCGACAGGCGGGTGGTCGCTCGCCGTGGATTCGGAGTCCGGTGGCTCATGGGCGCGGATCGACCGGGATTCGGGCCGTGAAAACGGCGACTTCGTCTTCGAATACGACGCCAACGGCGGGTTGTCGCGCACGGCGACCGTCCGCATCGTGTCCGGGGACCGCCATTGCGAGGTGGTGATGTCCCAGGCCGCGGGAATCACCGACCCGACGCTGACCGTCACGCCCGGAAGCGTCGCGCTGCTGGGCGAGGGGTGTCCCGTGGAGATGGCCCTGGCGAGCAACCTCGGTCCCGACCTCCAACGCGTGCGGTACGAAGTCTCCTACGCCGAGGACAGCGGCGAAGGGTGGATCGGCCAGGTGGCGCTCGACGACGAGTCGCTGCGCTTCACGGTGGACGACAACACCACCGGGGCGATGCGTTTCGCCACGGTGACCCTCTGGGTCGCGGACGGCGACGGCACGCGCTACGAGACCCGCGCCACCGTCACGCAGAGCGACGAAGCGCTGAAACTGACCATGACGCCCGCCGGGGAATCCCATGCCGCGGCGGCCTACGGCGAAACTTTCCGGCAGGCCTTCGAATGCAACATCCCGGCGATTTACGGCGACGTGACGTTCCTGTGCGACTACCTGACGGGCGCCGAAGGCTGGCTCGCGAACCATACCGTCGACCGCGAAAAGGGTCTGGTGAGTGTGAAAATTCCGGCCAATCCCGCCGCGCCGCGTTCGGCGCGCTTCGCCCTGCGCTACGACAACGGACGCGGACGCACGATCACCACCGACTACGTGACCCTGACGCAGGAGAAGTGCGACATCGGCGGCGTGGACGGCGACCAGATGGAGGGCGAGAAGGACGACAACGAGTGGTAACCGATTAAACAGACGCGAAAATGAAAAAGATACAGTACCTATTGACGGCCTGCGGCCTGCTGCTGGCGGGGTGTTCCGAAACGCCCGGCGGGGACGCCGCACAGCCTGCACCCGCTCCGGTGAAATACGTTTCGCTGCGAATCTCCGCAGCCGCCGGAACACGTGCCGGACTGGACGGAGACCTGCGGGTGAAATTCCGTCCGGGCGACATGATCGACATCAACGGCAGGCCCTACGAGGTCTTCCTGCTCGACGACGGCTCGGCTGCCGTGCCCGAGGTCCCCGAAGCCGACCGTTATGAGGCCGTGTTCCCCTCGGCCTACAACTTCCTCCAGCAGACGCGGGAGGGGGCGAACTTCAAACTGCCGCTGGCGCAGTTCTACGCCGGCCCCGGCACCTTCGGGCACAACGCGATGCCGATGTACGGCGAAGCGACGGGCATCGACGGGGACAAGGGCTACGTGAACCTGACGATGCGCACCCTTTGCGGCGTGCTGAAACTGACGCTCAAGGGTTCGGCGACGATCAACACCATCCTTGTCGAGGACCGGTCGGGCGCTCCGGTTTCGGGCTACGCCACGCTCGGGACCGACGGCGAGGGGAATAAAATCCTCGTGCCGGGAACGGCGAGTTCGGCCCGTGCCTACCGTCTGGTGATGAACTGCGGCGGAGCGGGCGAGGGCGTTGCCCTGAACGAGGGCGGGACCGACTTTTACATCGTGATGCCCGCCCGGGAGTACGCTTCGGGCCTGAAAATCCGCATCACCGACCGTTCGCACCGGGCGATGACCGTCGATTCGCCGACGCCGCGCACGATCCGGCGCAACGTGGTGACCGAGACCCCGGCGATCGAGTACGCCCCCGACGCCGATTTGGTGTTCGCCGAGTATTTCGACGCCTGCACGTGGGGCGGCGACTATGTCGGCGGCACGAAGGGCTATTCGCCCTCGCAGACCGAGAAGCAGCAGGCCGACGGCAGTCTGGCCGGGACGACCGCTGTCGGATCGTCGACGGGCCTCGAGGAGGCTCCCTTCTACGTGATGGAGAATGCGGCCGGCACGGCCGACTACTCCAATTCGTGGAACATCGCGCCGCCGTCGGCCGTCAACAACGTCACGGCGGACTATATCCGCAACCGCAACCTCTACGACTGGACCTACCTCTACCGCTGCGCCGAGTTCCAGGGCTGCCTGCGCGTGGGGTCGCCGACGCTGGGCCGCGGTAAGATCCACACGCCGAAGCTGGCGAACATCCCCGCCGGCGATACGCGCCGGGCGCAGATCACCTTCCGCATCTGCTACGTCGAAGGGGCGAACATGACCGACTCGTTCCAGAGCTGGATCGACAAGGGAACCTATCAGGAGGTCTGCATCAACGGAGAGCCGATGACCTTCACACCCGCCACGTCGGCCTATATCCCCAACGCCGCGATCGGGACCGACGGCTGGGCCGAGGTGCGGCTGATCGCCGGCGGCGTGTCGAAGGACACCTCGTTCAACTTCTTCGAGAGGACCGGCACGGCGGCCACGACGAGCTACTATTTCGTCGACGACATCGAAGTCCGCCTGCTGGATTGACAAAACCCTTCAAAACAAAGACTCCATGAAAATGAAAAATAGCTGGAAATTGTTGCTGCTGACGGCCTTCGCGGGCTGTGCGGCAGCCTGCGCCGACGATCCGGACGAGGTCCCGGTCATCGAACTCGGCGCCGTGAAAGGCGAATACATCGTGCCGGCGCAGAGCGGTACGGTCGAGGTCGAGGTGTACAGCAACCGCGGCTGCAACGTCTCGTTCCTCGAGGAGACTCCCTGGGCCGAGGCCCACACCGGGCGGATTCCCGGCGACGGCGCCTTCAGCGTCACCTACGGGGCCAACGACTCCTTCGCCCGCGTGGCGCGCCTGCTGCTGCAGGACGACAGCGGCCGCCGCCGCGACACGGTCTACATCCGCCAGGAGGGGCTGATCGAGGAGCGGCTCGTGTTTCCCGCGCCGAATGTTTCGGTGAAGGGCAGCGCCGCCGAACAGTCCGTTTCGGTCCCGCTCGACACCAACATCGCTTCGGAACGCCTCGCGACGAAGGTCGTCTATCCCGGCGAGGGCGCTGCGGGCTGGATTTCCGACGTGCGTGTCGACGATCGGTCGGGGACGCTTCTTTTCGCGGCGCAGGCCAACCCCGACCAGGAGAATATGCGTTCGGCGGAGATAACCCTTTCGTTCACCAACGGCTGGGACAAGGTCACCGCCGCCAGACTCTACATCGTGCAGGCCAATGCCCGCGACGATTTCGGCACGGAGCGGTCGTTCGAAGAGATTCGTGCGCTGTGCGGTCCCGGGCAGGTCGTGACCATCGAAAACGACTATTACATCTCGGCGTGGGTGGTCAGCGACGCCGCAGGCGGTAACATGGGCGCCAACCCCATGACCACCGAGTCGACGATCAACTACGAGGTTTGCAAGAAGACCGCCTATGTCGAGAGCATAGACGGCAGCCTGGGATTCATGATCGAGACCGAGACGGCCGACGACAACATCTTCATGCGTTACAGCCGCATCCAGCTCGCGCTGAAGGGCGTGCGGCTGGTGCACGACACCGATCCGGACCGTTTCTCGCTCAAGGGCGTGAAGTCGGCCATGATCATCAGCTCGCAGCTGGGCACGGCGGCCGACATTCCGCGCAAGGAGAAGCGCATCGGGCAGTTGACCGACGACGACATCTACACCTATGTCACGCTCACCGACTGCGAACTGCCGATCCGCAAAGGCCCGCTGACCCCGATCAACGAGGGGTATGCCAACGCCACGGGCGCCAACCGTACGGAGAAATGCGCGTCGCTCGTGCGCGACATCGAGGGTGAGCACATCTATCTCTACACCAACACCACGTGTCTCTACCGCCGCGACGGCAGCCGCCTGCCCTACGGGTCGGGCAAACTCTCGGGCATCGTCGTCCACGAACTGTTCCCGCGTTTCGAGTGGGAGGACAACGCCGCCGGCGACGACGAATCCTACGGTTACATCGGCCGTTACCAGCTGCGGCACGTCTCGAAATCGGATTTCGACGGGCTGGCCGAAGATTTCGAAGACAGTTTTTCGGCGCTGCTGACCGAGTACCGTTTCCTGCAGTACGACAACAACAAGGTCTATCCGACCTACGGCACGAACGGCTACCTGACGCACAGCTACAAGGACGGCAACGGTGCGGTCAAGATTCTGGCCAACGAGGATTTCAGCTACCTGGGTCCCGTGGGCAACAAACCGAGCTTCATTTTCGGATCGAACATCGGCAACGTCAACGGCATGGGCATTATCCTCGAAGACGGGACCGACTGGTGGCGCGACAATCCCGACGTGAACAGCAACATCGCGGGCGATACCTCGGGCGGCGGCAAGGGCAAGGTTCCGCGCAAGAACAACGCCGAAGGCCCGGCGTGGGTCGACTGGTACTGGTGGGACAAGGCCAACGACCGCGGACATGCGTGGATCGTCAACTTTTCGACCGAAGGGATTTCGACCGACGTGCTGTCGATGCAGGTGAGCGTACTGAACGACCGCTACGACAGCGGCAAATACGGCTCGCCCCGCTATTTCGACGTCGCGTGGTCCGAGACCGGCGACATGAACGCCGACGGCGACTGGACCTACATCGCCTCCTACACCGTGCCCGACATGGCGCGCTGGACCCCTGCGACGCGCTACTGGCAGTATGCGGGCTGGAAACCCGTCGACGTGAAGCTTCCGCTCGAAATGCTCGGCAAAAAGAACGTCTACATCCGCCTGCAGGCGGCCCGGAACCTCGGCGGAAGCCTCGACGAATACGCCGCGCAGCCGATAGACTCGCCGTCGTGCATGAACTATTTCGCCATCCGTTACAACAAAAAATAACCGCGCAGCCGTCCGGGACGCAAAAGGAACGTCCCGGACGCTGACGACAGAATCCCGAATCCATGCAGAGAATCCTGCTCCTTGCCGCCGCGCTCCTCCTCTTTGCGTCGTGTGCCGAAACACCGCCGCCCGGAATCAATGTCATCCCCCGTCCCGTGTCGGTCGAACCGGGCGACGGAGTGTTCCGCATCGGCCGCAGCTGCCGGATCGGCTACGATGACCCGGCGTTGCAGTCCGTCGCCGGGCTGTGTGCCGGCTACCTGGCCGAAGCCGGGGTGCGGAAGCCCGTCGTGACGGACAAACCCGTGCACCGGGGCGTCGATCTGCAACTGGACGCCACGCTCGCGGGTGAGGCGTATGCTTTGAGCGTGACGCCGCGCGGCGTCACCGTCTGCGGTGGCTCGTCCCGGGCCGTGCTCTACGGTGTGCAGACCCTGCGCCAGCTCGTCGACGGCGGACGGGTTCCCGTCGTGGAGATCCGCGACGAACCCTGTTTCGGCTACCGCGGCGCAATGTTCGACGTGGCGCGCTACTTCTATCCCGTGGAGGACGTCAAGCGGTTTATCGACATCATGGCGCTCCACAAACTCAACACCTTTCACTGGCATCTGACCGACGACCAGGGATGGCGCATCGAGATCCGGAGATACCCCGAACTGACGCGTGTGGGTTCGGTGCGCCGGGAGACGCTGATAGGTCATTACAAGACTTCGGACAGGTACGACGGAACGCCCCACGGCGGTTACTACACGCAGGACGAAATCCGCGAGGTGGTGGCCTATGCCGCCGAACGCTGCATCGAGGTGATTCCCGAAATCGAGCTGCCCGGGCATTCGATGGCCGCCCTGGCGTCGTATCCGTGGCTGGGGTGCACGAAGGGTCCCTACGAGGTGCGCACGACGTGGTTTTACAGCAGCGACGTGCTCTGCGCGGGCCGCGAGACGACCTTCGAATTTCTCGAAAACGTGCTCGCGGAGGTCCTCGAACTCTTCCCGTCGAAGTACATCCACATCGGCGGCGACGAATGCCCCAAGGTGCGGTGGGAGAAGTGTCCCGACTGCCGGCGCCGCATCCGGCAGGAGGGGCTGAAGGACGGGGACGACCTCCAGAGCTATTTCGTGAGCCGCATCGAGAAGTGGCTGCACGCCCGCGGCCGCGAGATGATCGGCTGGGACGAGTTGCTCGAAGGCGGCGTGACGCCCTCGACGATCGTCATGTCGTGGCGCGGCGCGGAGGGAGGGATCAAGGCCGCGAAACTCGGCAACCGGGTCGTCATGTCCCCGCGGTTTTACTTCTACCTCGACTATTACCAGACCTCCGATCCGGAGAGCAATGGCGAGCCGCTCTCCATCGGACGCAACATTCCGATCCGCAAACTCTACGGCTACGACCCCTTCGATGAGCTGGACGAGGCCCAGGGCCGCAACATCCTGGGCATCCAGGCCAACCTGTGGACCGAGTACGTCGCCACGATGGACCATGCGGAATACATGCTCCTGCCGCGTCTGGCGGCCATGTCCGAGGTGGCATGGGCGCCCCGGGGACGCGACTACGACGATTTCGTGCGGCGGCTCGGCTCGCTGCGCAGGCTGTACGACCGTGCGGGATACCGGTATGCCGATTTCGTGTTCCGGGGCGTCGAGTGACGCCGGCCGCGAAAGGCTGTGAAAAAGGGAGGCTTCCGTCGGAAGCCTCCCTTTACTGCCGTACCGTGCGGGGTTATTCCGCCGTGAGCAGGAATACGCCGCTGTCGTAGATCTTCGGCATCGAAGGGTTGATCCCGGCGTTCGAGAGCATCTCGCCGCTGAAGGTCTTGCCGTCGAACCAGTTGCGCGATTTGTCGACGTTCAGTTCGCGGATGGTGTAGCCCGTCTTCGGGTCGAGACCCTGGAGGCGGAATTTCGGGATCAGCGAGCGGCCCTGGTATTGCAGGCTGTACGTGAACAGCACGGCCTGCTTCCGGTCCTTCGAAACGTACATCAGGCCGTAACAGCCGCTCTTGTCGTAGGGCGTGCCGATGCGGTAGAGGTCGCCCTGCATCACGATGTCGCGGTACTCCTTGTAGCTGGCGATGGCCCGGCGGGCGAACTGCCGCTCGCTGTCGGTCATCTGCTTGGGCTGAAGCTCCATGCCGAGGCGTCCGGCGCAGGCCATGTCGAAGCGGAATTTGATGGGCGTGATGTTGCCCGTCTGGTGGTTGGGCGTGGCCGAGACGTGCGAACCCATCACGACGGCGGGGTAGAAAAGGCTCGTGCCGTACTGGATGCGGGCGCGCGAAAGCGCCTCGGTGTTGTCGCTCGTCCACACTTCGTCGAAATACTTCAGGGCGCCGTACTCCACGCGGCCGCCGCCCGAAGCGCAGGCCTGGATCAGCACGTTGGGGTATTTGGCGCGGATGCGTTCCATCACGCGGTAGAATCCCTGCGCGTAGTCGATCCAGAAACGCGACTGCTCGTCGGCCGGAAGATAGGCCGAACCCACGTTGTTGGCGTTGCGGTTGGCGTCCCACTTGATGTAGTCGATCTTGTCCGAGAGTTTCATCGTGTTGTCGAAGACTTCGAACACGAAATCCTGCACCTTGGGGTTCGAGAGGTCGAGCAGCCACTGGTTGCGGGTCGCGGGCGCTTCGCGCTTCGGCGGGCGGACGATCCAGTCGGGGTGTTTCTCGGCCAGCTCGCTCTTGGGGTTGACCATCTCCGGCTCGATCCAGATGCCGAATTTCAGTCCTTTCGAATGGGCGTAGGAGGCGATGTGGTCGATGCCTTCGGGGAGTTTCTTCCGGTTGACCTGCCAGTCGCCCAGTCCGGCGTTGGCGGCGTTGCGCGGGTATTTGTTGCCGAACCAGCCGTCGTCGAGCACGAACATTTCCAGTCCCATCGAGGCCGCGTCGTCGATCATCTGTTTCAGGACCTTGGCGTCGAAATCGAAATAGGCCCCCTCCCAGCTGTTGAGCAGCGTGGGAACGACCTCGTGGCCGTGGTAGACGCCGTAGTTGCGCGCCCAGTCGTGGAGGTTGCGCGAGGCGCCGCCCGCGCCGCAGAACGAGTGGGTGTAGATCATTTCGGGTGTGGTGAACGACTCGCCCGGGCGGAGCTTGTAGTCCGAGGCGTTGGGGTTCGCGCCGGCCAGGACGGTCAGCACGTCGAATTCGTCGACCTCGAAGTTGAGGCGGAAGTTGCCGCTCCAGGCCAGCGCCCCGGCGATGACTTCACCGCAGGTCTCGCTGAACGAATCGCTGTTCAGCGTGAGCAGGAACGCCGGGTTTTCGGTGTGGGTCGTGCGCACCTCGCGCGTCGACTCGATGCTTTTCGATCCGTGGGTCAGCAGCGTGTGGTCGACCTGCGCTTCGCGCGCCCAGGCCCCGTAGAGGTGCGTCAGGAGGTATTTGTCGGCCTTCAGCGGAAGCGACGAGGAGTAGAAGTTGTGCAGCGTGACGGGACCCTTTTCGCGGTTGCGGATCACGGCGTGCGTGGTGATGACGTTCTCGCGGGCGTAGGCCGTGAAAACCAGTTCCACGTCGAGCGCCTGGCAGCAGTCGGTCATCTTCACGACGGTCTCCGTCACGTTCTTGTCGGAGAGTTGTTTCGAGGCGTGCGACACGTAGCGCAGTTCGGTGTTCATGTCGCCGTCGGCGTGGGTGACGCGCAGGGCGGGTTCGCGGAAGTTGCGGCCTCCCGTCGCGGGGTAGGCCAGGTCCTCGGTTCCGTGGTCGCTGCGGCGGTTGCTCTTGAAGTCGGCCAGCGGCGCCGGGTCGTCGATGCGTCCGCCGAAGTGGCGGAAATAGACTTCGCCTCCGGGGGCGGCGGTGACTACCATCGAGACCTTGTCGGTGCTGATGTCGATGACCTGCTGCGGCGCGGCGGCCGATACGCTGTTCGCGGCAAAGGCGGCGATCAGGGGAATCAGTAGTTTTTTCATACGCTTTAAACGGTTTCTGCGTCCAAAGATACGAAAATATGCGAAACTATACGAAATGAACCGAAATAATGCCGTAATTCCGGACAGTTCCGATTTCGTGTAATGAAACCTGTTGTGGATGAACAGGACAAGCTATTCCGCCATGTTCTTTCCCTGATGCCGGACGGAGTCTCTTATTCCCAGCGCGGATCGCCGAGTTTTTTGCCGGATAACGCCCCGTCGACGATGCGGTAACTCGTGCATCCGTCCAGCGGGTCGTTGGCCGGCGATGCGAAGACCGATCGCTCGTTGCCTCTGGTTGTCAGCAGGCCGTAGGGATTGCGTATCCTGGGCTGCATATTGACGCGATAGGAGTCGGTGATTTTGACGATACTGCCCGCACCGGCGTCGATGAATTTCGGCGATGAACCCGGGATGCAGAAAATGCTCCGCACAACCTCTATTTCCGTGTTGCCCAGATTGGCGTGGAACACCCCTGCGCTGTTTTCAGAGGTGTTGACGTTGTAGAACGTGCAGGCATTCACCCTGATTTTGAGATCGTTCATGCGGGTGCTCACGATGATCACTCCACGTACGAAGTCGGCGAAAGTGCTGTTTGTAAGGCGGATTGAGCCGATCTGTGCGGTCGATTCCTTGCCGACGTTCACCACACCGTGTGACGGAGCCTGTCCGTTGTAGACAATGCTGTTGTCGATCTCGATGCGGCCAATACGGTTCTTTGCCCCTGTAGAACGGTTCAGTATGAGGCTGGCTCCGTTTTCTCCGTTCAGGTTCACGATGCAGTTGCGTACGGCAATGAGGCCGATTTCCACGTCTTTTTCGTTGGCGTTGTAGACCAGGTATTTCCGGTTATAAATAATGTGAATCCCATCGAGCACGAGCTTGTCCGCTCCGGTTCCCAAGACGAAGTTGGTGAAGTTGACCACCGGCATCTTTCCGCTTTCACCCATGAGGACGATGTCCTTTGTCTGCTCGATCTGACTCGGAAGGGTGTATTCACCGGCTTTCAGAAGGACGGTATCAGCTTCCGAGGCTTTCCGGAGTGCAGCCCTGATGTCGCCACCCGACTCCACTTCGATGATGCCGGCTTTCGCTCCCGACGCCAAGGCCGTTCCGAGAACTGCTAAAATCAGAAATTTGATTTTCTTCATAGGTTTGTTTTTTATAGGGGTTTATCGGATATCCATTACGCCGCCCGGGCGGGTTTTCTTCCGCAGGGCCAGCTGGGCTTCGTAAAGGTAGGCGGGCGAGGTTTTGCGGCCCTGCGAGAGCCATACGCCGTCGGGACGGCGGGGATTGGTGAATTTGCCGGGGCTTTTATTGCCGATCGTGCCCACGGAGTAGTTATAGGCCGAAACCCAAGGGTTTTGCACGATTATCGTGCTACCCGTACAGTTCCACAGTACGTTGTTGCCTCCGGCCCAGCCCTGCCCCGATCCGTAGTTGCTGCGGTCCTGGATGCAGATTTCGCCGTCGCTCGTGACGTTGTCGTAAAGCGTTGCGGTATTCCACCGCTGGTGAGGGCCGATGTCGGCGTGTGTGCGGGATGCAATACAGTTCGTAAAGACGTTCGGTCCGCAGTTGAGCGCCCCTGTGGCGAAGTCGTGCCGCGCGTTGTCCGAGCGACACCCCTTGACCAAACATAGCTGCCCCTGGCTGATGTGGAATGAGTAACGACGGCTGCCGGCGATCTTCGAAACCGGATCGAGACAGGAGCAGTTCAGGATGCTGATGTTTTTGGAACCGTTGTCCATCGTAACTAGCCCCATGCCGAAATGGCGGCTCGTGACGTTGCGCACCCAGCAGTGGGCCGCCACTTTGACGGCAACAGCATTCCATCCGTGGTTCTCATCCTCCGGCTCCGCGTATTCAGACTTGAGGTACATGTTCTCGATGCCGCACTCTTCGATGCGGTTCGGATAACTGTATTTCAGAATCCGGCCACCGCCGTATTTCCGGTCGAGGCTCATTGCCACGGGGTTTTCGAAGTGTATCGTATCGCCCGAAACGAGAGTCACGACACGTTCGGCGTAGGTGTCGAACTTGCCCGCCTGCCACTGTGTGATCGAAAGACCGTCCGCCCGCTGGGGGATCTGGTCCATTTTCATATCCGTAATCCACTCTTGCGTCGAGGGCCGGTAAATAACAACGTTGTCGCCTTTCTTGAATGCAGCGGCCTGGGGGCTGCGCACCCAGAACTGCCCGGCCGGGATGTAGTCGTCCTTGATGGCGTAAGCTGCCGTGTTGTCATCTACGCTACGTGGTCCCGTGCCGCTGATGACGATCAGATCGCGCTGCACGGCGCCTGTGGCCACGAGCACCGTGCCGTCGGTTTCCGTGTCGCCCTCCCCGCGCAGGACAATTCCGCTCTTGCCGATGCGGATTGTCCCGGAAATGTTGTAGACGCCTTTTTTAAGTACGATTGCGCCAGCGACGGTTTTGTCGATCGCCGACTGGATCAGGTTCGTGGCATCTGCACCGTCGGCCGGTGGTGTCAGGGTCGCGACGACGGCGACTGTCGGAATTTCGGCATCGCCCCAGCGATAGCCCACGCGGCTGAAGTCAAGGATCATGTCGCCGGTCGGCTGCCGTGCGGGCAGGCAGTCGGACTTCACGACTGGATAGCGTCCGTCCGTGGGGGTCGGAAGCGCCGGTGCGGGATCGTCGTCCGTTTTGTCGACGGAGCAGCACAGCAGTCCGAATACGGTCGTAAACAGAATTGATCTGGTGATTTTCATAGCTCTATTTGTTGAATAAGGCGTAATTGCCCGTCCACTCGAACCGTTCCGGCCCCAGCAGGAAAGTGTGCCTGCGTTTCGTGTCGTAGCCGCTGTTCACTACGGCGAAGAGAAGGTGTTTGCCTTGTTTGGTCGTAATACGGATGAATGTGTAGTCGTCCGCGTCGTGCAGGATCGTCAGTTCTGCGATTTCCGACTCGGCGTTCCGGGTAGTTTCTGTCACGAGGTCATAGCTGCCGTGCGGCTCGATCACCGATACGTAGGTATGGTTCGCCACGGGAGAGGAGGTGCGCAGTAGCATGCCGTTGCGCGTCACAAGGTTATAATCGGGGTCATTGGCCCCGGTTTTGACCAGGTAGGGTGTGCATGGGGTGCTGACGGCAGTGCTCAATGTATAGAATTGCTTGTTTTCAAGCCAGCACAACTGCATGAAACGGCCTTCCGGAAACCCCGTGGCCTCTTTCCAGAGGTGCTGGTAGCCGTTGCGAGGCCCCATGGGTTCGAGCCGGGAGACGTTCTTGTCATACGCGAAGCTCGATGATATGAAATGGCCGTTGTAATAATAGGGCAGGTCGTAAACATGTTTTTGGTCGGCTGTGAGCCGGAAGATGTCGAGTACGAAAGCGTATTCCAGCGCTTCGTGGCGGACGAGGGCTACCGAACGGTTCATCGAAACGCTTTTGTATGCGTTGTTTTCCGTAGCCGAAACGATTTGGAACGCAGGGTCGGAGAAGTCGCTGAAATTGATCTTTGCACCGGCCTTCAGCGCGTCGCGTCCGACGCCGCGGAAATGGGACGCCGAATCTACGACGACGGTGTTATGGGCGATCGAAAGCTGTGCGAATGACTTGTTTTCGGGGGCGTACCCGCCTTTGGCTTTCGCTACGACGTTGATGAAGCGTGACGAACCGTAATCGGGAACGATCGTCGTGCCGTTGGCGAAGAAAATAGTCGACAGTCGGTCGAAATGGCCGTGTCCGCCGCCGTGTGTCGTGGCCTTGAGCGTCACGCAAGAGTTGTTCGCGTCGTTGCCCCGGATGATCGCCAGTCCGCCGTCGTTGCCGTCGGGGCCAGCTTTGATGACTTCGGAGCGGAATGCGAATGGTTTTGCCTCGCCTTCGGCGATCGCTTTGGCCGCCGTCGCGCCGGCATCGGTTAGTGTGACGATTCCCTGCCGTTGCACCATGCCCAGCATGCCCTTTTCCTTTGGGGCGGCTTTGTAGGCGATGTTGGAACTGAAGAGGATTTCGTAGGTGTGGATGTCCTTGGCAATGGCGTCGTTCATCAGAAAAATATCGCCTTCGTAGGTGCATTGGAGCAGTGTGTTTACCGCTTTCCGGAGAATGCCGCCGCGGTAATCGAAGATATGCAGTTCCGGCTGGTTGTTGTTTATGCACTCGGCCAGCGTTACGAACGGATAAATGGCGTAACGCTGGTATCCGGGTCCTTCGTCGTAGTAGCCTTCGGGTGAAAAAAGAGCATCGAGTTGGGGCAGGAAACCTGTTTTGCCGTCTTTGGCCGAACCTTTGAGCGCTTTGTCAATCATTTCCCGGTCGTCCATGACATAGCCGATCATGCCGGTTCCTGCGGTCATCCACGTCCCGAAGTTGTGCATGGAGTTGAACGCCGTGTTGTTGGCCGGGGTGCCGTTTTCCATAAAATCGACTATCGGACGGAACAGGTTGTCCTCAATCCGCTGACGTTCGGCAGCGGAGATGTATTCGTAGACGCAGTCATAGGCATTGGCTGTGAATGTGAGCCATACCGCCTCGTTGAGTATTTGGTAGAAAATCTTTCCCGGGGTCTTGGTGAACCGGGCCGGATGTACCGGGAGCGAAGGGTAGATTTCCGCATACGCGAGCAGCATGCATCGCACGAAGGCTGCGTATTTTTTGTCGCCCGTGATTTGGTAAACCACCCCGGCATTATACATGTCGGTATAATTCTGTTTGTGTTTTTCGTGGGTGTAGCCGCCGCCCACGTCCTGCGGAATGGGGACTTCTACCGGACCCGCGACAGCCGCGTCGGCAACGGCCTTCGCTTTTGCGAAGGCGGCGTCGGTGAGCGGATTACGCCCTAATTGGGCCTTGATCTCCCGGACGCCCTTTTTGGTCAGCAGCAGCCGCGGACGGGAGGTTTCTGTTCCCGATGCGGTCAGAAACGAGAGGCAGAGGAGGAGTAGCGTGATGAACTTGTTCATGGCTGGAGTTGTCAGGTTAATTTATTCCGATATTTTTTCCGTCCGTCGCCTTGTTCGCAAGAGGCGAAGCGCTCGATTGGCGGAAGTCGTTGTTTGCAGGGTCCGCATAGACAGGTTTCGCCTGGAGCATGTCCCCTTTCACGCAGGTGTCCCAGAACGAGGCGATGCGACCCGCTTCGTAAAGATTGCAGTGCGAGACCTCGATTTCATCCCAGCGCATTTCGTTGAACCGGATACTGGCTCCACCTTGCCCGCTCCTATCGAATGTGCAGTCGGTGACCGAGGCTTTCTGCACGCCCGTGAGGTCGATCACGCTCCCTTGTTCACGATTGAACACGTTATAGAATGTGCAGTGGCTGATACGGGCGTTCGGACCTGCGGTGCTCTCATCATAGCCGAGCCGCGAGAGATCGATGCCGCGTCCCCCGATGTTGGCGAAGAGGCAGTTCGTAACTTCGAGATTCTCGACGTTGTAGCGGCCGTAGAAGTCGGTTTCCCGCGTCAGTACGATCGCATCCCACGGCAGGTCGAAGAACCGGCAGTCGCGGATGGTGATGCGTTGGGCGAATGTGCCCCTGCTGCACGATATGGCATATGTACCCGAGCGGTTGAACCGGCTGAAGTCACAGTCGGAGACGTTGAGCGTATAATCTTCGATCATGGTAGCGGCCGTGCCGATGAACCCTTTCGGGTCGTGCAGCTGCTCTTCGGGAATGCCGTTGAAAGCCACGCCCGACAGATCGAGGCGACCGCCGTTACCGATCGTGATGATCGGTTCGTTGCCGCGACCGTTGTAGCGCAGCACGGGTTTGTCCTGTGGTTTTCCGGCTGCTTCGATACGCAGGAAATGGGGAATGACGACCGAAGCGTCGTTCCAGTATTCGCCCGGGGCCGTGAGCCGGAGCACATCACCCGATTGAGAAAGGGCGACGGCCTGGAACAGGGTGTTTTGGCCGGGTATTACCTCTATGATCCGACCCGAGAGTCTGTGGAGGTTGGGTTCGGTATAGGAGAACCACTTCGCTCCGACCTTGTTTTTGGTGGCTGCGGTTATGGGCCTGGATGCGTTGGCGGGGTCTATGGACCCTGCGGACCCTTGCGTGCGGAAGGTGTTTCCGGTCAGGTCGCGCAGGTCGGATGCTTTCCGTTTGGGCGCTGGGGCGTTGTCGTAAGCGACTCCTTCAACGGTGCGTTCGATGCTTTTTGCCGGAACGAATCCGGCCGGCAGTTTCATTCCGGCCCCGTCGGCGACCTTGTTATCTGCGAACCGGATTCCTGAAATGTCGTCGAAGGCGGTATAAAGCGTCGTGCCGCAGGGCTCGGTGATCAGATTGCCGCTGAAGGTTACGTGTCGGGGCGTTTCCGTACGTTCGAAATCCCTGCCGAGGCAGAAAAGAATTTCACCGCAGCTATCCAGCGTGTTGTTCGACACTTCCGTGTCGGTCACCTGATGGTAACGGTATTCGGGCGAATACGGAACCCCATTCATGATGGCCAGTGGTGCGAAAGCCCGTCGGCCGGCCAGTCCGCGGAGGTAGTTGTTGCGGACCTTGTGGCCTTTGTTGATGATGCGGATGCCGCCCGTGTTGGGCTTGCCGTTGCCGATCATCACGTTCGACTCCACCGTATTGCGGTCGCCGTGCCGCAGGGCGATGCCGCCTTCGCATTCGAAGAACGTGTTGCGGCGGATCGTGTTGTCAGCCGATTTGATCGAAAGGATTTCCACCTCGCCGCTGCAACGGTCGAAGTAGTTGTCTTCGATGATGATGAACGACGGCGTGGTCGACGTGAACGAATTCCCTGTGCGGATCGTCTCCGCGCCGTTGGACCCATAGACGGGCCGCGGGCCGAAATAGTTGTTGTCGATGCGGTGATGCTGGTTGTCGGAACCGTTGAGAACGGCGGTGACGGTTACGCCTTCGTTCAGCTTCCCCACGATCGAGCAGTGGTCGAGCCGGTTGCGGTGTCCGTAAAACTGCACCCAGTTGCCTTTGGTCTGGCGGCTCTCGGGGTTGAACGCCTCGATCACGCACTCTGTGACGCGGCAGTCGGTGGCGTGGCGCGTGCCCTGCCGGTATTCGATGACGGTTCCCGTGGGCGAGCAACCGTTGCGGAACCAGAAGCCTGACACCACCAGCCATTTGCCGGCGATCCGCAGGTTCGATTCCCCTTCGAAGATGACTTTTCCGGGGGTTTCGGCCGCTACGACGATCGGTTTGCCCTGCTCGCCGTCGCCCTGCAGGACCAGCCGGATGTTGACATATGTGCCGTCCGCAATGATTATGGAGTCTCCCGGGGCTGCTTTCCGGACGGCTGCCGCCGCTTTTTCCGGGGTCGTGCGGATACTTGCCGCCCGGGCCTCGGGATCCGTCGCCCACAGAGTGATCAGTGCCGACAGGATTGTGACGATCTGTTTGCTTTTCATCTTCGTTCTATAAAGTTGGTTGCCATGTTGCTCCTGTAGTTGCTGGGGAGGGTATGGTGCGGGTCCGCTCTCCGGTGGGTTCGTTCGCGCCGGGCGTTTTGTTCTGTGGGCGAGCGATGCCCCGGATGTCCGTGGCGACGTAGGCGAACCCCCGGATTTTGCCGTAGAGCGTCGCCTTGTCCGCAGGCAGAAGGTAAAGCTCTCCGTCGCGGATCAGGTCGAAACGCTCTGTGCCGTCGACACCACCTCCTGTGAGACCGGTAACTGTCACGCCGTGGAAATGATTGGCTTCCCATACGATCCCGGGACCGTATGCGGCGATTACCGTGACGCCTTCGGGGGGTGTCCCTGCGGCGTTGTTTACGATCAGGTTGCCCGTGACGCGGCTGTCCGTGACGGGCATGGTGCTGGTGCTGTTTCCGATATTGGCCGTGATGCCGCTTTTGCAGTTGACGATCGTGTTGAAAGCCACCTGGGCATCCTTCACCTGGAAATACTCGAACAACTCGGAGTTCTCGACGCCGCGCACGAGAGAGATTGCCGACCGTTGGTTGTTACCGGTCAGCCCTTCAAAATAGTTGTTGAACACCCGGTGGCGTTCGCCGATGATCCGTACGCCGCCCGTGTTGGCCGCGCCGTGCCCGAAAAAGTAGTTTCCGTCGACTGTGCAGCCGTTGCCGTGCCGGAGGGTCAGCGTGCCTTCGCAGCTGTCGAACACATTGTTGCGGTAGGTATTCGCACACGATTTGTTCGAGATGATTTCGACCTCCCCGTTACATCGGAAGAAATAGTTGTCGCAGATTTCGCAACGCCCTTCGGACATCGAAACGGCGCTTGTGCCGATACGGATCATCTCTTGACCGTTGATTGCCGAACCGTTTTTCTGAAGCGAGAAGGGATGGGTGAAGTAATTACCGCGGATGCGGTGGTTGGGAATGACCTGCGGATCGATCCATACGACCAGAAGCGAGCCGAGGACCTTTTTATCGATAAACGAACAGCGGGTCACCTCGTTATCGTGGCCATAGATCGATACCCACTTTATGTCCTTGTCCTTATTTTCGGGAAGTCCCGAGCCGCTGAAGATACAGTCGTCGAGGCGCGAACGGACAGCGTGTTTTTTCGCCGAGGTCCGGAAGTTGAATACTGCGTCGCCGGCAACGACATCGCAGTCCTTGAAATAGAGCCCTGAAACCGTGATGTCGGAACCGCCTATCGATAACGATGATATGCCTGTGAGTACGACACTGCCGGATTTCTCGGCGCGGATCAGGACGGGCTTTTCCGCTGTTGCGTCGATGTCGATCTTTACCGGCAGGTCCTGGTACGTGCCGTTGCGGATGATAACGATGTCTCCGGGCTTTATTCCGGCTTCGTCGAAAGCCTTCTGGCTCCATGCGATCGTATGCGTCTTTTTATGCGGTCTGTTACCCGGCTCATCGGCCTGCGCCGTGTTTGCACACGACGCAGCCCCGACAAGCATCAGGCCCATTAACCAAACCCGGGTTTTCATTTCGCAGCAGTTGTATCGGTAACTGGAGTGCGCTGCCAGTAGACGTCGAAGGTGGCGTTGTTCTGTCGTCCGCTCTCAACGGTTTTATCCTGCACCAGTTTGGTGATATGGATGAACCCGAACTTGCAGATGTTTTCCGTGTCCGCTTTGAACGTTTCCCAGTTGGGTTTGAAATACATGACGAGGACTACCGTGCCGGGATCGATGTCCACCGTCTCGGTCGCGTTCGTGAGCGTCGGGGCCCAGGGACGATGGTTGGTCGCCGAGGTGGCCTTGAACGCTCCGAATTCGCCGTTGGGAATATTCGACCAACCATCTTCGCTAGCGGCTCCCGTTTTCGTCAGGTCGATGTCGTCGAGTAATGCGGGCGTGAAGTCGCTGCTTGAGAACGTTCCGCCCTTGATTTTGTCGATGATGACTTTTTCGGCCGGATTCATCTCGCAGAGCGTGCGGTAGAGGATGATCGGCGTTCCGTAGATGCTGGCCGAGAGGTCCGGGTTGGAATTCTTGAAATTGGAGATACGGTTGTTGTTGTTCGCAGGTCCGTAGAAGTAGCATCCCGAACCGAGGTATGCAAAGAAGATATAGGGCTTTACCGCGTAATACTGTGCTGCGGTTACGGATGCGGCGAGTTGGTTCTTGGCGCTGCAAACCGCTCCGTTCAGGCTCATGGTCAGCGGATCTACACTCGTCGCGAAATCGGCAGCGACGTAGGTATCCCCAGTGTCGAGGCAGAAGAAGTGATTGAGCTTCGACGTCGAATGTGCGTTGAGGTTGGCATTTTTCCAGGTGTAGAACGAGGGAACGAAAAATGTGAAGTTGTCGTCTACGTCGAGTATTTCAGTGCCGTTCAGCGAGAAAAATCGGAGTTTCCTCGTGTTGTTTCCGTCCGTGAATGAAGGATCGTCGGCTACCCGGAAGGTCAGCGACTGTCCGTTTTCGGGCTGTCCGGTGATACGGGCTTCGACATCACCGATCGTGACTTTCTCGACCAAATGCAGGAACATTCCTTCCGCCGTGACCTCGCTGCCGGTGACGATGTCGGTTGTCGGAGAGAGCGACGTCACCTGCGGAACCAGGCGAACGATGTGGATGCCGTTCTTTTGAAACGTGATTTCGGACGAGCCGTCGTAGTAGGCGAACGTGATGTCGGCAGTGGATTCGCGCAGGTCTGGAATTTTCACGATGAGTTCCGTCGGACTTTTTTCGACGATCAGCGTCTCTGTCGTGTTGAATTTCACACTCTGTATGGCATCGAGTCCGGAGCCGAAAAAGACAGCCAGTTCACCGACGGTATAGGTCGGCGGATAGGTCGTAATGGAGGGTGTGGGATAGGTGTAGGTAAATTTTTCGGTGCTTTGTACGGCGCAGTCCGCGTTTTCGAGCGTGATGACGCCCGTACTTCCCGCCGAGGTGGTCTGCAAGACTATTTCATTCACCGAAATCATGTGTTTGACTGCAACTTCGCCGCCGTTGATTTTGGCGGACCGGATGCTGCCCAGACCCTCCCCTTTGACCGTGATCAGCGTTCCGACAGGGCCGGACGAGGGACTGAACGAATTGATGACCGGCTCGGGCTGGCTGTAGCCGTCGATCCGGAGTTCTTCGTTACAGGATGCCGTCAGGAGCGTTGTCCCTGTCAGCATGCACAGATAAGCAAATATCTTTTTCATGTTGGGTCTCTTTTAATATCCGTAATTCTGGGTCAGCTCCGGGTTGATGTTCATGACATTCAGCGGAATGGGTAGTACGGTCTGCCACTCGACTATCGTGGGTTTGTAACTGTTGGGCAGGTTGGTGTATATGTACTCCTGGTTGTAATACTCGGTGATGCGCTGTACGGCGATTCCCCATCGGAGCAGGTCGAACCAGCGCTGGTTCTCGAAGGCCAGTTCCAGGCGGCGCTCGTTGCGGATCGCCGTGCGGAAATAGTAAGAATTAGCTTTCTTGCCGGCTTCGAGCGGTTCCAGACCGGCTCTTTCGCGGATCATGTCCACGTATTTCACCGCTTCGGCCGTAGGGCCTTCCAGTTCGTTAGTTACTTCGGCGTAGAGCAGCAGCACGTCGGCCAGGCGGATCACGGGCCAGTCGCTTTCGCCGTCATTGACGGTCTCGACGGGCGAGAGGTATTTCTTTACGAAACGGCACTGTGTGGTTTCGTCGTCGTCGACCCATGTGTTGCTCTGTGCGTTGTAGTACTTTTCGGCGAGCGAAACATCCTTGCGCTTGTCGTTCGGATTGGCATCGAATGCGTTTATGATGCTTGTGGACGGGTAGTTGTATGATCTTCCAGAGCCGTTTATAACGTTGGTCCCGCTGTTTGCCGGGGCGAATTCGTTGCCGAACGGCGATCCGATACCGAGGTTGCCCGCCTTGTAGCGTATCGCGAAGATAATCTCCTTGTTCATCTCGTTCGTGATGTTGAAAATATCGGCGAAAGGGACCAAATCGGATGCCGATTGCGGATTGCCTGCGGCGGTGATGACCTCTTCGAGCAGCGGTTTGGCCTTGGCATATTCGTCGGAACCTACCAGGTAACGGGTCATGTAAACTTTGGCGAGCAGCGCTTTGGCGGCTGGTAGGGTGATGCGGCCAAGCTCTTCGCCGCTGCGTACGTCGGGTAGCATGTCGTTTTCGACGATCTCCTTCAAGTCATTCATGATCAAGTCGTAAATGGCCTCGGGGTTGGACCGCTGCATGTAGCGGGCTTCGTTGGCTGTGATGGGCTTGGTGACGAGGAACACGCCGCCGAACAATCGTACGAGGTTGAAATAGTGGTAGGAGCGGATAAACATTGCTTCTGCCTTGTACTGTGCGCGCAGGTCGGGGTCGTCGACAACCGCGAAGTCGCGGATGACCGTGTTGCAGCGTTCGATGTTGTGGTAATTGCCGGCCCAGTATTCGTCCACGAGGTAGTTGATGGGCTGAATGGTGGATAGGTCGAGCTGGCGTATCACGTCGAAGATCGCCGTAGTCGACGTGCGTGCGTAGATACGCGTGTTGTCCGAACGAAGTTCCGTCATCGCCCATTCGCGGTAGAGGGCTTCCTGCATGCCGTTGTAGCAACCTACGAGTGAGGCGTACAGCTCTTCGGTGTTTTTGTTGAAATTGTCGGCGGAGATGTTCGACTCGTGCTTGAGGTCGAGGAAATCGCTGCACGACCCGAGTGCGAAGGCCGCAAGGGCTACTATCAGTATTTGAATGTTTTTCATCGTTCGTCAGTTTAGAAGTTGATGTCAATTCCGGCGGTAAACGTCATAATCATCGGGAACGAACCGCGCTGATAGCCCGAAATAAGCGTGTCATTATAGGGGCTGGAGGTGTTGCGGTACTCCGGATTGATGCCCCTGTAGCTTTTGGACATGATGAACAACAGGTTGTTTCCCGTTACGAAGACGCGGAGGCTCTTGAGATGGAGTTTTTTCGAGACGCTCTGGGGCAGCGTGTATCCGATGGTCACGTTGCGCAGCGCGGCGTATGAAGCGTCTTCCACGTCGTAGTCGGTGTTGATCCAGGGCACACCGTAGGTGGTCGGAGTTTTCCCGTCGCCGACGTGCTGTTCGCTTACCCAGCGTTTGTGGATGTTGTATTTCTCGTTGCGGATCTGCATGTCCTTGTAGGTGGCGTCGGCATTGATCACATCGCCGCCGTGAACGCCCTGGAACAGAATCTGCACGTCGAAATCCCAGATCTTGAACGTGTTGGTGATTCCCCACGTGAAGTCGGGATAGGGATTTCCGATAACGGTCATGTCCTTGTCATTGAGTTCGCCGTCCTTGTAGGTGTCGACCACCTTGAGACCGCCGACGCGGTCGATGTTGGTCGAGAATTTGGGCCCGGCATCGAGTTCTTCTTGAGTTTTCCAGATGCCGTCCGTCTTGTAGCCGTAGAACTGGATGGCCGGACCGCCCACGATGTTGATGTAACGCTCCTTGCTGTACCCTTCCTTGATCATCCGGGCTTCGCCGCCGAGATCGAGCAGGCGGTTGCGGTTGAGCGAAAAGTTGACAGATGTATTCCACGTGAAATTCTTCTTGGTGAAATTATAGGTGTCCAGCGTCAGTTCGATACCTTTGTTGCGTACCTTGCCCTGGTTGGTCCAGTACTGCGTGTGTCCTGTGATTGAGGAAGCCGTGCGCAGGAAGAGCATGTCGCGCGTGGTCGAATAGTAGTAGTCGAAGACGACGTTGATACGATTCTTGAACAGGCCCAAATCCACTCCGAAATCGAATTCCTGGATTTTGGCCCAGCCCAGATCGGGATTTCCGATTAGCGAGCTGATGTTTGCGAGACCGGGAGCGGCAGTCCCGGTTCCCTCGCCGAACGAATAGAGCGCACTGTAAAGCAGGTTAGTCGTGGCATTGGCCGAGAGGCTGTTGTCGCCCGTTGCGCCGAAACTGCCCCTCAGTTTGAGCGCGGAAATGGCTTGAACATTCTTCATGAAGTTCTCCTCGCTGACGCGCCAGCCTACCGAAACGGAGGGGAAATAACCCCATTTGTTGTTCGATCCGAAATACGAATCGCCGTCGGCGCGGATGGCGGCTGAAACGAGATAGCGGTCCTTGAACGCATAGTTGATGCGACCGAGAAACGACAGCAGGTTGTGTGCGGGAATCTTTTCAGTCGAGGTGAGTTTGTTGCCGTTGTCATCGATGACCTTGAACGAGGTTGCGGCGCTCAACGTCTTGATGTAGTCGTTGGGGAATCCGGTTCCCGCCAATTTGACGATTTTTTGTTTGGCCTGTTCGGCGGAAACGCCTGCCATGACGTTCAAATCGTGGTTGCCGGTCTTTTTCATGTAGGTTAGCGTGTTGTCTGTCGTCCAATTTGTGCTGAAGGTGCTCAAGAACGATCCTTCGCTGGGTGTCCCGGGTTTTGTGGCGTCCTTGCTGCGGTAGCTTTCACGGGTGTTGTAACGTGTCGTGATGCTGTTTGCCGTACGGAATACGAGGTCCTTGGTGATTTTCACGTTCAGATAGGCGTTTGCAGACATCTGGTATTGCTGGCTCTCGTTCGAGGAGCGATCCATAACCGATATAGGATTGTGATTCTGCGAATTGTAAGGGTTGGCTTTCTTGTAAGCTGGCTCTCCGGTTTCGGGGTCGATTTCGCCGATCGGGTAGATTGCAGTGCCGGTGTTGAAGTGTGCAGGTTGGGCGTAACTCCCGACAGGCTGGCCGGTCAGCTCGGATGTGAACTGGTTGTGGCGGACCGGAATCCATTGCGGGAAACGCATGAAGTCCACGAAGTTGTTGGTGGGGCGCTGCGATTTCGAGTATACCATCGAGATGTTCGTACCGATGCTGACTATTTTGCTTAACTCCACATCGAGACGCGAGCGCAGGTTGAACTTGTTGTTGAAGTTCTGCTTCATGAGTCCGTCGTCGAGGATAAAGCCTCCGGATACGGTATATTTCAGGTTCGTGCGGCCGCCGGAGATGTTTAGTTGGGCATTCGTCGTCATGGCGACGTCGCGCAGGGCCAAGCGCTGCCAGTCGGTAGCTCCGAGGTTGCCTTCCAGCCAGGCTGCGGCGAGGTCGTTGTCGGGTACAACTGCTCCGCCCAGTTCGCGTTCGCGTTGGAGGATGCCGACATAGTCGGTGTAGTTCATCATCGGATGCAGTTTGTATGGCTCCTTGATACCGGTGTAGACCGAAACGGCGTAACGGGGTTTCATGGCCGAACCTTCCTTGGTCGTTATGATGATGACGCCGTGTGCCGCGCGCGATCCGTAGATGGCTGCTGAGGAGGCGTCTTTCAGAATCTCGATTGAAGCGATGTCCGAAGGATTAATCATCTGCAAGCCGTCTTCCATGACGAAGTTGTCGACCACTACGAGCGGTCCCGAGCCGGTATTGAGCGCGCCGCTTCCGCGTACGCGGATTTCAGGAGCAACTCCCACTTCCGAGGTGGTGTTCTGAATCGTGACGCCCGAGAGGCGTCCCTGGAGGGCTGTTGTGATGTCCGATGTCGGAACGTCGAGTACATCCTGCGGATTGAATTTGGTGATTGCGCCGGTCAGGTGCGACTTGCGCTGCACGCCGTAACCGACTACAACGAGTTCTTCGACTTCGATTGCGGTCTTTTTGAATGTGGCGTCGAGCCTGGTTTGGCCTTCGGCCACCGGAATCTCAAGGGTTTCGTACCCGATAAAAGAGAATACGAGCACGGCGTTTTTACCTGTGACATGGATTGTATACGTGCCGTTGGAGTCGGTCGTGGTCCCGTTTGCAGTCCCTTTGACCAGGACGGTTACGCCGGGCACGCGTCCCGATTCGTCGGAGACCGTGCCGGATACCTCACGTGTTTGGGCTTTTGCCTGGAAGCTTTGCGACAGCATTGTGATGGCAAATGCGAAACTTATAAGTATAGTTTTTGTCATTTTGCGGACTTTTTAGGATGGTGGCGAATGGGTTCTACCGAATTACGAGTGACGCACTTTCTTTATCTACATAGAGCGTCACGTCTTTATGGGTGCGGAGAATCGATGCGGGGCAGGTCGTACGGATGGGACCGTCGCACGTAGCCCTGATGGCTTCGGCTTTGGCTTTGGAGGGTACGATCGCGTAGAGTTTGTCCACATGCAGTAGTTCGGGGATCGTAATGGTGAGAGCGTGGGTGGGCACTTCGCCGAGGCTTTTGAAACAGCCGTCGTTGATCTGCTGCTTGCGGCACTCGGGGGCGAGGTCGACGATCTTCACGGACTCGGGATCGTCGAAAAACGCCACGTGGGGATCGTTGAACGCAAGGTGCCCGTTTTCACCGATACCGAGGAACACGATGTCGGCGGGCATCTGTTTGAGCAGTGCAGCGTATCGGCGGCACTCCTCTTCCGGGTCCTGTGCCTGCGGGTTCATGTAGTGGATGGACTTGGGCGTCACTTTGGAAAAAATGCGGTCTTTGAGGAATTTCCCGAATGCCTGGGAGGCATCGGGATCGATGCCGATGTACTCATCCATGTGGAATGCATTGATGCGGTTCCATTCGATTTCATGCGTGAGCAGCGCAGCTAGGAATTCGTTCTGGGAGGGTGCAGAGGCGAAAATGATGTTGACTTCGTCTTTCCGGGAGAGAAGTTCTTTGATGTACGCTGCGACCTCTTTCGCTGCGACTTCTCCCAATTCGGCTCGTGTGTTGGACATTTTGACTTTCAAACGCCCTTTTGTGAATTCAGTTACCATGGGTTGAAATTTTTAGGTTGGGTGATTATTTTTCGGCTATTTTGGGTTGTTGTCTATTTGTCCGTTATCGTACACGGTAATGTTTATATTAAAATTTATGTATTTAATTTGTTGATTTATAGAATAATAATGATTGTTTCTCGCGTTTGTATAGACCCGGTATCGATTACAAATTTATCCATTTTTTTCTAAAAAGCAAATATTTCTATTATTTTGTCTAAATAGCGTATTCGATAAAAGCGAGTCGGAGTTTCGTTGTGATCGAGTTTTTTTATACATTTGCACAAATTAATCCCCTGTAGAAATGTCTGCCAATGAAAAATATGCCACAATGGAAGATGTGGCCAGGCTCTCGGGCGTGTCAAAAGGCACGGTCGATCGTGTTTTGCACGATAGGGGCGACGTATCGGAAAAAACAAAGCAGAAGGTTCTGAAAGCGATCAAAGAGGTTGGTTATAAGCCGAATATTTTCGCTTCGATTCTGTCGATGAAGAAAAAGTACCGCATTGTGGCGGTTATTCCCTATTTCCAGAAAGGAGAGTATTGGGAGATGGTTTATGACGGGATTATGATGGCTGAAAGTCAGGGGAAAAGTCTCAATATCGATATTGAGATCGTTTATTACAATCAGTTTGATATCAATTCATTCCGGGCGTCGTGTTCGAACACGATGGCACTTGAGCCAAATGGAGTGCTCATTGCACCCATTTATAAGGAAGAAACCACGAAATTGGTTCGGGAACTCTCGAAATCGGATATTCCGGTGGTTTACATCGATACCCGGCTGGAAAATACGGAGTACCTCGCTTATTACGGCATGCCGCTTTACGAGAGCGGTTATCTTGCCGCCCACCTGCTGCTCGGCTCGATGAAGAAGTGCAACGTGGTGAATTTCAATATCGATAGGGGCGACGCTCCGCCCAATGATTCGATGCTTAATCGCCATCGGGGCTTTCTGGCCTATGTCAAAGATCATGATATAGACTGCGAAGTGTATGATTGTACGATGCAACCGAATGACTTTCTGTACAACATTCAGTTGTTCGACCGTTTTTTTCGGGAAAACCCGCACATATCCCATATCATTACCTTGAATTCACGGGCTTACATGATTGCGGAATGGATGGAGATTCGGGGCGTTAAAGACAAGGTGTTGCTGGGTTTCGACATGCTGAAGAAGAATCTGGAGGGGCTGCGGAAGGGATATGTCTCGACGCTTATCGCCGAAAAAACCTCTGTGCAGGTGCACCAGGCTATGGGTGCGATTATGGATTACCTGATTTTCCGGAGGAGACCTGCGTTAAAAGACAATTATGTTTCCATGGACATCCTTAATAAATACAATGTCGATTTCTATGTGACCGGGAGCGGTAATAATTCGGTGCTGATCGGCAGTGGTTTCGAAACTGAATAACAGGCGGAACTTCTGCGTTTTGTTTTTATAGGCCCGTTATCGATAACGGTCATAAATTGTCTTTCCGGGCGGCTGTTTCTCTGGAAATATCCATACCGTTTTCAAAGTTGGCGTGAAGGCGCTTTTCGAAAAAGAAAATGCGGTATGCGCTGTGTGGCGAACTTTCGATCAGAATGTGTAGGCGACGCGCAGGTAACCGTAACGGCCCAGGTAGGAGGTCGTGGAGGTGACGACGTAGTCCGTGTCGAAACTCGTGGTGGCGTAGTCGGGGCGGTTGAGGATGTCGATGACGCCCACCGAAACACCCAGCCGGTTCTCCTTGCCGAACTTGCGCCCCGCCGAGGCGTTGAGGATCACGTTGTGGCGCGTGAGCGTGTGCGAGCGGCTGTTGCAGTAGAATTCGTAGAGCGTGCCGACCGACCCGAAATACTTGCCGAAGCGCAGGTCGACACGCGCCGTGAGCTGTTCGCGCAGCTCCTGCGAGGTCTCCTTCTGCGTGGTGTAGGAACTCATCGAGGTGTTGGAGCGAATGTTGATTTTGATCTTGCTCGAAAAGCCCGAGTCGAAACCGAAGCCGAAGCCGAGCGAATGGCGGACCGAGTGGAAGAGGTCGTCGCCGGTGAAATAGGGCGTCTGGTTGAAGCCGTAGTTCACCGAGACGTTCAGGGTCGAGCGCAGCGGGTTGATCTGCTGTGAGTAGGAGATTCTGCCCCCGAGGTTGTAGTTGCCCCCGACGTTGGTCTGCGAGGTGAGCTGCGCGCCCTTCTGCGCCGTGTAGTCGTACCGGGGCAGGTAGGTGTCTTCGAGGAAGAGCGTGCGCCGCGAGGCGATGTAGTTGAAGGTGTAGCTGCCGTTGAGCTGCACGCTGAAGGAGAGTGCCTTCTTGACGTCGGTGAACTGGAATCCCGCCGATCCCGAGAGGTTGTTCTGCAATTTGAGATCGGGGTTTCCGGCCTGCAGCGAAAGGGGGTTGGTGGCGTTGAGGGTCGAACGCAGCGATTCGAGCGGGATCATCTGCGGAAAGGAGGCCAGGTTGAACGAAAAACGCCGCCGCGACTTGCCGACCGAGAGGTAGACCGTCGGGTTGAGCTGGAAGAACAGCCGCGGGAAGCGCTCCTCCTTGGGGAAGCGTTCGCTGCGGGCGATGTCGTAGAGCACTCCGCCCAGTCCGGCCATCATCCAGACGTCGCCGCTCCGGTATTGCAGTCTGGTTTGCAGGCTGTGCGTGTAGGTGTCGGTTGTGTAATGGTAGGAGTTGACCGTGTCGACGACACCCTGCGGGTCGGAGAGGAAATCGACAGCCAGCTGTTTCGAGCGGGCGTAATCGCGGCTGAAGCCGTATGAGGCGTTGAACGAACCCTTTTTGCCCAGTTTGTAACGGTAGCCCAGATTGGCGCCGAACGAATAGCTGCGGCTGTCGCCGTCGTTGCGCAGTTTGACCTGCAGGCCGGGTGTCGAGGCCGTCGTGTCGACCCGCCAGCCGTCCCGGTCGCCGGGTGCGTATTTGCCCGAGACGTTGAACGACAGCGTCGACCGCTCGGAGATGCGTGTGTGGTAATAGACATTGACGTTCAGCCGGATATTTCGGTTCTCGGAGTCGCTGTTGAGGTTCGTCCGGGTCTTTTCGTCGTCGATCCGCTGCTGCGTGCGGTTGTGCCCGGACGTGGAGCCGTCGTCGATCGAAAAGGAGGTCATGGCCCCGAAAACGTTCTTCTTCCGCTGGATGTTGACGTAGTTCGAGATCTCCGCCGAAAGCGATTTCAAGAGCGATTCGTTCCGGCTCTCCTCGCTGCGCAGGGCGTAGGCCTCGGTCGGGAAGTATTCGGTCTGCGAGAATCCCGTGCTGCTCTGGCGGCTGCGCCCGAACCGGACGCTGGTCGAGACGTTGGTGGAGTCGCCCCGGCGCAGGGTGTAGTCCGCCTGGGCGTCGGTCTGTTTCGAGGGGGTTGTCTTCGAGTTGAACGAAACGCCCTCCCCCTGCCGGATGTTGTCCTTCGAATTGGAGGCTTCGAGGCGCCAGTTGCCCTTCTCGGTGTTGCGATAGAAGCTCCCGGCCTCGGAGTGGCGGATTTCATGCCGGCCCGAGTAGTCCCTTTCGAGGCTCGCGCCGAGCGTTCCCTCCAGGTTGCCGCCCTGGATGTAACCGCGCTTCGACTTGGTTTCGACGTCCATCACCTTCTCCTTTTCGGCCGTGTTGTCTCCCAGGCGCTTTGCCTCGGGGCTGAAATCCTCGTAGACCCGCACGCTTCGGACATCCGAGGCTTCGAGGTCGGTGAGGGCGTAGGAGGTTTTCGTGCCGAAGAGGTTTTTCCCGTCGATCAGCACCCGTTTGACCTCTTGTCCCTCGGCGTAGATTTTGTTGTCCTTGATCTCGACCCCCGGCAGCTGTTTCAGCAGCTCCGCGAAACGGTCGTCGGCCATGGTTTTGAACGATCCCGCGTTGTAGACCGTCGTGTCGCCCCGGAAGACCATGGCGACCTGCTGCCCGACGACCACGACCTGCGCGATCGACTGTTCGTCAACCTCCATCTTGACCTCGATCCGTCCCCGGAATCCGGTATTCCCGTAGCGCTTTTTAAACGGTTTGTAGCCCACGTAGGTGACCTCCAGATCGACCGAGTCGCGGAAAATCCGGTCGCAGCGGTAGACGGCCATGATGCGGTAGAAATCCTCCTTGACGGTCGTGCCCCGCAGCGTGTCGGTCTTGCTGATGATCGAGACCGTAGCGCCCAGCAGCGGGTCGTGCGTCTCCTTGTCCTCGACCATGACGATCGTGCGCGCCGACCGGCCGAAGTTCATGAGATGGGTGGAGACGGCGAAGGATTGGAGCGCATGATTCCCCGCCGGGTGTGCGGAGGGCATGCCGACAAACCCGAAAAGGGCGAGAATCAATAGTATGTAACGCGTCAAACCGGGGAGTGAAGGTTTATTGGCCGCAAGATAACAATTTCCGTCCATAGTACAATCGGTCTGCGGGAAAGAAATTTCGGCCCGGAAGGGGTGTTTCGGATCGAAACCGCATGCGGGAATCCGGTTAAACATTGTCGCGATATGGCGCAGGATGCGTCCGGATTGTAACTTCGGTTAAATTCATAGCCTGAAAAGGCATTCGGAATGGCGTTTTTTTCTTACCTTGCGGGACAAGACCCGTCTTGAATCAAATGACACTGGCATGAGGAAGAGTGGATTGACCCGCCGCACGGCGACCGCCCGGATCAGCGTTCCGGACCATGCCGACGAACTCCCCGCCCGGGTTCCCCCCCCCGCGGGAATCGCCGTACCCTCTGTTGACAGCCGCGTATTTTGCGATGTCCGACAGTTGCGCCATGCAGCTGCCGGAAGTCGTTATTGTGTCCCCTGACCGGTAAAATCCCCATTTCTCGGGATTGCCGTCTGTCGGGCGGTTCTCTATCTTTGCCCTTCAGAAACGAACGATATTCTTACTATTCACATAACCCTGTTTGCCGTGAAGAAATTTTTACTCATGCTTTTATTGGCGGGCTTCTGCATTCCGCTGGGTGTGCAGGCCCAGGCTCCGAAAAAGGTCTCCATCGAGGGAACCGTGACGGAGTACAACACGAAGGAGCCGATTGCGGGCTGCGTGGTTTCCATCCCGACGCTCGAGCTGTGGGTGGTGACCGATGCCAAAGGCCGGTTCCGGATGCCGTCGGTGACTACCGGCAGCTACACCATCGAGGCGACCTGCCTGGGCTACGAACCCCTTTCGTATAAGGTGACGATCACCGCTTCGATCGGGGCGCTCTCGCTGCGCCTCAAAGAGTCGAGCCTGCAACTCAACACCGTGACCGTAACGGCCCAGCGGGGCCGCAGCATCAACTCTTCGTCGACGATCGACCGGCAGGCGATGGACCACCTGCAGGCCACCTCCGTCAAGGACGTGATGCAGCTGCTGCCGGGTGTCGTGACGTCGAATCCCGATCTCACGAGCAGCTCCTATAACTTTATCGGTATCCGCGATCTGAATCCCAACATGACCTCCGTAGAGACTTTGGGCGTCAATTCCAGTACGGTCGGTATTTACGTCGACGGGGCGTCGGTGAAAAACGACGCTTCGCTGGTAGGCGAAAAGGCCACGGGCTTCGGGCAGCCGGTGAGCAAGGGAATCGACATGCGTACGATCTCCACTGACAACATCGAGTCGGTGGAGGTAGTCCGGGGCGTGGCTTCGGCCGAGTACGGCAATATGAGCGCCGGCGCCGTGATCGTCAAGACCAAGCAGGGCCGCACACCCTACGAGGTGCGTGTCAAGGCGGTTCCCAACACCAAGGCCGTGGCGCTGACCAAAGGCTACGCGCTGGGACCCGATAAGGGTTTCCTCAATGTGGGGCTGGACTATGCCAATGCCATGAAGGACATCCGCACTTCGAAGGACGCCTATGACCGCGGAACCTTTTCGGTGAACTATTCCAACACCTTCAACCGCGACCGTACGCCGTTCCAGTTCAATGCGAAGGTGAGCGGCTACCTTTCGAAAGGCACGAGCAAGCCCGATGCCGATGACCTGTCGCAGGACGAGCGCAAGTTCCTCGACGACAAGAGCCTTTCGCTCAACCTGAACGGCTCGTGGCTGCTCAACAAATCGTGGATCACCTCGCTGAAATATGTCTTGAGCCACACCATGACGCGCGAATACGCCCGCAACAAGGCACTGTCGACCTTCGTCGGCGTTGCCAATCCCGGGGCGACCGAACCGGGTGAAGGTTTCGTGGAGTTCACGCCTCACGATTACATGAGCGACATCCGCAACTTGAGCATGGCCTATTACACCAATGCCAAGCTGATGGCCGAGGTTTCGGGCCGCTACGGCAAGGTCTACAACAAGGCGATGCTCGGTGCCGAGTGGAGCAATTCGGGCAACACCGGCAAAGGACAGTATTACGAGGGCGTGCGTCCCATCCAGTTCCGTCCCCAGCCGTTCAGCGATATCCCCTTCATGAACCAGGTGGCCGTTTTCGTCGAGGAAAAGGTCACCCTGCCGGTCGGCAAGACTTCGCTCACGTTGCAGGCCGGAGGGCGTTTCACCTATCTGGCAACCGATCGGCTGAATGACAAATGGGCCGTAGATCCGCGTTTCAACCTCAAATACACGATCATCAGCAATCGTGCGCCGAAAAAGGTCCGCGAACTGTCGCTGCGTGCCGGTTGGGGCATTCAGACCACGCTGCCGGGCCTCTATACGCTCTATCCGTTCGCATCCTATATCGACAACTACTCGCTGCGTCTGCCTGCCGCCGGTGAGCGGCCTGCCATGGAGGCATGGACGACCGAGGTGACGACGGCCGAGGAGTTGAGCAACCGTGACCTGAAGATGCAGTACAGCAAGAACTTCGAGGTCGGCGTCGACTTCGAGATGTTCGGCATCAAGGGAAGCATCGCTTACTACAATGAAAAGATGCGAAACGGTTATTCCACGATGTATACCCCCGGCGTATACTCTTACCGGGAGTATAATTATTCCGGTGCGGAAACCCCGGTCTACATCGACGACCCGAATAATCCGGGGCAGAAGGTATTGGGAGTCAACGGTGAACCCCTCGACTACGAGACGGTCACCAAGTTCAAACGCATTGCCAAACCCGGCAACAACAACAAGTACGACAAGCAGGGCGTCGAGTACACGTTCGATTTCGGGCAGATCCGTGCGATCCGCACCTCGATCATCGTCAACGGCGCCTATATGCAGATGAAAAATATGCCGGACGTCGGCGTGAAGCAGCTTTTCGATCTCTCCTATAACTCCGGAAAAATACAGATCAATGGGGAAAACGTCTATAATCCCGTTTATGGAGGATATGACGGCGGAAAGAGCTTACAGGGCACAGCGATACGCAAGCGGTTCAATTCCAATTTCAGTTTTATCACCCATATTCCCAAACTGCGCCTGATCACCTCGCTGACGGTCCAGTGCGTGTGGCTCGACCGCAGCCGGAGTTTCAAGAACAGCGGAGTTTATTACGAAGATGCCGAGGGCAACAAGATTTACGATTTCGAAGGACAGGTCGACGGTACGCTTTACAAGGACCCCGATTGGTATATGGATGCCGCAGGCAACGTGCTGCCGTTCGATCCCAGCCTGTATGACGGGGAGCTGGGCAACGCTTTTCAGATATACCGGACGACGTCGACCAATTCGAGCCTGTTCGTGCAGAACTCGTTCAAACCCTATTTCATGGCCAATATCCGCATTACCAAAGAGATCGGCAATATCGCGCAGATTTCGTTCTACGCCAACAACTTCACGAATTCCCGTCCCAAGATGAAGTTGCAGAGTACGGGCAGTTACCGAATGGTCAATACCGAGATGTATTTCGGTGCGGAACTCAAACTCAAATTCTAAACGCCGCAGACGATGAAAAAGATTTTAACCTGTATTTTACCCTTGGCGGCCGCCTTTCTGTTGAGCGGCTGCCTGAAAGACATGAAGGACAGCGAACTTTTCGAGGGCAGCAAGGAGGTCGAAGTGAGCATTACGCTGCCCGAAGCGCTGGCTGCCGAGCCGAAAAGCGATTTCAAGGTCATGCTGCGAAATTCGAAGACGGGTGTTGTCCTGACGTCTGTGACCGATGCGCAGGGCGTGGCGCGCCTCGAAGCCGAATACGGCACGTATAGCGTAATCGTGAGCAAGCAGATCGAGGTGGAAGGGGCCGTCAAGATCCTGTCGGCCTCGCAGAATATCGTGCTGTCGCGCGACGACAAGCAGGTCGAAACGCTTGCCGCCGAACTTACCGCCGCGAATAAGGGAACCATTATCCTGAAAGAGGTCTATTTCCACCTGGCCAAGACGCCGAGCGGCGCCAATTACAATTACGATCAGTATTTTACGCTCTACAACAATTCGGACAAGGTGCAGTATCTCGACGGCATCGGTCTGGGCACGCACTCCACCTATAACTCCAACGCCAAACGGATTTACGTGAAATCGTGGCTGGGCGACGACAATACCGATCCGCGCGATTCGGTTCCCATCAGTGCTTTCGGATTCAATTTCCCGGGTAAAGGAACGGATCATCCGCTTCAGCCCGGCGAAGAGGTGGTGATCGCATTGAGTGCGATCAACCATACGGGTGCTATGACGACTGTGCCTGTAAATTTGGCGACGGAGAACACCTGGGCCATGTGGATTCCGGCGTTTAAAGGTCAGAAGACTCCGGAAGTTCCCGAGGAGCGAAGGTTGAATCCCTATTGTCAGCAGGGGCTGGGAACCGCATTTACGATTTCCCGGACTTCTCCGACGGTCGTCATCTATCGTATCGAGGGAAGCGCCGAGGAGTATGTGAAAGACGGGGTCAAACTCGGAGAGCCGGGCGGACACATGATCTCCGCGCCGCCGGCATACACCGGTAAAATATATTCCATCATGATTCCCAAGGAGTGGGTTTACGACGGAGTCGAATTCCGCATTGCCGAAAACGAGGTCCCGCGTCTTTGTCCGGAGATCAGTCTCCAGGCTCTCATGATCACTTCGGGAATGGGTTCGGGCATCTCCTACATCCGTAAAGTCGACGAAGAGGCGACGGCTGCCGCCGGACATACCGTTTATCAGGATACGAACGACTCTTCGCAGGACTGGATGATGATTCCGCGGCCGACTCTTTACAAGGGCAATTAACTCAAAACGAAACAGATCATGAGAATCAATACGATATATGCGGTATTCCTGGCAACGGCCGTAATGGCATGCACGGCGTCGGCGCAGTCAGCCCGCGGGGAGAACCTCGAAAAATACTATACGATGGAGCGCATCCGCTCCAAAAGCGGCTGGCTGGTCTCGGACAACGCCGCCGGCCTGATCTTCAACCGTGCTTCGCTCTCGACAGCCGACGTCAGCTACGATTTCGAAGAAGGCGGCCTGCGTAACGTCGGCGACGCTGCCCGGACCCATAAGACGGGCATACAGTCGGAATCCTTCCAACGGTGGGACCGTCTTTCATTCTACGGCAAACTGGGCTATGACTATACCGCAGGCTCGGACCGCAACTGGGCGGGTAATACACATCTTTATACCTCGCCGATGAACGTGGGCGACTCGGTTCCCGGCAATACGCGCAATGAAACCTATCTGCTGAAAGCCGGAGTGGCCTATCAGATGGGAAATTGGGTGATCGGTCTGCAGGGCGAATACGAGAATCAGAGTCTTGCCAAGCGGCGCGATGCGCGCAACAAGACGACGTACATGCATTTGAGCGTTCGCCCCGGTGTGATGTTCACTTCCAAGACGGTCGATGCGGGTCTGAATTTCACCTACGAACGCACCACCGAAACGGTCAATTACCTCTCTTTCGGAACCAACGAACAGGCTATTCCGCTCTATCTGTTCGAGGGGCTTTGGTTCTATATGGCCGAGCTGGTTCCGTCGGGCAGTAACAGTAATCCGATCCATTACAAAGAGTCGGAGTACGGCGGGGCTGCACAGTTCGAACTGAAGTTTTCTCCCCGGGTGAGCCTGTTCAACCAGTTTTCGGCGATATATGGTAAGATGGAGCGTTATCATTTGGAAGAGGATGAACATTTGGGCGACAACGACCGGTTAACTTACCGCTATCTGGGCGTGCTCAATGTTACGGGGCGTAGTGTGGATCAGCGGCTTTCGGTCGATGCTTCGTGGGGAGACCTGTTGAAATACAACAATATTCAGGAGTTGGCCGTTGATCCGGTAACCAATCTGAAATATTACAAACAGTACGGCCGCTTCCTGAAATTCTCGCAGAAGCAGCGCAGCGTCGATGCCGATTACAAACTCTACGTCAAGCGCAACGAGTGGAGCAGTTCGTGGATCGTCGACGTGGCCTATGACTATTGCAAGACCGAATCGGAATATACGATCTCCCCGGCGCGCTACAACCAGGACCTGCACTATTCGAAGCTGATGCTGGGCGTGACGAAGAACTTCCGGTTCAGCGGCCGCAGCTGGCTCGACGCGACGGTGCGCGGCGGCTATACGTTCGGCGGCGGAACCGAACTGGAGAAGAGCTGCCCCGAGGGGGTGCAGATCGACAACGAGAACTACCGCGCCGACCTGCTGGCCCGGGAGTATGCCTTCCTGACCAACGACCGTCTGAACGGCGAGGCCGGCCTGCGCTATACGCACTGTTTCCCGGCGAAGAAAATGAGCCTGTGCGTCGATCTGAAAGGCCGTGCGGCGTGGGGGCGCAGCGGTCTGATGGACGGCAGCCGGCGCGGCGGCCTGTTCGCGGCCGTGGGCCTGAACTTCTGAACCGCGGATCATTCGTAAAAACCCCGCAGGACATGCAAAGTCCTGCGGGGTTTTTGTCGGCGGGGATTCCTGAAAAAGAACGGACCTTTGCCGGGTCCGTTCCTTCGTAGAAAGTGCGGGGCAGGTTATTTCACCAGGCGCATTTCGTCGATCAGCGACCCGGCACCGGCGTATTTGTCCATGATCCACAGCACGAAACGGATGTCGACGCAGACCGTCTTGAAGTTGGTCGGGTGGAAATAGACGTCGCCCGACATCGACTCGCGGTTGCCGTCGAACGCCAGTCCGATCACGTCGCCCCGGGCGTCGAGCACCGGGCTGCCCGAATTGCCGCCCGTGATGTCGTTGTCGGTGAGGAAATTGACGTACAGCCGGCCGTTTTCGCCCCAGCGGCCCCAGTCCTTGCTGCGGATGAGCGAGGACATCCGCTCGTCGACACGGAATTCGTAGTCGTCGGGATTGTATTTTTCGAGGTAGCCGTCGACCGTCGAGCGGGAGTCGTAGTGCACGGCGTCCTTGGGCGAAACCGGACCCACGGTTCCGTAGGTGAGCCTCATCGTCGAGTTGGCGTCGGGATATTGGGGCGTGCCCTCCGATTCGCGCATCTCGTAGATGGCATGGGCGTAGCGGAGTTCCTCCTTGTCGGCGTCGATGCCCGACGCCTCCTCGGCCTGCTTGAGTTTCTCGGCGAAGCGCCGCGAACTGACCGAGTTGGCCATCGCCGCCATCGGGTCGGAGAGGATCTCCTCCGCGGTGCGCGGCTGTGCGAACCAGGCGCAGAGTTTTTCGTAGCTGGTGCAGCAGGTGTTTTCGAACGCGTAGTCGACCAGCGCCGGAACGTTGCCTTTGAAGCGGTCGTAAAGCTGCGGCAGCTGTTCGCCCCACATTTCGCGGGGCACGTTGCCGGTGAAACTCTCCATCATCCGCGTCAGCACCTCCTTGTCGGTGGCCAGGTCGAAGTCCTTCATCATCCGGCGGGTGTTGGACTTCACGCCCGCGAAGTTCTTGTCGCCGTCCTGCACCGAGGCGATGCCGTCGCGCTGCATGCGGTCGACGAGCGTGCCGAGACGGTTGGCCGTCATCATCACGTCGCTCGGGCGAATCCACGTCTCCTGGTAGTAGCACTTTTCGCGCACGGCTTCGGCGCGGGCCTCGTAGCCCTTCTTGAGGTTGGCGAGCAGGTCGCCGTATTCGGTCCTGCGGGCCGGGTCGGCATCGATCCAGGCGGCGAGGCGCGCCTCCTCGGCGGCGCGGATGCCGATTACGTCGTAACGACGCAGGCAGATGTTCTCCCACTTGGCGTAGTCGGCGTAGTTGCTGATGTTGAAATACTTGTCGCTGTACATCAGCCGCACGTCCGGGTCGGCCTCCATGTGGCGCAGCATGATGTCGAGGCGGTCGCGGCGCGCCTTGATCACCACGGGGTTGGTCACGTGCTCCTTTTCGCGCACAGCGAATGACGACATGTAGCGGTTGGTACGGCCCGGAAAGCCGATCACCATGGCGTAGTCCCCGTCGTGGATGCCGCTCGTCGAGACGTTCAGCACCTTGCGGGGCGTGATGGGCACGTTGTCCTCCGCGTAAGCCGCCGGGCGGCCCTTCGCGTCGCCGTAGACGCGGTAGAGGGCGAAGTCGCCCTTGTGCTGGGGCCAGCCCCAGTTGTCCTGCTCGCCGCCGAAGGCCCCGATCTTCACGGGAGGTGCGCCCACGAGGCGCACGTCCTTATAGGTCTCGTAGTAGAACAGCAGGTATTTCTTGCCCTTCCACATCGAAGCACACTCCACATCGAAGGGGGTGTCCTTGCCGTATTTCCGTTCGAGGATGCCGTAGACCTTGCGCGTCCCGAAGACCCCCAGGCTGTTGGCCTTTTCGAGCGAGTCGCGGATGGCCAGGGCCTCGTCCGTCACGTCGCGGACCTGCCGCAGGAAGGTCACGGTCTTGCCTTTGAGCGGCAGTTCGTCCTTTTGGTGGAGCGCCCAGAAGCCCTCTTCGAGGTAGTTCTTCGCGGGGGTGCTCAGCGAGTGGATGTCGCCGTAGGCCACGTGGTGGTTGGTGATGACGAGTCCCTTGTCCGAAATCACGCTGCCCGTGCCCATGCCGCCGTCGACGGCCACGATGGCGTTGCACAACGCCGGGGACTCCTCGTTGTAAATCTCTCCGGGTTTGAGTTTCAGCCCCTCCTTCTTCATCTGGGGGTAGATCACGTCCCGGAACGTGCTGACCAGCCACATGCCCTCGTCGGCCGACGCCGCAACCGGGAGCAGGGCGCAGGCCAGCAGGTAAAAAATCGCTTTTTTCATAGTCTTCTCGGTTTATCTCGAAAAAAGGGGCTTGCGTATCACAAGCCCCCTGTACGTATTTTGTGTCAGAGCGTGTGCCCTTCGGTTCTGAAGGTGAACTTCGGCTCCTCGTCCTTGAGCGTGCCGTCCTTGTACTTCACGGGCCACACCTTGGCGTTGAGCAGTTCGTTCCAGATCTTCGCATCGTCCCACATCGACTTGACGTAGACGATCCGCAGTACGGGAACCTCCTCGTCGTTCAGCGCCACGTCGAGCCGCGTGATGCCCTCCTTGAGCGAGAGGAACCCGCGGAAGTAGGGGAAGCTGCGCTTGATGAGCGGCTTCTCGATACCCCGGCACTCGACTTCGTAGACGCCCTTGGGATACTTCGCGTCGTCGCCGTAGGTCTCGGTGTTATGCTTGAACGGCGCCGAGAGGTCGCGGGTCTGCTCGAACATCAGGTCGAGGAACTCGCGGCGGCCGATCCTGCCGGCGGCGGGGTCGTAGCTCTTGAGCTGGTAGTGGACCGGAATGACGCGGACCTTGCCGCCGTGGGCCAGCATGTGGGCCTCCTTGACCTCGATCGAGTCGCGGAGCATCTTTTCGGGAATCGCGGCCGACGGGTCGACGTAGAGCGTAACGGCTACCGGGCAGTCGTATTGCGCATCGAAGCCGCAGATGCCGTCGATGTTGCGCAGGATGGCTCCGAAGTAGACCATGTCCATCTTATCGTGGAGTCCCTCGACGCCGATGCGGACCACCGACAGCGAGTCGACGCCGGCTTTCGGCGTTGCGAACTTCATGGTCGTCGGCGAGAAGATCGCCTTGTCGATGCTCGTCTCGTCGATCGCCTTGGGATCGTAGCTGATCACCACGGCGTGGCGTTTGACGAACGTTTTCACGCCGTAGACGCCCGGCACTTTCTGCATCTTCGCGGAAAAGGCCTTCGAGCTGCCGAAGCACTTCACCGAGGTCAGCCCCTCGATTTCGTAGGTCTGCATGCCTTCGACCTGCTCGTATTCGCCCCACTTCTCGTCGATGGTCGGAAGCTCCCAGTGGCTGCCGAACCACAGCGCCGCGCCGAAGAGCGCGACGGCCAGGATGCCGGGCAGCCAGCGCAGCGAGCATTTGCCGCCGACCTGCAGCGAATCTTCGGGGCAGGCCGAGACGCACGTTCCGCAGAGCGTGCAGTCGATGTGCTTCACCTTGTCGAGGTTCTTGATGTCGATCGAATAGGGACATTTGCGGCGGCAGACGTCGCACTTGGTGCACGTGGCCTCGTCGCGGACGATGTGCAGCAGCGGGAAGACTTTGCTCCGCAGGTAGATCATCTCCCAGAGGTAGCCCGCGAGGCAGGCGATGCCCAAAGCCCATACCCAGGCCGAAGCCACGCCCAGCAGCCCGAGCACCCACAGCAGGATGACGATGCACACGAAGGTGACGGTGAATTTGAAGATGTTGCTCAACGCGCCCAGCGGGCAGATGTATTTGCACCAGAACATTTTGACGAAAAAGCTGCCGAGGAAGAGCACCGCAACCGAGATGACGGTCATCCAGACGGTGATCTCGCCCTTGAAGCCCGTGGCGACGGCGTAGTAGGGGTCGAAATTCTTGCAGAAAAGCTCGCTGCTCGACGCCGACATGTAGAATACGTAGAACAGCAGGGCGTATTTGACGGCGCGGAGCAGGCGGTCGGCGATGCTTCCCGGGCGTATTTCAACGCTGACCTTCAGCTTCTTGCCGCCCCTGCCCATCCATTCGCTGACGGTTCCCAGCGGGCAGAGGTAGCCGCAGAAGAGTTTGCTGAAAAGGATCACTCCCACGGCGAGCATGACGCCCACCATGATCTGCGTCATGGACATCGTGCAGGCCAGCGAGTTGTTGACCAGGTAGCTTCCCAGCGCCTGCAGTCCGCCGAACGGGCAGTAGGCCTCCACGTCCGCGGGTTTCTCCCCGAGCGTAAGCCCGTAGACCACGAATCCCACGATTGCCGCAAGCGTGCCCCATTGCAGCAAATTCTTTAACCAATTGCTTTTTCTTTTCATTGTTCGGGTTGTAAATGGTGTGTGTAACGCAAAGGTAGTTATTTTGAAGTGTAATTGATACGCGACGGTTGTTTTTTAGCGCCTCTTGCGCGACTTTTTCGTATATTTGCAGGACTACACTACGTAATTAAGCGAATCCACGATGAAAAAATCCGTTCTGATCCGTGCGGCCCTGCTCTGTCTGCTGGCCGTTCCGGCGGCGGGGCAAGTCCCCGCAGGCCCGCAAGAGAAGATGCCGCTCGACGGCGAGGTGCGGGTCGGGCGCCTCGACAACGGGATGACCTACTACATCCGGCATTACGACAATCCCCGGCAGCGGGCGGATTTCTTCATCGCCCACGACGTCGGCGCCCTGCAGGAGGAGGACGACCAGAACGGGCTGGCCCATTTCCTCGAACACATGGCCTTCAACGGAACGAAGCACTTCCCCGGGAAGGGTATTCTCAACTACCTGGCGGCCAACGGGGTGCGCTTCGGCTACAACGTCAACGCCTACACTTCGCGCGACCGCACGGTCTATAACGTTTCCAACGTGCCGCTGGTGCGCGAGGGGCTGGTGGACTCGCTGCTGCTGATCCTGCACGACTGGTCCTATTACATCGCCTGCGAACCCGGGGAGATCGAGTCGGAGCGGGGCGTGATCCGCGAGGAGTGGCGGCGCGGCAACGACGCCCGTTCGCGCATGGCCCGCAAGTCGGCCGAGGTCGAGTACGACGGGTCGAAATACGCCCGGCGCGACGTGATCGGCGACATGGAGATCGTCAACAACTTCGGGCGGCAGACGCTCATCGACTTCTACCATAAGTGGTATCGTCCCGATCTGCAGGCGGTGATCGTCGTCGGCGACGTGGATGTGGACGCGATGGAGCGAAAGATCCGCGACGTGATGGCGTCGATCCCGAAGGCCGAGAATCCCGCGCAGAAGGAGGTCTACGACATTCCGCAGCGCGACAAGCCCCGCTACGGCCTGGTGACCGACCCCGAGACCAAGGCCGTGGCCGTGAAGCTGATCTTCTACCAGCCCTACCCGTCGGAGGAGGAGCGTGCGACGGTGGGCGCCGTGCGCGGCGAACTGGCGCGCAAGGTCTTCCTCGAAATGGCGCGCGCCCGGCTGGCCGAGGCGGAGAAATGCCCCGAAGCCCGCTACAAACGCGTGGTGGCTGTTCTCGGAAGCCTCGCCACATGCCGGAACACCTTCATGCTGACGGCCCTGCCCAAGGAGCACAATATGCGCGAAGCGTTGGCCGGGGTGCTGACCGACGTGGAGCAGATCCGCCGCTACGGTTTCAGCCGCGAGGAGTTCGAGACCGCACGTGCCAAGGTGGTGCGGAGCGAGAAAGCCGCGCTCGAAAAGTACCGGCTCGCCACGAATACCGACCTGGCCGGGCGTTATGTGGAGCATTTCACGCGCAACGTGCCCTACGTGACGCCCGATGACCGCGTGCGGATAGTCGGGGAGCAGCTCGACGCCCTGACCTATGAGGAGGTGAACGGCCTGCGTGCCGGCATGACCTCGCCGGAGGGGATGCTCGTACTCGTGTCGTCGTCCGAGGAGTACAGAGACAAGATTCCCGCGGAGGCGGAGGCTTTCGGCCTGATCGACTCGGTGAAGCACGCGGAGATCGCCCGTCCCGAGCGCCGCGGGAAGTCCGCCGGGCCGCTCTTCACGGAGAAGGTGACGCCCGGAAAGGTCGTCAGGACCCGCAAGGCGCCCCTCGGGGCCGAAGAGTGGACGCTTTCGAACGGCGTGAAGGTCCTCTGGCGCACCGTTCCCGAGGTGATCGGCGTCCGCAAGGTCGCGGTGGCGGCGGTCAGCGAGGGCGGCTTTGCCCGCGACAGCGACGTGGAGGGCATGCACCTGCTTCAAAACTACGTCCGCACGATGGGCGTGAAGGACCTCGACCGCACCGGGATGCGCGACCTGCTTTCCGCCCACGACGCCAACCTGATGGTGACGCTGGGGCGGACTGAAAGCGTCTTTTCGGGAGCGTCCGGCGTAGCCGATTTCGAACTGCTGCTGCAACTGCTGCACCTCTATATCACCTGCCCCAATTTCTCGGAGCGGGCCTACGGCGACTATATCGACCTGGCCCGCACGTCGCTCGGGAAGGAGAAGTCGCCCAAAGCGCTTTTCGCCGAGCGCGCTGACAGCGCGAAATACGGCGGCCATCCGTGGCTGCGGCGGGCGACGCCCTCGACGCTCGACCGCTTCGACCGCGAGGCGGCCCGCAGGCTCTACGACAGACTTTTCGGCAACGCCGCCGACTTCGTCTTCTTCTTCGCGGGCGAGATGCCGGCCGCCGAGGCGCGTCCGCTCGTCGAGAAATACATCGGCTCGCTGCCCGCGGCCCCGAAGCGGAAATTCGCGAAGACGAATTTTCGGATCGTTCCCGGAACGACGGAATACGACGCGGTCGTCCCGGGCGCCGTGACGCCCAAATCGTCGATCGAACGCATCTACCACGGGCGGTTCGACTATACCCCGGAGAATTACGCCGTGCTGCGTTACGTCACCTACATCCTCGGCGCGCGCTACCTGACGACGGTGCGCGAGGAGAAGGGCGGAACCTATTACGTCGGCGTGCACGACGAGGTCAGCGCACGCCCCCGCGGCTACTGCCAGCTGGTGGTGAGCTTCGACACCGACCCCAAGCTGCGCGAAATGCTGTTGGGCGAGGTGCAGAAGGGCATCGAACGGCTGGCCGCCGAGGCTCCTTCGGAGCAGGAGGTGAACGAGGCGATGCTCTACTTTAAGAAAGTCAACGCCGAGCGTAAGTCGAAGAACCTGAAATCCACCTCCTACTGGCTCGACAAGATGCGTGCGGAGTATTTCGACGGCGTAGACCTGGACAAGGACAACGAGGCGCTGTTCACGTCCGTGACACCCGACGCGGTGCGTCGCCTGGCGCGTGAAATCTTCGCGCAGGGCAATCGTTATACGGCAGTCTTCACGCAGGAGTGACGCGGGAGTAATCCATTCTCCGAAACGAAACCCGGGCGGCCTCGATGGGTTTTCGAGGATAAAAAAACAGAGGCCTAAAAAGTGTAAAGTAAAAGATAATCAAATAATTATACACTTTTCTTCAGTGCCTTTGTTTTAGAGAAAAAGTAGAATAAGGTAATGTTAAACGAGGTTTCGGTTTCCAAATCGTTACCTCGTTTTTTTTGCCTTATTATTCATAGAAACGTGATTTTCAGTTTCTTGCATCGTTGTTCATCTTGACATGCGACTCTGCTGAAATTATTTTTGCACCCCTAAAAAGCAGAGTTTATGCGCAGCACGTTCAAGGTTCTGTTCTACCTCAAAAGGAACAAATGTAAGGATCAGAAAGTCGTCCCTGTCATGGGTCGCATCACGGTCAACGGCAGTATCGCGCAGTTCAGCGCGAAGCTCTCCGTCCCGGAGACGCTTTGGGAGGTCAGCGGCGGCCGCGCCAAGGGCCGTAGTCTCGAAGCGGATCGCATCAACCGCCATCTGGACAATATCCGCACCCAGATCGGCAAGCACTATCAGGATATCTGCGACCGGGAGTCGTACGTTACGGCCGAAAAGGTCAAGAATGCCTATCTCGGCTTCGGCGAGAAATACCGTCTGCTTCTCGAAGCGTTCGAGAAGTTTACTGCCGACCTCAAGAAACGTGTCGGCATCGACCGCTGCCACGGTACCTGGAAACGCTACTATAAATCCATCGACCATCTGCGGGCCTTCATGCGTAAGGAGTATAACGTGAGCGATATGCCGTTGGCGGAGTTGGAACAGTCGTTCATCGAACAATACCATGTCTACCTGAAATCCGATCTGGGCCTCAAGCCCATGACCGTCAGCGGCTATCTCAAATGTCTGAAATACGTTGTCAAAATCGCGTTCAACAACGGCTGGATGCCTCGCAACCCCTTTTCCCTCTATCAATATACGGCTCCGAATCCGGAACGCAGTTTTTTAACGGAAGATGAACTCCACCGTATGATGACTACCGAGCTGCGTTATAAGCGTCAGGACTTCAATCGGGATATGTTCCTTTTCTCCTGCTTCACGGGCATCTGCTATGCGGATATGGCCTCGCTGACCTATGACCAGATCGAGCAGGATGCGCAGGGCGAGTGGTGGATCAGCGGCAACCGCCAGAAAACTGAAACCAAATACGTTGTCAAGCTGCTGCCTTATGCGTTGTTCATCCTGAACAAGTATCGGGGTCTGACCGGCGACGGACGTGTTTTTGCCATGTCTACACTCGATTCGATCGACGACAGCCTGAAAAACATCGCCCGGGAGTGCGGCATCGACAAACAACTCTCGTTCCACCTCGCGCGGCACACGTACGCCACGACGATCTGCCTGTCGAACGGTGTGAGTCTGGAGACGCTTTCGAAGATGCTGGGACATAAACAGATTACCACGACCCAAATCTATGCGAAAGTCACCCAGCCGATGATCGACCGTGAGGTTACCATGCTCCGGGAGAAACTGGCAACGAAATTCTCCGTGTAGACATTTTGCGATAAAGTATATAAATATATTATGTATTTACATACTTGTATAAACTCATCATTCGGTCGTTGCATCTTTGCGGCGATAACCGACTGTAATCCGATAATGGAACGACTCGATGAGATTTTGGAAATCGTCCGTGAGATCCGCGAGGATATCGCCTATATGAAACGGCACCGGAATATGCTTTGCGGTACGCCGATCCTTGAAGTGAGCGAGGTCTGCGACCTGCTGAAGATCAGCGATCGTCAGTTGCGCCGCTACTGCGTCAGCGGTCAGCTCACCGGTTTCCACTTCGGGCGCCGTCTTATGTTCTCCGCTGCCGAGATAAATCGTTTTGTCGAGCGGATCGACACGGAGTGCCGGCAGCGAAAAGAACTTAAAAACCGGATCAGGAACCTTTAATTCATAACCCTATGCCTGACAAGTATTATTTGGTGGAGTCCGGAGCTTTGGAGAAACTGCTCCGCACGCATTTCCTGCTGACACAATCCACGCTGCTTTTCGAACACCTGTTGAGCCACAGCGACCGCCCGATGTTCCTCTCGGCCCGCAAGGTCTGCGAGGTGCTGGGTCTGGACCGTCACCAGCTCGAACAATGCCGTAAAAAGCGGATGATCCGCGCCCGTGCCGTCAACGGACAGATGATGTACGATACCTACGAGTTGCTTGCGCTTACTGAACTTTTCTACCGCCGGAAGCTGCGGAAGACCCTCTCCCGGATACCGCAGTTCACGGTGCGCTAACCGAAAGGGACTGACTGCATCCGCAGCAGTCTCTTTTTGTTTTGAGACAGCGCGAATAATAATTAAAAATCCCTTTGTGAACGCCGGCCTCGGGGCAAGATAGCGCCGGACACGTTCCGGCGTCAAATTTTTGCGGCACGATCTCCACCCTTCGGGTCGTATCGCCCCTCAAAAATTTGCCTTGTCCGTGCCGTCGCTGATAATCCCGCCCCGAAGCCGGCTTCTCACTTTTCATAGCGGGTATCTGCCGGCCGTATGTCAAACCAAAATCCATTATTTCGAATATGAAGAATCAGAAATTCGAGATTGCGGTAGCGGGTTACGACTACCGCTTCAAGACCTACGCCCGGGACGGCGTGGAGGCATCGGTAAAGGTGAAATGTTTTCTCGGACAACCCGATGCCGAGTGTACGATCCTTATGCCTGCGTTGAACGACTACCTGCGGGAAACGGAATCCTGCCGCAGGCAGGCGTTTCAGCAATGAGAACGTGGATCGATCAGTCGACCTTCGATGAACTACTGCTCGCCAATGCCAATGATAACATGGAACAGGCTATTCGAAGCGCTTCTGCCGTGTTGGAGGCGGTGCAGGCATTCGTTCCGGATGCAGCCTTGTTCTACCGTGTTATGCACGCTACGGACAGCCTGAAAAACTATTTCAAGGAAGTCTGCACCGGTTTCCGAAGAAACGGCATCCTGTTTCTCGTCCGCAAACACACCTCCCCAAAAACCTATTACGAGCTGCAGTGCGATTGGTCGTTCTTCCGATATGCGGATAACTACTCCTACGGCAAGGCTTTCGACAAACAATCCGCTCCGAGTCGTATCGGGGTCTTCACCAAAAGGAAGATCGACGACTGGGTGGAGTACCTCACGCAGGGTTTCCGCACCCTTGAGAAGATCGATGCGGAAAACGAGCGGATAATAACCGGGTACCGCAACCGGTTGGAGACGATACCCGATGTGGTTTGGGACTACAATAGAAGCCGCGGCCATATCACGCGGCACGGCCTGACCTATTCTTTCGAAATCCGGCAGACGGATTACAGCGAAAAGATTTCTTTGGACTATCGGTGCCGTACGCTCGATGATTTTCTGGCACTCTCCGACAACAAATTCATACTCACACTCTGATCGACTATTACCATGAGTACGACAAAAGCGATCGACTTGCAAAAACATATCCGGGAAGGCTGGAGGGTACGGGATTTCATCGACTCTCTGGCCCCGGAGGTCGAACGGATTATGAGCGGAAGAAGCTGGCGCAAGCCCTTTACCTCAAAGCAGGAACTCGCCGCATGGTGCAGGGACAACCAGCCTTACTACAAGAAACGCATTCCGGGCGTCAACAACTATTTCGCCCGATTGTATAACCTGAACTAAAAATCCTACGACTATGAACCGAAATACTGTTATCGAAAATATCTGCACCGCATGCCATTGCGGCGAACGACGCGCCGAGGAATATCTGAGAGCCGAACTTCAGAACCTGCGGGAATTGCGGGATGCCGGGGCTCTGTGCTACGGCGACCTTGAAACGGCCTGCTCGGGATTGGGACTGGATTTCGATTATACGGACTATTTCTGTCAGGCCTTGTCGCTGGCTTAACTCCAATTTACGATGAACAATCTTTGTTTCAACCGTTTCACACTGCGGACGGACGATGCGAAAACCCTCCGTAAAATCCTTCGCTGGCTGGCGCTCAATTACCGCTTGTACGAATACCTCCCCTCGGAGGCAGAGATCCGCGGACGGTTCATCTCGCGCAAGCCCTTTCCCGCCGAAGCATTCCGGCGTCAGATCGGGAAACTGCACGGCGACAGGACACTGTTCCTGCGCATCATCTCCACGGACTTATACACGCTCTACCTGGAAGGCAATATCTGCCTGTCCGGGAAATGGTATAAAATAACGCTTTAATAACCTGCCGCCTGCACCGGATAGTGCGGGCGGTGTAATTTCCATACCATGGCATACGAATCATCTATTTCTTTCGCGGACATCCGGGATTTCCGCGAGGCCGAGATCAACGGCATTCCGGCTCTTTTCACCATGTATCGCCTCGATTCCGAAAGCCTTCCCGCCGATTCTTATTCGTGCGAGGTAATGGGCGGCCGGGGCAGCGATTTTCAGTGGCTCGTACCGCTGGCTCTGGTAAACTTCACCGGAACGTTCGTTTCCCGGCAGCCCTTGCTCCGGGAAGGACAGGCATACGCCGAAATACGCCGGTACGGCATCTACGATGCGACGACAGTCGACGAATGGTCTGAAAACGACAACGCTAACTCTTAAACACTATGCGACGAAAATTCAAACTGAAGGTCTGTTATACCTTCCACGGGTACTTTACCCTGCGTGCGGCTTCCGGCAAGGAGGCCGCACGTCTTGTTTCCGAACAGTGCGGAACGGTTCTGAACACGATCCGAACGACACTCGGCGAAGAATCCGAGGTCGACTGGCAATTCGACAAACATCCCCGATTTACAGTCCGGGAAGTAATCGCCCTTCCGGAGACCCTCGACGGGGAGAAGCTGCCGCGCGTTGGGATTTTCCACCCCGGGCAACGGGTCTTCTGGCGTGATCCTGCCGATGAAACGTCGGGATATTATACCGTATGTTCGGGTAATGACGACGTGGAAGAACCCTCTGAGGATGATATCATCCGGATTTGTTCTTCGGCTTCGGAAGCCGAAGTTTTTCCGAGCGAACTACGTCCCGTATTCAAAAAACGTTAAAGATACATTCAAATGAAGATGCAGGATCCGATTTCCGGCGTGCGCTGGAAATCATCACCCGGAACAACCGGATCACGGTGTCGTTCAATACACCGATTGCCGACAACTACTCCCACGTCTATCCGATTCTTATCCACGAAAGCAACGCTTCGGTACTGAAACAGCTCCACGAGGCGGGCTTTTCGATGAGCATGACGAAAAAGGGACTGGAAGTATCGAAGTATTAACCTCAAATAATCGTGTAATGAAACGCTATGAATTTTATCGGAATCAAAAAATAACAGTCATAGATTGCCGGTATTTCAGTATTGAAGCCGCGAGTCTCGAAACGGCAGTCCGGAAGGTCAAGGAGCTGTGTGCTGACGGCCAACTCGACGAACTGTCGAACGATCCGACCTACCAAGAAGATGCAACCTATCAGATTCCCGGAACGGAATATCCGCTGGATATAGAAAACAATAACGGAGATCCTACGGTTATGATTTACTCGGCGGCAGACGGAGCCTGTATCACGGACAACCTTCCGAAGCGAAGTGTCAAGTGCTTGCCGACGCCTGCGAGGCGTGGTGGAACGGATAATCCGAGGAAGAACAAATCCGACTCTGGAAAGAATATGACGCATGAAACAGGCTGTGGCCCGGAATAATTCTACCGGACGGTGGTTATGCGGACGTAAATATCTGCGAACACCTCCGAAATATCCCTGCGGAATCTCGGTAGGAATACAGCTCTTCGAACTAAAAACACGCTAAAATACAAAAACATGAATTTACACGAATATTACCGTAGCCATAAGGACGCGATCAACACGTCGATTATGGAAATTGCCTGCGATCTGGCCGTCGGACGGCTGCTGAGCGCACACGATGCACCTTTCGAAACATTCGTCGAAGCCGATGACCCCGACGATCCCGACAGCGGAACTCACTACAAAGAGGAGTTTCAGAAAGAATACGACACGTACTACGACGAGGAGTACGCCCGTGTCGCAAAGCTGATGAAATTCGACTATTGCCAAGACGACGGAGTCGCGGCTTCGCCCGAAGATACGAACACCTAAACCATATACTTATATGATCGATATTCCTTTGTCCCTGCGCGTTCCGCCGCAGGGACGCTATAACCGCGGTATCTACACCTGTTATGAATGTGGCTTCGAATCGCCGCACTACAACGTAGTGCCCTGTATGCTGGGTCTTGCCGAGACCCCTGCCGGCACGATGGTCGTCTGGGAATGTCCCCGGTGCGGGCAAAAATGGATGTTCCACTACCGGGCGCAGAATGCCCGTGAAGCCCACGATTACGCCGCCCAGCTCCTCGCTTACCGCCGCGGCGATCCCGCTTGGCGTATGACGCTGAATCCCGACTGGATTGCGGCGCAGCGAAAGAATAAAGAGTGACCCTAAAAACCTGATCGTATGAAAATTTTTGAAAGAATCACAAAACGCCCGGCACTTCTGAACTACTACCTGCGGCGTAGCTTTTACTGGCCGGACACGCTGCCGGAGGTGCTCGACTACTGGCAGCAACACAATGAACTGCCGTTCCTCTACGGTGGCGATAACTGGCCGTATGATGCAATGTGCGAACGACAGCGCCGCAAGGGTGTCTATGCCTCGCAATACCTGACACCCGACCGCACGGCCAGCCAGATGGCGGCGCTGGCCGTGCGATATTTCGACAATGACAGCCGTATCGTGGACGCCTGCTGCGGAACGGGGCAGCTTACGCACGCCCTGATCCTCGAAGGCGTGCATCCGTCGGCGATCCTCGGCTTCGATACCGATGCGGAGCTGGTCGGTCTTTACGAACGCCTCTACCCCGAAGCTGCCGCGCTGCGGATGCAGTTCCATGAGGTCGGCTTCCGCTGCGAGAACGTCATCGCAAATCCGCCGTTCGAGATTGCGGAGTGTGTCTCCTTCCTGCAATGGCTCTCCCGTACGCAATGCTCGGGCGATCGGGCCGTGCTGCTTCTGCCGTACGGCTTTATCGACAAGCCGCGTCCGAAATCCGTGCAGGAAACGATGCGGCACTTTATCGTCCGCCACCGGACACCCATGCAGGAGCCGTTCGCACGCACAGCCTGCCGTGCGGAGATCGTCGTAGTGGAACGGGCGTAGAAATAAAGAAAGACGATAATATAATCTATCGCCTTTCTTTATAAAATGATCGTAAATCTGAACGTATTATGTCTTATCGGAAATGTTTTGCATTTCTTTGGCTTCCGCCCCACCCTCGATTATACCTTGAAATAATCATATATAAATAAAGGAAAGGCATTTAATATTGCAACGCTTGGCACTGGCTTATTGATATAATTTTGAAGTTGTGCTTCAAAAATTTTATCTTGAGCTATGGCGTTTTTTACAGCAGGCATGACATTTTCTCCTGTACATATATAATTAGCCTTCGATACATTCATGGTTTTCAGATGCTCCCAGCAATCTTTTGCATTCAAACATATTTTAGGCGTCCGATGGCGATCTATCAAGATATAATCCAAATTGTCATAATGGCTAAATTCACAAGATAATCGCTTAAAATCATGACATTCGGCACATTTGACTGTATACTGATAATAGTTTCTATCAGGAAGTTCTTTCGTATATCGGATCGATTCGATCATCGGATAGTTTATGTAAAGTTTTCCGTTTGAAGTCTCGTCGTCGAATAATTCCAACATATCCTTCAATCTACTATTAATCTCTTCCAGAGAAAGGAATTTATGTTGAAGGTCATAGTCGAAAAATAGGTAAATTTCGGCGAAATCCGAGGAATTGGCAATATCTTTGAACGGGTTTTCTTCATTGCCTCGGTGTATTTCCCGTAATAAGGATACAATGTCTCCAGTTCCCAACTCCATAATCTGCTTGTAAAGATTATAAATGTTGTTTCCAAAAGAATAAACTATCGTATCCGTTTCCTTTTCAAAAAACAGATATTTTATGCTCTCAAAAAGCATCGGCTCTCTTCGGGCTCCTTCAAAAACAAACAAAATCATAATTGAAAGGCATTACCTCTGAATAACTTTTCGATATTATGCCCAAACCGAAGTTCCTTTTGAGTACATGCGCTAAGAGGCTTGATTTTATTGTTGTTTACGATGAAGTTGCAATCCGGCCGTAGCAGGTCGTTCGTCATCAGATAAGTATTATGCGAAGAGGTGAAAACCTGACAGTCCAGAGCAAACAACCTCTTGCACACCTCGAATGCCAATTTAAAATGGTAAAAGGCATCGAACTCGTCTATGAAAACAAATGATGCGCTTCTCATTTTTTGTATCCAGAAATACAGAAGCATCAGTGCATTCGTGCCTGTTGAGATAATCTTATCAAAGATAACATCTCTGCCGCCTATTTTACAAACGAGCAGTTTGTCATTAGGTCGAGGATTCGCGAATTGATACTTTTGGTCACTGACTTGGTGTAAAAACTCGCTGAAATCTTTTACTAAATTATTCTGGATGATATATTCATCAAGATTGGTTGGTGCAAGATCCAATCCGATAAATTCTCGTGTGTCGAGACACCGGAACCATAGCATTGAATCAACGAATTGCAACACTGTTAGCAGGTAATGATTTTTTGCCAACGGATATGATGTGAGTAAAAAGTTGATAATGGATACGTTGTTGGCATTATCTTTCAAATTTCGTTTGGTCGTATTCTCCATCGGAAATTCATTGGTATCTATGTTGAATGTACGAGCGGTTCGTTCGAATACTAATATATTATCGACGGATAGTTTTTCCGTCAAAAGCTGCCCGATATTATTTTTTGAGTAGCAATAATTGATTATTCTGTCAGCATCCTTGAATACATATTCAAATTCCACCGGGACATTTAGTTTTCCTACATATACAAAATTGGCGTAGTAATCCAATTTTCTCCATTTCTGACCAAGATGGTTTACAATATCAAAGAGTGCTAACCCAAAGTTTGTTTTACCAGAACCATTAGGGCCATAGATGATCCCATTTTTAATGATGCCGTCCTTGATAACTTCGGTGTTGAATTCATAATTGTTAGGTGTGGCTAAATCCCACTCTATACGTTCGGAAAAACCGCGATAGTTTTTGACTGAAAACTTTGCAAGCATCATGATAGGTGAATTTTTGCAAATATAATATATTATTTTTGTTATGCCGTAATTTTTTTACGGTTATATTGCAAACTCTACATTAATCAAGCCATTATTCAATCAGATACGCTATTAATATCCCGGAATATATACCGAGAAATCATAAAAATTATCTCCTTGTCGGTTGCCCCGGGAAAGATAAGCCCGGGGCGGTCGGCCGTGCCTCCCTCTCCGGCTCCGGGACGGAAAAATCATCCTCGCCGTGGCTGCGGTATTTTTCCGCCCCTGCGCCTGCGCCGCGGGCTTATGACTCTTCCCGAGGCAACCGACCCGTTCGGGATATAAAGCCTCATAACATATTATTCATTGCTTGCGCGATAAAAACAATAAAATTCGTGCGAGCGGATAAACACGTGAGACACACGGTAAAAACTGTTACATGTTATGCAGACTGCGAAAGCAAATTCGAAATCGAAGAAGGGCGGCAAGGCCGCAGTTCGAACACCGGCCGTTCCCGAGGCCGTTGCGGCGCAAGCGCAAGACCCGGTTGTAGCCGAGACTCCCGACACGAAACCCGTCGAACCGCAGGCAACGGCTGCGGATACCGGCTCCGCTGAACAACCGGCAGTCCATCCCGAGACGGATGTCCGGCTGCTGGATCTGAACAAGATCGTCAATTCGACCTACAATCCCCGGAAAAACTTCCGCGAGGATACGCTGCTGGAACTCGCCGAGAGCATCAAACAGTCGGGCGTACTGCAGCCTATCTGCGTGCGTCCGAAGGACGAGGGCTTCGAGATCGTCTACGGCGAGCGTCGCTACTGGGCTGCCGCCATGGCGAATCTGAAATTCATTCCGGCCTTGGTGCGCGATTTGTCGGACGCCGAGGCCGAGGATGCCGCCATCACGGAAAACCTGCAGCGCGAGGACGTGCGGCCGCGCGAGGAGGCCGCCGCCTACAAGCGGGCCCTGCAGTCGGGGCGGCATACGATCGAGAGCCTCGTGGGCAAGTTCGGCAAGTCGGAAGCCTACATCCGCTCGCGTCTGAAGTTGTGCGAACTGATCGACGTTTTGGCCGAGATGCTCGATAAGGAGGATATCTCGGTGGGCGTCGCTACGGAGATCGCCAAATATCCGGCCGACATCCAGCAGGAGGTCTACGACGATCATTTCGCCGAGGGGTGTTACAACTCGTGGAAGACGGCGCGGATCAAGGAGATCGCCCGGCGGCTCTACGAGCGTTACATGACCAAGCTGGAAAGTTATAACTTCGATAAGACGGAGTGCCTTTCCTGCCAGCACAATACGGCCAATCAGGTACTGTTCAAGGACGAATGTGCAGACGGCTGCGCCGGCTGCCAGAACCGCGAGTGCATGCTCCGCAAGAATGACGAGTTCCTCGTACGGAAGGCCGTGAAACTCCTCAAGGACGACCCGCGTACGACGCTGGCGACGAACGGCGCAACGCCCGTCGCGGTGCTCGAAGCGCTCGAACAGGAGGGCTACCACGTCGAAGAACTGGAATACAGCATTTATCACTACGACAAAGGCCCTCGGATGCCCGACGCTCCGCAAGCCGAGGAGTTCGAGTCGGAAGAGGAGTTCTCCGAGGCTCAGGAGGAGTACGAAACCGAAATGGCGGCATTCGCCGAAGAGACGCAGCAGTTGGAGTTCGCCATCTCGGAAGGGCGCGTGCGCAAGTACGCCGTCATCGGCAACCTCGATATCGAGTTCCGCTACGAAGAGATCGAGGACGAGGAGCGGGAAGTGACGGTAAACGAGGGACAGTCCGATGAGCGCAAGGTCTTCGTCACCGTCATTCCGCCATCGCCGCTGGAGGGGCTGCTGCAACAGATCCGCCGTAACCGGGAAATCTGCTACGAACATATCACGACCGATATGAAACGTGTCTTCCTCGATGTGAAGGTTGCGAACAAGCCTTTGCAGAAGGAGGAGCAGCAGATGTTCTACTACGCCGTGATGCAGCGCGTAATGAGCGACTCGAAACTCCGTCAGTGCGGTTTCCGGCCCAAGGAGGGCTCTTACCTGACCGACGAGGAGCAGTTCGCCGCGGCGGGACGTATCACGGCCAAGCAGCAGGCGGCGCTGGTTCGCGCTTATCTGGTGGACTATTTCCGCTCGGCGGCTCCGGAGTACGGATGTACGGACGAAACGCTCCTGACGGGCATGATGTGCCGCTTCGCAGACCTGAACTTCACGGAGCAGAGCCAAAAGGTGCAGCAGGAGTATCTGAAAGTCTACGAGCGTCGCAAAGCCCGTCTTCAGGAACAGATCGACGCTTTGCAGGCAAAAGCCGAGGCCGAGGAGATGGCGGTCTCGATGCAGGAGGCTCCGGACTTCGAGCCCGAGGAGCTTCCCGACCTGCTGCCGGATGAGACGCCCGACGCAGAGCCGAAGCCGGAGCCGCTGATTATTCCGATGGACCCGGATATCGAACCCGACACCCGGATGCCTGAGGAGATGAAAGCAGCGGCATAACGATAGCGCGAACGAGATGTCCAACTGACGGAGCAGGTCATGCCTGCTCCGTCTTTGCATTATTACTGTTATGAATAAAATTTCAGAGATTCCAGAACAGACACCTATTGCGGAAAAAACGGTAGTAGAGATGCCCGCCGATCCGTGGCGCTGCGAAGAGTGCGGTTCGCTACGGGTATCCTGCCAAGTCTGGGTGGACAGCAACTCGTACGAAGTGCAATCTATGGCGGAAGACAAAGATGACCTATGGTGCGACGACTGTGCAGAACACACCCGCCAGATCCGCGAAAGCGAATTGATGTCCGATACGGTCGAGCCGTGGTGGAAGGATGGTACGACAGAAGAAGATCGGGAAATTATCACCGGTCTGAATCCGGAGAATTTCAGTTCGAAGGATGATTGCAAGGCTTTCCGCAACGCCTGCGGCATGTGGTGGAACGGCAAGACAAACGGCGAGAAGATCCGTATGTGGCGGCAAGCTATCGCTCCGGAGGAAGAATGATTTAACGATAAGAACCATGAATAAGAATCTGATTGAAAAGATCGCTCCGCAGCTGACGGAGCTGATGATAAAGAAAATGGAGACGCTCACCGAAGAGTGGCGCAAGCCATGGATCGCCGACCTTGCGCACGGGCTTCCGCGCAACCTGCGTGGCACGACCTACCGGGGCGGGAATATCCTGATGCTGCTGTTTCTTGCGGAGATCGCAGGCTACCGAACGCCGCTCTTTATGACGTTCAAACAGGCCAAGGAAGAGGGCCTGAATATCCTCAAAGGCTCCGGTTCGTTTCCGGTTTTCTTCTGGAAACTATACATCCGCCATAAAGAAACACGCAAGAAGATTGAGTTGGCGGAATACTACCGCCTGCCGCAGGAGCAGCGGCGGCAATACGATGTGCTGCCCGTGATGCGCTATTACCCGGTCTTCAACATCGACCAGACGGACATGCAGGAGCGACAGCCGGAGCGTTACGCCGCGCTTACGACACCGACCGGAACGAAAGACTATTCGGACGGTCTGACGTGCGAATCCCTCGACCGGATGCTGGCGGAGCAGGCGTGGTTATGCCCCATCCTGCTCAGATCCGGCAACAGGGCGTCCTATTCACCGACGCTCGACCGGATCGTCTGCCCCGAGAAGCGGCAGTTTCCGGAGGGTGCGGCGTTCTACACGACGCTTCTTCACGAAGTCACTTATCCTAACTTTTATATTATCCCGACTAATCGGGCAATCGCCTGATATATAGATAGATTATCAGATAAAAGTTTGGATAATAATCAGAAGTTGTTCGAGTTATTTTAATCCCAGTATTTCAGCTAAAGAATCCGATTTCTTCACCTTTTTCCACTTCTTTGCAATATTTTTTGCTACGTCATCTTCAAGAGTTGCCAGTACTTTTGCTTTTTGAGCATTTGAAACAGCTACATAACTCTTGGTCGTTGTAGATATATTCTCATGCCCGAGCAGCTTTTGTATCATTAATACGTTTAGATCTTCTTCTAACCAATGTGTAGCTCTGGCAGAACGTAAATTGTGACAATGTATATTTTCCGGCATCTCTGAACACGTCGCATGAGCTAATCTGGCATAAATTTTCAAACGTTTATTAATAGCTTCGGGGCTTAGTTTATGCCTATTGCCATTATAATTTGAATAAAACAAATATTCGTCTTTATTAGGTGTATCTCCGTGAAACATATGCACATAATGTCGAATTATTTTCACGACTTCTGGCAGTAGATATATATTGCGCAGTTTCGTACCTTTTCCCCATACCGTAATATAATTCTTGCCATCATGTTCGCCAATATGTAGGTCGTCAAGTTTTAGTGATAGTAATTCGTCGATACGTGTGGCTGTATTATATAGTAGAGTAAATAAAGCAAAATATTGTCTTCCTGTTCTTGTTTTCAAATCAATAACGCCGAAAAAGGCTTTCATTGCCTTCTTCGTGATTTCAAGTATGCTTCGCTGTGGTTCTTTCATCCGTTTGACCGCTTTTGAATCATATTCGACGTTAATAAAGCGGATATCTTTGTGACTTAAATATTTTAGGAAGGATCGGAGGCATGCGAGTCGGTGATTACATGTTGAGTTACAGGACTTTCTTTTGGTCTTCAGCCAAAACATCCATTCATGTATAAATGCGATGCCAAAGCAGTCTGACGACATCGTTTCGCATGAAATACCTTTCTCAGATTCAAGAAAGTTGACATACAATGCAAGTGCATCTTTATAAGCCTTTTGAGTGTGTATGCTACTCGATCTTTGTAGTGGCAGGTATGTTACTATCCATTCGTGAACGGCAGAAATAATAATAGTTGCCTCAGTTTTATTCTTTTTCATTGGTATAGTAGTCGGTTAAGTCAGGAAGTATTTCTGTTAGCCCCGGACCACTTAATTCATTAAGTTGGTCGGCAAAAAGAGGTACCAAATTATAATAATAGGCAGTCGCTTTTATAGTAGTATGCCCCATAGTGCGACTGAGATAAAGAAGTTTGTCAAACCATTCTGGGCCGACGTATTTCCACTTATTTATGTTTGTAACCGCATAATTACTCCTTAAATCGTAGATTCTTGCTTTGGCATCAGAAAACGTCGTCCAAAGCCTGCTGAAATGATATGGTAGCCATGTTCTGCTGAAATGATCGCCGAACTCATTGGGGAAGAATGCTTTACGATTGGGAATATATCGTGTGACAGCAGCATCATATTGTTTAAGCAAATCCCATAAACTTGGGTGAAGGGCTATGCGATGCTGATTTATACCTTTTGACTTTGATATGTTTACTACTCCATCCTGTAAATCGACATCTTCACGAGTCAACAGTCTTGCTTCACAAGTACGCAATCCCGTGCTGTATAGAAAACGCAATATAACGGATAAAGTCATGCGACGTATACGGAATGCATAGCCTCTATAGTGTGTCATTTTTTCCATCAGATCTGCATTCTCAAATAGATTACGCAACTCATCTTGACTGAAAGCATGTGGTATGAACTTTTTCTTATTGTATGGTAGGTATTCCGGCAAGGGTAATTCCTCGTCGGAGGCTTTGTTTACATAGTGAAGAAATGAACGGATTGGAGCTATTCGCTTGTTAAAAGAAGCGGGGCATTCCG
>UQKD01000015.1 GCA_900541585.1 uncultured Alistipes sp.
GGCCTGCCGCTAGCGTTCATCCTGAGCCAGGATCAAACTCTCCATTGTATAAAATAATGTATTGTTAGAGTCCTGACTATTCGTTTATCCTTTAAAAGGAAATTGACAGATAAATACTACAATTTTTCTCTCAAAATATAATCAGTAATTCAAAGAACCAGTTTAAAAAAGCTTCGCATTTTGGTTGCGAAAGGGATTGCAAAGATAAGTGTTATTTTTCAATCCGCCAAATCTTTTTTAAAGATTTTTTCCGCAGTCTCTTGCGAGACATTTGCGAAAGGGACTGCAAAGATAAGTAATCTTTTGCGAACCTCCAAAAACTTTTTCAAGAACTTTGCATCTTATTGAAATTCAGACTACAAACCCGCCTCAAGCTCCTTTATTGTAAACCCTCGACTTATTTGTAAGAACCGGTATTTCTCAAACGCGGATGCAAAGGTAGCGACTTTTTTCGAACCTGCAAATATTTGCGCATCTTTTTTCGAAAAAACCTCCATTTTCTTAAAAAACACCTCCCTTACCTATATATTAATAAAGAGAGCCAAAAACGACGGCTCCTTTTCAGGAGCCGTCGCAAAGCGATCGGCTGAAAACCAATCAGAGCCAGCCCCCATTCGCCGCGAGTCCGGACCGTGAGACGATGGCGAATTCACGCGAAATCTCCATATCGCCGGCCTCGGCCTTGACGGTAAATATCGTTACGCCGGCTTTCGGGCAGTTGAGCGTCAGCTTCGTTCCGCTGAATGCAGGAAGCGAAGTAAGTCCGACTTTCGCAAAATCTTCCGACAAAACCGATTTCAGTACGACCTTACTGTTCGCACCGCCGAAATAGCTTGCGAAGTCTACGACAGTCGCCTCGCCCGTCTTCACGTAGATCGCAGGGGTCCCCTTGATAGCCAACAAAAGTTTCAGCGCATCGATACATCCGCCGCCCATCTTGTTCTCATAGTTGGACATGACGAGTGTAATCTTCTCGTTGTCATAGCCGTAAGAAATCTTCGTTCCGCCGAAATACCGATCGATGCCATACACCGAACTCAACAGCAGCGACGTATACTCGGCAGCCGTGAATTTCCGGCCCAACTGCGCAGCATAGGAGAGGCCCAGCGCCGCGACGCCCGATACGTGCGGGCACGCCATCGAAGTCCCCTGCATGAAGCCGTAACCATAGGAGCCGCTCGATTTGCGGCCATCCTCATAATTTATTGCGTCATCACACAAAATCGTACTGAAAACACCTCCGTTGTAATAATCGACCGACTGGTCGCCGCCCGGAGCGGTGATATCCACCCACGAACCGTAACAGGTATAATAAGCGGGCTGAAACCCCCAGTCCATCGCCCCCACGGCGATCACCGGAGCATAAGCGGGCGGATACATTTTGGCATCCTGCCATAGATCGCCGTCATTGCCTGCGGCAAAGATCACCAGACCGCCCTGAATCGGAGAATCCGGATTCTCCGTCCCGGCATACTGAATAAAGGTATTCATCGCATCCTTCAGCGCATCGACATTGGAATAACCGTAATTCCACTCCTTCTCGTTATCATCCGGCGTAGTATCCTCACTGACGGTCCATCCCCAACTGTTCTGGGCGATGACGGCACCGTTTTTCAGCGCATACTCAAACGCCTTGGAGTCGGCATAGTAGTAATCGATATTGTTTTCGCCATAGCCCAGAATCTGGCACGACATGAGTTTCACGCCATTGCCGCCGTCACCTCCGGCGATGCCTCCGATACCCACGCCATTGTTGTTCACGGCCGCGATCACACCTGCCACGTGCGAACCGTGGTCGGCATATACCATGCCGTAATCGGGATCGTTGTAAGAGGATTTCCAGTCGAGCGTCGCCGATTGGTTGTAAAAATTGTAGCCGTGTTCCGACGTGGTGCCGGGTTTGGTCCAGATGTTGGCCTTCAGGTCGGGATGCTCGGTGTAGATCGGTTCGTCGATCACCGCAACAATGATGTCCGAACTGCCCGTACAAAGACTCCAGGCATCGGTCAGATTGATATCCGCACCGGCTTTGGATTTGTTGCCGGTTCCGGGGTTATCGTAATGCCACTGTTTATTCAGGAAAGGATCGTTCATGGCCGTAACGGCCCGGGTAGAAACATTGGCTTTCGAATCGTTTTCGACAAAGTACGGCTTCACCGTCCCCTCTTTCATCACACGACGGTACTTGGGATCGATCGGGTATTGCACGACAGCAATCCCAGGCCTTTCCGCAAGCAACTTGCCGACTTCGGCGACATCCGTATGCTCGTCGAAATAAACCGTATACCACCGGTTGATCCCCGTAACCGAATAGCGATCCTCCCATGCAGGATCGTAAGCCCAAAGGCGTTCGAAGCGCGTAACGCCGATCCGTTCCAGCGCAGCGTCAATATCCTCTATTCCCGAGCGGGCGGCGACAGTCTCCCCGGAGCGGGTTTGCTGTGCCACGACTGCGGCAGCAGCCTGAGGCGTTAACTTCACGGCAACCGTGCCTTTGGCTGCCTTCGACAGCGATCCGGAGAAAACCGCCCCGGATTGGGTTCCGCCATCGGATGCTACTTCGGTCTGGTCTTTGGTACATGAAAACAACGCCAACAGGCCACAAACGAGCAAAATTCGTTTCATAATCTCTGTATTAAGTTTTCAAAGTTAGATTTTTTTCATAACTTATCCATTCGGAGCGGACTATTTTATAGCTCATCCGTCCCGAAACGGGATTTTTTATTAATTTTGTCCACAGAAAATACCGTGAAATGAATTTCAAGAAAATATCGCTGCTCATCGCGCTGCTGCTCATCGCAGATCAGGCGCTCAAAATCTGGATCAAAACCCACATGCACCTCGACGAGTCGATCATCGTCTTCCCCGACTGGTTCCAGCTGCGGTTCATCGAGAACAACGGCGCGGCCTTCGGCATGCACATCGCCTCGCGCGGAGGCTTCGACTGGGGCAAACTGCTGCTGGGCATCTTCCGGATCGTCATGGTCGGATTCATCGGCTGGCTGATGCACCACCTCTGCACCAAACGCAAAGACACGCCCAAGGGAGTGATCGTCGGTCTCGCGCTGATCTTCGCCGGCGCCATGGGCAACATCCTCGACAGCGCATTCTACGGGTTGATCTTCTCCGAATCGACGCCCTACACGGTGGCGCACTTCGGGGGACACTACGCCGGGTTTATGATGGGCAAGGTGGTCGACATGTTCTACTTCCCGCTGTTCCAATGGAACGGCGTACCCCGCCTGCTGCGGTTCCTGGTCGACAGCAACAACTATTTCTTCGGCGCGATCTTCAACCTGGCCGATGCTTACATCTCGGTGGCAGTCGTCTATCTGCTTCTGTTTCAGTATAAGTTCTTCAGCAAGTAGATTTTTTTCGAAAAAAGAGTTGGTGTTTCAGAAAAAAGTATTACTTTTGCACACCGCAATTCCAGAAATGCCCAGGTGGCGGAATAGGTAGACGCGCACGTTTCAGGTGCGTGTGCCGCAAGGCGTGCAGGTTCGATTCCTGTCCTGGGCACTGGTAATCCCCGTAATCGTTTGATTACGGGGATTTTTGTTTTCCGTCGACGGCATGACGATCAGTCCGCGGAATTGCTCACGGGCGGAAGGCTGCGGGCCTCGGTCCGGCCGCCGCGGAAGAGGTATATCGCCGGTTCCGGCGCTGTGATCGTCCATCCGCCCAAACGGTACTCCCCGGCCCGGTGAACCACGGCGCAGCGTATTTTCCCGTATTCGACGGCCTGACATCCGGCATCGTTCCGGAGGATTCGCACGGCCGGATTCCGCGCGAACCGTTCGGTCCGTTTCGCGTCGCGGCACGGCAGAAAAGCGTAGGCATAGCCACCCGTCCGGGCCGGATCGTGCCCGAACCAGCATTTGAAAACCGGTCCCCGCTGGGTTTTGTCCCTGTAAAAAGGGTCTATCAGGTCCCATTTCCCCTCCTGAACCTCCGTGCTGACCGCAATCGGAGCGCCGTCCAGCGACACATACCCCCGGCCGTCGTGATGCACCCACGGCAGGCCGCCGGAAGCCTCGGCCGCCCCGCCCCGGGTTACCGGACCCGCAAGGTGCGTCTGATCCAGAGCCGTGGCGATCCGGAAAATCCGGGCGTCGGAACTGCGGATGTCCGCGCCCAGCGCCACGACGAGGTCCCCGAAAAAGAATGCCGACTTGAGTGCGTGAAGCCCGTCGCGCTCGATCTCCATCGTCGTACACAGCACATCGCCCGAAGCGAGGCCGCCCACATGTCCGGAACGGTTTTTCCTGGCCGCGGCGGAGTCGTCGCTCTTCAGAGGCGCACCGTCGTCGTAAGCCGTCGTCCCGGGAATCATCCGCCAGTCCCAATGGGCGAAGATGTTGTCGTACTCCCGCCCGTGCTGCATGAACAACAGCGCCCCGTCGGCCGAGAAGTTGGCAAGGGTGTTCTCCCGGTTCGTAAACTCGAAGCCGATCGTTCGGTCGGAGTGCATGCGGATCGACGCATACCACGTCCCGGTGCGGTAGATGCCGCAGTCCGAACGGTCGTAGTAACGCGGTCCGCGCAATCCGTCCGACCGGTTGTCCGGCGTCAGGATACCTTCGGCAAACCGCTTGAAAACCCGGTGTCCCGGTCTTTTCAGCGCCGCGATGTTCTCCGCGGCGACGGCTGCCGACGAGGCTTTTCCCGGACCGCTGTCGATAAACACCTGCCGGCCGCAGAAACTCGGGTCCATCACACCCCGCCAGATGCTCCGGCAAAGACCCTCCCGCATCAGGTTCTCGATGACGGCGCACTGCTCGTCCGAAAACATATAAGGCGTTCCGTCGAGAACCCGGAGCCAGAACGAGATGCCCTCGGCATAGGCCAGTCCGTAGTTCCCGAACTGAATCTGGGGCCCATGCTGATGAAACGACCAGTCGGCCTGAATGCCCTCGCCGTCGGTGACGACGATCTCCCCGGCGATCTGATCCCGGGCCTCGGCGACGAGTGCCTCGTCGTCCGTCAGCAGCCCGCGCATCAGGTTGTTCCCGGCCAGCCATACCTTGTTCTGCCCCGTGCGGCCGAAGCGCGAGCGCTCGATGATCCGCAGCCCCTGCTCCAGTTCCGGAGCGGAAAGTTCGCCGCGGATCATCAGCAGAATCGCGGCGAGTTTCTTGGGAACCCCGATCTCCCCGTGCCACCAGTTCAGCGACGACGGCTTCTTCGCATACCAGTAGGCAAGCCCCTCGTGCAGCAGGCCGCCGATGCGCCCGTCGCCATGCCACGCCGACGCAGGGTCGGCATAGAGTTTCGCCAGGGCGTACATCCGTGTCAGGTGCAGCGACGGCTGCCACCGCCCCCTCGTCCGGTCGTCGTAGTCGATGTCGGTCCAGAATCCGCCCGCGTCGAACAGTCCCAGCAGACGCCGGACCTCGGCATCCGGAAGGTGGACCGACGTGTAAAGCTGGAGCAGCAGCACGTCGTTCGCCCTCCCGTAATCGGAATAGCGGACAAAACGTTCGGTCGTCTCCCCGTCCGGGGCATAGGACATCACCGACACGTCGACAAAGGCTTGCCTCACACGGTCGAGCGGACCGGCCGGAAAAGCGCGGAGCGTCGTCAAAAAAAGCAGAGCGGCCAGGAGGGCCGTACGTAAACCATTCATAACAGTTATCAGGATACTCGTGAAACGCCTCCGTTCCGAAGGCCGGAAACCGACCCGGAAAGCGGCATGACAAATATAAATCATTTTAGACCAAATATCCCCGCCGACAGCCCGGAAAAGCGACTTTGACCGGATTCTGCTCCCCTTTGACCGGATCGAATCCTTCCCGGAAGAATACAAAATCTAATTTTGAGTGACGGAAAAACCAACCGAAAAAACTACTGTCAGACATGAGAACCCGAACCTACCGCACAGCATTGCTGTCGACCCTCCTCCTCACGGGATGCACGCCCCGGGAGACAATGCCGGAACTGACCGACCGCGTATTCGCCGCAGCCGCGGCCCAGTACGAACAGCTCGAAGGCCGGCTGACCGACGAGACGCTTCCGAGATCGGTGGCCGCCGACGGAAAATTCATCTCTTCCGACATCCGCTGGTGGTGCAGCGGATTCTATCCCGGCTCGCTCTGGTATATATATGAGTATACCGGCGACAAGACATTCCGCGAACTGGCCGAAAAAAACACCTTCAAGCTCTATCCCCTCAAACTGAAGGGCACGGACCACGATCTGGGATTCCAGATGAACTGCAGTTTCGGCAACGCCTACCGGATCACCGGCGAGCAGAAATACCTCGAACCCATCCACACCTCGGCGCGGGTACTCGCCGGGAGGTTCTCGCCCGTGACGGGCGTCATCCGCAGCTGGGACTTCGTGCGCAAGGGCCGCGACTGGAAATACCCGGTGATCATCGACAACATGATGAACCTCGAACACCTCTACAACGCGGGCCTGCTCTTCGGGGACGACACCCTGAAGACCGTCGCCGTGACGCACGCCAACACGACCCTCTGCAACCATTTCCGGCCCGACTTCACGAGCTATCACCTGGTGGACTACGATCCCGCGGACGGCCGTGTCCGCCGGAAGGAGACCGTGCAGGGCTTCGGCGACGAATCCGCCTGGGCACGGGGACAGGCCTGGGCGCTCTACGGCTACACGATGATGTTCCGCCTGAGCGGCTACGAATGCTACCTCAACCAGGCCGAGAACATTGCCGGCATGCTGCTGGAGCGGCTTCCCGACGACGGCATCCCCTACTGGGACTTCGACTCCGACCGCATTCCCGACGACCTGCGCGACGCTTCGGCCGCGGCGATCATGGCCTCGGCGTTCGTCGACCTGAGTTCGCTGACCAACAAGCCCGAAGAAAAGGGCAGATACCTGAAAATGGCCGAAAAGCAGCTGCGCACCCTCGCCTCCGACGCCTACCTCGCCCGCCCCGGGGAGAACGGGAACTTCCTGCTCATGCACAGCGTGGGGTCGCGCCCGGACAACCTCGAAATCGACGTACCGCTGACCTACGCGGACTACTATTTCCTGGAAGCCCTGCTGAAATACAGCCGTACAACCCAAACAAAACCTAATAACAACTAACACCGTGTGTAATTATGAAACAAAAACTGACCAAACTACTTTGTTCGGTGTTTCTCGTTGCCTTTGCGATCCCTGCGATCGCCCAGTCGTCCGGAGGCAGCAGCACCCGCACCATTACGGGAAAGGTGACCGACAGTGAGGGGGCGCCGATCGTCGGCGCGGTCGTCATGGCCTCCCAGCGCGAAGCCACGACGACCAATTCCGAAGGCAGGTACACGCTGGCCGTCCAAAGCCCCGACGCGGTTCTCCGGTTCTCCTGCATGGGCTACCGGCCCCGTTCGGAAAACACGGCGGGCCGCACCGTCGTCGACGTCTCGCTGGAGACGGACAACCAACTGCTCGAAGACGTCGTGGTGGTCGGCTACGGTGTCCAGAAGAAGGTCAACCTGACGGGCGCCGTCGCGTCGATCGACTTCTCGAAGACCAGCGAGAGCCGCTCCATCATCAGCACCTCGGCAGCACTGGCGGGCCTGGCGGCCGGTATGAACGTCACGCAAAGTTCCGGCCAGCCCGGTTCGGACAACGCGACGATCCGTATCCGCGGCGACGGCTCGTTCACCTCCGGCGCCAACGGCCCGCTGGTGCTCGTTGACGGCGTGGAATGGAGCATGGACAACGTGAACCCGAACGACATCGCATCGATCTCGGTGCTCAAGGACGCCGCCTCGGCCTCGATCTACGGAACGCGCGCCGCCAACGGCGTCATCCTCATCACCACGAAAAACGGTTCGGCCGGGAAGGCCCAGATCAGCTACTCCTACAAGGGCATCCTGCAAATGCCCTACAACGACCTGCACTTCGTTTCAGACTACGCCCGGCACATGGAGCTTATCAACGAGTCGTGCGACAACATCGGGACCTCGCGCATCTTCTCCCAGTCGAACATCGACCTCTGGCGGGAGAAGTCGTCCGATCCCTACGGGGTCGGCGAAAACGGCGTCCCGAACTTCGCGCTCTACCCCAACACCGACTGGTTCGACGAGATTTTCGAGAACGGCTACTCCCAGGAGCACAACCTCTCGATCTCGGGCGGGTCGGAGAAGATCCGCTACCTGCTCTCGCTGGGTTACCTCGACAACCAGGGCGTCATGGGACGGTTCGGCATCGACTCCTCGACCCAGAAGGTGAACTTCCGCACCAACCTCGAAGCGGACGTCACGAAGTGGTTCACGGCGGGCGTCCGGCTGTTCGGACAGCGCCAGGAATACGGTTTGGCTAACATTTCCAACGCCTTCAACGCCCTTTACCAGACCACCCCGGGTGTCTATCCCGGCTCCGTCAACGCCTGGGGCCGTCCCGCCCTGGCCGCCGAGGAGTCCTCGAACGCCAACAACATCTTCGGAATGATGTACGGCTCGGGCGGCTACAACAACTCCACCCGCGTCAACGGCTCGGTCTACGCCACGATCCGCCCGTACAGAGGCGTGAGCGTCGAGGCCACGGTGAACTACTCCCCGACCTTCGGCGAGCGGCACTCCTACGGCCGCGAAAACGGCTACTGGGACTACACCACCGACACGCGCTATTCCAGTTCCGACCTCTCGAACGCCGGGGTTTCGAACACCACCTCGCGGAACTACTACCTCTCCTCGGAAATCCTCGCCCGCTACACGGCTACTGTCGGCGACCACGACTTCGGCGTGCTGTTCGGCTATTCGGCCATGGAATACCGGACCTGGGGCTGGGGCGTGAGCAAGCAGGGGGCCACGGACTGGACGCTGAACGACCTGGGGACCTATGAAACGCTTTCGGGATCGTCGAGCACGGCCAAAAACGGCTGGGGGCTGCGCTCCTATTTCGGACGTATCAACTACGCCTACAAAAACCGCTACCTGCTCGAAGCGAATCTCCGCGCCGACGGCTCCTCGCGCTTCGGCAGCAACAACCGCTACGGTATCTTCCCCTCGTTCTCGGCCGGATGGAAAATCCACGAGGAGCGCTTCATGGAAGGGACCGAAGACTGGCTCTCGAACCTCAAGCTGCGCGCCTCGTGGGGCAAGGCCGGTAACAACCAGGGCATCGGCAACTATGCCTGGCAGGCGGTTTACGCCACGCAGAACGTCGTGGTGGACGGGTCCGGCTCGAAAGGACTCTACATCTCCTCGCTGAGCAACGCCGACCTCAAGTGGGAAACCACCGCCACGACCGACATCGGTCTCGACATGGGCTTCTTCGACAACCGGCTCACGGCGGAGGTCGACTACTACCGCAAGAACACCACGGACATTCTCTACACCCCGACGATCTACATGACGATGGGCGAGGTGTCGGGCGTGCCCTCGAACCTGGGCAGCGTGGTGAACAAGGGTTTTGAGGTCTCGCTGAACTGGAAAAGCCGCATCGGCAAGGATTTCAGCTACTACGCCGGGGTGAATTTCTCGTACAACAAAAACCGGGTCACCAAGTTCAAGGGCGATCTGGTCAAGAGGTGGACCGACGGGGTCTACTCCAACAACCTCTCCGACGTCACGGCCGGCTACGGCAGCGGCAAGCTCTGCGAGGGGCACGCCCTGGGCGAGCACTACCTCCGAAGGCTCTACAAGGGCAACGGACGCGGTTACAGGGGCGGCGCCGTCGATGTCAACGCCGGACCGAAGGACGGTATGATCCGCACGCAGCAGGATTTCGAATGGGTGCAGGCCATGCTCGAAACGGGCTACACGTTCAACGGCGTGACGGCCCTCAGCAAGGACCAGCTCTGGTACGGCGACCTGATCTACGCCGACCGGAACGGCGACGGCAACTACGGCGACGACAACGACATGGACTTCAACGGCCGCACGAGCACGCCGTCGTACAACCTCGGCGTCAACCTCGGGTTCGCCTGGAAAGGACTCGACTTCAACATGACGTGGTCGGGTGCATTCGACTACTACATCATCTGGAACGCCCTCTACTACAACGGAACCCAGACCACGAACGGACACGGCATCAGCGAACGGGTGGCCGACAACCACTACTTCTTCGACGCGGAGAACCCCGCGGACGCGAGGACCAACCTCAAGGGAGCCTATCCGCGGCTGACCTTCGGCACACCCGGCGACAACCGCCAGGCCAGCGAGTTCTACGAGTACAAGGGCGACTACCTGAAACTGAAGAACGTCCAGATCGGCTACACGCTTCCCTCCCGGATCACGAAGAAGTTCTACGTCCAGCAGCTGCGGTTCTTCGTATCGGGAGAGAACCTGCTCACCATCACCGACTACCCGGGCCTCGATCCGGAGAAAGGCTCCGCCATCGGCTATCCCCTCATGCGTTCGGTCACATTCGGAGCACAGATAACATTCTAACGACTATGAAAAAGCTATATTATACGATCCTTGCCACCGCAGCGGCCCTGACGACCGCTTCATGCGTGGACCTGCTCAACACGGCCCCTGAAAACCAGATCGCCAGCGAGAACATGTGGACCACGCCCGAACTCGCCCTGAAGGGCATGAACGGACTCTACGAGACGTTCTACAACCGCAAACAGAGCAACGGCACGCAGGTCCGTTCGGAGAACCTCGACGGCCTCAACAAGTACGGCATCGAGGCCCTGGGATTCTGCACCGACTACTACGCCAACAACTACCCGATCTACCTGCTCTACAACCAGGCGAAGCGCGCCAACGACTGGCAGCTGGCACACGAATGGAAGTTCTGCTACACGATCGTGCACGCCGCCAACGACGCCGTCACGAACCTGCACAAGGCCGGGCTGGACGCCCAGACCTACGAGCGTTACCTCTGCGAGGCGCGGTTCCTCCGGGCCTGGGCCTACTCCCGGCTCAACAAGTTCTGGCAAGGCGTTCCGGTCTACCTCGAACCCATCTCCAACGAGCAGTGCACGCGGACGCAGGAGAGCGCCGACTACGTGTGGCGCGAAGTGGTGCTGCCCGACCTGAAATACTGCATCGACAACGCGGCGTTCCCCGACAACACCCTCGGGGAGAGCAATTTCGGCCGTCCGTCGAAAGGCGCCGCCTACGCCCTGCGGGGCATGGCCTACATGTGGCTCAAGGAGTGGCAGAACGCTGCCAACGACTTCGAGAAGGTCGGCCAGTGCGGCTACGGTCTCTGGCAGGGAGAGTACATCGACTTCTTCAGCCCCGACAACGAACGCGACAAAGAGATGATCTTCGCCATCCAGTACGACGAGGAGTCCGGCTACTGCGACAACATCCAGCAGGCCGTGGGCGCCCGCGACACCTACGGCGGCTGGGACGAGGTGAAACCGGCGTCGGATTTCGTCGACTACTACCAGAACGGCGACGGCACGGAGTTCAAATGGAGCCAGGTGACCGGGCTTGAGAACTGGGACCAGCTGACGCCCAAACAGCGGGCCGTGTTCTTCTGCCGCGACGGACTGAAGAGCAACGCGAAACTGGCTTCGCAGAAAACCCAGGCGGTCGGCATCTGCGGACAGGACATCTTCGACCGCTACTACCTCGACAACGGCAACGAGGCCCGGATCAAGGCCGCCTACGACAACCGCGACCCGCGGCTCAAGCAGACGATCGTCACGCCTTACGAGCCGGTGGACTGTTTCTGCGCGGGACTCAACGGCGACGAGAACATGATCGGCAAGCAGCTCCGCTGGCCGCTCTACCTGCAGGGAACCAGCGGCGGCGACTTCTGGCTCGACAAACGCACCTCGGCCTACTACTGCTACCGCAAGTACGTGCGTTTCCTCAAGGGCGAACTGATCGACCGGCAGCGCTGCTACACGGACTTCCCGCTCATCCGCTACACCGACGTCATCCTGCAATGGGCCGAGGCGCTGATCGAGCTGAACGAGTTCACCCCGGCGAAGAACCTCATCGACCAGGTGCGCGCCCGCGCCCACATGCCGGGCATCACGATCGGCGACCTCGACGCCATGCGCGAGGCCGTACGCTACGAGCGCCGCGTGGAATTTCCGGTCGAGGCGGTGAACTTCTTCGACGAAGTGCGCTGGGGGACCTACAAGGAGACCAAGTTCCAGGGACAGGACGTCCACGGCGGCCAGTCCTGGTGGGGCGACAACACGGTCGAGTACGCCTGGTACTGGGACGACTGCCTCTGGCCGTGGTCCGTACCGCAGGGCGAGTACCAGCGGAACGCTTCGCTCACCACCCGTCCGGGCTGGGTCTATTGATTGTTAAACCTCAATCCGTTTATCGAAATGAAAAAGATTCTCATACTGTCGGCCGCGCTCCTCACCGGCTTTTTCGCCCTCTCCTGCGGGGACTCCTCGTCGGAACCCGAAGACGACCCGAACATGCCCGCCGTGAAGATCGAGGCCGCGAATATCGCCGACAACAAGGCGACCGTCACCGCGGCGCTGGAAAAAGGCAACTTCTACGGGGCCAAGATCGTGACGGGCGTCCGCGTCTCCTCCCTCACGCTCGACTACACGCGGGAAATCCCCCTGATCAAGTACGTCGAGTCGAACGGCACGGCGGTCGAACTGCCCTTCACGACACAGCTCACCGACCTGATTTTCGAGCAGGACTACTTCTGCGCGGTCATCGTCTACGACCGTACGGGCCGCGCCTGCCACTCCGCCTACCTCACCTTCACGGCCGAGGGCGACCCGGAGGGAATCAGCAACGACAATTCGGCCGGCGACCTCGAAGACAACCCGCAGTAAAACCCAAAACGAGCAAACGATATGAAAAAGCTACTTTATAGCGTCTCAACGGCCCTGCTTCTCCTCTCCTGCAGCACGGAAGACCCGTCGCTGGAGGCCGAACCGGGCAAGGGCGGAAACGTGATCACGTTCGTCGGCCGGACCTCGCCCGAGACCCGGACCGAGATCGGCGGGAAGGAAGGCAACTCCTATCCGGTCCTCTGGTCGCCCGGCGACCGGATCGGCATCATCTCTCCGGTCGAAACCCTTTTCCAGAACGCCAGCGCGACGCTGAACGCCAGCGACGCCGGCAAGAACAGCGGCATCTTCGTCCTCGAAACCGAAACCGTCGTGGAGAGCAGCATGGACCTGATCGTCTATTATCCATACAGTTCCTACACGACCTACGGCGACGGCGCTCTCCGGTCGTCCGTCCCCATGGAGCAGCGGCAGGCGCGCCCGGGCGACTCCTCCCACACGGGGAAGTACACCCTGGCCTACGACAAGACCGTGATCGACCCCGCCGCCGCGGCCCCGGGCAAGTCCCCGTCGGTGTCGTTCTCGCTGCGGCACGCCGTGGCGTACGTCCGCCTCGTGATTTCAAGCACGGAATATGCCGGCTACAAACTCAACGGCGCATCGCTCTGGTGTGACGGCGAGGCCCTTTCCGGCGACATCTCGGTCGACGTGGCCACGGGCGAAACCCGGACCGAGACCCCGCGCAACTACGCCACCGTCGTCGTGGAGGAGCCGCAGGCTCTCTCCTCGGCGCAGGAACTCTGGCTCGTGACGCTTCCCGTGAACCTGACCGGCAAGGAGGTTTACGTCTCCGTGGCCATGACCGACGGCACGAAAAACGTGACCATCCCCGTCAAGGTCGCCGTGAAGGAGCTGAAGGCCAACGCCGTCAACACGATCACCGTGGCGAACGTCTCCCTGGCGGACAACCGGTTCGCCTGGTATCAACCCGAAGAGACGCGCTATCTCGCCGAGGGCTGGGCTTACGGCGAGGCCAACACCTTCGTCACGAGCACCGACGGCGAGGAGATCACGGTCGACGTCAGGGCGCGCGGCTTCTTCAACGGCTGCGAGGAGCCGAAATACGCCAAAATCATCTTCGCCAACAACCTCTCGGGAACCAACTACACACTGGCGATCAACGGCAAGCGGAACAACCCCGACTCCCCGGCCGACTATGCCGAGGAGGTGGAGATCGGCAGCGACTACAAGCTGACGCTCAAGACCTCGAAGGGCAGCTATCTGGGCTGGTTCGGCAAGGTGGGCATCCTGAACGCCGAGAAGAAATTCATCTGGGCCTTCACCGTCTGGTATCTCCCGGGAGGCGTAGTGGGACACCCCTACAAGAGCGGCGTGGTCATGGACCGCTACATCGGCGACAGCTACGCCCCGAACTACAACAACTGGCACGGCGTGGGAGCCTACTTCCAGTGGGGGCGTCCGTTCAGCTTCTCCTGGGGTGCGATCACCTACACGGTCGCCTCGACCAACGCGACGGACCTCAAGGTTTCGGCGGCCAATCCGGGCGTCTTCTTCAAAACCGACGGCGCCTCGAAGCACAACGGCGACTGGTGGCTCGGCGACTGGACCGGCAAGCGCACCGACCGCAAGGACGACTTCTGGGGCAACCCGAACAGCACGGCGGAGGCCGGATCGCCCGCAAACGGCACCAAGTCGATCTTCGACCCCTGTCCCAAAGGCTGGATGGTGGCGTCCCCGGCAGTCTACAAGGAGGTGCTCGCCGGCAAGGACGACGCATTCGAAAAGAACGGCTCGGTACAGTCGATGATCTACAAATACGACGGCACGAACAAGGCTTACTGGCATTTCAGCGGCCTGAAATGGGCCTCGTCGGGCGGAAACCCGAACAACAACCAGAACGACATTCTGGGCGTCTGGTCCAATTCGTCCTACCACGGCTACGAAGCCTCGGACCACAACGTCTACCAGCTCTATTACCGCACGTCGCAGGGCACGTGGAACGACGGCGGCGGCCGTGCGGCCGGCATGTCGGTACGCTGCATGCAGGACACCGAAAACCGTTGACAACCGGAATCCGGAGGAGCGCCCGGCCGTCGGGCCGGACACTCCCCGGTTTGCGAACAAAAAACTTTACAGCCATGAAGATATTGAAAAAACTGCTTTGGTTCGTCGCGGCGGCATGCGTCCTCTCCGGATGCACCGACGACAGAATGATCTACAAACCCGGAAGCGGGTCCGGGAACGGCGGAAACGGCGGCGGCGGAGAGCAGCCGTCCGGTCCGGGCGACTATTCGAAACTCACGGCGGCCAACCACCCGCGGATCATCATGACCGAGGACGACGTGACGGCCATCAAGGCGAAACTGGCCGCCGGGTCCGACGCCAACCTGAAGAAACTCCACGAGTGCATCATAGCCTATGCCGACAAGGCGCTCACGGCCAAGGACCTGGTCTACCAGGTCACCGGCAAGCGGCTGCTGTCCGTCTCGACCGAGGCGGCCAACCGGATCATCTCCTGCTCCTACGCCTACCGTCTGACAGGGGAGGACAAATACCTCGAAAAGGCGGAGAAGGACATGCAGACGGTCTGCGCCTTCAAGGACTGGAACTCCGCGACCCACTTCCTCGACGGGGCCGAGATGGCCCACGGCGTGGGCATCGGCTACGACTGGCTCTACGGCCGGTTGAACGACGCGACGAAGAGGAGCGCCGAGAAGGCCATCCGGGACTACGCGTTCTACTGCGCGCTCAACGGCAAGTGGAACCTCAACTTCTACACCTCGGCGACCAACTGGAACCAGGTCTGCAACGGCGGACTGGTCGTGGCGGCGCTGGCCGTCTACGAGACCTGTCAGGACGACGCGCAGAGCATCATCGACAAGGCGATCGAAAGCAACGCCTCGGTCATGCCCGAGATGTACAACCCCGACGGCAACTACCCCGAGGGCTACGGCTACTGGGGTTACGGAACGGCCTTCGAGTGCATCATGCTCGCGGCGATGGAGTCGTGCACGGGAACCGACAACGGCCTTTCGGCCGTCGACGGTTTCAAAAAGACCGGCAAATGGATTCTCTTCATGGAGGGTATGAACAAGATGGCGTTCAACTACTGCGACTGCGCGCCTTCGAGCATCGCCTTCCCGCCGCTGTGGTATCTCGCCCACAAGTTCAACGACCAGTCGCTGCTGTACGGCGAGCTGATGAAGCTCAACGACGGCCGCTACACCTCCTACGACTCGCCCAAGTATTTCCCCATGGCGATCGTCTATGCGAGCAAGTTCGACCTGAACAGCATTGCGCCCCCGGAGGAGAAGGTGTGGAGCGGCAAGGGCATCAACCCCGTGGTGCTAGTCCACGGCGACTGGAGCTTCACCGACACCGACAAGTTCCTCGGCATCAAGGCCGGGCGGGCGAATTACAGCCACGGCCACATGGATGTCGGGTCGTTCGTCTACGACGCCTGGGGCACGCGCTGGTCCGCCGACCTGGGCCTTCAGAGCTACGGCACGGTCGAGAACATCAACCTGCCGGGTTACACCGGCGGTTTCGGAAGCTACGACCAGGGGGCCTTCCGCTGGGCCGTCTTCCGCTATAACAACTACAACCACAGCACCATCACCATCAACGACGCCCTCCACCGCGCCGGAGGCCGGGCCGAAATCACAAGCGTCATCAACACCTCCGCCTCGAAGGGCGCCACGATCGACATGACGGACATCCTTTCGACCGAATGCGAAAGCGCCACGCGGACCGTAACGCTCGAAAACGACACGGATCTCGTGGTCAAGGACATCGTCAAGGCCAAATACAACAAGGCGGCAGACGTCCGGTGGACGATGGTCACGCGGGCCATGCCGACCGTCGAGGGCAACCGGATCGTATTGCAGGGCGCGTCGAAAAAACTCTACCTCAAGGTGACCAGCCAGAACAACGCCAAGGTCACCCTCAAGACCTGGTCCACCGTCGGCGAATCGTACGACGCGAGCAACGCGGGCTACTACGAAGCCGGCTTCGAGGCCAGGGTGACCTCCGGCCAGACGGACACCTTCACCGTGACCCTCACCCCGAACGAATAGACCGAAAACGATGAAAACAACCCTTCTGTCGATCCTCCTGTCGGTAGCGGCCCTGATCCGGGCCGCCGCCGGCAACGACGGTCTGAACATCCTGCAGGCCGAATACTCGAAACCGGGCGTCGCCGAATCCTTCGCCGCAGGGAAAGCGTGGTTCCCCTTTCCCGCCTACGAGGACCGCGCGGGCTGGGCCGCGCTCTTCGGTCCCGACGCCGGGAAGGTCATCCGGCGGGGCGAGCAGCTGCTCGACTACCAATGGCAGTACATCCCCGCCAGCGCCTACCTCGCCTTCGAACGGACGGGCGACCGGCAGGCCATGGAGAAGCCCGAAGGGGCCAACCGCGGCGCGCTGATCGCCCTGATCCTGGCCGAACTGGCCGAAGGCAAGGGACGGTTCGTCGACCAGCTCGCCAACGGCGTCTGGCTGGCCGCGCAGCAGCCTTCGTGGGTGCTCTCGGCGCACCAGGGGCGGCAGCGGACCAAACGATCGCTTCCCGACGCCCGCGAACAACTCATCGACCTCGCATCGGGGCGTTACGGCTCCATCGTCTCCATCGCCTACCACTTCTTCCACCGGGAATTCGACAAACTCGACCCCTCCATCTCGGCCGCCACGGAGAACGCCGTCCGGCGGAATATCCTCGACCCGTACCTCGATCCCGGACAGTGGCACGCCAACTGGTGGCTGGGACTGGCGTCCAGGGGATCGATGCTCAACAACTGGACCCCGTGGTGCAATTCGGACGTGATCCTGTGCTTCCTGCTGATGGAGAAGAACCAGGAGCGGCTCGACCGGGCCGTGGCCCAGTCGGTGGAATCCATGGACCTGTTCCTCAACTACATCCAGAAGGACGGGGCCTGCGAGGAAGGTCCCGCCTACTGGGGCGCGGCGGCCGGTAAGGTCTACGACTACCTCCAGATCCTGTACGACGCCTCGGGCGGCGCATTCTCGCTGTTCGGCAACGAGCGCATCCGGAAAATGGGCGAGTTCGTCTCCCGCTCCTACATCGGCAACGGCTACGTCGTCAACTTCGCCGACGCCGGGGCCAGACTGAACAACCCCAGCGAACTGATCTGGAATTACGGCCATGCGGTGGGCAGCAGGGAGATGACCGATTTCGCGCTCTACTGCCTGGCCGACCCTGCGAGCGGGAAATTCCGAAACCCCGCCATCACGGGCAACGACGCCTACCGGGCGCTCGAAACGGTGCGGTTCAACCCGCTGATCCGCGAGGCCGCGGATTCGCTGAACCGCCTTGCGGCCGAAACCTCTCCGGCGGAAGTGCGCCGCAACCTGCGGCGCGGCGTACCCCCGGCCACGTGGTATCCCGAGACCGAAATGTGCTTCATGCGCAATCCCTCGGGATGGTTCCTCGGAGCGAAGGGCGGCTACAACAACGAGAGCCACAACCACAACGACGTGGGGAGCTGCGTCGTCTACGTCCGGGACATCCCGGTGCTCGTGGACGCCGGCGTGGGGACCTACACCCGGCAGACGTTCAACCACGACCGCTACAAGATCTGGTCGATGCAGTGCGACTGGCACAACCTGCCGATGATCAACGGGACCGCCCAGCCCGCCGGCGCGCAGTACCGGTCGAAAAACGCGTCGTGCAACCTCTCCAAAGGGTTGTTCTCGCTCGATCTGGCCGATGCCTATCCGCCGGAGTCCGGATGCCGGAAGTGGGTCAGGACCTACCGTCTCGCCCCGAAGGGCACGCCCTCGGTGACGATCACCGACTCGTTCGCACTCGATGCGCGGAGGCAGCCGGACGTGGAGCATTTCCTGGTCAAGGGATCGGTCGTCCTGCCGGGCGGAACGCACCAGGGACGAACGCTCCCCGACGGAGAACTGCTGATCGTCTGCGACGAAGGGCTGGTCGTGAAGATGACCTTCCCGGCGTCGCTGAAAGCCTCGGTCGACGTGATGGAACTCACCGACCGGCGATTCTCCGGCGTGTGGGGCCGGAGCCTGCGGCGGATCAACCTCGCCTCGGCGCCCGACGCCCCGGCGAAGGGCAGCTATGAATTCCGGATCACCGAACTCGGCAAAAAGTGACGGCAATGCGACACCGGATCCTCCTCCTGATCGCCGCCGCGACGGGCCTGCTGGCCTGCGCCTGCGGCGGGACCGACGCCGAACGGCTGCACCGGGCCGCCATGCGGGAGTACCTCGACCCGATCCGGCCCGGATACGAGGGGCGGAATCCCTTCTGGAACACCTTCGCGACGAAGTTCATCTACGCCCCGGCCTTCGAATTCGAACCGGTGGAAAACGCCGTGAAATACCGCTTCACCGTCTCGCACCTCGGGACCTCGATGGTCGAGTCGCCCCGTTACCGCAAGGATGCCCCGACCGAAGACCCCGAACCCCGGCGGGTCCTCGGGCCGGGCGCTCCGACGGGACGTTCGTGGAGCTTCGAGGCGGAATCCCCGCAGCAGAGCCTCGCTCCGGTGTGGAACGACATCCCGGCAGGCCGGGTGCGGGTCACGGCGGAGGGGCTGGACGCCGCGGGACAGGTCCTGGGAAAGGCCGGGGAGCGGGAATTCCTGCGGGACTTTCCCTTCCGGCCGCCCTACAACGGCAACGTGAGGCCCTATGCCGAGGCGGCGCGCATGGCCGCCCTGTACATCCACGAACTCCCGGCGATCCGCCACTGGCTCACCGCCGCGGAGCCGGACATGACCTACCGCCACAACACCTACGCCTGCAAAATCGTGGGGGCCACGATCCGGCTGGAGGTGCTGGTCGCAAAACTGCTGCCCGCGCACCGGGAGGAGGCGCTCGCCATCGCCCGGAACGCGGCCCGCTTCCTGATGGGCCGAAGCCGTCCCGAAGGCGACCCGCTGGCCTTCTTCCCGCCGACCTACTACTCCGACCTGATCTCCTCGTCACGGGCCGAAAACCGCGGCAAGACGATGACCATGGAGGCCTGCGCCGCCGGAAACGCCTTCCTCGACCTCTACGACGCGACGGGCGACCGGATCTACTACGACCGGGCGCTGGCCATCGCGGAGACCTACTCCAGGCTGCAGCACGCCGACGGATCGTTCCCGATCAAGGTCGATTTCGAGACCGGGGAGCCGGTCAACGGCTGCAAGGCGATGCTCACGCCGGTCATGGAGTATTTCGGACGACTTGAGGACTGGTACGGCGTCACCCGCTACCGCGACTGCCTCGCCCGGGCCGCGGAGTGGATGCACGGCAACGCCCTCGAAAGCTTCGATATGACCGGGCAGTTCGAGGATATGACCGTTCTCGGGCAGCAGCCCTACCAGAACCTCACCAACTGCGCTTCGGCGCCCTACGCCTCGTGGCTGCTCAAAAAGCCCGGACGTACGGCCGCGGAGCTGGCCGACGCCGTCGACCTGATCCGTTTCAGCGAGGACCAGTTCGTCTGCTGGGACGTGCTGCCCGACGACGACGGCGTCCGGACGCTCTGCACGCCCTGCGTCTACGAACAGTACGGCTACCGGGTTCCGGTCGACAACAGCACGTGCGTGGTGGCGAACGCCCTGCTGGACCTCTTCGAGGCGACGGGCGACCGGCTGGCTTTCGCCAAGGCCAAAGCGCTGACGGACAACCTCACCGTGGTCCAGAATGCGCTGGACGGGCTGATCCCCACGTCGCTCGACGTACGCGAAGGCGCCAAGAACCGGATACGGGGTTTCTGGGTCAACTGCACCTACGCCTCCATTCTCACGCTGCTCCGGATGGCGGAACTCACCGGAGAGGCCGCCGGTTTTTCCGCCGAAGTCCCGCCCTCACGCTGAAGCGGAAGACGGCCCGGAATTCCCGAAACCGGATATTTTTCGGTATCTTGTGCCATCAATCCGACGCTTTTCCGATGACGAAAACCTACATAGCGGCCCTGGTCCTGCTCCTGGCGACAGCCCTTCCCGGGTCGGCGATCAATCCCTACCGGCGGTACGACGCAAGAAGCGGGCTGTCCGACAACAGCGTGAAGGACATCTGCCAAGACAGCCGAGGCTACATGTGGTTCGCCACGAAGGACGGATTCAACCGCTTCAACGGCTACTGCTTCGACGTTTTCGGCTCGTCATTCTCCGGCGAGCACCTCAACATCGACGTCATCCGCCCCCACTCGGACGGAATCCGCATCTGGCTGGGGTGCACCGAAGCCCTCATGCTTTTCGACCCGCGGGACGAGAGCCTCACGCGGTTCGACGCCCGAAACAGCGAAGGGAAGGGCATCGAAAACTGCATCAGCCTGCTGTACGACCCGCTGGGCGACCTGTGGATCGGAACCGACAACGGGCTGTTCCGCTGGGACGAGCGCATCGGCCGCCTCTTCCGCTACGAGCTGGAGGAGGGCGATGGCAGCGCGTGCCGCGGGATCCGAACCATCTTCGAGGACAGCGGCGGCGAAATCTGGGTCGGAACGACCGCCGGGCTGTACCGCTACCACCGCAAGACGGACCGCTTCGGCCGGAACGCGAAGCCCAAGCCGGAAAGCTCCCTGCTGGGCGACAACGAGATCACGGCCGTCGTCGAGGCCGAGGAGGGCAAACTGCTGATCGGCATGCAGAACGGCTACCTCGGCGAATTCGACGTCTACACGGGCCGGTTCACCGAATTTCCCGCCTTCGACGCCGAGGGAAGGAAACTCTCCGTCACGCGTATCCACACGATTTTCCGGCGGGACATGAACCGCTACATGATCGGTTCGGACAGCGGCCTTTTCTTCTTCAGCCGCAAGAACGGCGTCTGGTCGGTCTCCGGAGACGACCTCGCCGACGAGAGCATCTACCGGTGTTTCCGTGACCGCGAGGGCGGCGTCTGGATCGGGACCTATTTCTGCGGCGTGAACTACCTCTCGCCCCGGCAGGACGAGATCCTGTGGTACTACGACGACGGCCACCCGGAGTCGCTCGACGGCAACGCCGTGAGCCAGTTCTGCGACGACGGCCGGGGAAACCTCTGGATCGCGACCGAAAACGGAGGTCTGAACCATTTCGACGTCCGCAACCGGAAGTTCACCAACCACACCGCCCGCAGCCACAACAACCTGCATGCCCTCTGCAAGGACGGGGACGACCTGCTGATCGGAACCTTCTCGCAGGGGCTGGACCGGATGAACCTCCGGACCGGGAAGGTCGTCAACTACCGGAACATCCCCGGGGATTCCGCCTCCCTGTGCAACGACTATGTCTACGCCATCTTCCGGGCAAGCGACGGGACGATCTACGTCGGAACGATGTCCGGCATGTGCACCTTCGACAAACGCCGGGGACGGTTCTCCCGGGTGGAGATCACCGAAGGCCGGTTCATCTACGACATCGCCGAGGACGCCGGAGGCAACATCTGGGTGGCCAGCAAGGTGAGCGGGATATACCGTTATTCGCCCGGCGACAGGAGCTGGAAAAACTACCGTCACGACGAACTCGACCCCCGTTCGCCCGCCGACGACAGGTACATTCGGGTCTACGTCGACACCGGAGGGCAGATCTGGTTCTGCGGCGAAAGCGCCGGAATCTGCCGCTACGATCCCGCGACGGACGGTTTCGAGAACTTCGGAGCCGACGACAACCTGCCGAACGGCATCTACTACGGCGTGCTGGACGACAGCGCGGGCAACCTGTGGCTCTCCTCCAACCAGGGCATCCTCAAATACAATCCCCAGTTGCGCACCTGCGTACGCTATACGACCGAAGACGGGCTCCAGAGCAACCAGTTCAATTTCCGGTCGTCGCACAAGACCGGGGACGGAACGTTCTTCTTCGGGGGAATAAACGGCTTCAACATCTTCTCGCCGTTCAACATCTCGGTCAACAAGGTCCGGCCGGAGATCGTCATTTCGTCGGTCTGCATGCACCGGGCCGACAGCTTCTCGGTCGGTTCGGAACGGCAGACCGCCCCCGACGGGAACCTGCGCATCTCCAGCAAAACGATCTCCTTCGACATCAATTTCGAGTGTTTGAGCTACGTGGCCCCGGGGCAGAACCGCTATGCGTGGAAACTGGAAGGTTTCAACAGCGACTGGGTCTACACCGACCAGCACTCCGTGTCGTTCATGAAACTGCCCGCTGGCCGCTACGTCTTCCGGGTGCGGGGCTGCAACAACGACGGCTACTGGAGCGATGCGACCCGCAGCCTGGAGATCAGCGTACAGCCCCATCCCTTTCTCAGCCCCGTCGCCAAGGGCGTCTATTTCCTGCTGGTCGTGCTGCTGATCGTCGGCGGGGTCCGGATCATTCTCCGGCGGCAGGGCGAAAAGAAGGAAAAGGAGCTGATCCAGGCCAAGATGGCGTTCTTCACCCAAGTGGCCCACGAGATCAAGACGCCGGTCACGCTGATCAAGTCCCCGCTCGAACGAATCATCGAAACCGGAAAATGGAACAGCGACGTGACCGCCAACCTCGACATCATGAAACGGAACGTCGACCGGCTGCTCGAACTCATCCGCCAGCTGCTCGATTTCCGGAAGGTGGACAACGAGGGGTTCCGGTTGAGCCGCCGCGAAATCGACGTCAGCCTGCTGGTCGAGGAGACCGTCGCACGATTCCGCAACTCGACCGAAAAGATCGCCATCCGCACGGACTGCCCCGATGCGCACGTCCTGTTCTATGCCGACGGCGAGGCCTTCACCAAGATCTTGAGCAACCTGCTCGCCAACGCCCTGAAATACGCCCGTTCGACGGTCGAGGTCGTCCTCCGCATCCTGGACGACGACCGGGGACGGACGCTCCGGCTCTCGGTCCGGGACGACGGGGACGGCATCCCGCCCCGTATCCGGGAAAAGGTGTTCGACCTCTTCTACCAGAAGAACCCCGATTCGGGCAAGGGCTTCGGAATCGGTTTGAGCCTGGTGAAACTCCTCGTCGAGAAGCACAACGGCCGGGTGTACGTCGACCGGCACACCGTCGAGGGCTGCGAACTTACGGTGGAGATCCCGGATTCCGGGGAATCGGCAAGGGGGGGGGAGATTCGCGCCTCCGAACCGGCCGAAGAGACGGCCGACAACCCGGAAGACCGGCAGCCGGAAGCGAAGCCCTTCCGCATCATGATCGTGGAGGACACCCCGGACCTGCGGGAGTTCCTGGTCAAGAATTTCGAGGACACCTACGGCGTCCTTTCGGCGAAAAACGGCGCCGAGGCCCTTGCCATCCTCGAAAAACAGGCGTGCGACCTGATCATCAGCGACGCCCTGATGCCCGAAATGGACGGTTTCGACCTGCTGATGAAGGTCCGCAACGACGAAATGCTGTGCCACATTCCGTTCATCCTGCTCTCGGTGGTCGACTCCGTGGACTCGAAGATCCGGGGGCTGGAATACGGGGCCGACGTCTACATCGAAAAACCCTTCTCGCTGGGCTACGTCAAGGCGACGGTGGAGAGCCTGCTCGAAAACCGGAAACGAGCTTTCCGCCACTTCGCGTCACGGCCCGGATTCCAGTACGAGAAGGATGACATGGGCCGCAACGACCGGCAGTGGCTGGACAAGCTGACGGGCATCGTCCGCGAGAACCTCACCTGCGAGACGCTCTCCGTGGACCTGCTCGTCGAGAAGATGGCCTTGAGCCGCTCCAGCCTGCAACGGAAGCTGAAAGGGCTGACGGGCGTCTCGCCCAACGAATACATCCAGCTGGTGCGGCTGAAAACGGCCGCGCAGCTGCTCCGCAGCGGCGAATACCGGATCAGCGAGGTCTGCTACCTGACCGGCTTCAGCAGCATGTCGTGGTTCGCCAAGTGCTTCACGAAGCAGTTCGGCATGCGCCCGAAGGATTTCATCCGGCAGAACCAGGACGGAAAATAACCCCGCACCAGGAATATGGGATGCATGTCGACTGTTTTTGAACAAAAAGTGCTCCTGACCGCCCGCTCCTTTCACTACCTTTGTTTCGCAGTCCGCTCCCCAAGAAACGGACCGCGAAGCAGGAAACCAACGAGCACCTAAATAATGAAACCCAAGAACCTTCTGCTGCTCGCGGCAGGCGCGACGGCCGCCCACGGGACGGCATCCGCTTCGGCCGGAGCCACCAAGTCCAAACCCAACATCCTGTTCATCCTGGTCGACGACCTGGGCTGGGGCGACCTCTCCTGCCAGTATGCCGCGGACCTCCGGACGCCGAACATCGACGCGATCTTCGAAACGGGCGTACGGTGTGACAACTTCTATGCGAACTCCAACGTCTCCTCCCCTTCGCGCGCAGCCCTGATGACGGGACGCTTCCCCGCCATGGTGGGTGTGCCGGGCGTGATCCGGACACAGCCCCGGCAAAGCTGGGGCTACCTTTCGCCGTCGGCCGTGACCATGCCGCAGATGCTCAAGCGCGCCGGCTACCAAACCGCCCTCGTCGGCAAATGGCATCTGGGACTCGAAAGCCCCAACCTGCCCAACGAGCGGGGATTCGACCATTTCCAGGGCTTCCTGGGCGACATGATGGACGACTACAACACCCACCGGCGCGAAGGGCACAACTACATGTTCCTGAACGACCGGGAGATCGACCCCGAAGGGCATGCGACGGACCTCTTCGCGACGTGGGGCGCGGAATACATCACCCGGCAGGCCGCCAACGACGCCCCGTTCTTCCTCTACCTGGCTTTCAACGCCCCGCACACTCCGCTGCAACCGCCCGCGGAATGGCTCGAACGGGTTACCGAACGGGACCCCTCGCTGCCGGAGAAACGCGCCAAGCTCGTCGCCCTGATCGAACACATGGACTACAACGTGGGGCGCGTGATGGAGGCGCTGCGCAAGAGTGGACAGTTTGAAAACACACTCGTCGTATTCGCCTCGGACAACGGCGGGGACCGCGGCGCAATGGCCAACAACGGCCCGGCGCGCGGCGCCAAGGGCGACATGTTCGAAGGCGGGCTCCGGGTTCCGTGCGCCGTCCGGCTGCCGGGCGTCTGCGAAGGCGGCCGCCGGAACGACGATTTCATCATGCTGATGGACTTCCTCCCCACGTTCTGCGACATGCTGAACATACCCGTCGGCCACCCAATCGACGGCATCTCCGTCCTCGCCTCGCTCAAAGGCGAAGAGCAGGACACCGCGGACCGCTACATATTCTGGCTCCGCAACGAGGGCGGGCCGAACTTCTGCGGAAAAACCCAGAGCGCAGCCCGATACCGGAATCACAAGTTCCTGCAGAACATGCCCTTCGAGCAGGCCCAGCTGTTCGATCTCGTCAGCGACTCGCTCGAAGCCAGCCCGCTCGAACTGAAAGGGCCTGCCTACCGCGACCTGCACCGCGCCCTGACCGACCATTACCGCAAATGGGGAGCCGTTCCCTGCCAGCCGCCCGTGCAAACCGACAAACGCTAAAACAAGACCGATAAAAATGAGAATCAGACTGTCAGCCCTTACCCTGCTTTCCGCGCTCTGCGTCGCCTGGTGTGCCCGGGCGGAGAAACCGATGACGATGGAGACGCCCTTCACCCGATCCGTCAGCCGCGAACTGCCCCTGCCGGAGTATCCCCGCCCGCAATTCGAACGGGAAAGCTGGGTCAACCTCAACGGAAAATGGAACTACACGGTCGAAAGCTGCGATTTCGAGGCCGTGCAGGGCCTCACCGAGGCCGAAAGCTGGACGACACGCCCCATTCCGACCGCCTGGACGGGAGAGATTCTGGTCCCCTTCTCGATCGACGCGCCTCTTTCGGGCGTGGGACACATCCTCCGCCCGCAGGAGGTGCTGTGGTACGAACGCCGGTTCGACGTGCCGCGCGACTGGAAGGACAAACGCGTCGTGCTGCATTTCCAGGCCTCGGACTGGGAGACGAGCGTCTACGTGAACGGCAGGCGCATCGGGCAGCACCGCGGAGGCTACGACCCGTTCTCGTTCGACATCACGGACTACGTCCGCAAATCGGGCAACGTGCTCAACGTGTGCGTCTGGGACGCCACCGAACAGCAGGCGCAGGCCATCGGCAAGCAGATCATGCCCGAGCACAGGCAGGGTTTCCGCTACCAGCCCACGGGCGGCATCTGGCAGACCGTATGGCTCGAAGGCGTTCCCCGGAAAGCCATCGAGCGGGTCAAGATCACCCCGCAGTACGACGACGCGGCGGTGAAGGTGGAGTTCGCCAAACCCGCCGGACAACATGTATCCGTCGAGATCCTGGACAACGGCCGTGTCGTGGCCAGGGCCGAAACGACGGACGACACCGCCGTCATCCCGCTGCCCGGATTCAAACCCTGGTCGCCCGACAGCCCCCACCTGTACGACCTCGAAATGAGGCTGACCGAGGGCGGCAGAACGCTGGACAAGGTGAAGAGTTACTTCGGCATGCGGAAGATCGAGGTCCGGCCCGACGCCGCCGGGCAGCCGCTGGTCTACCTCAACGGCCGGGAGATTTTCCAGTACGGACCCCTCGACCAGGGCTACTGGCCCGACGGCGTGCTCACCCCTCCGGGCGACGAGGCGGCCGCATTCGACCTCGAATACCTCAAGCAGATCGGCGCCAACATGATCCGGGTGCACATCAAGACGCATCCCGACCGCTGGTACTACCATGCCGACCGTCTCGGAATCCTCGTCTGGCAGGACATGATCTGCATGCCCAAATACGGACAGACCGTGACCGAAGCGGCCTCCGGGCAGTGGGCCGCGGAGTTCAAAAACATGGTCGACTGGCTCTACAACCACCCCTCGGTCGTACTGTGGGTGGTGTTCAACGAAGCCTGGGGCCAGCACGACACCGAGAAGCACACCCAGTGGATCGCGTCCTACGATCCCTCGCGCATCGTGACCTGCGCCAGCGGGTGGTTCGACGCACCCGCCGGCAACACCGTGGACATGCACGACTACACGTTCTATCCCCGCGCCGTGCCCGACTGGAAACTCGGCCGTACGAGGGCCGCCGTCCTGGGCGAGGCCGGCGGCGTGAACCTCGCCGTCCCCGGACACACGTGGTACTCCGAGACCAACCCTCCCCGGCAGAAAAGCCACGACACCTTCACGCCTAAATCCGATTTCAGTTTCACGACCGAAGCCGGACGCCACACGTACGCCACATCCGGGGAGTTCGAGGAGGCCTACGGCAAGTACATGCGCACGCTGCGCTGGCTGCGCGCGATCGGAGCCTGCACCGGAGTCGTCTACACCCAGATCACCGACGTCGAACACGAACTCAACGGCTGGATGACCTACGACCGGAAGGTATCGAAGATTCCAGCCGAAAAGATGCGCGCGATGAACACCCCGCTTTACGAAAAGCTGGCGGTCGAAACCCTCCTCGACTGGGGCGGGCAATGGACGGCGGGCGACGGAACGCTCCTGACGCTGCCCGCGGGCGCGGAGAATCCGTTCGTCGGGGTCGCCGCCCGGAGAGAACTCCCCGTGACCGTGAGCAACACCTTCACGGTGGACGACCCTTCCAGGAGCCACTGCATCGGCGTATTCGGCATGAGCGACTACGAAATCCGCATCAACGGCCGACTGTTCCGGCGGACCAAGGTCGGCGGACAGAACTACGAGCCTTCGTACGGAGTCTTCGAAATCTATCCCGACGAGGCCGGTATCCTCAAAAAGGGCCTCAACGAAATCACCGTCAAAGTTCTCCCCGTGAAAGGCGTCAAGCCGCTGTTCGACTTCGCCGTCTTCTGCGAAGAATAACGATTCCTAAAACGTAAAACCACCCGCCATGAACAAAATCCAGACGGTCCTGTCCCTGCCGCTCACCCTGCTCTGCGCGCACCACGCCGCAGGGCAGGAGCAGCGCCCCAACATCGTCTACATCATGTCCGACGACCATTCGGCGCAGGCGGTCAGCGCCTACGGAGGCATCCTCTCGAAGGTCATGTCCACGCCCAACATCGACCGCATCGGCCGCGAGGGAATCCGCATGGACCGCTGCTGCGTGACCAACTCGATCAGCGCCCCCAGCCGCGGCTGCATCCTGACGGGGCAATACAGCCAGCTGAACGGCATCTACACGCTCAACGACGGACTTTTGCCCGAGCAGGACAACTTCGCCAAGGAGTTGCAGCGCAGCGGCTACCAGACGGCCGTCGTCGGCAAATGGCATCTCAAGAACGAACCGGCCGGATTCGACTATTACAACGTCATGCCCGACCAGGGGCGCTACTTCAACCCGCGGCTGATCTCGGCCGAAGACCGCAGGGGGCAGACCTGCCCCTTCGACCGCACGAAGGCCACGGTCTACGAGGGCCACTCGACCGACGTGATCACCGATCAGGTGCTCGGCTGGCTCGACCGCCGCGACCCCGGAAAGCCCTTCATGGTCATGTGCCACTACAAGGCGCCGCACCGTTCGTGGGAATACGCGCCCCGGTTCGAAACGCTTTACGACGATATCCGGCTCCCCGAACCGGAGAACCTGCTCGACACGTACGAAGGCAAGGCGGAATACGCCCGGATCCAGACCATGAGCCTGGAGAACATGAACGAGCGCGATCTGAAGTGCAAACTGCCCGAAAACCTCACGCGCGACGAATTCCGTCATCGGGCCTACCAGCTCTACATGAAGCAGTACCTGCGCTGCATCGCGGGCATCGACGAGAACGTGGGCCGCATCCTCGACTACCTCGACGCGAACGGGCTTGCGGAGAACACCATCGTCGTCTACACCTCCGACCAGGGCTTCTTCCTCGGCGAGCACGGCTGGTTCGACAAGCGCTACATGCTCGAAGAGAGCCTCCGCATGCCGCTTCTGGTCCGTTATCCGAAAGAGATCAAGGCCGGAACGTCCAACGGAAGCATCGTCATCAACGCCGACTTCGCGCCCACGCTGCTCGACTTTGCCGGCATCGAACGCCCCGAGTACATGCAGGGCGAGAGTTTCCGCCCGATCCTCCGCAGCGGCAAGGCCCCCGGGAACTGGCGCGACGCGATGTACTACCGGTATTGGATGAACGGGGATGTGCACCACCACACGGTCGCCAACTACGGCATCCGCACCGAACGCTACGTGCTGACGTTCTACTACGGCAGGGCGCTGGGCATGACAGGGACCGAAGAGCTGGACTACACGCCCGACTGGGAGCTTTACGACCTGAAGAAAGACCCTGCGCAGATGCACAACATCTACCACGAAAAGGGCAATGAGCGCCTGATCCGCAAACTCAAGACGAAACTGCTGGAACTGAAACGGCAGTACGGGGACACCGACGAAAAATACCCCGAAATGCAGGCGCTCGAAGCAAAATATTTCTGGTAACGAAGGCAGCCATACACAATGACGCGGGCGAGGCATACACCTCGCCCGCGTCTGTCGTTTACTGCGGAGAGTCCGGTTTTCAGGGTTTGGTCACGCGCCACTCCGCGGGGGCCTTGAAGCCCTCCTTACCCTGCCCGTAGGGCAGCTCGGGATGCGCGGGACGGATCGTGTCGTAGCGGATGATGTACCGGCGCAGGCGCTCGGCTTCGGCAGCATGCTCTTCGATCCGGTTCTGCGCCTCATAGGGGTCTTCGGGATAGCAGACCAGGTAATCGCCCTTGAGCTGCATCGCACGGTTGCCCCCTTTGAGAATCAGCTTATAGTCGCCGCTGACCGCCGCGCCGCAGCCGAGGTAGAGGTCGCGCGGGAACGATGCGGTTTTGCCCGTAAGCACCGGAAGCAGGTTCACACCGTCGTAGGGACGCGGAGGCTCCCCGGCGCCGACCAGCGCGGCGATCGTGGGGGCCATGTCGACGAACGCCGCGAGTTGTTCCGAGCGTACGCCCGCCGCGAAGCGCCCTTTCCAGCAGAGGACGGCCGGAACGCGTACGCCGCCGTCCCATTCCCGGCCCTTATGGCCGCGCAGCGGCGCGCAGCTCGACCCGCCGGGCAGGTTCGGAATGCCGCCGTTGTCGCTCATGAAGAGCACCAGCGTATTTTCCAGCTGGCCGCTCTTCTCCAGTTTTTCGAGAATGCGGCCCACGCCCTTGTCCATGCGGGTCACCATGGCACGGTAGGTATAGGCATCCTTCTCGCGGGGAGTCAGCGCGGCGAATTTCTCCGGGGAGATATGCTCGGCGATCTCGTCTTCGGGGGCCTGGAAAGGCGTATGGGGCGCATTGAACGCCACGTAAAGGAAGAACGGCCCTTCGGGGGCGTACTCCCCGATGCAGCGCACGGCCTCGTCGGCGATCAGGTCGGTCGAATAGCCCTCGTCGCGGCACGACTCCCAGTCGTTGTGCCAGTCCAGTTCGCCCTCGCGTTCGTGGGTGAAGTAGTCGAGCGCGCCGTTCAGGCAGCCGTAGAAATGGGTGAATCCGCGGTTAAGCGGATAATACGCCCGGCGTCCGTGGCCCAGATGCCACTTGCCGACGATCGCACGGTGGGCGTAACCGTTGGCGGCGAGCATGTCGGCCAGCGTCTGCTCCTCGGGATCGAGTCCGTAGTCGCGCCAGGGCGGAATCACGGTTTTCCGGATGCCGAAACGGCTGGGATAGCGCCCGGTCATCAGTCCCGCACGGGTCGGCGAACTGACCGGGGCGGTGTAGAAACGGTTCATCTCGATGCCCCTGGCGGCCAGCGCATCGATGTTGGGCGTGGGGATGACGCTTCCGTGATAGCTCACGTCGCCCCAGCCCAGGTCGTCGGCCACGATGAACAGGATATTGGGACGTTCGCCGTTTCCGGCGGCAACGGCCGGAAGCGCGGTGGCAAGACAGGCGCCTGTTCCGAGCAGGCTTCCGCGAAGTAGGTTCCGATTCATTTCGATTTTTGGATTTAGTTGTTGCAAGGTATTCATTTTCGCGGGGAAACGACGTCGTTTTTTGTTCAAAAAATGTCGCGATTTCGGCAAACCGCCCCTCGTCCCCCTCGAATCCGCTCCGAACCGGAACCCGACCGCGGCCGCAAAGCCCCGGGTTCCGGTCTCCGGCAGCATTTTGAACATTCCGTGGCCTGTTTTGGCCAAATTTTTAGTCCCCGGCTCCTATATAATGGTTATCTTGCGATCGGAACAGGACCGGAATCCGGACGGCCGCGCCTCGGTGCGGGACCGCCCCCGGCCGACGAGAACCACACGCAAACTCACAAAACTTCAAGACATGAATAACCGCACCATCCTCACCGGACTGCTGGGCGCCGGAACAGTCGCCTCGGCCACGGCGCAGGCCCCGGCAAAAGCCAAGGCGCAAACGCCGCAGGGCCGCCCGAACATCGTGATCATCTACACCGACGACATGGGCATCGGCGACCTCTCGTGCACCAACACGGGCTGGATCGAAACGCCCTCCATCGACCGCCTGGCTTCGCAGGGTCTGGTCCTGAACAGCTACTATTCCTCCGCTCCGGTCAGCTCGCCCTCGCGCGTGGGACTCACCACGGGCATGTTCCCGATGGAGTGGGGCATCAACACCTACCTCCAGACCCGCAAAGGCAACGCCGCCTGCGAACAGGCCGACTACCTCGCCGCCGAAGCGCCCTCGATGGCCCGCATCCTCCGCGACGCCGGGTACGCCACCGGACACTTCGGCAAGTGGCACATGGGCGGCGGGCGCGATGTGAAGGACGCGCCATCGATCCCCTCGTTCGGCTTCGACGAATACTGTTCGACGTGGGAAAGCCCCGACCCGGCTCCCGAACTGACCGCCACGAACTGGATCTGGAGCGACAAGGACGACGTGAAACGCTGGAACCGTACGGGCTACTTCGTCGACAAGACGCTCGACTTCCTGGTGCGCCACAAGGACAAGCCCTGCTTCGTGAACCTCTGGCCCGACGACATGCACACGCCGTGGGTTCCCGACGAGGAGTCGCAGCACAAGCAGAAGGACTGGAACTCACAGCCCAACTTCTCGGAGGTACTCGCCGAGTACGACCGTCAGATCGGCCGCTTCCTCACGCGGCTCGACCAGCTGGGGCTGAGCGACAACACCATCGTCATCTTCACCTCGGACAACGGCCCGGCCCCGAGCTTCCGCCAGTTGCGCACGAACGGCATGCGCGGCGTGAAGAACAGCCTCTACGAAGGCGGCATCCGCATGCCGTTCATCATCCGCTGGCCCGGGGTGATCGAAGCCGGCAAGGTCGACGACCGAACGGTCGTCTGCGCCGTCGACCTGCTGCCGTCGCTCTGCAAAATCGCCAAGGCCCGGCTGCCGAAAGGCTACCGTTCGAGCGGCGAGGACATGAGCCGCGCCCTGCTCGGAAAACCCGCGGTCCGCAAAGGCGACCTGATGTGGGACTTCGGCCGCAACGAAGCGTTCATGTTCCCCCGCGACAAGTACCACCACAGCCCCTCGCTGGCGATCCGCCGCGGCAACTGGAAACTGCTCGTCAACCCCGACGGTTCGAACGCCCAGCTCTACGACATCGCCGCCGACATCAACGAAACGAAGAACCTCGCGGAGGAGAATCCCGCGCTGGTCCGCGACCTTTCGAAGACCGTACTGGCCTGGTGGGAGCGCCGTCCCCGCATCGGCGCCGGAAAACAATAATCCATCTCCGGACAGAACGACCATGAGAAACAAGACGATACCCGCCGGAAAGATCGGATTCGGGGCCTCGCTGGCCCTGCTCTCCGGCGGCGCGGCCCAGGCCGCCAAACCCGCCCGGCAAAGCCCGAAACGCCCCAACATCGTGCTCGTCATCGCCGACGACTGCCGCCATTACGACCTGGGCTGCTACGGAAGCCCCGACGCCATCACGCCCAACATCGACCGGCTGGCCGCGCAGGGACTGCGTTTCGAGCGCTTCTTCCAGGCGACGGCCATGAGTTCCCCGACGCGCCACTGCCTGCTCACGGGGCTTTACCCCGTCCGCTCGGGAGCCTATCCCAACCACACGCGGCTCGACGAGGGCGTGCACACGCTGCCCGAATACCTCAAGGAGGCCGGTTACCGCGTCGCCCTGCAGGGCAAGCGGCACATCGCGCCGATCGAATCCTTCCCGTTCGAGTTCCTTTCGGAGGAGTCGCTGCGCAGCGTACACCCCGAAAAGATCGAACCGTTCCTGGCCGACGTGGCACAGACGGGCGAACCGTTCTTCCTCTACGTCGGCTCGACCGAGCCTCACGACCCGTGGACGCTCGGCGACCGCAGCCTCTGGAACCCCGACGACCTCACGCTGCCCGGCAACCTCGTCGACACGCCCGAAACGCGCCGGCAGTTCCGCAATTACCTCGCGGAGATCAACGTGCTGGACAACCAGGTGGGCGCGGTGGACTCCCTGCTCCGCAAATACGGACTCGACGAAAACACCGTCTTCATCTTCACCAGCGAGCAGGGTTATTCGTTCCCGTTCGGCAAGTGGACCTGCTATGACGAAGGCTTGCAGACGGGCTTCGTCGTGCGCTGGCCGGGCGTGGTCAAACCCGGCACGACGACCGACGCCATGTGCGAATACGTCGACGTGACCCCGACATTGGTGGACATCGCCGGCGGAAAGATTCCCGAAGGACTCGACGGACGCAGTTTCCTGCCCGTCGTCCGGGGAGAGGCCAGGAGTTTCAAGCAGGAGGTCTACGCCATCCAGACCAGCCGCGGCATCCACGCCGGACCGGAATACTACGGCATCCGCTCGGTGCGCAGCGACCGTTTCGCCTACATCCTCAACCTCACGCCCGAAGCGACGTTCAAGTGCATGTCCACGCACCCGAAACGCGACTGGTGGGCTTCGTGGAAGGAGAAGGCCGCCACCGACGAATTCGCCCGCGGACAGGTAGAGCGCTACCAGCACCGCCCCGGCGAAGAGCTTTACGACATCGTCAGCGACCCGTTCCAGACCCGCAACCTGGCCGACGATCCGAAATACGCCGGGGAGAAAGCCGCACTGCGCGCCAAACTGCTGCAATGGATGGAGCGCCAGGGCGACCGGGGGCAGGAAACGGAGATGGAGGCCAAAGAGCACATGTTCCACAAGGAGGCGGACGACACGCCCCGGCCCAAAAAGAAAAAAACCGAAAAAACGCGACCACAAAATGCCCGGATTGATTAACTTTGCAGACAAAGAACCCAAAAACCGACCCATGAAAAGAAATTTCATCGCATTATGCACCCTGCTGCTGGCTGCCTGCGGAAGCCAGGAGCCGAAAATCACCCTGTTCAGCAACGAGGCCTTCCAGACGGAGGCGGACGGCAAGCCCGTCGGTATCTACACGCTCCATGCGGGCGACGTGACCATGCAGGTCACCAACTACGGCGCACGCGTCGTATCGCTCTGGACCCCCGACCGTGCGGGCAACTACGAAGACATCGTGCTCGGCTACGAGACGATCGACCGTTACATCAACAATGACGGCGAACGCTTCCTCGGCGCGGTCGTGGGACCCTACGCCAACCGCATCGCCAAGGGCAGCTTCACGCTCGACGGCACGGAGTACAACCTGCCGATCAACAACAACGGCCAGACGCTCCACGGCGGGCTCGAAGGCCTGGACCGCGTGGTCTGGGACGTGGTTTCGGCCTCGGAAGACCGTCTGGTGATGAAGTACCTCCACGCCGACGGACAGGAAGGTTTCCCGGGCAACCTGCAGATCGAGATGACCTACTCGCTCACGCCCGAAAACGAGTTCCGCATCGACTACAAGGCCACGACCGACAAGCCGACCGTGGTGAACCTCTCGCACCACCCCTTCTTCAACCTCAAGGGCGAGGGTAACGGCACGATCCTCGACCACGTCGTGACCATCAACGCCAGCCGCACCACGCCGGTCGACTCGGTGCTGATCCCCACCGGGGAGATCGCCGACGTCACGGGCACGCCGTTCGATTTCCGCCAGCCGCACGCCATCGGCGAGCGCATCGGCGCCGACAACGAGCAGCTGCGCAACGGCGCGGGATACGACCACAACTGGGTCCTCGACCGCAAGACCGCGGACGGCATCGAGCCGGCGGCCACGGTCTGGGAACCCGCTTCGGGCCGCACGATCGAGGTGCTGACCGACCAGCCCGCCATGCAGTTCTACAGCGGCAACTTCTTCGACGGCAAAGCGAACGGCAAATACGGCAAACCGCTGCGTTACCGCGAATCGCTGGCGCTCGAAACGCAGAAATACCCCGACAGCCCCAACCACGACAACTTCCCCTCGACCGTGCTGCGCCCGGGCGAAGAATACACGCAGGTCTGCATCTACCGCTTCGGGGTGAAATAAACGCCCGCTCCGGCAGAAACACACGGACGCCGCCGCAAGGGAATCTCCCTGCGGCGGCGTTTTTCGTCCGTCCCGGAACGCCGGGTGCCTGCGGGAATCGGTCCGGGCGGAGACGCCCTGTGCCCGGAATCCGCCCTACCGGCAGCTGAACGCGACGCTTCGGGAGGCCCCGTGTTCGTCGATCACCGTCAGACGGTGACGCCCGGGAGCGGGCCGGACCGACAGTTTGTGCTCCAGCGAGGTCGCACCGAGGTACCGGTCGTCGAGATGCCAGAACAGCACGGCGTTGCGGTCGCGGTGCACGGCCGTGAAGACGAGGCTCTGCTGCTCTCCTTCGAGCGACTTCGGGGCCACCAGCACGCGCCCCGGCTGCGGATAGATGATCTCGATGGGGTCGTTCCCCACCCCGCGGCCCGACAGGCCGGGGTGCAGCGGCGGCAGCGGGCGGTAGTCCGGGTGCTGTTTCCGGTAATACCACTCCTGCGCGGGCGGCAGAATGAACATCGGCCTGCGGACGATGCGGGCCGGATCGCAGCAGTCGGCCGTCACGCGGTATTTCAGGTCGGGACTTAAATTGACGATCCGGTGATAGGGGCAGACCTCGGCCGGAGCGGCGGTCCGCGGAATCATCAGCGTATCGCGGTCGGGGCACACCTGCGAGGCCAGGAATCCGCTTTGGCGGCATACCACGGCGGGTTCCAGGTCGCCGTAAGGCTCCGCGAACCACTCGCTTCCGGGCAGCAGGCCGAACACCTCGAACAGTACGGGCGCGGCATACCCCACACCCGTCATCAGCGGCCGTCCCTCGCCCGAACAGTTCCCGACCCAGACGCCCACGGCGTAGTCGGGCGTCGCCCCGACGGCCCACGCATCGCGGTTGCCGTAGCTCGTCCCGGTCTTCCAGCCGATCTTCTTCGACGAGGCGAAATACTGCCATTCGCCCTCCTCCTCGGGGCGCGTGACGCGGCTGATCGCCTCGAACATCAGCCACAGCGCACCCCGCGACAGGGGAATGTCGTCGGCCGCAATGGTCGCAGCGGACGCCATGTCGTAATGCGGCCGGCGGATCGTCTCCTGCCCGTTGAGTTTGGCCGCCATCAGCATATAGGCGGCCGTGAGGTCCCACAGCGTAATCTCCGCGCCGCCCAGGATCAGCGACAGCCCGTAATGGTCGGCGCTGCGGTCGATCGTGCGGAAACCCAGCCCCCGCACCAGCGACAGAAAATTCTCCCGGCCGTATTTGTCGAGCATCCGCACCGACGGAACGTTGAGCGAACGCTCGACCACCCGGTCGGCGGGAACCGCACCGTCGAACGTGCGGTTGTAGTTCTGGGGCGTGAAATCCCTGTAATAGGTCGGCACGTCGGGGAAGAGCATCGTCGGAAGCGCCGTGCCGTCGTCCAGCATCCCGGCATAAAGGATCGGTTTGAGCACGCTGCCGCTGCTGCGCCGGGCGGGGATGACATCGACGCTGGTTCCCGCGCTCCGGTCCCCGGGGTCGTAGACGTTGCCGGCGTAGGCCAGCACCTCTCCGCTCCGCACGTCCATCACCACGACGGCCAGGTTGTTGATCCGGTTGCCCCGGTACTGCGCGTTGTAACGCCGGGCCAGCGCGTTCACCCGCCCCTGAAGGTCGGCGTCGAGCGTCGAGCGCAACGCTCCCGTGCGCATCCTGCCCAACAGGTGCATCGCCTCCATCGGCATCGGTTCGGGAGCTTCGGGCAGCGGCTCCAGCTTGGCCAGGGCGCACGTCAGGGAGTCGATATGCCCGCCGCTCCGGATGCGGTCGAGCAGCCGGTCGCGCTTCGCGCGCAGCCGGTCGCGGTTGCGCTTCATGTGGATCAGCGAAGGCGCGTTGGGCAGCACGGCGAGCAGGGCGCTTTCGGCCCACGAAAGGTCCCGCGCACTGCGGCCGAAATAGTACCACGAGGCACTCTCCAGCCCCACGACGTTGCCGCCGAAGGGTGCATGGGCAGCATACAAAGCCAGGATTTCATCCTTGCCGCAGCGCATTTCGAGCCGCAGCGCCAGCACCGCTTCGACGAACTTTTCACCCAGGGTCCGGGGCTTTCCGCCGCGGCTCAGGCGGATGGTCTGCATCGTGAGCGTGCTCGCGCCGCTCTCGATCCGCCCCGCCGCGAGATTCTGCCCCACGGCACGCACCAGGGCCAGCGGGTCGACCCCGAAATGGCGGTCGAAACGCTTGTCCTCGTAGGTCGTGACGGCGGTGCGGAACTTTTCGGGCACGCTGTCCGTCGGAAAGAAACGCCACTGCCCGTCGGGGGCGACCTTCGCCGAGAGCAGCTGCCCGTCGCGGCTCCATACCGTCGCGGAGAACGGCTCGTCGAAGAGCGTCCGCGGCAGGGCGAAGAAAAAAACCGCGGCGGGCAGCAGGGTAAGCCCGACCGCGAGGAGGCAGATTCCTTTTTTCGACATCATTTTTGACATATTTTATATATCTTTGGTGGAAGATATGCACACCCCGCCGTATCCAACGCAAAGTTACCTAAAAAAACGCACCATGAAAACATTCCGCGCCGCATTGTTTGCCCTCATCGTCCTGCTGTCCGCCGCATGCAGCCGCCCGGCGAGCGACATCGTCGAGTCGTCGACCAACGGACTTTCGGGCGTCCGGATGCCGGTCCAGGTGACCCTCCGCGAAGGCGTCGAACTGGCCGAAGACGATCTGGAAGACGCCGTATCGTTCACCCCGGGGGCCGACATCGAAGTTTCCCGTCAGGGCGTGCGGATGCTGCGCATCGTCCCGAAATCGCCCCTGAAGAGCGATACCCGCTACAAGGTGACGCTCGACGCATCGAAACTTACCGGCGGGAAAGCCAAAGGCGTCGCCGAGTTCGAATTCTCGACGCCGAAACTGCGTTTCTCCTACAACCCCTGCTGGTTGCAGCAGAGCGACGACCTGAAATACTACGTGCTGGTCGGCGAAACGGTTTCGTCGGATTACGTCGCCGCCGACTACGTGGAGCAGCGGCTCAAAATCAAGGGACTTCTGAAACCCGAAGTGGCATGGACCCATTCGGAGGACGGCACGGTCCATAAATACCGGGTCGAGAACATCCCGACCCGCAGCGACGAAAGCTACAAGCTGACCCTCGATTTCGACCTCGACCCGAAGCAGAACGTCGAGATGGAGGTCCCCCGCAAGGGCGAATACATCGTACTGGACCACACCGTGCAGACCGAGCCGCTGGCCGTGGTCGTCACCTTCTCCGAGCCGCTCAAGCCCAACCAGGATTTCAAAAGCCTGATCCGCTTCGACCCGAAATTCCGGACCTCGGTCGACCGGAACCGCCTCTACATCTACCCCGAAACGCAACTCACGGGTAATTACGAGATCGAAATCAGCCGCGAGGTGCAGAACAAGGCGGGGCGCCGGCTCGGCGAAAGCTACGCCTTCACGGCGACGCTGCCCTCGCAGGCTCCCGCGATCCGCTTCACGGGCAAAGGCTCCATCCTGCCCTCGTCCAACCGCATGAGCCTGCTGTTCGAATCGGTGAACTTCGCCCGGGCGCGGGTGCGCGTGCGGAAGATCTTCGCCAGCAACCTGCTGCAATTCTTCCAGCGGAACTACTACGGCGACACCTATTTCTCCGATATGGAGTACGTCTCCCGCGTCGTCCGCGACACGACCATCGACCTCGGGGGCAAAGCCTCGACGCGGCTCGACCGCACCAACAGCTATTCGCTCGACCTCAGCCGCCTGATCACCGACAGCCGGAAGTCGATGTACCTGCTCGAAATCAGGGGCGTCGACCCGCTGATTCCGGTCGAGAGCAACGACTACGACTACTATTTCGGCGACTACCGGACCTACGCCGAGCGGTCGAAGGTCGTCATCCAGTCCGACATCGGCATCATCTGCAAGAGCAGCGGCGACGGAGAGCTGATCGTCTACACTACCGACCTGGTCTCGGCGCGTCCGAAAGGCAGCTGCAAGGTCCGGGCCTACGACCGCCAGAACCAGCAGCTGGCCGAAGCCGTCACCGACTCCGAGGGACGGGCCGTGCTGAAATGCGGGGACGAACCCTACATGGTCCTGGCCGAGGCTAACGGCGACGCGGCCTTCGTCCGGGTGGAACGGGGCGCGGCACTTTCATTGAGCAATTTCGACGTGGGCGGCACGACCGACACAAAGGGGATAAAGGGCTACCTGTTCGGCGAACGGGGCGTCTGGCGCCCGGGCGACGAAATCTACCTCACGCTGATCGTCGCCTCGGACAACCCGCTGCCGGAGAATCACCCGGCATCGCTGGAGTTCTACAACCCCAACGGGCAGCTGGTGCAGTCGGCGGTCAGCAGCGGTTCTTCGGACGGGATTCATACATTCAAATTACAGACGACGCCCGCCTCCCCCACGGGAATCTGGCACGCGAAGGCGGCCTTCGGCGGCGCGACGTTCGAGAAAAACATCCGCGTGGACGCCGTCAAGCCCAACCGGATAAAGATCGAGATGCACCTCGGCGACGGACAGACCGTCGACGCCAAGGAGTTCAACGGCCGGCTGACAGCCCGGTGGCTGCACGGCGCACCGGCCGCGGGATCGCAAGTCACGCTCCTGGCGCAGCTGTCGCAAATCCCGACGCGCTTCAAGGGCTATGCCGACTATTCGTTCGACGACGCCACGAAGCAGTTCGCCCCCGAGGAGCGGGAGATCGTCTCCGGCACGACCGACGCCGAGGGCACGCTGCAACTGACCACCGACCGGCTCTCCTCGCTGGAAGGGTTGAGTCCGGGGATGCTGAGCGGCAAATTCACCGTCAAGGTCTTCGAAAAGAGCGGTGACTTCAGCGTCGACCAGCAGATCGCGGCCGTCTCGCCCTACGACGCCTATTTCGGCATCGGCGTAACCGCCCAGCAAAGCGACTGGGGCGAGGAATACCTCGACAGCAAACGCGACCATGCGCTGCGGCTCGTCCTGCTCGACGCCCGGGGCCGCCCCGTGACGGGCACGGAGGAGGCGACCGTGACGGTTTACAGGATGAGTTCCTACTGGTGGTGGGACGCCTCGTCGGCGGCCTCCCAGGCCCGCTACGCCAAGAGCGCGCTCAACGCCCAGTACAAAACCCTCCGGACCACCCTCTCGAACGGCAGAGGACAGGTCACGATGCGCTGGAGCGCCGGCGATTACGGCTATTACCTCGTTCGCGTGACGGGTGCCCGGCAGGCGCATTCGGCGACGTGCGTCGTCTGCGTGTCGTCGTCCGACTACCGGGGCGACGTCTCCTCGGTGACCGACGCCGCGACACGCCTGGCCATCGCCCGCGACAAGGACAAATACGTGCCGGGCGACAGGGCGAAGATCACCATCCCTTCGTCCCCGGGCGCACGGGCGCTGGTGAGCGTCGAGAGCGGCAGTTCGGTGCGCGAAAGCCGCTGGATCGAGTGCACCGACCGGCAGACCTCCTTCGAAATTCCCGTCAGGGAGGGCATGGCCCCGAACGTCTACGTCTCGGTGACCCTCGTACAGCCCCACGGCAACACGCTCAACGATGCGCCGATGCGGCTGTTCGGCGTCCTGCGGCTTCCGATCGAGGACGTCGGCACACGCCTTGCGCCCGTCGTCGAGATGCCCGAGTCGGTGAAGCCCGAGTCGGAAATCACGATCCGGGTCCGCGAGCGGAACGGCAAGCGGATGAGCTACGTGCTGGCGCTGGTCGACGAGGGGCTGCTGGGGCTGACGCGCTTCAAGACGCCCGACCCCTACCTCTATTTCAATGCCACCGAAGCGCTGGGCGTCCGCACGTGGGACCTGTTCGACTATGTGATCGGCGCCTACGGCGGCCGCATCGAGCAGTTGTTCGCCATCGGCGGCGACGCCGAGCAACCCAACACCGGAGCGCTCCGGGCGCAGCGGTTCAAACCCGTCGTGCGGTTCCTCGGCGCCGAGAGGCTGGCCGCCGGGAAGACCAACACCCACAGGATCGCGCTGCCGCCCTACTTCGGATCGGTGCGCGTGATGGTCGTAGCCTCCAACGGCCGCGCCTTCGGCTCCGCGGCGAAGGAGGTCGCCGTGAAAAAGCCGCTCCTGGTGCAGGCGACCCTGCCCCGCGTGGTCTCCACGGACGAGGAGATCGAACTCCCGGTCACGGTCTTCGCCCTCGAAAAAGGGGTCGGCAAAACCGACGTCCGGGTGACCGTGAACGAAGCGTTCTCCGTGGTCGGGCCGCAGAGCCGGAGCGTCGTCCTCGGCGACGAGGGAGAACAGGTCGTCACCTTCCGGCTCAAGGCGGGCCGGCAGACCGGGATCGGGAAGGTCCGCGTCACGGCGGCCTCTTCCGGCGACAACTCCGCCTCGGAGATCGAGATCGACGTGCGGGAGCCGAATCCCTACGTCACGACCTCGGAGGACCGCATTCTCCAGCCGGGCGAAACGGTCCGGGTGAAGCCCCTGAAAGCCTCCGGGACCGCCCGTCTGGAACTTTCGTCGATTCCTCCGATCGACCTTTCGCGCCGCCTCGAATACCTCGTGCGCTACCCCCACGGCTGCATCGAGCAGATCACCTCGGGAGCCTTCCCGCAACTCTACCTGCCCTCCGTCGCGGAGTGCGACGAAGAGATGTTGCAGGACATCGACCGCAATATCAAGAGCGTCCTGTCGCGGCTGGGGAGCTATCAGCTCTCCAACGGAGCATTCGCCTACTGGAGCGGCGGAACCTCGCCCTCGGAGTGGGGCACGGCCTATGCGGTCCATTTCATGACCGAGGCCGCGAAATACGGCTACGCCGTCGACCGGACGACGCTCGACCGCGCGCTCAAATACCTGCGCGGCAGCACCTTCGACAATCCGCTGACGCTGGCCTACGCACAATACGTCCTCGCCCTCGGCGGCACACCCGACCGGGGTGCCATGAACCGCCTGCGGGAGAAGTCGGCGCAGGCCGGCAGCGACGCGCGATGGCTGCTGGCCGCGGCCTACGCCCTCGACGGCAACCGGAAGGTGGCCGAAGAGCTGACTGCACAGACCGCCAACACGGCGGCTCCGAAGGCCGACCCCTACGACGGAACCTACAACAGTCCCGAACGGCAGATGGCGATCGTGCTGATGACACAGACGCTGTTAGGACAGCGCGAAGCGGCGTTCCGCACGGCCCTCACAATGTCCGACATCCTGAAGAAAGACAAGTGGCTGAGCACGCAGTCGACGGCCTGGATGCTCAACACGCTGGTCAACTTCGCCTCCACGGGACAGACGGGCATCGACGCCCGGGTCGGCCGCGAACAGCTGCGGAGCGCCAAGTCGATCGCCTCCATGCCGCTCACCGCAGAGACCGAGGTGAAGAACACCGGCACGGGCAGCCTCTACCTGGTCGTGAGCCAGAGCTACACGCCCGGCAAGGGCGAGGAGGCGGAAGCCGCGAGCGGCCTGAAGATCGACGTCCGCTACCGGGACATGAACGGCGCGCCGCTCGACCCGCAATCGGTCGCCGTATCGACGGACTTCTACGCCGTGGTGACCATCACGAACACCAGCGGCTACGAGCGCTACGCCGACCTGGCCCTGACGCACATCGTCCCGGCAGGCTGGGAGATCACCTCCGAACGTGACCTTTCGGCGGTCACCTACCAGGACATCCGCGACGACCGGGTCCTGAGCTACTTCGACCTCCGGAGCGGCGAGAGCAAGGAGATCCCGATCAAGCTGACCGCAGCCTACAAGGGCCGCTACTACCTCCCCTCGGTCTACTGCGAGGCGATGTACGACAACTCGGTGCGGGCGCTCCGGAAGGGCGAATGGATCGAGGTCGTCGGGCAGACGCCGGCCGGAAACTGAACGACACGGCCCTGAAATAACGAAACATCCCCGTAATGTATTGGCATTACGGGGATGTTTTTGCAGACCGGGGTGGGGTTATTCGTCCTTGCCTTCGAAGAAATAGGTGGCGTAGTTCAGCCCCGCCGTATCGTAACATTTGCGCAGGGAGTTCATACGGTGTTTGAAGTCGTCGAAATCCTTGCGGTCGTAGGACCAGCCCACCTCGGCGATGGCGGCCAGGCGCGGCAGCAGCATGTGCTTCAGGTGCGGGAACGTGGCGATGTACTCGGTCCAGAGGTTACCCTGCACGCCGAGGATGTAGGAACGCTCCCCGGGCGTAAGCTGGTCGTAGGGGTCCAGTTCGTAGACCTTGCGCATCGGGACATAGCCGCCGATGGCCATCGGCTCCTTCGCGGGAGTCTTGGTCTGGTAGTAGTCCAGGTAGCAATGGACGTTGGGCGCCATGATGACGTGGTTGCCGGCCTTGGCCGCCGCAATGCCACCCTTCGAGCCGCGCCACGACATGACGGTCGCCGTGGGCGAAACGCCGCCTTCGAGAATCTCGTCCCAGCCGATGATCTTCCGGCCGTGCTCGCGGAGCCACTTTTCCATGCGGCGCACCGTGTAGCTCTGGAGTTCGAATTCGTCCTTCAGTCCCTCGGCCTTGATGCGCTCCTGGCACAGCGGACACTGCTTCCAGCTCTCCTTCGGGCACTCGTCGCCGCCGATATGGATGAACTCCGAGGGAAAGAGCTCCAGCACCTCGGCGAAGACGTTCTGCAGGAATTCGAACGTCGTCTCCTTACCCGGGCAGAAGACCTCCTTGCTGATGCCCCAGCGCCGGCGCACCTCGTAGCCTTCGCCCTTGCAGCCCAGCCACGGATAGGAGGTGAGCGCCGCGACGGCATGACCCGGAAGTTCGATTTCGGGAATCACCGTGACGTAGCGGTCGGCGGCGTATTTCACGATCTCGCGGATCTGCTTCTGCGTGTAATAGCCGCTGTGGGGCGTCTTGTCATACTCGTTCGAGGTGTGGTGGTGGCCGATGAGCGTCTCCTTGCGCACCGACCCGACGCGCGTCAGCTCGGGGTATTTTTTGATCTCGATACGCCAGCCCTGGTCGTCGGTCAGATGCCAGTGGAACTTGTTGAGCTTGTGCATGGCGAGGATGTCGATATACTCCTTGACCTCGTCCACCGTCCAGAAATGGCGGCAGGGGTCGAGCATGCCCCCGCGGTGGGCGAAATAGGGTTTGTCGCTGACCGTCACGGCGGGCAGGACGCCTCCGCCGTCGACGACCAGCTGGCGCAGACTCTGCAGTCCGTAGAACACGCCCTGCGGCGTACCGCCGCGCACCTCGACGCCCGAAGGAGTCACGGCGAGCGTATAGGCCTCGGCCTCCAGCGAGCCGTCCACCGCCAGGCGGATGTCGCCCCCGGCGGCGGTCTTCATCACCCCTCCGACGACGGGCGCGACCTCCCCGGCGAAAATCCGGGCCGAGCGGCGCAGTTCGGCATCCTTGCCGACGCCGATCACAGTCGATGCGGTTACGGTGAAAGTCCCCGCGCCGGGCGTTACCGAGAGGGGTTTGGGAACGATGCTGGCCTCGGGTCCCGCCCCGAAAGCTGCGCACGACAGACCGACGGCGCACAGCGAAAAAAAGAGTCTCTTCATATTGATTCAGGTTATGGTTGAAATTGTAGTTTCAGTGGAAATTCGTGCGTATGGAGCACCTTTTCGCGGGGACCGACGATCCGGACGCGGATCAGGCTGTCCGCAACGTCGCAGCGCACGTAGCTTCGGTTATCGTTGACCACGACCGGGAACCGCGTACCCTGCTCCCCGGCCGGCCGGAACGAATAACAATGGTCGTGGCCGCAAAGCATCAGGTCGATCCCGGCTTCGTTGAGCACCGGCACGAAGAGTTCGTTCAGGTGGACGCTCCCGTGCCAGGCTTCGGCCATGGGCGGGATGTGGAGCAGGACGATCCGCGCCGAGGCCGTGAGGAACTCCTCCGAGCGCACGGCCTTTTTCAGCCATTCGCACTCCTCGGTGCGGTAGGCGTCGTAATCGGCCAGCCCGTTGTACTCCGCATGGTCGTCGGGCTTGTCCTCGCCGCAGTCGAGCAGCAGGATGCAGACGTCGCCGTAGCGATAAATGCCGTAGAACCGCCCGTCCTGCCCGGGGAAATAACCCCCGAGGCTGTCGGCGAAGACACCGCGCGTCTCGTGGTTGCCGCGGGTGAACAGGATCGGGGTTTCGGCGGCGAAAAGCGCGGCCGAGGCGTCAAGGTAGGCCTTGAAAAGCTGCTCCCCGCTCTCGACGCTGCTCGACATGTCGCCGTTGAAGGCCACGAATCCCAGCTCGGAAAAGTCCACATGCTTGCAGAGCCGGGTCAGATAGTCGGCCTTGCCGTGGATGTCGTTCAGCACGAGGAAGGAGCATGCGGAACCCGCAGCCGGGAAGGTGCAGAACCCGTAGACCCGGCGCCGAGCCGCATCGGCGTCGACGGTCTTTCCGTAGGTGACGTTGTTGACGTCGGGCCACGACTGGACCTCCTGCGAAAAGATCCGGTAACGGTAGCCGGTCCCGGGTTGCAGCCCCCGGACACGAACGGCGTGGAGCGTCCTGCCGGCCAGTTTGCGGCCCGCGACGGTCTGGTAATAGCGCGGCTGCGGGGGTGCGGGCGCAAGGCTGTCGGCGGGAGAGGCCTCGACCCACGAAAGCGCGGGCCTGCTGGTGGTCCAGACCACCGTCACCCCGTCCTGCGACATGTCGCACAGGTAAGGTCCGTGCGTAATTCGGAGTTCCTGGGCGGCGGCCGTCAGTGCGAAAGCCAGCCCCGCCAACACGAAAAGCAATTTCTTCATCCTATTTCCGGTTGATCGCCTCGTCGGCAAAGGTTTCGGTTCCCACGCGGACGGGAAACCGGATTTTACGCCATGCAAGATAGCGATTATTCGCGAAACAACCGCATTAAAGACAAAAAAAGGAGGCGAACCGGTTTCCGTTCGCCCCCTTTTCGTTATTTTTCGCGTTTACTTTATCCGTTCGAGAAGTTCCTCCTTGCGGTCGGAATCCTTGAGCATCGCCACGAAATAGCGGGCGTCGGCCCGGTTGGCGGCCGAAGGGTCGGCCTCGTAAACCTCCACGAAATGTTCGGCATGCGCGGCCAGGGCGTGCCGGCAGTCGAAGTTGACGGCCAGCACCTCTGCGCCTTCCGCGGCCTCCCTGCCGGGCGCCCACGAGAGGCCCGTGACCGTTTCGCCGCCCCCGACGGCGGTGCAGGACGCAGGATCGACACCCGAAACGTTCAAGGTCAGCGACGGATAATAGAAATACAGTCCGCCGGGCAGCGTGACGGTCAGCGTCAGCGCGTCTTCCCCGGCCCGGGTCTCCACGACGGCATGCCGGCGCAGGTAGTTGTATTCGAAATACTCCTCGGGAGCGGGCATCCACATGCAGTCGTCGCCGTCCTTGCCGTGGGTGTTGTTGAGCCACAACAGCATCTCGGACCACGTGCGGTCGGTTCCGTGCGCCCCGATACTGACCGCCTCGCGCTCGGCTACGGGACGTGCCAGCTGCGCTTCGATCACCCCCGGGATGTCTTTAGGCTGCCAGAATCCACGCTCGAGCACCGTCTTCACCAGATCGCCCTCCACGGCGAAAGGCCGGAGCCGCCTGCCGCCCGATTGCACGAAAATCGTCTGAATCGGATCATAGCTCATAGCCGCCGTGACATAGGTCTTGTTGCCGTTGGGTTCGGCCAGCATCTTGCAGCCGCGGCCCGAAAGGCGGTCGAGGACGATCTGCTGCGCAATGCCGTAATGGCGGCGGATCGAGTCGGGCAGGTCGACCGACGGGGTGTTCATGTCGTGCAGGGCGATGCCGACGCCGTAGTTGAGCATCTCCCGAACATCGCCCCACATCAGGCCCTTCTGCATGAAGAAACGGTAGTAATTGTCCGTATAGCCGGGCTTCACCGTGGCCTCGGCGTCCATGTAATCCCATTCGGGGGAGATCGTCGTGGTGAAGGCGAAGCGCACTTCGCGCCCCGTCCCGTCGGTCGAGCCGAGCGTCTTGCCGAAGCCGTAGGTATCGGGCGGCATGTCGCCGCCGCGCAGGTGCGCCGCCGTATAAAAATAGGTGTCCGAAAGAGGACGTCCGTTAATCGCCGCCCAGGTCGTCGAAAAAGCCGCCTGTTTGCAGTCGTCCTGCGTCAGCAGCACCAGCAGCGACTTGTTGTATTTCAGGGGAGGGATTCCGACCCGCACCTGCGAGAGATCGGTCCCGGGTTCGAACGCCAGCGTGATTTCGGCCGTTACCTGCCGGGGTTCATCGCCGAAGGGATAGACGTATTCCGCGGGGGGGGGAAATCGGGGTTGTCCGGATCATCGGGGTCCGGGCTTACCGGCTTGGGCATCTTGACGCAGCCCGCCAGCAGCAGAGCCGCCGAGGCGAACAACAGGGAAGAGGCAACGAGAGGTGTTTTCATAAAACAAAAGTACAAAAAAACGGACGGGTTCAAAACCGAATCGTATATATTCCGGTAAAATATTCCGGCTGATAAAAAGGCGCTACAACACCGAAGGCACAAAACCCGGACGGATCCAAAACCGAATCGTGTGCAGCCCGGCAAAACGCTCCGGCTGATAAAAGGGGCGTTACGCCCCCCGAAGGTACGAAAAATAGGAGGCGTCAGCGTTTCTTCTGCGCCTTTTTCTTTTTGCGCACCGACCAGCCGAAATGACCCAGCGCCTCGCCCAGCGCGAAATACTCGCCGTGGGAGTAGACGATCGGATCGGCCCGTTCGAGGCAGAACCGGCCCGTCGCCGGGTCGATGTAGGCCTCGTCGGCCTGGACGCCGACCACCTCGGCCACGAACATGTCGTGGGTCCCGAGCGGCAGCACCTGCCGGACACGGCATTCGATGTTGACGGGGGATTCGGCGATGAGGGGCGCGGCGACCTTTTCCGACGGCACGGCCGTCAGGCCCATCTCGCGGAACTTGTCGTAGTCGCGGCCCGAGCGCACCCCGCACCAGTCCGCGGCGCGCGCCAAGCGGCGCGTCGTGAGGTTGATGACGAACTCGCCCGTGCGGCTGATGATCGCGTGGGAATGGCGTTCGGGACGCACCGAGATAAAACACATCGGCGGGTCGGAGCAGACCGTCCCGGTCCACGCCACGGTCAGCATGTTATACTCCCCGGGCGCCGCGCCGCAGCTCACCAGCACCGCCGGCAGCGGATAAAGCACCGTCCCCGGTTTCCAGTTCTGCTTCATTCGATTTCTTTTTCGGAACAAAGGTACAGGTTTTTCCTTATCTTTACCGCATATGATCGCAGATTTTGTCCGATACCTCGAAGCCGAACGCCGCTACTCGCCGCTCACGGTCCGCAACTACCGCCACGACGTGGAGCAGTTTCTCGCGTGGCTGGGGGTCGACGACGCACAGTTCGAGCCGCGACGGATCACCACGGACGACATCCGCGAATGGATTCTCTACCGCACCGAAACGGGCCGCGTGAGCGCCGCCACGATGAACCGCGAGGTATCGTCGCTGCGTGCGCTGTTCCGCTGGCTGCTCCGCACGGGAGCCATCGACCGCGACGTCATACACCCGATCTCCTCGCTGCGGACTTCGCGGCGACTGCCGGCCTTCGTCCCCGAAAGCCGCATGAGCGGCATCGTCAGCGAGTGCGAATACGACACCGAGGACTTCATCCGCGAGCGCAATTCGCTGATCATACTCCTCCTCTACGCCTGCGGCCTGCGCCTGGCGGAACTGGTCGGCATCGACCGCGGCGACTTCTCCGCGGACTTCTCGTCGCTGCGCATCCGGGGCAAGGGAGACAAGGAGCGGATAGTCCCGATCCTCGAATTCGTACGCGAAAAGATTTTACATTACATCGGATTAATTGAGAGGCAAAATATTTGCATTTCATCGGAAAAAGCACTATTTTTAACACACAAAGGGAAACGCATATCCCGGACGGCGGTGTACCGCACGGTGCAGGAAGAACTGGGCAGGACGGGCGTACAGGGCAAGAAAAGCCCCCATGTGCTGCGGCACACATTCGCCACCCACCTTCTGAACGCAGGCGCCGATATGCGCGAAATACAGGAACTCCTCGGGCACGCCTCGCTGCAGGCCACACAGGTCTACACGCACAACAGCATCGCCAGGCTCCGGGAGGTTTACGCGAAGGCCCATCCCCGCGAAAAGGGAGGCAAATGATTAACTTTTATAAACTGTAAGGCTATGAACGTACAGATTCAATCCGTGAAATTCGACGCCGACAAACGGCTCGTCGAATTCGTGAATGCCAAAATGGCGAAGTTGGACCGCTTTGCGGAGCGCTCGACCGGAGCCGAGGTCATTCTCAAACTCGATAAGGACCACGAAAAAGGAAACAAATTCGCAACCATCACGCTGCACATGCCCGGCGAGGATCTGGTGGCCTGCCACCAGTCGAAAGCCTTCGAGGAGTCGGTCGACGAAGCCATCGACGCCCTGAAACGCCAGCTGGACAAATTCAAGGCGAAATTCGAAAAACAAACCCCCACCAACCTTTAATACCTTAACTAACCAACGCCGCGACGGCCGCCTTATCGAAAGGCGGCCGTCGCATTTTTTCGGGAGCAGGACAAACGAAAGAAGAACCCGGTCCGAATACCCTGCCTACTCACCGCCCTGCTCCCTGCGGGCACTGAACCGGGTACCTGGTTTCAGATCAATAAACCCACTCGAAATCGTCGACCTGCATCGTATTCGTCGAACAACCCGTCAGGTAGTCACCGCGCACGCTGGTCGCACACGAGATCACGAGCGAGAACTTATCGGCAGCCGGTTTTCCGGCTTTCTCCACATACCAATCGATCGGAAGCGTGGCCTCGATCCAGCCGGCAGCAGTCTGCGTAATGACCAGATCGCCGTAACCGAGAATCGCACCTTCGTCGACGCTCTTCATGGTCGCGGGATCCCACATGCCGGTAGGAGCCGTCATACCCGAAGTCACACCATGCTGGGCCGTCCAGTCGACGACGGCGACGAAAATGCGCGCGCGATCCTGCTTATCCTTGTAGGACGCTCCGTCGGGATCGTTCGAACCCACTTTGTCGATCTTGCCAACCTGCGCCTTATAGCGAACCTTTAGGGCGCGGGGACGCGCCGTCCAGGCATAAGGCTTACCGAAATTGACCGTTCCGGAAAGGCCCGTGTAATTGAAATCGCCGGTGAACATATTCCCCGGGGCAAACACGAAGCCCATCACCATTTGCGCGGAAAGAATCGCCGTCCCGGCCTCCGTTTCATCCTCCCGGCAAAGAGGCGTAAAGAGTTTAGGGGTTCCGTCCTCGTTGTATTGTTCGAGGAAAGCATTGTTGCCGCTGTCCCAAAGCTTTACGCCTTCGGGATTGGGATAAGTAATCGGATACTCACCGTTACTGGCATCGAGCCAGATTCTCTTCGACCAGCCCGACATGTCGCCGTTGGGAATCTTATCCCCGGCCGCCGTAGCGAACTCTTTGCTGGCGAGGGTCTCTCCGTCCTTTGCGACACGCACTTCGTAAGTCGTAGCGGCAAAAATACCCGTACCGGCCTGAATGCTGTGAATATCCAATTCGGCATCGTTCTTCGCCGAGGTCCAGACGGGAGCGAGGCTGTACTTCGCGCCTTCGACGAGCACGGCGTCGGTCCAGTCGGCGGCGCCCTTTACGCGATACTGCACGCTGCCGCCTTCGGGAACATTCGCAGCCGTAACGGTCGCGGTATTGGCCCACAGATCGGCATCGTTGTTATAGGTCAGGGCCGCCTTGCCCGTCAGATGGCAGGTCAGGGTTTTGGTCGTGCTCTTACCCTTCGCATCAGTCACCTTCAGGATGAACTTATGATCCGAAGTTTCATTGTAAATCTGCGCGATCATCGGAACAAGCGCCGAAATATCGAACGTCAGCGCCGTTTTGCCCGAAACTGCATCCCCGGAAGGGAACCCGAGCGCGCCGAGCGCTTCGGCCATGCTGCCGGGATTCACGAGGTTCAACTCGGTCGCCAAGCCTACCGTAGCGAGCATTTCGGCCGTCAGAGCCGGAGAGTCGATCGTAACCGTAAAGCCCTCAATAGCACCGGGAGCCGTTACCGACACCTTGACCGACATCGGAGTCGTGATCTCCTGCGGCTGGTCGATGTCACCGCCGTCCAATGCAATGGTCGGAACAGCGGGGGGGGGTGTCTCATCGTCCGTGCCGTCATCCCCGCACGCCACGAAGAGGGCGGCCATCATGGCCATAGCCATGGTCATAGACACTAATTTTTTCATAATCATACTATTAAAATAAAAATTCTATTTGCAATTTTGAAGCAAAAATAGAGGACCGGTGCGACGGCGGCAAATTAATTCAATGAACCGCACAACAATCATCACCAACAGCGTTTTTTTAATAACGAACAGAATCGGCTCACTGAAGGAATATATCGGAAGGAGAGGAGGAGGCGCGAAAACGGTCGGGATCAATCCCGGACCGATCCCAAACAAAAAACGGCCGCACTTGCGTACAGCCGTCGGTTTGGTAGTGGATAGGGGATTCGAACCCCTATGTCATGCGTGAGAGGCATGTATCCTAACCCTTAGATGAATCCACCGGTTTGGTTTTGTGGTGCAAAGATAACGCCTTCTTTCGAAACTCCAAAATTTTCCGGCAAAAACTGTGATTTTTTTCTTTTTTGGACGCCGCAAATGCTTTTTGAGCTATCTTTACAGATAGACATAAAAACGTATTCGCCATGAAATTCCGTACCCTCGCCCTCCTGGCCGCCGCACTGACGGCCGGGTCCTGCACGAAACGCCCCGTCCAGCCGCAGTTCACCGTCGTAAGCGCCGACTCGCTGGTCAGCGGAAACGGTTTCTCCTGCGGCTTCGAATACCGCTTCGCCTCGATCTCCAACGCCGAGGACTCCCCCGCCCTCGCAGCGATCGAACGGGCGAACATCGGCCGCTTCTTCGAACTGGAGAACTTCGAAGGGACGCCCCGGGAGGCTGCTTCGGCCGCGATCCGTCAGGTCACCAGCGACATGACGCCGCCCGAGAACGCAGCGGAAAGTAGCGCCCGCCCGGCATGGAAGGGCGAAATCTCGGCCGAATCCGAAGGGTCGGTCGTCGACACGCTCCTTTGCTACGTGATCACACGGTCGAGCTACACGGGCGGAGCGCACGGCATCTACGGTACGGAATGTTACAACTATTCGCTGGCAGGCGGTTACGAAATCACGACGGCCGACCTGTTCACCGAAGCGCAGCTGGAGCGGCTCAACCGGCTGATCCGCGAAGATATATGCAAACAGTACGGGGTCCGGAGCGACGAAGAGCTGGAGACGAAAGGATTTTTTCCGGAATACATCGGCGTAACGGAGAATTTCCTCGTCACACCCGAAGGCATTACGTTCTACTACAATCCTTACGACATCGGGTGTTACGCGCTCGGAAGCGTCGAGGTGAGCGTGAGCCGCGAGCAACTGGCCGGACTCTGACGTTCTCCCGCCCGGGAGGAAAAGAAAAAAGGTCCGAGTCTCACGACTAGGACCTTCTTTTTCGGCGGGGAACCACCCCCTCCGAAAATGAGGTTCAATCGGAGGTATTCGACCGCGGAACGAGTACCGCTCCTTTGGTCTTAGTAACGGACAATCCGTTACAACCTGCCGATTTCCTCAACCAACCTAAAACTACTAACCTAAATGAACCTTAAAACTTCACTGCAAAGATAAGGCGAAAAAACCATTCGCGCAAGCTTTTATTAAAATAATTTTCAAATTTTTTGAGTTTTTTTAATATCACCAGCCGGAAAAAGCATCCATACATCTGAAAATAAGATATATAGCATACATACAAACAAGGCTGCAAAAAACTTTTCTCATTCGGCATGCAGTATCGGCCGAAAAGTGCATTTATATATAAAAAGAGCCATATGACGATCATAACGGATAAATTGCTACTTTTGCAAAATGATTTCAGCAACGTCATTTTCTTTTCAGCCAGAATCTCTCCGCTCAACACCCCGGCAGAGATTTTGTACACTCGCTATTGCCTATCCTCGAACTCCTAACCTAACCAATAGTTTTACAGTACGATGACAGTATCGTTGATCATTTCCACTTACAACTGGCCTCGGGCGCTTTACCTTTGCCTCGACAGCGTGATGCAACAGACCGTCATGCCCTCCGAAATCCTGATTGCGGACGACGGATCGGGCATGAGCACCCGCGATGTCGTAAAGCACTTCGAGAACATCTCGCCGGTTCCCGTGCACCATATCTGGCATGAGGACCGAGGATTCCGGGTGGCAGCCATCCGCAACAAAGCCATTGCCGCCAGCCGTGGTGAATACATCATCCACGTCGACGGCGACCTGATCCTGCAGCGGAATTTCATCCAGGATCACATGATCTTCGCCCGGGAAGGATGCTACGTTTCAGGCTCCCGGGGCGTCATCACCGAGATGCTGGCCCAGAAAGTGCTCAGCGGCGAGATCACCTCGCTCTCGGCCATGACCAAGGGCGTGCGCAACAGCAACAATGCCATGCGGATTCCGATCATGGCGGTTCTCTACCGGATGTTCGGGCCTACCCGGTCGCCGAGAAGCTGCAACCTGGCCATCTGGCGCAAGGACCTGATCCGCGTGAACGGTTACGACGAGAGTTTCGAAGGTTGGGGCTACGAAGATACCGAACTGGTACTGCGCCTGAACAACAGCGGCGTGGAACAACGCTGCATGAAGTTCCGGGGCATCGTGTTCCACATCTACCATAAAGAGGCTTCCCGGGACAACAAATCCAAGAACGAACAGCGTTACAAAGACAGCATCCGCGAACACCGGACCCGCTGCGAGAAGGGACTCGACCGGCATCTTACCCCGAAGATATCCTATGAGACCGGGGGGGGGTCAGCCGCCGTCGTCGGTGGCTGACCCGGTTGTTCCAAATCCGCCACGCGCTACTTTTCGAACGATGACTTTTCGGGGAAACGGGTCTTGAGAAACGCCCGGACCCGAGTACGATCTTCCTCGGTCATGCGCGCGTCGTCGTTCAGGCAGAACAGCGACGGGCTATACTTCTTCATAATAGATTCAAGATTCGGCAGATAAGCCGGGATACAGCGCGAGTCGCTGCCGCAACCCGAGCCGAAAGCCGCCCGAAGCAGCCGCAACGGGCTGTGCAGTTTGTTGAAGCGGGTCACCTTGCGCAACGAGGCGCGTCCGCGCGCCAACGCATAATAGAGCACCAAGGCACGCTGCCAGTCGTCGCGCGAGCGGAACCGGGCATGTTTCGTATGTTCCAATTCAGCTTGGAAGGTCTCGCAGCATTCGAGAAAATCGCTGCGGCGGTAAGCGTCGACATTATGGTGGGGAGCCAGCGACGAGCACCTGCCGTAACGTGCCCGCACGAGATTCTGCATCCGGAGGATCGTATGGCAATAGATGTCGTCATCGTGCTTTTTCAACGACTGGACCTTGAGCCGCACGATGGGGCGTCCCTGCCTGTCGAAGAAGAACCCGGGATCGACGAGACGGCTGAAAAACATGTCGTCGTTGGCATAGAGAAAATGCTCGGCCAGATCGGGAATCCGCGGCAGAAACAGTTCGATGGTGCACGAATTGAATACGGGAAGAATCTCCGCAGGCATGATTTCCCGGTGGGAAACCACCCTCACGCGCGGGTTCGACGTATCGAGCCACGTGGGCGTCTGGTCGTCGGTCACAATGTAGACGCGACGTATCCACGGCGCATATTTCTCCACCGAGCGCAGTGAATAACGCAGTTCGTCGTTCTCGACGTAGCGGCACTCCCCCGCCACCTGGGGGTCCACCTGTCTGTCTGCCGGCAGAAATTCATTTTTCTTCGTCAACCACACGGGGTCGTTTCCATCGACCCAAAGGTATACCAGATCAATGTCCATTGCATGCATGTTTATCGGTTACACGTTTCCGCCACACCGGAATCAAGTCGAACAACCGGCAGGTTTCCCAGCCGTCGCACTCCTTGATTTTCAGCCACGTAAGTCCCCAGCGGTCGAACGAACGGCGGGTGATGCGCCGGAACCGCGCGTCGAGGCGGATTCCGCGGGCGTCGACGTAGGCTACGAAGGCCTTGTGAGCCAGATATTTGTCCTGTTGCTTCTTCGGCGTCTGGCGGCTCTTGGTAATCGACGCCCCGTTAACCACATAGCGGTAAACGACGTCGGGAACCGTCACCAAAACGCCCCCTTCGCCCAGCAGGCGCATCGTATATTCCACATCCTCGTAGCAGACCCGCTCGCGAAAGCGCAGTCCCAGCCGCAGCAGCATCTCGCGCCGCAGAAGCTTGTTCATCACATAGAAATCGGGCGGACAGCGGCAGATGCGGAATTTCTCCTGCGTGTCGGCAACCACCTGCCGTTCCGTATAATGGATCGTCCACTTCGAGTAAGAGGGTCTGATCTTCAGCATCGAGGCGCAGGCGATGTCGGCCTCTGCCTCCCGGGCCGCCTCGTACAGCCGCTCGCAGTAAGCCGGGTCGATCCAGTCGTCGGAATCCACGAAAAGGATGAATTCGCCCGTCGCGGCGTCGAATCCCCGGTTGCGGGCGCCGCCCAGGCCGCGGTTCTCCTGCGAAATGACCCGGATGCGACCGTCCTGCGCCGCATAGCGGTTCAGGATGTCGATCGAACGGTCGGGACTTCCGTCGTCGACGCAGATAATCTCGATCCCGCGCAAGGTCTGCCCCGCCACGCTGTCCAGACAGCGAGCCAAAAACGGCTCGACGTTGTAGACCGGAATGATAATGCTGACTTTCGGTTCCATCGGTTATCGAATATAGTTTTTTACCGCCTCGGCGATTCGTTCGCCGTCGAGCGCCGCAGAAATGATGCCGCCGGCGTAACCGGCCCCCTCTCCTGCGGGAAACAAACCGCTCGTTTCGGGATGCATCAGCGTCCCAGGATCGCGCGGCACGCGCACGGGCGTCGAGGTGCGCGACTCCACGCCCACAACCACCGCTTCGTTAGTCAGGTATCCGCGCATCCGGCGGCCGAAGGTCGCGATACCCTGCCGCAGTCCCTGTGCGATGAAGCCGGGCATCCACTCGTCCAGACGCGACGGCGTGATGCCGGGAATGTACGACGTTCGGGGCAGCGACCCGCTGGCACGTCCCGCCACGAAATCGGCGACCCGCTGTGCCGGGGCGATCTGATGCTCCCCGCCCCGCTCCCGCGCCAGTTCCTCGAACCGCTGCTGGAATTTCAGCCCCGCCAGCTCGCCCCATTCGGCACGCAGATGTTCGAAATCCGCAAGCCGAACCTCCGTGACCAGCCCCGAATTGGCATAGGGCGACGTACGGCCGCTGGGCGACATGCCGTTGACCACCGACTCCGCGGCATCGGTCATGGCCGGGACGATGAACCCGCCCGGGCACATGCAGAACGAGTAGACCCCGCGGCCGTTTTCCTGGCTCACGAGCGAATAGGAGGCCGCCGGAAGGTATTCCCCGCGCGTCTCGCAATGGTATTGGATCGAGTCGATCAGCGCCTGCGGATGCTCGATGCGCACCCCCATCGCAAAGGGCTTGGCCTCGACGCGCACGCCGCGGCGGTGGAGCAGTTCGTAAATGTCGCGCGCCGAATGGCCCGTAGCCAGCACGACGGCGGCTCCTTCGATCAGTTCGTCGCCGCACCATACGCCTTTTATCCGGTCGCCTTCGATTTTCAAATCGGTGACGCGGCTTTCGAAGCGGAACACACCGCCGGCCCCGACGATCGTCTGCCGGATACGCTGCATGATGCCCGGCAGCTTGTCGGTTCCGATGTGGGGATGGGCTTCGAAGAGGATTTCGGGCGTCGCGCCGTGAAACACCAGCGTCTGCAACGCCTTGTTGTAGTCGCCGCGTTTCTTGCTGCGGGTGAATAGCTTACCGTCGGAGAAGGTCCCGGCTCCGCCTTCGCCGAAGGCGTAGTTCGAGTCGGGGTTCACGGCGCCGTTGCGGTTTATCTGCGCGATGTCGCGTTTGCGGGCCGAAACGTCGCGCCCGCGCTCCAGGATCACGGGCCGCAGGCCCAGTTCGATCAGCCGCAGCGCCGCGAACAGCCCCGCAGGTCCCGATCCCACGACCACGACCTCCGTACGCCCTTCGACCGACGGATAATCGAAATGCACCGGCGCGGGTTTCGGCTCGCGGTCGGCGTACACTTCGAGCGTCAGGTTCACCTTCACCTGCCGCTGCCGGGCGTCGATCGACCGTTTCACGACCCGCACCAACGCAATATCGGCCTCGCCGACACCCAGGCGCCGTGCCGCCTGCGAGGTGTAAAACGTCGCATCGGCAGCCTGCTTCGGCGTGAGTACAAGGGTAATATGCTGCGGCATGTCCAAAAAATTACTTACAAAAGTAACCAAAAAAGCCGGATAATGGCCCGTGCCGGTTGTGTTTTGTGAATTTTTATCTACCTTTGTCCTACCGATGCGGATATGGTGTAATTGGTAGCCACGTCAGACTTAGGATCTGATGCCTTACGGCGTGGGGGTTCGAGTCCCTTTATCCGCACATTGAAGTCTCCGAAAGGAGACTTTTTTGTGAGCAAGCCCTGGCAATGGGATTCCGCACATCCGCAACCGAAACGCGGCATGTTCCCGCACGGGCCACCGGAAATCAATGGATTGAAGGCTTCCCGGCGCCGATTTATTTGCTTATCGGATTATATTTTCATACCTTGCGGAAAGATACAAGGGGGGGGGTCGCAAAGTAGGTATAAAACCCTCATTTACAATACACAGGCACTACCAAGGGCTGAATTCTCCGACAAACCTCCGCTCCCGGTCGTTTAACTAAACCTCGTTTAGCATGAAACATTGGGGACTTTTTCTTGTCGTGCTCGCTTTTACGGCCTGTCACGACGATCAACCGGAACAAACGTATTACATTACGCCCGAAATGAGCGGAATTGCGGCCGGCTGCCCGGGAATCCAGGAACGCATCGCCATTTCATCGAACTGCGACTGGGGCATCGAAAGCACGCCGGAGTGGTGCTCCGCACAGAAAGTCACTGCCGGCGGCAGGGAATACCTCGCCGTGGAAGTTATGCCCAACTACGACGAGAATCCGCGCCAAACATTCGTAACGCTGTCGTACGACCGGACATCCATTCCCGTTTACGTCACCCAAGCGGGAGAGCGCGCCCCTGCGCCGATGCAATGGTACACCTTCCCGACGAACTGGTTTTCCGACATCACCTACGAACCGTCGGACGGCAGCGGCCCGCGGAAGTATCGGATCACGGCATTCGAACTGGCCGTTTCCCCGTCGTGGAGGAAGCAGATTTTCCCCGGCAACCTGATCGACCGCCATGCACCCGGCCGGAAACTGACGGATTACGCCGACAAATACACGTTCAACCCGATTATCCTCGCCGCAAGCACCTACGACATCAAAGAATTGGCGAAGCCCTCGCTGGAAGCGACAAACGCATGGGTGAAGGAACTCGTCGCCAAATCGCCGCACCAAAGCAGCGGGTTCTTCTGCCAGTCCCCGATCCGGTACACCTCTTACCGACAGCTTCACCTGCTGGGCCTGGGCAATGCAGGGCTTAATCTCGACGAACTCGTGTCGGGCGAATCGTATTCCGGCAAAGAGATGGAGAAACGGACGGGAATGATTTACACCTACAACCACGAACTGATCCGAATTTTCGTGGGCGAATTCCCGCAGAACCTGATTACGGAGACGGTCAGCGATGAAGAACGCCGCGAAATGTCCTACATAAACGGCGTGGCATACGGAAGGACGGCCTGGCTGCTGGTCGAATCCGACGACAATTTTCAGGAGACCCGGAATGTCGTCTCCAAAATCATGCGGGAGGAGAGCCTGAATACGAAAGAACAGCGAATTCGGGAGAACCTCGCCGCGTATTACATCCGGTTCGACGACAAAGGCGACGTGCAGACGGAAAAGGGCGGCGACGAACTGATCGGAGCATTCAGTCGCGGAATCGGCACGCTGAGCATCCTCCCGGTGAATTTCACAACGAACCGGTTTGAAAACCACGCCGTCGGTCAAATGGAAGTTACATTCGACCTGCCGTAATCCGGCGTCCGGAAAGCACAGACGCGAAGGCAGGGACTTGGCCCCTGCCTTTACCGTTCCCGCACACAAGTGCCGCCGGATCAGAAATTGCGTCCCGTGTCCCACCACAGGCGGGTTCCGCCGTCGTCCGGCCCTCCGAGCGCCTTCACCAGCGCCGCGTACTGCTCGGGATCGGAGGTCTCCAGCGTCGCGGGGTACGGCAGCCGGCGGATCATCGTCTCGGTGTCGATACTCTGCCCCTTGCTGTGGTTGTAACGCACCGGAAACAGCCGCGGATAGCCCGTGCGGCGCTGTTCGGCCCACGCCTCGCAGCCTTCGGGATACATGGCGATCCATTTCTGGGTGATGATCCGTTCGAGTTTCAGCCCAGGACTCGCCGACTCGTCCCAGCGGGGCGACACCCGGCAGCGGGCGGCGATGTCGTTCCCCGGATCGACGGGATCGCTGTAACCAATGGCCGCCGCGTCGCTGGCGAGGTACTGCTCGCAGCCGGACGCCTGCCACTGGGCGAACGACATGGTGACGCCGTTGCGGTAGCAGGTCTCCGTATCCTCCCCGGTCCATCCCCGCAGGGCCGCTTCGGCACGCAGGAACCACACCTCGGCCGCCGTCATCAGCACGGCGTCGGTCGTCGTCTCGACCGTAAGGCGTGAAAAGGCGGCATAGTAGTTATGCGAGAAGGCCGTTCCCTGGCGGATCCCGTGGAAACCGCCCTTGAGCGGCACGGTCACCGAATTTCCGTTTCCGTCCAGAATGACCAGGTCGCTTTTGCAGGGTTCGAAATATTTTTCGAGCCGCGGATCGCCATACCCGACCATGATCGACTCCATCGAGGCGTTCATCACCGCCTCGTTCCAGTTGCGGTTGATCTCGCCCAGCGGGTTGGTATAGGTTCCCGACGTTGAAACCGCGGCGTTCGCGGGATTCGTTTCGATCACACCGTAAGACCCTTCGAGCGACTTGCGGAACTCCGCGGCCGCCCGCTCCGGAAGGACACACGCCACGCGCACCGCCAGACGCATGCGCAGCGAGGCGGCCAGCCGGATCCACGACACGTAGCTGCCGTCGAGCAGCAGGTCGAATTTCCCGAACTCTTCGGACACGCCCCGTTCGCGCACCGCGCCGGTGAGGATCGTCTCCGCCTCGTCCAGATCGTCGAAGAAACGGCCGTAAACCTCCTCCTGGCTGTCGGGCACGTATTCGTTGCCGCGGTCGCCGAAATGGGAGTAGATCACCGGGCCGTAGTAATCCGTCACACGGTGCATGACGAGCACCTTGAGAATCTTCGCAATGGCGTAGAACGCGGGCTTCTGCTCCGGCGCGGTCTGCTCCAGCCGGTAGATTTCCGGCATGATGTAGGAGTAGGTGAACTGCCACATGGAGCCGTTCCAGCCATCCTGCAGGTTGTAGTCCGAATTGTGGCTCCCGCCCTGCAACGGCTTGGGGTCGTGCATGTAGCCCGAGAACATGTCCGCATTGAGGTTCTGAATCATCTGGAAAGGCCAGTTCTTGCCCTTGCCGTAGTCGTAGTTGAAATAGACGCCCTGCTGAACGATGCCCAGGCGGTAGCCCAGTCCGTTGTCGTCGGCCTCCAGTTCCTTGTCCGTGATGCCGGACTTGTCGTCGTTCAGGTCGCGGAAATTACCCGTGCAGGCCCCGAGAACGACCGCACAGCATCCGGCGAAGAGGTATGTACGCCAACGTTTCATCCTTAAAACTCCAGTTTGATATTGAACCCGAAACTCCGCACCGTCGGCATGCCGTAGACGTCGATTCCCTGATTATCGTTGCCCGTCGAGAGGATGAGGTCGGGATCGAACGGCGCGGCGTTGTAGATGAAAAAGAGGTTGCGGGCCACCAGCGACACCGTCGCGCCGCTGAACACGCCCGTCCGCCGCATCAGTTTGCGCGGCAGCGCATAGGAGAGCGACAGTTCGCGCAGGCGGATGTTCGTCGCGTCGTACATGTAATACTCCGTCACCCCGGCGCGTCCGCCGACCAGTTTGTAGAAACTCCTCACGTCTTCGATCCTCCGCCCTTCCAATGTCACATATCCCCGGTCGCGGGCGTCGGCCGTGACCTCCGTGACGCCGTAGGAGTCGAGGTCAGCCATCGTCTGCGACAGCACATGGCCGCCGTAACGGCAGTCGACGAGCATCGACAGCGACACGCCGCGGTAGGAGAAGGTGTTGCTCCACGACAGCGAGAAAACGGGATTGGCGTTACCCACCCGGACGGTATTGCCCTCGCCCACCGTCCGCGGCAGCCCGGCGTAATCCCCTTCGGTCTCGTAGACGATCCGGCCGTTTCCGTCGCGCTCGAACGCCCGGCCGTAAATATCGCCGATCGAACCGCCCTCGACCAGCTTCATGGCGTAGGACGACGAAAAACTCGACGGGCCGTAGACGTATTCGCGCAGTTCGTCGTGGAGCCGGATCACGCGGTTCCTGTTGCGGGCGAAATTGACGGCAGACTGCCACGTGAGGGCCTTTCCGTAGAGCGGATAGGCGCTGAGCGCAATCTCCACACCTTCGTTCTCGATGTTTCCGGCATTCTCGTAGCGGAAGGCGTAGACTTCGCCCGAGAGGGCCGGCAGCTTGAAGAACTGGTTGCGGGTGTTGGTCTTATAATAGGTCGCGTTGACGCCCAGCCGGTCGCCGAAGAAACGCCACTCGACACCCGCTTCGACGGCGTGGGTCATCTCGGGCCGGAGATCGGTCCCGGGGGCCGCATCGGCGGCGTTGATGCCGCCGCCGGCCGTCACGTGGGCTTTGGGATTGGTAATGAACATCGGAATGTCGTTGCCCACGCGGCTCCACGTCAGGCGGACCTTGCCCAACGAAATCCACTCCGGCAGTTTGAACATCTTGCTGACCACCCACGACGCGCCCAGCGAGCAGTAGAAGAAGCCGCTGCCTTCGGCCGAAGTGTAGGCCAGCGTCGAGGCCCAGTCGTTGCGCCCCGTGACCTCGAAGGTGAGGCTCTCGGCGTATTTGACCGACGCCGTGGCGAACAGCGACTGAATCTGCCGGCGGGCGTCGATCTGCTCGTCGACGTAGGCCGAACTGTCCATGACGATATTGGCGACGTTGAAGATATTGGGATAGTAGAGCGACGCGGTCTTGGAGTCCATGCGCAGCGAGTTGACCGTGCGGTCGTTGAGCGACGCCCCGGCGGTCGCGCTGAAGGTCCAGTCGGAAGAAAAACGCCGGTCGAACAGCGCCAGCACCTCGCCGTTGAAAAGCGTCTCCGAGAAGGCGCTCTCGACATACCGCCCGTTCGCCCCGGCCAGCGCCGGAGCCGTCGAGGCGTAGAACCGCTGACGGACCTTGTCCCCGAGGTAATCCACATTGCCGCGCGCCCGGAGCCGGAGCCAGTCGTTCACCTTCCAGTCGGCGGAAAGCGAGGCCATCACCCGGTTGCGCACGCTCCGGCTGCGGATGCGGTTGACAACCCAGTAGGGATTCTGCTCGAAATCGTCGCTCGGGGCGATCCACTGCTGCACGTCCAGCTTGCGGTCTTCGTCGTAGACCGCGTAATGCTCCCGGTAAGGGGTCATGTCCACGCCGCGCGGAAAGCGGTACAGACCGACCAGCGGGTTCATGTAGAAACCGCCCGGCACGGGTTTGTCCTCAACCGCCTGGCGCATGAAGCTGATGTTGCCGTCGAGACGCAGCCGCTCGCGGAACAGTTCGGAGACAGTGCGCAGGTTGAAATTGTGGCGCATCAGGCGGTTTTTCCCGGTGATGCCCCGCTCGGCGGTGTTGGCGTAGGAGAAGTAGTTCTGAACCTGCTTCGAACCGGTCGAGACGGAAACGGAGTTGATCGCCGTCACGCCCGTCCGGAAAAACTCCCCGGCATTGTCGTAAGGCTTCACGCCGCCGCGCGCGCCCCAGCTCTCCACGCCGCCGCTCACCCCGTAACGGTCTTGGAACTTCGGCAGGCTGAAAGGCGTCTGGAAAGTCAGGTTCGAGGAGAAGGTCACGGGCTGCTGCCCGACGCTGCCCTTCTTGGTCGTGATCAGGATGACGCCGTTGGCGGCCTGGCTGCCGTACAGCGCCGCGGCCGGAGCGCCCTTGAGGACCGAAACGCTCTCGATGTCCTCGGCATTGAGATTCGAGATGCCGTCGCCGCCGTCGCGGTTCCCGGCGTCGGCGACTCCGCCGATGGCCGAATAGGCCTGCTCGGGCGAGGAGTTGAGCATCGGCATTCCGTCGACCACATACAACGGCTGGTTGTCGCTGGCCACCGAACGCACGCCGCGGATACTCACCTTGGCGGACGCTCCCGCCCCCGAAGAGGTTTCACCGACCTGCATGCCGGCCGATTTGCCGGCAAGCGACAGAATCAGGTTGGGCGATTTGACGGCCGTGAGCTGCGAACCTTTGATCTTGTCGGCGGCATAGGTCAGGTCGACGTAGTTGCGTTCGAGTCCCAGCGCCGTCACGATCACGTCTTCGATGGACTTCACATCCTCCTGCAAGACGATCTCCAGCTCGGTGCGGCTCCCCGGCTCGACACTGCGCGGGAGGTAACCCAGACACGAAACGTCGAGAACGGCGCCCGGACGGACGCTGATCGAGAACAGGCCGTCCGAATGCGTGGCCACGCCGTTCGGGGCTCCCCGTTCCACGACGGTAACCCCGGCCAGCGAGTTTCCCGCTTCGTCGGCGATGCGGCCTCTGACCGCTGTCTTCTGCGGCACGGTCTGCGCGCGGACCACGGGACCGGGGGCAAAACACGACCAGGCGACCAGGAGCAAGACCGCTAAAAACCTCACGAATCCCGGACGCATTTTTTCAATACCATGCATAAGGGCGTCACTTATCACAGAATAATCCGTCACAAAAATAGCAAACTTTAACATATCGGGTATATAAAAGTACAAAAAAGACCGATTTATTCGGAATATTCGTGTTTCTTCCGGTTTTCAGCCCTCTTCCGCACACAATAGACCGTCCGCCGGGCCGTTTGACGGACAGCGGCGGAGGCGATCCGGTAAAAATGGTAGGCAGGCCCGTAATCCGTATAACCGCAATTTCCCGGGAAAAGGTATCTTTGTACCGTAACCGCAGCATTATGTCAGTTCAGAGAAAAAGAAGGAAAACGATGATCACAGGTCTCATCCTCGCGGCGGCGCTCGCCGCCGTGGCAATCGCCGTCCGGCCGGGCTTCGGACGCCTGCCCCGGGGCGAGCGGCTCGAAAGGGTCCGCAACTCGCCGAATTACCGCGACGGCCAGTTCCGCAACCTCGAACCCAGTCCCCTGATGGCCGACGGCAAGGGCCGCGTGCGCGGCATGCTCGAGTTCCTGTTCGGAAAGAAAGAGGGAGTGCGTCCCGACCATCCCGTGAAGGCCGTCCGCACCGACCTCCGCGCACTCGCTCCGGACAGCGCCCTGGCGGTCTGGTTCGGCCACTCCTCCTACCTGATACAAACCGACGGACGGCGGGTGCTGGTCGACCCGGTTTTCTTGAGCGCCGCGCCCCTCTCCTTCCTCAACCGCCCGTTCCGGGGCGCGGACCTCTACCGTCCGGAGGACATGCCAGACATCGACTGCCTGATCATCACCCACGACCATTGGGACCACCTCGACCGCCGCACCGTCATGGCGCTCAAACCACGCATCGGGACAGTCGTCTGCCCGCTGGGCGTCGGCGAACATTTCGAGTACTGGGGTTTCCCGAAAGAGCGGATCGTGGAACTCGACTGGCACGAGCAGGCTCCGCTCGGCGACGGCTTCACCATCCGCTGCCTCCCCGCGCGCCACTTCTCGGGACGCGGGCTGCGATCCAACCAGACGCTCTGGGGATCGTTCCTGCTGCAATCGCCCTCGCGGAAAATCTACATGGGCGGCGACGGCGGTTACGGGAAGCATTTCGCCCAAATCGGCCGCGAATTCCCGGACATCGACCTGGCGGTTCTCGAAAACGGACAGTACAACGAGGCGTGGAGATACATCCACACCCTGCCCGGCCAGCTGGCGCAGGCGGCCAAAGACCTCGGTGCAAGAGAGATCCTGACCGTCCACCACTCCAAATACGCCCTCGCCCGGCATCGCTGGGACGAACCGCTCAAGACCGAAGCGGCTCTGGCGGCCGACACCGCGCTGCACATCCTGCGTCCCGAAATCGGCGAAGCGGTTCCCCTCGCAGCCCCCGGCCCCGCCGCGTCCCGCTAATCAGGGACCGGACCCGCCAACCAGGGTCCCGCCCCGTTAACCCGAAATCCCGTCCCGGGACTCCTCGGCTCCCCGGACCGGCATCCGGCTGATTGTCCGGCCTTTTCCGCGTATGCGGTCCGACGGCTCTGGTACGCAAATTGCTCGGAGAGGAAGAAATTCCTCATACCATGAACAATTTTTCCTCACTGATCGAAAATTCGAAACAGGCCGTCCGCTACTGGTGGCTGCTGCTGATCATCGGCATCGCACTCTTCGCGGTCGGCGTGCTGATTTTCGTCTACCCGGCCCAGAGTTACCTGGGCATGTCGCTCGTCTTCGGATGGCTGATGCTGATTTCGGGCATCCTGGAGGTCGTGCTCTCCTCGGCCAACAAACACTTCATCACGGGCCGCGGCTGGATGATGGCCGGAGGCATCATCGAGATCATTCTCGGCATCATCCTGATCTTCAACGTCGGGCTTTCGGCCGCCACGCTGCCCATCTTCCTCGGGTTCTGGCTGATGATGCGCGGCTTCAGCGCCATCGGGCTGGGCGGCGACATGAACGCCCTGGAGATCGCCGGCTCGGGCTGGACCATCTTCACGGGCGTGCTGCTGCTGCTCTGCTCGCTGTGGATTCTGTTCCAGCCGCTGGTCATCGGCACGACGGCCGTCATCGTCTGGGTCGGCATCACGCTGCTCCTGGCCGGCATCACGGCCTTCTCGCTGGCCCTCCAGCTCCGCAACGCCCACCACTGCCTCCACGGCGACTGCTGACACGTCCGGCAACGAAAAAACCGGGACGCTCCCTCGCGGAACGTCCCGGTTTTCCGTCTCCGGCGGCTATTCGAACTCCTCCCGGAACAACCCGTATTTGCGGATCAGACGGGAGATTTCGGGATCGAGGTTACCGCGAAACTTCAGGCTCTCGCGCAGTTCCACCGAACGCAGAAAATATTTCACGGCCTGCTCCTCGTCGCCCAGACGCGATGCGAGGATGGCCAGCATGTACTGGATGTCGGGCGTCGAGGCGGCGTCCGGCTCGGCGCGCAGGATGCGGTACGCCGCGGCATCGTACCCCAGCGACATGTAGGCCAACGCCGTATTGCGGTCCTCGTAGGGACGCAGGATCGTGAGCGCCTCCTCGTAACGGCGTTTTTTGAGCAGTTCCACGGCGTGCATGTAATCGGCATCGACCTCGGTCGTATAGACCGTGTCCTGCTGCATGCCGCGGCGGTGGAGGTTGAACCGGAAATCCACGGCGCGCATCTGCGGATAGATCACCCGGCGCATACGCTCGTAAGCCTTGGGGTATTTCATCCGGATACGCCATTCGCGGGTGTCGGGATTTCCCTCCCATTTCATCATGGCGAGCACCTCCTGCTTGTCGGCGATCAGCGTGTCGGCGGCAGTCAGCCGGCAGAGTTCGTCCCAGTCCTCGGCCAGCCACTTCGTGCGCAGCAGGTTCGGCAGGTCGGGAAGCCCCTCGACGGGCTTGCCGAGCACCTGGCGGCCGTTCTCGTCGAGCGTATAGCTGCCCGACACCTTGAGCGAGTCGTACAGCGTGCGGAACTCCGACACGAGCACCCGGCGCAGCGCCTCGGCGCGTTCGCGGGCCAGCCGTTCGTTGACCTGCCAGGTTCCCTCGGGCGAAGCCGTGGCCCGAAGCGTGATGCTGTCGATGATGTAGACCGGATCGGTCATCAGGTCGCGCGTCAGCGAACGCACGGCGGCGATCTGACGGCGATTTGCGGTCAGCGTGTCGACAAGGGTCGATTTTCCCGACGGGAAGGTGAAGAAGAAGCGCGCGTTGGCCTCGGCGTCGCGCAACACGATGCGCTGCATGTAGCGCGTCGTTTCGTCGAGGAACGTGGTCATCGAGGCCACGTTGTAGGTCAGCGTGTCCGACCGGGTGATCCGGTACGTGCGGCCGCTCCGGTCCTCGACCTCCCCGGCCAGACAGAGGTAGAGTTTCGACGTGTTCTCGTCGGCCTGCACCTGCTCGGTGTAATAATAGTCGACCCTCCCGTCGGGACGGTAGATCACCGTGTCGAGCCGTGCGTCGGCGTAGTAGGGATGGCGCACCAGACGCGCGAAGGCCGCGGGGCTGTTCACGGCCCGCTCATAATTGCGCCGCACCGCCCCTTCGCGGAGCATACCGCGCCGCACCTCCGCCGTATCGAGGGCGTTCAGGGCCGCCAGACGGTCGGCGGCATACGCTTTGCGGATCCGGTAATTCTCACGGGCGGCGCTGTCTCCGGTTTCGCGAAGCAACCCTTCGACCTCCGGACGGCGCAGCCCCGTGTAGGCGAGCCGGCGGCCCGCCAGCGTGCGTATCCCGGCATCGTCGGCCGTATAGACCTCGCCGTAGACGCGCCCCGGATTCTCCGTCAGCGAACGGATGTAGGCCTCGCGCTCCCGGCCCCCGTCGACCGGGTATTCGCCCTGCACGCGGGTATAGATTCCGCCGCCGGGCAGCACGTCGTCGCCCGTATAAGCATGCCGGTAACGCGGCGCAAAATAGTCGTTCAGATGGTCGAACTTGTCGCTGGCATCCGGCGTGTAGGAGGTCCGCTCCCGCACCTTGCGGTCGGTGGCCGTGACGTAGCGGCGCAGCCGGGCGTACTGCCGGCGGCGCTCCCCGCGCGTCGTCCATCCCACCTGCCTGTCGAACATCGCCTCCTCGGGCGTCATGCGCTCCAGGCGGGCGCCGGCGTCGGCGTACTTCGCCTGCTGCTCCGCCACGCGGTCCATGTAGCGGGAATAGCCCCTCTTGTCGCCGAAACGCTCGAAGTAGTCGGCGCTGTCGACGATCCGCCCGAGGTAGTCGTCATAACGCGCATATTCGCGCCGCTGCATCGTCCGGAAGCGGTCGCCGCTGTAAACCAGCGGATCGAACGCCAGCGTGTCCTCCCCCTTGAGCAGCTGCGGATCGACGACCAGCCGCCAGTTCCGGGCCTGCAATTGCTGCGGGACCGAAACGACGAACTCGACGTTGATCTTGCCGTTGCGCTCCACCAGGTTGCGGCGGTTCGAGGCCGAAATGACCACCTCGTCGATGGCCACCGACATCATCTTCTCGCCCGACAGCGAATCGACGTCCACGGGCGTAATGAAAAGTTCCGTGCCGTCCTGTTTGCGGTAGGTAATGATCTTCTGGGTGCGGGCCGTATCGGCGGCCTGCGCCACGGGGTTCTGTGCCGACCGGGCCGGGAGGTGCACCCCCACTTCGGGATCGCTCTTGGCCAGTTTGCGGATATTTCCGCACCCGGCCAGGAATGCGCCCGCGGCAAGTACGGCCGCCGCATACCCCATCCATTCGCGCTGTTTCATCATCCGGACAGGCATTTACTTGCGGGAAACGTCCACCGCACCGTTCACATCGACCGTAAAGACCCGCCTGACGCCGCCCGGCGAGGTCTGAACCTGGCGCAGCACCAGCGTGGCGCCGGCCATCCAGCTCTCGTAGGGAACCTTCATTTCGTAGCGGAACACCTGATCGGTCTTTTTATCGGCGTTGATCGTCATATAGGGCTGCCGCTCGGCCCAGTAGGCGCCGGAAAGAAGGCGGCGGCGCTCCTGCATGTGCTGCTGATAGCGGCCGTTAATCAGCACGTGGGGAAAGAGTTTCACCGACTTGCGGTCGGGGGTGCTCAGCTCGGGCAGGATCGCCCAGCTCTGCGAGCGGGTCACGGCCTTGCGCGACACCGATATTTCCAGCACCATGTGCAGCTCGCCGCCGCGTTCGGCCAGCACCTTGCGCGTCACGGCGACGTCGCCCACGATCTGGGCGCGGAGCGAAAGCGCCGCAACGAGAAATACGAAAAGGAGGCAGTATTTTTTCATGGGACGCATCGTTTATTTCTTGGAGTTGAACAGGTAGACGAACGTTACGCCGACTTCGGTGGGAATCGGCAGGAAACGTTTGGTATCGACGTAGGAACTGCGCTTCGGACCGCTGACCGGCTCAGTATGGTAGCTCAGGCGCGCCAGTCCGGCACCGGCCGAAAGTTCGAGGTTCCAGTGGGGGCTGACGTAGAACTGGTAACCGATACTGATGCCCGCACCGACGAACGAACCTTTGTAATAGTTGGTCTGCAACCCCTTGAATACCTTGTCGCCGATGAACGGAAGCTTGAAGCCGCCGACCTCGAACTTGCCGCCGATGGCGTGCACCCCGAAAAAGAGGCGCGTGTACTTCTCGGTCACCCAGTAGCGGTACTCGGGGCGGATGAACCAATGCTGGATTTTATTGTCCGAACCGATGGTCCAGGGGTTATAGTTGGCTGAAAAGCCCAGCGTGGAGTGTTTGCCGACAGCCACCTCGGCCCCGACATTCGGAGTTGCGGTAGCCCAGTAAAGCAGGTTGGTCTTCACGGCCACCTGCTGCGCCGACGCTCCGGCCCAGCAGCACACGGCCAGAAGAAGCGCCGGAAGGATCTTCTTATTCATACTCATAGATACACAAATTGATTCGTGTTTGCACATGTCCGAACCGGCCAAAAAGACTGTTCCCGCCGCCATTTCAAACAATTATCGGTGCAAAATTGGCCATAAAACACAAAAATACATGTATCATATATAACACAAAGACCGCAAAATCCCGAAACGCCCAGACCCGGAACCGCGGGATCCGAATACCTGTACGCGGTTTATTTGGCTTTTCGGCGGAGAATCGGTAACTTTGGTGCTCAAAAACACCCCGATTGATGTTGAAATTAACGATTGCGATCCTCGCGGCCATACTGCTGACCGCATGCGGAGGTCCGGCAAAACGGACTGAAAAGCAGCAGGAAAAAACGATTCTGTGTGGCGGCTATACCCAACAACGGCCCCTCGAAGCGTCCGAGCACGAACTGTTCCGCCAGGTGACGGCCGGTATGACCGGCGTGAGCTACACCCCGGAGAGCGTCGGCACGCAGGTCGTGGCGGGAACCAACTACCGCTTCGTCTGCAAGGCGAAGACCGTGACGCCCAACCCCGAAACCTACCGGGCCGAAGTCATCGTCTTCAAGCCGCTGCCGGGACAGGGCGAAGCGAAAATCACGAAAATCACGCGGTTGTAACCCCTCCGGAGGCTTTCTGCAAATACTCCTGCAGGATGAGCGCATGGTTCTCCGCCGCATTTTTCGAGGCGTAGAGCAGCGTCACCGTGTCCGCTCCCTCTATCCTGCGGACGAACTCCCGTACGGCCTGCGACGCACGCAGTTCGTCGGTATACCGACGGCGAAACTCCTCCCAGCGGCCCCCGGGATCGGCATGATACCAGCTGCGCAGTCCGGCCGAAGGCGCAATGTCCCTGGCCCAGATGTCGTAATGCAGAGCGTCCCTGCGTACGCCCCGCGGCCAGAGCCTGTCGACCAGCACGCGGCAGCCGTCGTCCGGCGCCGGCGCCTCGTAAACCCGTTTAATACGTATTTGTGCCATGATTTCCGTGATTTATGAAATGAGCGGTGCAAAAAACGGACCGGGGCATCGCAAGCCCGCGCCCGGACAGCGGGTCGGATTCTCCCGGCGGCAACCCCGGCGTGCACTCGCACCGGCGGTTCCTCCCGGGAAAGATTGAAGGCGGGCACCCCGCAAACGCGGTGTTCCGCAGCCCCTTTCCCCGGACCGTAAAAAATGAAGGGCGCCTCCCGGCGCCCTTCCCCATCAAAAATTAACCCTTAAAAATTATCCCCTTTTCGGAAGACCTCCGAGAGATAGTGGTGCAGATAGCATAAATCAGCGTCGCCTTGTACCACCTCCCGCATCATTAAGTCTTCGTCCTCGGAGATGCCGTTGTCTGAAACCTCGTTTTTGTCAATCTCCTCCATAGGCTTTAGTTTTAACTTGCTTGCATCTATATAACGCAACCCATTCGGGAATATTGTGCGGGGATCAGCTCAAGACCAGATTTTTTTCTTTGATCATCCGCCGCAGGTTGATCAGCGCATAGCGCATGCGCCCCAGCGCCGTGTTGATGCTCACGTCGGTCTGTTCGGCGATCTCCTTGAAGCTCAAACCCGAGAAATAACGCATGATCACCACCTCGCGCTGCTCGGAGGGCAGCAGTTCGACCAATGCGCGCACGTCGCGTTCGATCTGGTCGCAGACCATCGAATCCTCGACCGTACGTTCGGCCAGCTTCAGCGTCCCGAGCACGTCGTAGCCGGCTTCGGCTTCGCTCACGGACTTGTTCTGCCGCTGTGCGCGGAAGTGGTCTATCACCTGGTTATGCGCGATGCGCAGAATCCACGAAAGGAATTTTCCGTTATCGGTATAACGGCCTTCGTCGATCACACGGACGGCTTTGATAAATGTCTCCTGGAAAATATCATCGGCCACGTCACGGTCCTTGACCATCATGTTGATGTAATCCCGCACGCGGCGGCTATGGCGTTCGATGAGCTTGGATATGGCACTACGGTCACCTGAAAGGTAGTGATTAAGCAATACCTGGTCACTTAATACTTGCACGTTCATACTCTTGTCTCCTAAATTAGTTACTAAGAGTAGATTTCTTTCCCGATAGGCAATCCTTTTTTAGTTGTCAGATGTCGTTACAGTTCTTGGTTCGGGCCTTGAGAAACATCGGCGTTTCCGGAGGCTTTACGATGGCAAGGTAAGCACTTTTTCCGAAAATACCAAATTTTTTCTACTCCGCCGGCAATATTCCGGCACATTTCTTCTGCCCGAAACGAACAAAATCCGTGCCACAAACGGCCCGTATGCAGACAAAATGAAAAACCGGACTTCCGGCGAACCGGCAGAAGCGGCCGGTGAAATTACGCCCCGCCACACCCGCGCGACCTGGCGCGGCGAGATCCCCTGCGCGACAGCCCACTGCGGGATCCGGCAGCCGTCCGGCCGCCCCGCTATTTCAGCGGCTCCACGTGAATGGCGATCATCGTGCCCTCGCCGAAGCGGGCGCGCAGGCGGCGTTCGATGTCGACCGTCAGGGCGTGAGACCGTGCCACGGTCATCGCCCCGTCCATGCGGACGTGCACTTCGACGGCGATCGCGGCCCCGATGCGGCGGGTCCGCAGGTTGTGCGGCTCGCGTACCTCGGGAAACGCCGTCACGATGCGCAGAATCTCCTCCTCCACGTCGGCCGGGAGCGAACGCTCCAACAGCTCGTCCAGCCCCGTCCGGATCAGGTCGAAGGCTACCTTGAAGATGAACACCGCCACGACGAGCGCCGCAATCGGATCGGCGATACGCCACTTCTGCCCCAGGAAATAGGCGCAGGCGATGCCGACGAGCGTCCCCAACGACGACAGGGCGTCGCTGCGGTGGTGCCAGGCATTGGCCACGACGCTCGGGCTGTCGACCGCACGGCCTTCACGGACGGTGTAGCGGTAGAGAATCTCCTTGACTGTGATCGACACCCCGGCGGCCACGAGGGCGATCAGTCCCGGCCGCGGCAGCAATCCGCCGTCGACCACGACCCGGATGGCCCGGATGCTGCCGGCGAGAATCCCGGCACCCACGATCCCCAGCGCAAGGCTTATGATGATCGTGGCGAGGGTTTCGTATTTCCCGTGGCCGTAATCGTGGCCGTCATCCCGGGGCTTGGCTGAAATCCGCGCGAAGACGATCACCACGACGTCGGTCGCCAGGTCCGAGAACGAGTGAACGGCATCGGCGACCATCGCCCCGCTCCGCCCGGCGATTCCGGCTGCAAGCTTCAGCAGCGACAAAACGAGGTTGACCACGAACCCCACAAAGGTCACGCGGTAGATTTTACGTTTCCGAATTTCCGCTTCGCTGGACATAGGCTCAAAAGATTGAAATTCAAAAATACGTTTTTTTTTGATTATCTCGAAACTGAATTTAACCGAAATGCGGCGCAGATGGGTAGTACTTCGGTACGTCCCATTTGCGCCACACGAGAGCAAGTGCAAAAATGCCCTATAAAATCGGAAATCAATAGCTGCGGGCGAACAGCACGCGGCGGTGCGACGGCTTCCCGGAGAAGACGCAGACGCCCTCCTCGTCGGGTGCATCGACCGGAATGCAGCGGATCGTGGCCTTCGTGGCCTCCTTGATCGCCACCTCGGTCTCCACCGTGCCGTCCCAGTGCGCGAGGAGGAAGCCTCCCTTCTCGTCGAGCACCCGCTTGAACTCCTCCCACGTGTCGACCTTCGTAATCATCGACTCGCGGTAATCGAGCGCCTTTTTATAGATATTTTCCTGAATCTCGGTCATCAGCCCCTCGATGCGCTCCACGAGCCCCTCCTGCGAAACGGTCTGCTTCTCAAGCGTGTCGCGGCGCACCAGTTCGATCGTGCCGTTCTCCAGATCGCGTCCGCCCATGGCCAGCCGCACGGGCACGCCCTTGAGTTCGTACTCGGCGAACTTGAAGCCCGGACGCACGTTGTCCCGGTCGTCGATCTTCACGCTGATACCTTTGTCTCGCAACGCCGCGGCAATCGTCCCGAAGCGGGCACAGATCTCGGCGAGCTGCTCGGGGGTCTTGTAGATCGGGACCATCACCACCTGGATCGGGGCGAGTTTCGGCGGCAGGACCAGGCCGTTGTTGTCCGAATGAGCCATGATCAGCGCGCCCATCAGACGGGTCGAGACGCCCCACGAGGTCGCCCACACATATTCCAACTTGCCCTCCTTGTTGACGTACTGCACGTCGAAGGCCTTGGCGAAGTTCTGCCCCAGGAAGTGCGACGTCCCGCTTTGCAGCGCCTTGCCGTCCTGCATCAGCGCCTCGATGGTGAGCGTGTCCTCGGCCCCCGCAAAGCGCTCGTTGGGCGACTTGTGTCCCACGACGACGGGCAGCGACATCCACTCCTCGGCGAATTTCTGGTAGACATGGATCATCTTCGTGGCCTCCTCGACGGCCTCTTCGCGCGTGGCGTGCGCCGTGTGGCCCTCCTGCCACAGAAATTCGGCCGTACGCAGGAACAGGCGCGTACGCATCTCCCAGCGCACGACGTTGGCCCACTGGTTGCAGAGGATCGGCAGGTCGCGGTAGGACTGAATCCAGTTCTTATAGGTGTTCCAGATGATCGTCTCCGACGTCGGGCGCACAATCAGCTCCTCCTCCAGTTTGGCGTCGGGATCGACCACGACGCCCTTCCCCTCGGGATCGTTCTTCAGACGGTAATGCGTCACCACGGCGCACTCCTTGGCAAATCCCTCGACGTGGTGGGCCTCCTTCGAGAAGAAGGATTTGGGGATGAAAAGCGGGAAATAGGCGTTCTGGTGTCCCGTATCCTTGAACATCTTGTCCAGCGCGGCCTGCATCTTCTCCCAGATGGCGTAGCCGTAGGGTTTGATGACCATACATCCGCGGACGGCGGAGTTCTCCGCAAGTCCCGCCTTCACGACCAGGTCGTTATACCACTGCGAGTAGTTCTCGTCGGACTTCGTGAGGTCCTTCAGTTCCTTTGCCATATCGTATCGGTTTTTACTTTTATTTCGGACTGCAAATATAGTAAAAAAATAAAGGCCCGTCGCAAAGACAGGCCTTTATATTATATGTACCGCCCCGTCAGAAGCGGAATCCGAGCGTCAGCGCCACGTTGTGACGGTTGATGTCGGTCGAATAGACGGCACTCTCGGTGTACCCTGCCTTGTCCTCGGCGTAGAACAGGTGGTAGTCCGTGGTCTTCGACGACATGTACTGATAGGCCAGGTCGAGCAGCACGCCCCGGGCCAGGACGAATCCCACGCCGGCGCCGTAATAGGTCGTCTGCTTGATGACGGGCGATGCCGGCGGAAACTCATCGTCCCGGACCATCGAATCGCTGAAGCCAAAGCCCGCACGCAGCGACAGCGCCGGCAGGGGTTTGAACTCGGCGCCCACGCGCACGATGTTCGATCCCTTGAAATTCTGGCGGAACGAATCGTTGTACCACGACTGCGAATCCAGCCCCGAGGGGTTGTCCTTGATGCGGATGCCGTTGTACCAGTCGCGCTCGTAATCGACCGAAATCACGCCCCGCTCGCCGAACGTGTACGACGCACCGAACATCAGCCGTGTCGGCGAGACGAACGACCAGCCGTTGGGTCCGTCGTCGACCAGCAGCGGCGAAGTCATGTTGGGGTCGCCGGCCGTCGAGATATAACCCTCCTTGTCGGGCTTCACGTTATCTTTCTCATGATCTTCCGGATTTTTGTTGTTGGCATAGGCCAGTCCGGCCGCGGCGCTCTGGAATTTCCGGTCGAGCGAATAGTAGGTCGGGGTATGGATCGCCGCACCGAGGCGCAGGTTTGCCGTCGGGCGGTAGACGATGCCCGCCTTGAAGTTGACGCCCGTGCCGTCCACGATCACGCTCTGGTTCAACTTCCACCGGAGCAGTTGGTAGTCCAGCCCGGAGTTCCCGAAATCGGGCGTGTTCTGGCTCGGCGTGTTGTAGAAATACTCTTCGACATAGTCGATATATTTGCGCTGGTAGACGCTCTGAATGCCCAGCGACGCGCCGATGTAGATTTTATTGTTGATGTTGGCGCCCACCGAAAGCACGTACTCGCCGACCGAGCCTTTGCTCCGCAGCATCGTATAGTGATCGACGCCCGCATTCGGGGCCACCCACGTCGGCTTCCATGTCCCGGGATCGTCGGGATCGGTCTGGTCGATCAGGAATCCGCGGTAAGCCAGCGCGGCGTTCCAGTATTCGGGAGCAAAATTGTTCCAGTTCCAGTCGCCCGAGCCGCCTCCGTTGTAGAAGTCGTTCTTCGACATGCCGCCCCAGTTCAGCTGGCGCGCATAGGCGTCGCCGATCGTACCGCCCTGGTTCTGCCGCACGAACCCGTAGTCGTAGTTGAAATCGGCGATGCGGTTGTAGCCGAAGCCGATATTGAGGCTGATGAGCGAGCGCGAACCCTCGTAGGCATTGATCACGACGCCGATATTGGCCATCGAAAAGCGGTCCCGCGAATTGCGCCCGTACTCCGGAGCGTTGCTCTTGCTCCGCGCGAAGGACATCATCGGCGTGATCGAAATATCGCCGTGGCGGTACATGCCCAGACCTGCCGGGTTGATCGACATCGACGAAAGGTCGGCGCCCAGCGAGGTGAAAGCCCCCGCCATGGCCATGGCCCGCGCCGTGCCGAAGTTGAACTGCGTCTGCGAGAGTTCGATCATATCGGTCGGCATCAGCAGGTCCTTGTCCATCAGGAGTCCGCCCGATTGCTGGGCCGAGGCCCCGGCCGCCGTCGCGGCGGCCGCAAGCGTGATTATCAGTCGTTTCATAGTCGTTTACACATTAAGAAAGTCAACCGTTAACGGCCGCCGGAGTTGCGGTAGCTGCCTCCCGAGGAGGTCGTACCCGACCCGCCGCGCGAACCTCCACCGTAACTGCCGCCCGACGACGAACTGCCGCGGTTGTAGGACGACGAACTGCCGCTGTTATAGCTGTTGCCCCGGTCGTAGGTGTTGCCGCCGGAATTGCGGTAATTGCTGTCGTTGTAACGGCTGCCGCTGCTGCGCGACGAACTGCCCGAATTATAGCGTCCGCCGGACGAGTTCCGCCCGCTGCTGTTGTCACGCACGCCGAAGGTATTCCGGCCGCTGCTGCCGCCGCCGCGCATCGACCCGGTGGAATGCGAGTTGTAGCGCGATCCCACGCCGTAGCGGGTTCCCGAAGGCGACGTGTAGGGATTGGGCCGGCGCACGATGTTCGAGTGGTAGGGTCTTCCGCCGCCCCAGCCGTGGCTCGGTCCCCAGTGGCCGTGGCCGTGCCATCCGGGACCCCAGCCCCAGCCCGGTCCGTACCAGGGGTCGTACCACGAACTGTACCACGGTCCCCAACCGGGTCCGTACCAGGGATTGTGCCACGAGTTCCACCCGAAGCTCCAGCCCCAGCTGCCGAACGAGAAGCTCGGCCCCCAGGGCCTGTTCCAGCCGTAGTACCACGGATCGGAGTAGATCACCGTGCCCCACGATCCGAACATCGAGGTGATGTATTTGGGTTCCACCCACACCTGGTCGCCCATGACCACGATGTTGTAGAACGCCGGGTCGTAGGCCGACACGTAGTTGAAGGCCGAACTGTAACGGGCGTTGATGTAGCTCGACGGCATCTTGTAGGTCGGCGACTCGAATCCGCGCAGACGACGGGCGTAAGCACTTTCATAGTCGTCGGCCAACACGCTCTCGTAAGGATTTGCGTCCGCAGAGCGGTATTCGTAATAGCTATTTTCCGCGGCTGCGGCCTTCGCTTCGGCGATCCGTGCCTCCCATTCGGCCTTGCGGGCTTCGGCGGCAGCGCGCTGCGCCTCGGCCTCGGCCTGCTTCCTGCGGGAGATCTCCGTCCTGTCATGCACGGCGTAGAGATCGTCGGAAGCATACCCCGCCGAGGCGTAGTAAGCCGACGAGCAGCTTGCGAGGCCTGCGGACAGGATGACGGTTCCGAATAAAATTTTCAACTTTTTCATAGCGCACATCATGTTTGCGTTAGTTCTCCGAGTACCAAACGAAAACCGTACCGGTTTTAGTATCGTTCATCCTTATAAACGGCCGCGCGCGGGAAATACTGCATGCGCGAATGCGGATCCGTTCGTTTGCAAAGATAGTGCAAGCCGAGAGCAGAGGCAAATTTATTTGACTATGCCGAGGCGCCGCCTATCTAAGCGGAGGTTTATCCTCCGCAAAGATACGAATCAGCGGGAGCAAAAACAAGCCTGCCTGCACTTTGCCGAGCGGGAGTATCTTCGACGAAGTCAAAGGTACGAATAATTCCGGAAAAGCGGTAAAACCTCGGCTTCCGGAGGCGTTTTTTCAACCAAAAGTGATTTTTTCCGCACGAAAATGTGCGAAAATAAAAAATATGTCTATATTTGCAGTCCCAAAACAACGGTTTTGGGTCGGGAGAGCGGGCGCAAGTCCTCCTCCCGCGACCGAAAAGGAGAGGTGCCGGAGTGGTCGATCGGGCCGCACTCGAAATGCGGTGTACGGGTAACTGTACCGGGGGTTCGAATCCCTCCCTCTCCGCCAGGAGACGCTGAATATCAGCAAAATGCACCGAAACGTCCGGCTTACAAGGCCGGACGTTTTTCTTTTTCCGGCCCCGCTCACGCCACAGCCCCTCCGGCTTCCGTCCCCGGCGTCCCCATCATCCCCGGCGTTCCCATCGTCTCCACCGTTCCCATCGTCTCCACCGTCTCCGGCCGGACAGACCGGGAAGAACGCCGGGAAATGCCTCGAATAGGCCCGTTTGTTTGGGAACGTCCCATTGCCGAATCGTCGGTTTTTTGTAATTTGCGGCGATTTTACCGCTTTGCGGCAAAAATACACGCGCAATCGCAGGCCGGCGGCCTGTCTTTTGCCGGATTCCGGAACACGCTGTTTCCATAAATGCTGAAAAAGATTCTCAAACATACGCTCCGGACGCTGCTCGTCATTCTCCTCGTCCTGCTGCTGGTCCCGGCGCTGCTCTACGTTCCGGCCGTCCAGGACCTGGTCCGTCGCCGTGCCGTCGCCTATGCGTCCCGGACGCTCGGCATGGAGGTCTCCGTCGAACGCATCCGCCTCGCCTTCCCGCTGCGGCTGACGGTAGACAACACCCTGCTGATCGACAGGACGGACACACTCCTTCGCTGCGGAAGGCTTTCGCTCGACGCCGCCCTGTGGCCGCTGATCCGCAAAGAGGTCGTCATCCGGAACTTCGCGCTGGAACGCGTCGCCGCCCACTACAAGGACACCTTGGCGGGCATGAACCTGCGCGTGGCTGCGGGAGCGTTGTCCCTCGAAGCCGCCCGAGCCGATCTCTCGGCCAACACGGCCGGCATCGCCCGGCTCGTCCTGGCCGACGCGGACATCCGTCTGGACCTGACCGAAGCGGCTCCCGCCGGGAAAAAGGACAGCACCGCCGCCCTGCCGTGGACCGTAGGACTCGACCGGATCGCGGTCTCGAACCTCGCCTTCGGGATGCGGACCTCCCCCGCAGTCTCCGAACTCTCCGTCCGCCTGGCCGACGGGACCGTCGACACCTGCCGGGTGCGGCTGGAGAGCCAGCAGGTCTCCGTGAAAAGCGTCCTGCTCGACCGGGGCGCCTATTCCTACCTCACCGGACCGTCCGGACCGGAAAACGAGGCTCCCGTCAAGACGGCCGAACCGGCCGCGCCGTGGACCGTCCGGGTCGGCAGCGTCGCGCTGACCGGTAACAGCGTCGAATACGGCCGGCTGGACCACCGCCCCGCCGCGGGATTCGACCCGGCGTTCATCTCCCTCGCGCCGCTCGACCTCGCGATCGACTCGGTCTACAACCGGGGCACCGACATCGCCCTGCAAATCCGCCGGATGGCGTTCACCGAACGCTGCGGGCTTTCGGTCCGCGACCTGACCGGACGCGTCGGGATGGACGCGTCGGGCATCGTCCTCTCGGGGTTCGACCTGCAAACCGCCTTCTCCCGGATCCGGGCGGAACTCTCCGCCGGAGCCGGAATTCTGAAACTGGAGCCGTCATCGCCGCTCGACGCCGCCCTTTCGGCCGACCTGAATACGAAGGACCTGAAATACCTCTCCCCGGAGGCCGTCCCGCCCGTGCTGGACGACCGGATCGTCCGGCTGACGTTCTCCGCGACAGGAACGCTGGGCGACATCGAAAAGACGCAGCTGGAAATCTCGTCGCCCGGACACCTCGGCCTCAAAGCCGACGCCGCGGCGAAAAACCTGCTCGACACCGAACGGATGGAGGCTTCGGCCCGCTTCGAAGGCGACTTCCGGGACCTCGCGTTCCTCAAGGCGCTGCTCCCCGACACGGCCCTGCGGCGGCGCGTGGCGATTCCGGCCCTGATCCGGCTCCGCGGCTCCGCCGGGGCGGACAGGGGCACGTTCTCGACGGCTTCGACACTCTCGGCCGACGGCGGCGAACTTTCCGTGAAGGGGCGGTTCAACCCCCGCGAACAGCGTTATGACGCCGCGATCCGGGCCGACAGCTTCCCGCTCAACCGTTTCCTCCCGGCCGATTCGCTGGGGATCGTCGACCTGACCCTGCTGGCCCGCGGCACGGGCTTCGACCCGCTGCTGCCCCGGACCCGGACGAGCTTCCGGGCACAGATCGACCGCGCGGAGTTCGGCGGCCGCGATTTCGGGGGCATCGAACTCGACGCAGAACTCGACAGCCAGCGCCTTTCGGGACGAATCTCCGACCGCGACGAAGCGCTCCGGCTGCTGCTGCTCGTCTCCGGAACGCTGACCGAACGGGAACAGCGCGTCGGCCTCTCGGGCAGTGTCTTCGGGTTCGACCTGGCGGCACTGGGCGTCACCCCTGAGCCGATCGGCGGGTCGTTCACGCTGAATGCCTCCGCATCCGCCGCCGGAAAGGGCGCCTACGCCGCCCGCATCGCGCTGGACAGCATCGAAATCCGGAACAGACACCGGACGGACCGCATCCGTCCGACGAGCGTTTCGCTGCGCACCGACTCGGCCGCAACCCGGGCCGAAGCGGTTTCCGGCGACCTGTCGCTGACCTTCTCCACACCCCAGTCCGCAGACTCGCTGATCGCGTCGCTGGCCCGGAGCGCCCGGACGCTGGCCGGACAGATCGACACGCAGAGCGTCGACATGGAGCAACTGAAACCCGCGCTTCCCGACTTCGCCCTGCGGGTCTCGGCGGGTCCCGACAACATCCTCAACAGCCTGCTGAAATCCCGGAAAATCGCCTTCGACAAGCTGAACGCCGAAGGGATGAGCTGCGACTCGCTGCCCGTTTCGGTCCGCCTGCGCACGGAGGGACTGACCTACGGGAACGTGGTCCTCGACACCGTGACGGCCGACATCCGCCAGAACGGAAAACGGTTGGAATACGTCCTCGGGCTGGCGAACGTCCCCGGGAATCTCGACAACATCGCCCGGGCCGGACTGTACGGGCACCTCGTGCGGAACACCGGGCAGGTGAACCTTTACCAGCGCAACCGCGCCGGCCGCGAAGGGTTCCGTTTCGGGCTGGACGTGACGTGGACCGACAGCCTGATCCGCGCAAGCGTGACGCCTTCCGACCCGCTGTTCGGCTTCGAGCCGTGGACGGTAAATCCCGGCAACTACCTCATATACCGCTTCGACAAGCGCGTGGAGGCCGACCTTGACATGACCCACGGCGACCAGCGGTTCGCGATCCGCACGCCCCCGGGCGGCGGCGCATCCGACGACATCCGCCTCGACATCGCCGGACTGAACATCGGCCCGGCCCTGGGACTGTTCCCCTCGGCCCCGCCCGTCGACGGCGTGCTGGGCGCGAACCTGGCGCTGAACCTCGCGGCGGACAGCCTCTCCCTCCGGGGCGGGGTCTCGGTGGCAGAACTGACCTACGACAAGCAGCGCTTCGGCAACGTCGACCTCGGACTGTTCTACAAACAGGACCGGGGACACCTCGCCGACGCACGCCTGACGCTCGACGGAGCCGAGGTGCTGGCCGTGCAGGGGGACTACCGCGAGGAGCGCGAAAGCCCGCTCGACCTGACGGTGACCGTCCCGGGCTTCCCGTTGCAGCAGGCCAATGTCTTCCTGCCTGCCGACCTGCTCCGCCTTTCGGGCAGCCTGCAGGCCAGGGTCCACGCGGGCGGCACTCCCGGGCGGCCGAAACTCGACGGAGGCGTGCGGTTCGCCGGGACCGACATCCGCGTCCCGATGATCGGCACGTCGTTCGGCCTCTCCGCGGATACGATCCGCATCGCCGGCAGCCGCATCCTGTTCGACGACTACGCGGTTTACGCCCCGAACAAAAGCGCGCTGACCGTCGGCGGCGAAATCAGCCTCGCCGACTTCAGGCGCATGACGGCCGACCTCGCGCTGCGGGCCTCGGATTTCCAGTTCGTCGACGTGGCCCGCAAGGCCGGCACGGCCGTCTACGGCAAGGCCTACCTCGACCTCGGCGCCACGGCCAAAGGTCCCGTGGACGAACTCGTCGTCCGCGGCAACGTCGCCCTGCTGGGCGGCACGGACATCAACTACGTCATGCAGGACTCCCCGATGGACGTGAAGGAACGCCCGCAGAACGTCGTGACGTTCGTCTCGTTCAGCGAGCTGGACACCCAAACCCCGGACGACACGCCGCAGGAGGTGCGTATCGGCGGCATGGACGTGCTTGTCAACGTGGACATCAACAACGACGTGCAGGCCGCCGTGGACCTCTCGGCCGACGGCAGCAACCGGATCGACCTCCGGGGCGGCGGCAACCTCACCTACACGATGAACCCGCTGGGCGACGTCCGCCTGTCGGGCAAATACGTGCTTTCGGGCGGAAGCGTGCGCTACAACCCGCCCGTCATCTCGCAGAAAATCTTCAAAATCACGCCGGACAGCTACGTCGAATGGATCGGCGACATCGCCGACCCGGCCTTCAACATCACGGCCGTCGAGACCGTCCGGGCCAACGTCTCCTCCGACGGACAGGACGCCCGGCCGGTGAATTTCGACATCTCGATCAACATCCGCAACTCGCTCAACGACCTGGCGATCAGTTTCGGCCTGGCGGCTCCCGAGGACCTCACCATGCAGAACCAGCTGAACTCGCTGACGGCCGAGCAGCGCGCCAACCAGGCGATGAACCTGCTGATCTACAACACCTACACCGGCCCGGGAACGACCGCGAAAGTCAGCTCCGAGAATCCGCTCAACACGTTCATCCAGAAGGAGCTGAACCAATGGGCGCAGAACAACCTCAAGGGCGTGGACCTCACCTTCGGCATCGACTCCCACGGCGAAGACGACCCCAACGGCCAGCGCACCGACTACTCCTACCGGCTCTCGAAAAACCTCTTCAACAACCGCGTGCGGGCGGTCATCGGCGGCAAGTTCAGCACCGACGCCGACCCGTCGCAGAATCTCAAGGAGAACCTGATCGACGACATTTCGCTGGAATACATGCTCACCAAACGCGACAACATGTACCTGAAAGTCTTCCGCCACACGGGCTACGAGAGCATTCTCGAAGGCGAGATCACCGAGACGGGCGTGGGTTTCGTCATCCGCAAGAAGCTGTCGCGGCTGGGCGATCTGTTCAAGCCGATGCGTCCCAAAACCAAAAAACCGAAAAAATGAGTCCGCAGCGCATCCGAAATATCGTTCTGTCGCTCTGCACCGTGCTGCTGGCGGCCTCCTGCTCCACCACCCGGCGGCTGGGGAGCGACGAGGTGCTGTATACGGGCGTGAAAAAGATCCGCATCGAGCCGGATTCGGGGGTCGTGCTCACCCCGGCGGCCGAGTCTGCGGTGAAGGAGCCGCTGTCGGTGGCACCGAACAATCCGCTTTACAGCCCCTATCTCCGCACCCCGCTGCCCATCGGGCTGTGGGCCTACAACTACCTCTACACCCCCAGGGAGAAAGGATTCAAATACTGGTTCTACAAGCGGCTGGCCAAGCAGCCGGTGCTGATCTCCAAGGTGCAGCCGCAGCTGCGCACGAAGGTCGCCGAGCAGGTCCTCGAAAACTACGGATACTTCGGCTCCCGCGCCGCCGACTCCCTGCTCTACCGCAAGCACGGCCGCAAGGCGAAGGTCTGGTACACGCTCGGCATCGCACCCGCATGGCACTATTCGTCGATCGCCTACCCGCAGGTCGACGGGGGCCTGAAACACCTGATCGACAGCCTGCATGCCACCTCCCTGCTGCGCGTCGGGGCGCAGTACAACCTCGACTCGCTCACGCTCGAACGCAAACGCATCTCCCAGCTGCTCCGCAACCGGGGCTACTACTATTTCCGTCCCGAATACATGGAGTACCTGGCCGACACGACCGCCGGCCGCCGGCAGGTCGCCCTGCGCCTGAACCTCCTGCCGAACGTTCCGGAGGTAGCCCTCATGCCCTACCGCGTGGGCGATGTCACGGTCCGCCTGACCAACATCAAACCCGGTCCTGCGGATACGCTGCACCTGCCGGGCGCAACGGTCATCGCCCAGCGGCCGCTGAAAATCCGGCCCCGGGTCCTGTCCCGCACCCTGACGCTCCGGCCCGGACAGCTCTTCACCGTCGACGCCCAGAACCGGACGCAGACCGACCTCAACAAATTGGGAATCTTCCGCTCCGTCAACCTGAGCGTCACGCCGCTCGACTCGCTGCGCGGCTCCGACACGCTCGACGTAGAGATCGACGCCCGGTTCGACTACCCGCTGGAGGCGGCCCTGGAGACCGACGTGACCTCGAAGTCGAACAGCTTCATCGGCCCGGGCGTCACCTTCCGGGTCAGCAACAACAACCTCTTCCGGGGCGGCGAGGTCCTCTCCGTGAAACTGAACGGCTCCTACGAATGGCAGACGGGCAACAAGAATTCCGGGGGACGCTCCTCGCGGCTCAACTCCTACGAACTGGGGCTGAACGCCAACCTCGACATTCCGAGGCTGCTGCTGCCCCGGAGCATGACGCGCCGTCAGAAATACCCGGGGAGCACGTCGTTCCAGCTGGGCGTCGACCTGATGAACCGCCCCAGCTTCTTCCGGCTGATCGCCTTCAGCGGTTCGGCGGGCTACAACTTCCAGACCTCCCCCTACAGCCGCCATTCGCTGACGGTCTTCAAGCTCACCTACAACAAACTGCTCCACACGACCGACTCCTTCGACCGGACGATGGACGAGAATCCGGCCATCGCCATGAGTTTCCGCAACCAGTTCGTGCCCTCGATCAACTACACCTACACCTTCGAGCGGACCTACGGGGCCACGGGCAACCGGCGCTTCTACTGGCAGAACAGCGTCACGTCGGCGGGCAACCTGCTTTCGGGCATCCTGCGGGCCTTCGGCGAGCGGCAGCCCCAGCACCTCTTCGGCAACCGCTTTTCGCAGTTCGTCAAGGAGGTCAGCGAGGTGAAGTTCTACCACCGCATCGGCCGCCGCAACAACTGGCTGGCGACGCGGTTCCTCGTCGGCGCGGGCTATGCCTACGGCAATTCCGAGGTGATGCCTTACAGCGAACAGTTCTACATCGGCGGCGCCAACAGCATCCGCGCCTTCACCATCCGCTCGCTCGGACCGGGCAGCTACCGCCCGCCCGCCGACGACCGCAACGGCTACCTCGACCAGACGGGCGACTTCAAACTGGAAGCCAACGTCGAATACCGCTTCGGCATCATGGGGCGGCTCAACGGGGCCGTCTTCCTCGACGCAGGCAACATCTGGCTGCTGAAGAAAGACCCCAAACGCCCCGGGGCCGAACTCAAATGGAAGGGGCTTCTCAACGACATCGCGCTGGGAACGGGCTTCGGACTGCGCTACGACATCAGCTACCTGGTCATCCGCGCCGACCTCGGCATCGGGCTGCACACCCCCTATCCGAATCCGGACAAGAAGGGCTACTACAACATTTCCAGTTTCAAGGACGGTCTCGGATTCCACCTGGCCATCGGGTATCCGTTCTAAACGTCCGCTCCGTTCCGGCCAGACAAGGCAGGGCAAGGCGGAACGCCCCGCCGACCTACCCGCGCCAACCGTCTCCGGGCGTGCCGTCCTCCGGTATCCACATCCGGCCCTTTGATCCTTTCCGGCCAGCAGAAATGCCGGCCGTCACTTCCCGTTCACCGAAATCCCTATCGCCATCCCCGGCGCCATCCCCGGCGGCATCCGCATCGCTGCCGCACCTGCGGCATGCCCCCTGGTCTCCGGACAACCGCCCGTTCCGGACAAACCGGCCCCATACGGGCATCTGCATACAATTTCGATGTCCGAACGGGTTATAATCATAAGGAAATTATTCATGGGCGAAGAAGGGGGCTCACTACAAAAATTCGCCATTTTTGCCTAATTTAAACAAGTGAACGGCGCCGGTTCGGAACGCGGCGGAACGTCCGGAAGACCAGGCCGCTCCGCAAATGTCAAATACATTGATAATTAATTGTTTAAAACCAATGTAATAATAATTGATTTACAATTATACAATTTATAATATAAAAACAAACCCAAGGATTAGGGTTGTAGTTGCCCGTGCAAATTCTAATCTGCATTTTTGTTCGAATTCACCCATTTCGAAAGAACAAAAACGGCCAACATGACTACAACTCCTTCCGAAACTCCGAATGCCTCTGTAAACATACTTTTATCATCCCATCCGTCATCGCTGTTTCAGTAAGTCTGTGGTAGGTTTTGTTGGCATCATATTAACCTCCAAAATCCACTCATCATGTATGTTTCCGAACATCTGAAATGGCGCATCCTGATTGCGCGAGCTCTCAAGTCGTTCCACTTCGAGAGCGAAAATGCCAACCGTAACCTCAAGCGGGTCTTCGAGGTCTTCGGCAAGTATCTGTTAGGCACGACCTACGACACGTTCCTGACCTACCTCAACAAAGAGAAGTACGACATCTCGGAGCTCAAGCTGCCGCCGTACATCCTGATCGCGCTGAAACGTAACCATCCGAAATAAGCCGCCTTTGACAATTCTATTTTGCGAGCGAACTTTG
>UQKD01000016.1 GCA_900541585.1 uncultured Alistipes sp.
AAAGCGACATGCGGATGGTTTTGGTGCTACCTTTTGACACCAAAAGGTAGCTACAACCCGCTGTCGAAGACTGCAATCGGTACTTTTTGCGGAAAAAAGCACAAAAAAAAGGCCTGCAAGACGCAGGCCCTTCTCCGGCGGATGCCGGACAAATCGCTATAACTCCGTTACTGCTCGCTCAAGATGCGCATTGCAACATCGAGAATCGTCGTATCGTCCAACGTAACGACACCCCCGTCCGGTCCCGGTTCGAAGTGCACGCCGACGCATTCCTTCGATTCGTGCTTACCGCCGAAGTAGTTGCGGACTGTGTCCACGTCGATTCCTAATTCATCTGCAATGCGCTGCGAACTGCCGCTGGGCAACCGGTCCTTGATACGGCGCAACTCGTTAAATGTGATAATCATATCCGTTGAATTTTTGGTTGATGGTTCTACACAACTAAATTAATACAATTTTACGGAACTGCAAAATTTCTGCCTGAAAAAGTGTAATAAAAATGCAACTCGAAAGAAAAGAAGCGAAAGGCCCGCCGTTCCAAAACAAAAGCCCCCGCCGAAGCGGGGACCTTTTATGATTTACAGCGTATTCCGTACCGCCGGAAGGAGCGGATCATTCGTCGGCCGGCTCGATGTAGAACTGGAAAATCAGCGGCGTGAAGGCCGGAATGTCGGTATAGACTTCGGTCGTGGTCGTCGTCTCGCCCGAGTCGTAATAGTCGCCGTACCCCCCGTAATAGCCGCCGTAATAACCGTAGTTACCCATACCGCCGTAACCGTAGTAATCGTTGTAATAACCGCCGTAATAGCCGTTATTGCCGTAATACATTTGCGAGTAGTTCAGGTAGTTCAGGTAATCGTAATAACTCGACGTGTAGCCGTTGGAGGAGGTCGACGTACTCGAACCGCCGCTCTTGCCCGTCGTGCCGTAGGCATTGGTCGACGTGGTGACCAGCGCCGCCCACTGGCCGTATTTCAGATGCGGGACGGTGTAATAGAACGCGGTTATCAGATCGGGATTCTGCACGTCGTACGGATGCGCCGAACCGGTTTTGCGCACCTCGCCGTAGATGATCTGCTTCACCTCGTCGATGTTCGTGTCGAAGATGAACCCGTCGAGGAAACGGCCGATATACCAGATGTTGGCCGTACCTTCCATGCCGACCGAATCTGCTTCGAGGTCCGCAACGCCCTTGTAGGGTTCAGCGTCGTCGCCCTCGCCGTGGAAACGCTTCACGAGCGCCTCGGCGATCTTCTTCTCCAGGTCGGAACCGTTGTAGGGTTCGAACCCGACGTTGTACGGCTCGTTGCGTTCGCTGCCGACGGGGAACGAGAACGTGAACTTGTCGCCGGCAAGCTCCTTGGCCGGATCGTAGCGCACGTCGACATAGAGCTGCGCCACGGTATCGCAGGCGCTCACCCACCGCTCCGGGCGGTTGTAAGGATGTTTCGCGTCCTCGGGATCGGTCGGGCGTTTCTCCGAATCGTCCTCGCCGTCCTTGGTGAACATCACCGTTCCGCCGTTGGCCTCGCAGAAGGCGTCCACCACCGAGCCTTCGGCCTCCAGCGGGTTCTTCACCGTATCGCGGATCTCCATCTCGACGATAAGCGGACGCTTGGCGCTCAAGTCGAACTGCCCCTCGTAACCGCCGTCGCCCTCCACGCCGTTGCCGACGACGCGCGAGGGAAGGTAGAGCCGCACCCTGGAGCCTTCGCGCAGCAGGAACTCGGGATCGACTCCCTTGCCGGCGGCATAGTCCGGATCGAGGTGCAACGTATTGCGCATGGCCAGGAAAGTGCCTTCCATCAGGCTCGTATTCTCCGTGCCGCAGTAGCGGTAGAAGGGAACGTAGTGGGTGTATTTGGTGAACGTGCCCAGCTGATGGGCTTCATGGGCACGGCGCGTAAGCACGATGTTGCCGTTCAAATCGCGGCCCGAGAAGTCGAACTTCACCCAGCAGGCGGTGTCGTTCACCGGCTTGGCTTCGGGATTGCCGGCATCGAGGATTTCGACGTAATAGCCGCCTTCGGACTGGTAATTTTTCAGCAGTTCCCGGCGGTTCTGCGTCATCCACGCCTCAAGGGCCTGGTTCTCGAATTTGTCATACGACTCGGTCTGCTCCTTGGCGCAGGATGTCAGCAGCATGATGCCGGCTGCCGAGAGGTAGAGAAAACGGGTGATCAACTTCATATCTTGTTATACAATTCTATAAATTCGGTGTTCTGTCTATTCGTCGTATTCCACGCTTTCGACCGTGAAAAACCAGGCGACGGGGCTTTCCTTCGGAATCGTGCTCACGTATTTGTCCCCGTAAGCCATGTTGTAGGTCATGTAGGCTTCGACGATGTCGCCTTCGCGACAACCAAGTAACGCATGCCGCAACCCGTTTAGTATGTCGCCGCGCATATCGAGCGTCAGCGGTTCGAACGACCACGCCCCCGGCGTAAGCCCCATGTTCTCGTAGGCTTGCTGCAAGGCGGAATCGTTCGAGTAGAACGGAAAGGTCGAATCGGTGATGTTCGAGAAGGTGAAAACGTAGGCCCGGAAGGTGACAGTCGCCTTCGCGGCGGCGGTAACCTCCGGGAGCGCGCTCCGCCCGTCCCGGTAGTAATTGTCGATATACCGGTAAACCGTGCCGCCCGACATGGTGTAGAAGCGCTGCTGGCTCCCCGCCTCGACCTGCGACTCCGGGATCAGCGCCGGGGAGTGCGTCCTTTCGAGGTACGAAACGATCTTCTGGCGCTGTTCGGGAAGGATGTCCTCCTCCTCCGAGCAACCGCAGAACAGCAGGGGCAGGGCGAAAATCAATGTGGCGAATGTTCGTTTCATCGGCATATAATCGTGCAAATTTACAAAAACAATCCGATTTTCGAACAAGAAACGTAAAAAATCGCCCGCTTTGCATGCGGGCGTGTCGAAAAGAACGGAAAAAACGGTTATCCCTTTCTCCGGTAATAGTCCTTATGCGGGTTCTTGAGCCGCTGCAACTTGCGCTGTTTCCACGCAATAGCGATGGCTGTCAGCACGATAGCCGCGACAAAGAAGCCGAACAGGATCAGAATGAATCCAAGCGGAATGTCTTCCATAGAGGCAAATTAAAAATGAGGCATTTTGTTAGGCAATGCAAAGATACGACAAAATACATCCAAAACAAAACGACGCGAGACATTCGGGTCTATTTTTCAACTTTTTACGATATACAACTACACGTGTGACAGATTCACACGCCGGGGATAACGAATTCAGAGTTTTTTCAGCGCCATTCGGATCAGCTCCTCGACAGGAGCCGCAGGAGATTCGCGCAGAACGCCCCGCAGAACCTTCTCGGCCGGGGCGCGGGCGAAGCCCAGCATGGCCAGCGCCGCAAGGGCTTCGTCGAAACTCCCGCCCGCCCCGGGCTGCGCCACGCCGTCGTCGACGCCCGACGGCATGATCTTGCCGCTCAACTCGACGATGATCTTCTGCGCCGTCTTGAGGCCCAGCCCCTTGACGTTCTTCAGCAGCACGGCGTTGCCTGCCGTGATGATGCCCTGCAATTCGCGCGGCGAATAGGTCGAGAGGATCATCCGCGCCGTGTTGCCGCCCACGCCCGAGACGCTGATCAGCAGGCGGAACAGCTCGCGCTCGGCCTTGGTCGAAAAGCCGTACAGCAGCTGCGCATCCTCGCGCACGACGTAATGGACGTAGAGCCGGGTCTCGGTCTCGTGTTCGATGGCGGAGTAGGTTTCGAGCGAAATATGGAGGTAGTAGCCCACCCCGCCGGCGTCGATAACTGCGTAAGCGGGAGCCACTTCGGCGACTGTGCCTTTGATGTATTCGTACATGTGTTTCAAATTTTGCTGCGGGTTGGGCAAAAGTAAAGATTTTTTTTTACCTTTGTGTCTCAAATGCTGAATAATTAACTAAACAAACCAAAAAACGATATGAAAAAAACTCTCTTTCCGGCGCTGGCTGCGGCTCTCGTCCTCGCGGCCTGCGGCACGAAGACCACCGGGCAGGCCGAAGCTACGGCCGAGGCGGCGGCGCAGCAGGTTGTTTCGAGCGACATCGCATACGTCCAGGTCGAAGCCGTGCTGGCTCAGTGCGACCTCTACAAGAACGAAGGCGTAGCGCTCCAGGAGAAGACCGAGAAGGCGCAGAAGAGCTGGGCGCAGCGCGAGCAGAACCTCCAGGCCGAAGCCGCCCAGTTGCAGCAGAAATACGAAAAGGGACTGATCACCTCGCGCGACGCGCAGGCACAGCAGGAGAGCATCCAGAAGAAGGTCGCCTCCTACCAGTCGAACGCCCAGAAGGAGGCCCAGACGCTCGACGAGGAGAACTACGTATTCACCAACCGCGCCCAGGACCTGCTGCACCGCGCCGTGCAGGAGATCAACAGCGGCAAGAAGTACAAACTGATCATCAACGCCTCGGCGCTGATCGACGCCGACTCGACGCTCAACATCACCCCCGCCGTGCTGGCGAAGGTCAACGAGCTGTATGCTGCCGACAAAAAGGCCGTGAAAAAATAGTTCCGTCTGCGAAAAACAGAAAACCGGCTTCCCTTTCGCGGCGAAGCCGGTATTTTTTATACATTCGGTGTCGTAACGACACTTTCAGGAAGTCGGAAGGTTTTGCCGAATCGCATGCGGTTCGGTTTTGCAGCGGCCCGACTTTTTTGTATCTTTCTTTTTTGTATCTTTGTCCGATAACTGAAACCTGATAAATTTCTGACACACGATGGGATTCGTTCCGTTCACATTCGTCGACCTGATAGACATTATTCTGGTGGCCGTGATCATGTACTGGATTTACCGCATGACCAAGGGAACCAATGCACCGTACATCCTCTCGGGAATCATCGCCGTCTACCTGCTGTGGGTGGTCGTCCGGGCGCTGAACATGGAGCTGCTGTCGACGATCCTCGGACAGCTGATCTCGGTGGGAGCCATCGCGCTGATCATCGTCTTCCAGCCCGAACTGCGGCGCTTCCTGCAGATGATCGGCATGCGCCAGAAACATTTCAACTTCATCACCCGCATATTCTCGACGGGCGAGGACACCGTGCAGACCAACGTCGTGCCGATCGTCACGGCCTGCCGCGAAATGTCCGAGACGAAGACCGGGGCGCTCATCGTCATCGGGCAGCAGAGCGACCTGCGGCTGATAGCCGAAGGAGGCATCGCCCTCGACGCCAAGGTGTCGACGTCGCTGATCAAGAATATCTTCTTCAAGAACGCCCCGCTGCACGACGGCGCGGCGCTGATCGAGGGCGACCGGATCGTGGCGGCCAAGTGCATCCTCCCGGTGACGCAGAGCGACGTGCCCAAGTCGTTCGGCACGCGACACCGTGCGGCGATCGGCATGAGCGAGATTTCGGACGCCATCATCGTCGTCGTCTCGGAGGAGACCGGCGAAATATCCATCGCCCAGGGCGGTGAAATCCGCCAGCGGATCGACCCTGTCCGCCTGCAGCAGACCTTGCAGCGCTACCTGACGATCAATTCGCGCAAACGCTCGAAAAAGGAGGTCGCCGAATAACCGCAGGCTTACAAGCCTATTTTCGGAGCGGTTCCGACAGACAATCTCAAAACCCGTCTCCAAAGCGGGTTCAAAACGATAAACCAGGGACCATCCGCACCGCAGTTTTTCCGGAAGGGCCGGAGTCCCGAAAAATACGCACCGATGTTGTTCCCACCCAAAACGCCCCGCCTCGCGCTGCGCGCATGGCGGGAGAAAGACCTGCCGGAATTTGCGGCCATGAACGCCGACGAGCGTGTCATGGAGTATTTTCCCGCGACGCTCACCGCCGAAGAGTCGGCGGACCTGCTCGACCGCATCCGCGACGAGTTTTCGACCGAGGGGTTCGGCCCGTATGCCGTCGAACGCCTCTCGGACGGCGAACTGCTGGGATTCACCGGACTGCACCGCGTGACGTTCTCCGGCGGGCTGGAGGGCCAGGTCGAAATCCTCTGGCGGCTGCGGCACGACGCCTGGGGACAGGGCTACGCCACCGAGGCGGCCCGGGCCTGTGTCGCCTTCGCCGCGAAACTCGGAATCCCGGAACTCGTAGCCTTCGCCTTCGTCGGAAACGAGCGTTCCCGGCGCGTGATGCAGAAGATCGGCATGGAGTGCGTCGGGGAGTTCAACCACCCCGCCCTGCCCGAGGGGCATCCCCTGCGGCGGCACGCGCTGTACCACATCCTGATCCGGTGAAAAAGAAGTCCGTGGCCCTTGACAGGCCGCGGACTTCGCGTTTACGGGCACGGGCTATTTCAGTTCGAAGCCCACCGTGCCGCGAATATCGTCCGAAGCGACGCCCACATAAGCCGTGAAAGCCCCCGGTTCGGCGACCCACGCGCCCTTCGCGTCGTCGTAGTACCGCAGCATGTCGGGCGTGATCTCGAAAGTAACAGTTTGCGTCTGGCCGGGGTCCAAAGCTATTTTCCGGAACCCTTTCAGTTCTTTGACCGGACGCGGCAGCGACGACTGCTCGTCGCCGATATAGAGCTGCACGACCTCGGCGCCCGCACGGTCGCCCGTGTTGGTCACGTCAGCCGAAATACGGATGCTGCCCTTCGAGGCAAGCGTCGTGCGGTCGGCCTTCACGTTGCCGACGGCGAAGGTGGTGTAGCTCAACCCGTGGCCGAAGGCGAACAGCGGCTCGAGCCGCTCCTTGTCGTGCCAGCGGTAGCCGACGAAGATGCTCTCGTTATACGTCACCGTATCCCCGCCGGGGTACTCGCCCAGCGCATGCGCGCTGTTGTCCTCCAGCCGCACGGGGAACGTGAAGGGCAGTTTGCCCGAAGGGTTCACCGCGCCGAACACCACGTCGGCGAGCGCGTTTCCCGCCTCGGAACCCGAAAACCACGCCTCCAGCACCGCCGGAACGCGGCCGATCCACGGCATCGCCACGGCGTTGCCCGAGACGATCACCACCGCCAGATTGGGATTGGCTTCGGCCAGCGCCCCGATCACTTTGTCCTGCGCATACGGCAGGCCGTATTGCAGGCGGTCGTCGCCTTCGCAGTCCTGGTGGTTGCTCTTGTTCAGACCCCCGACGAAGATCACCGCGTCGGCCTTGCGGGCCGCGGCCACGGCATCGGCGATCAGCTGCGCCTCGGAACGGCTCTCGCTCAAATCCTGCCCGGTCTTCACCCCGTTGTAGTCGCCCGTCACGTCGCCGACGTAACCGCGTTCGTAGATCACCTCGGCTTTACCGGCCGCAGCGGCGCGGATGCCTTCGAGCGGCGTATATTCGTACCGCACCTTGAGCGACGAGGAGCCGCCGCCCACGGTCATCATTTTGACGGCGTTCTCACCCACGACGGCGATGGTCTTCGCCCGCCCGAGGTCGATGGGCAGCACCCCGCCCTCGTTTTTCAGCAGCACGATGCCCTCGCCGGCGATACGGCGCGCAGCGGCCAGGTGTTCGGGCGAATTGAGCGACCCGAACGGTTTGCGGGTGTTCATCGCCGTGCGGAAAATCAGCCGCAGCACCCGGCGCGCCTTGTCATCGAGCGTCGCCATCGAAGCCTCGCCCTTGCGGAGCATATCGAGGTAGGGGGCGGCGAGGTGGTAGTTGTCGTAGGCGTTGCTGGCTCCCCAGCTCAAGCCGTCGGTCCACGAACCGAACTCCATGTCGAGACCGTTCTCGGCGGCCTGCTTCGTGTCGTGCGTGCCGCCCCAGTCGGAGACGACCACGCCGTCGAAGGCCCAGTCGCGTTTCAGAATGTCGTTCAGCAGATACCGGTTGTGGCAGCAATGCTCTCCCTTATATTTATTATAGGCGCCCATGACGGCCCATGCACCGCCCTCCTCGACAGCCGCCTTGAAGGCCGGGAGGTAGATTTCGTACAACGCACGGTCGTCGACCACGACATTGACGCCGTGGCGGTGAGACTCCTGATTATTGAGCGCGAAATGCTTCACGCAGACGGCAACGCCGTTCTTCTGCACCTCCTCGATGTAGGGAACGACCATCCGCGAGGAGAGGTAGGGATCCTCGCCCATGTACTCGAAATTGCGGCCGTTGAGCGGCGTGCGGTAGATGTTCACGCCGGGGCCCAGCAGGATGTCCTTCTCGCGGTAGCGCGCCTCCTCGCCGATGGATTTGCCATACAGCGCCGACATTTCGGGGTTCCACGTCGCGGCGAGGCACGTCAGCGCCGGGAAAGCCGTGCAGGAGTCGTTGGTCCAGCCGGCCTGATTCCATTCGTCCCACAGGACCTCGGGACGGATGCCGTGGGGACCGTCGGTGCACCACACCTCGGGAATGCCCAGGCGCGGAACGCCCGCCGACGAGAATTTCGACTGCGCGTGCAGGATGGCGACCTTCTCTTCGAGGGTCATGCGCGAAAGAGCGTCCTCGACCCGCTTTTCGATCGGCTGCGACTCGTCGAGGTAGACGGCGACGCCGCCCTGCGGCCCCGCCCCGCCCCCGCAGGCGACAGCCGCGGACGCACAGAGCGCAGCGAGGCCTTTTATCCATGTTCTGTTCTTCATTTTGGGAAAAAGATTTGTTGTGTTTGCAAACGGAGTGCGCAGTCGAGAGGCCGCGCACTCCGGGATGCAAAATTAACGATTATTTCTTAACCATCGACAAAACGGGCTTGTCATTTCCGGCCGTCACGTCGAGTGTCAGGCAGTAGGTCGCACCCTCCTCGAGAGTAACTCCCGGGGCGATTTCGATGTTGCCGTCCCCGGCGATCGAGAAGAACGCCCCGGCGCCCGGCGCCAGCGTGAAGGTTCCCATACCGTCCCAGCCGCGGTTCCGGAAGAACTTGCCGCTCCAGCCGCTCACGCGGAAACGCTGTCCGAGGGTCGTGCTGCCTTCCAGACCCGCCTGGGCCGTCATCGTGTAGATGCCGGGGGCGGATTCGGGCACGCAGACACCCTTTTCGGTGGTCCAGCCAGGTTCGTTCACGGCCGCGGGCGAACCGATGCCGTAACCGATGAAATAGACCGCCCCGTGGCCGTCGTCGCCCAGCGTGGCAAGCCCCGAACCGTCGGCGTTGAGCACCAGTGCGTCGATCACCCGGGTCGCCAGGTTGGCCGTGATGCGGTATTTGCCCGTGACGGGAACCAGTTTGACGCTCGTCGCCGAGGCCGCCTCGAAGAAGTCGGGGTTGATCCACGCCGGGATGAAGGCGTCGGCGCCGCCCAGCGTCAGCGTCTGGCCCTGCGTCAGGTCGGTGTCCAGCTGGTAGTTGTCCACGTCGAGCTGGGTCATCGGTGTTCCGTTGACAGTGATGTCGGCCGGCGGAAGCTGCTGCTCACCCACCTTCTCGACAGTCAGCACGGCCGCCTTATTGCCGCCCGTGATGTCCACCGTGAAGCGGTAGATGCCGCCCAGGTCGAGGGTCTTGCCCTCCGCCAGGCCCAGGTTGCCCGAATCGCTGATCTTCACGATGTCGCTCGCGGTGGTGATGTCGTCGCCGCCGAACTCCCCGCCCCAGGTCTTCTGGTGGAAGAACTTGAAGTCGAACGAAGAGGCATTGAGCGAGATTCCCGCAACGAGCGTCAGCTGGTACTTCTTGTCGGCGACGCGCGCCAGGCACATACCTCCGTCCTCGGGACTCCAGCTGGCGGCGTTTTTCAGCGTCGGCTTGCCGACATCCATGCCGCCGATGGCCCAGATAGCCCCCGAGCCGTCGTCGCCCAGCGTGGCGAGTTCCGTCGCCGACTTCATGGCCTCGATACGCAGGTAGCTGTGCTTGAAGTTGGCCGTCACCTTGTACATGCCCGTCATCGGCAGGAAGGTCAGCGTCTCGGGATCGGAGGCATCGGCCCGTTCGAAGAAATCACGGTCGACGTCCCAGTCGGCGAAATCCGAAACGCCCGTCAGCGTGTAGGTCCGGTCCTTGGTCAGCGTGGTGACGATGCTGTAATTGTCGTTGTCGACCATCGTCATCTCCGTCTCGCCGAAGAGCAGCTTGATGAAGGGAGACCCCTCGAAAGTCAGCAGGTTGAAGGTGATCGTGAACTCCCCGGCATTCGAATTGGCGAAGGGAATGGCGTCGGTCGAGTCGGCAACGACACCGCCCGACTCCGAATCGTAGCCGAAGGTCACCACCGAGCCCGAAGCGTCGAGTTCGGGCGTCGCGATATAGCCCTGCGGCTTCTGCGGGAAATCGTCCGTCACGGCGTACTCGTAGTCATTGCCCGTAGGCTCCATGCGGTACTCCGCATCGCCGAGTACGAACGTCAGGTAGGCGGGCTTGGGACGCGACACGGCGAGCGAACGCTCCACGGTCGTGGTCCCGAAGCGGACGTTCTGCCCCACGAGGCGCAGCGTGGCGTCGCCGTCGGGAATGTTCTTGTAGAAGGGAAGCGTCACGGAGCCGGAGTAGGTTCCGTCGCTCTTGGTGCGGATCACCTCCTCGGCGACCATCTCGTCGTCGAAGAATACCTGCGCCTTGAGCGTCGAGAGCGCATAGCGGTCGGTCATCGTCACCTCGAAGTTGACCTTGCCGCCGTAGACGCCCGACGCATCGGCCGAAACGACGGTCATCTCGGGACCGACGTCGGTAGTGAGCAGTTCGGGATCGTCCTTGCACGCCGTCGTCGAGGCCGCGACGAGCAGCGACAATGCGATGTATTTCAGCGTTTTCATGTTCTGCGAATTTTAAAGGTTAGTTTTCGGCCCCGGCGCCCCAGCGGAACGAGGCGATCGACTTGGCCGGGATGGTGTATTTGAACGAACGGTCGGCGCTTTCGTACACGGCGACGGTCTGCTCGCCGGCGCTCCTGTTGAGCGCCACGAAGGCTTTCGATCCGTCGGGATTCTCAAAGGCCAGATAGGTCAGCCCCGACGCCGTGTAGCCCGACGCGCCGATGCGCACGGCCCCCGGCCGAATGACCTTGGCACACTGCGCCAGGTTGTAGTAGTGGCTGTTGTACTTGAGCGTCTTGTAGTCCGACGAATTGATGTCGATGGCGCCGTAGCAGGTCGTGCAGCCTCCGGGACGGTTGGGCGCACCCTTGTCGTCGAGCATCAGGTTCCACAGCAGAACCCCTTTGCCGTAACGGCTCAACGTCCCCAGGAAAATCGACTCGAAGTCGTCGATCACGCAGCTCTCGAAATTGTAGTTCCACGTACCGATCGAAGCCTCCGTAAAGTAGATCGTCTTGTCGGGCGCGGCGGCGCGGATGTTGTCCAGCTCGCTCACGCTGCCCCCGTAGTTGTGCCAGGCCGAACCGTCGACCCACTGCGCCGCATCGGCGTCGGCATAGATGTTGAGCGGATAGTTCTGCTGGCCGGCGACGTTGTCGTAGTTGTAGTTGTGGTCGTAGCAGAGGATCTTGGTCTCGATGCCCGCGGCCCTGAACGCCGGGCCGAGTTTCTTGACGAAGGCTGCCTGGTCCTCCCACGGCATGTAGAGCGACATCGAATTGCCGTGGTTGAGCGGCTCGTTCTGGATCGTGATGGCGTAGATCGGGAATCCGTTCTCCTCCATTTCGCTGACCCACTGCACGAAATACTCGGCGTAGTCGTCGTAGTAGGCAGGATTCAGACGGCCGCTGGTCCACGAGTTATAGGGTTTCGAAGGGTCGGCGACCGTGCCCTTCATCCACCGGGGGCACGTCCAGGGCGAACCCATGATCCTAATCTCGGGATTGATCGCCAGAATCTCCTTCAGAACGGGGAAGATACCCTCCTTCTCGATGTCGGGAATGGCGAAGAACTCGATGCCCTCCCGGTCGCAGCAGGTGTATTCGTCCATCGAGAAGTCCGAACCGCCGATATGCACGCGGATGAAGCTGAATCCGGCTCCGGTCTCGGGGTCGAAGCACTTTTTGAGGATTGCCGTACGGTCGGCCTGCGTCATTTGCAGCAGGTTATAGCACGTGGCACCGGTGATGGCCGGGCCGAAACCGTCGACGGTCTGGTAGGTCGTCGAGGGGTCGATCGTAACCCGGTAGGGCGACATCGAGACCTTCGAGTAGTCGAGCCCCTCCTCCGCGAAGAGGCGGTTGCCGTCGGCCGAGGTGACATAGGCGAGAACATCGCCCGTGACGGGATCGGGTTCGGGACCCGGACCGGGAGCCGGCGTATCGCCGTCGCTCCCGCTGGAACAGCATACGGCCCCGGCAAGCAGCAGCGAGCAGGTCAGCAGGCGCAGGTCGTTATTGATCGTGAATTTCATGGCAGAATCGCAATTTTAAGTTAATAACCCAGGTTTTGTTCGATGTTGGTGTTGTCCTCCAGCACCGAGGTCGGAACCGGCATCAGCACGCGGTTGTCGTTCATCGCACGGCGGGTCTGGAAGTAGGAGTCGTAGGACGAGGAGCCTCGGACGTTGACGCCGTCGCAGATTTCGAACAGTTTCGAATAGTCGTCGCCGTAACGCATCAGGTCGAACCAGCGGAAACCCTCCATAGCCAGCTCCAGGCGGCGTTCGTGCAACACGGCTTCGCGCATCCGGTCGGACGAGGCGCGCTGCGCGTCGGTCAGCGGAGAGATGTTCGCACGGTCGCGGATCTCGTCCACGATGTCGGCGGCACCGCCCGGATCGTCCGTATTGGCCAGCGCTTCGGCATGCAGGAGCCGGATTTCGGCGAGGCGCATCACGTAGACCGGCGTCACGTTGGTCGGGAACTTGTGCATGAAGGCGTACTCGTCGCTCGGATACCGGTACGACCAGCCGCACTCGTCGTAGATGACCGACGCATTCTTGCGCTCGGTGTCGCCCTCGGCATCGTAAGCGCGGGTCAGATTGCGCGACGGCGTGGCCCATTTGCCCCACGAAAAACTGTCGTTCGGAACATAGGCATTGCGGTGGAACATCATCCACATCCACGAACCCGACGTCTGGCTGGTCCACTGCACCTCGAAGATCGACTCGCGGGTGTTCATCGCGGCCATGCCCGTATCGCCGGTGGTGTAGGCCCAGAGGTCGCCGTAGCTGTCGCAAAGGCCGTAACCCATTCCCTCGACGGCCTGGCAGGCCGTGATCACCTTCGACCAGTCGCGGAACTCGCGCATGGAGTAGAAACGGGCCATCAGGCCGTAGGCGAATCCCTTGGTGATACGGAATTTGTTCGAAGCGTCCGTATCGGGGGCGTAGAGGCAGGCGTACTCCTCGATGTCCTTGACGATCTGCTCGCCGACGGTCTGCTTCGACACGCGGGCCGGGAAATAGAGCGGATAGACCTCTTCGACGTTCCCGGCGTTGATGGCGGGCGGAATCTCCGTCAGCATCGGGATTTCACCGAATAGCTGCATCATGTTCATCCAGACATAGGCGCGCCAGCAGAGCGCCTCGGAGAGCCACTCCTGATACTCCTTCTCCGTGAGCGAAGGATCGTTCTCCTTCACGATGTCGATGTTGCAGATGACCTGGTTGGCATAGTCCACGGCATTCATCGAGTAGTTCCACAGGTTCGAGGCGAATTCGCTGTCGCTGTCGATCTGATTCTGCTCGACCGCCATAGTTTTGGCTTCGTTCGCCGCTCCGTAGGCATTGTCGGCCCGGCTTTCGGCAAGCGTGATCAGCTGATACCAGTAGGTCTGGAGATCGCCCTTCATGTAGTTGTACATGGCCGTAAGCTGCCCTTCGAGCAGCTCGCGGGTGTTGATGGCCGTCTCGGCATCACCCGTGCCGGAGGTGTTGTTCTCGGCATACATCGTCTCGGGGAATTTCTCAAGGCTGCACGACGTAACGGCAACACCCAGCGAGAGACCCGCGACTATTAAAAATATCTTTTTCATGATCGGTTCTTTTTTCAGTGGTTAGAAAGTGAGGTTCAGGCCCACGACGACCGTGCGCACGTTGGGATAGGTTCCCCAGTCGATGCCCATCTGCGTAGCGCTTTCTGACTGGCTCACCTCGGGATCGTAGCCCGAATAGTTGGTCCAGGTGATGAAGTTCTGGAGCGAAACGTAGGGCTGGATACGCGTGATGTTGATGCGTTTGAGCTTGGGCGAGGTGATGTCGTACGACAGGGTGATGTTCTTCACCTTGAGGTAGGAGCCGTCCTCGACCCAGTAGGTCGAGTTCTTCACGTTCCACGAGGGGTTGTCCGAGCGGAACACGTCGGTCTGCTGGCCCGGGATGCGCCAGCGGCGCAGAACCGTGGTCGTCTGATTGTTGCCCGAAGCCATGCCCTCGGTCTCGATGCGCGAGGCGTTGAAGATGTCGTTGCCGTAGGAACCCGTGATCAGGATGTTCAGGTTAAGCCCCTTCCACGAGAAGTTGTTGGTCATGCCGAAGGTGAACTTGGGATTGGCGTTGCCGATCCAGGTCTTGTCCAGCGGCGTGATCTCGCCGTCGCCGTTGCGGTCCTCGTAAACCAGGTCGCCCGTCTCGGGATCGACCCCCTTGGAGACATAGCCCCAGAACTTCGAAAGCGAATGGCCCGGAGTCATGCGCACGACGTTGTCGTTGGTCGCGTCGGAGGTCGTGGCGTAGTAGTAAACCTGCTTCAGGTTGAGTTTTTCGACCTTGTTGCGGTTGATCGAAACGTTCAGGTCGGTCGACCAGTTGAAATCCTTCTTGGCGATGTTGACCGACGAAAGGGTGATTTCGAAGCCCTGGTTCGACATCTCGCCGTCGTTGCGCGTGATGTTGGGATAGGGCGAAGGCAGGGGCACGCTCATCAGCATGTCCTCGGTGTACTTGTAGTAATAGTCGAGCGAAAGGCTCAAACGGTTGTTCAGCAGGGCGAAATCAAGGCCGACGTTGGTCTGCGAGGAGGTCTCCCACGTAAGGTCCTCGTTCTTGATGTTGCTGCGACCGCCGACCGTCGGCACGGCCTGCGCGTTCTCGGTCAGCGTCCAGTCGTAGTAGTTGGTGCTGTACTGCTGCATCCAGCCGTACTCCCCGAGGCCCGCCTGGTTACCGGTCTGACCCCAGCCGGCGCGCAGTTTCAGGTCGTTGATCCACGACACGTCGCGCAGGAACTTCTCGCCCGAGATGCGCCACGCGGCCGAGAACGAGGGGAAGTAACCCCAGCGATGGCCGGGAGCCAGCTTCGAGGAACCGTCGGCGCGGAAATTGGCCGTCACGAGGTACTTGCTGTCGTAGTTGTACGACACGCGGGCCAGGTAGGACATGATCGACCACTCCGATTTGCCGTAGCTCTGGCCGCGGACGCCGCCGTTGTTACCGCCGTTCAGGTTGGGGATGGCGTTGTTGTTGGTCGAGGAGAAATAGGAGCGCGAGCCGCTCAGCTGCTCCCACACGGAGGTCGTGGCCGACGTACCGGCCATCACTTCGAGGCCGTGGCGGTCGAACGACTTGTTCCAGGTGAGGATGTTGTCGTAGACCATGCGCATATCGTCGGAACGGGTGTCCGAAGCCGTGCCGTGCTGCGTCCGCCCGTAGGAGGTGCGGATCGGATCGAGGAACGACGACGAATGGACCCAGCGGCGGTCCATCGAAACCGTCGATTTGAAGGTCAGGCCTTTGGCCAGGTAGAAAGTCAGGCCGCCGGAAAGCAGCAGACGGTCGGTGACATCCCGGTTGTAATCCGTGCGGGCCATGTTCTCACGCGGCGAGGTGAGGTTGGCGCCGTAAAAATCATTGTAGAACTGCTGGGGATTCTCGGTGTCCCAGATCGGCGCGTAGGTCGGGGTCGTGATGGCCGACACCACCACGCCGGCGCGGTTGGCGCCCTGGCCCGAGATGATCGTGCCCTTGGTGGTGTAGTGCGAAAAAGTCGTCGAGGCGTTGGCCGAAACCCATTTGAAAATCTTCTTGTCGAAGCTGGCCTTCACGTTGTAGCGGTCCGAAGAGGTGGTGTTGATGATGCCCTTTTCGTCGGTGTAACCGCCGCCGAGGTAATAGGACGAGTTTTCATCGCCGTTGGAGACCGAGAACTGGTAGTTCTGGTTGACGCCCGTCGAGTAGGTTTCGTCGAACCAGTCGGTCCGGTCGGTCAGATCGGCCGGAAGCCCCGACACGGCGCCGTTCTCCTGCATCAGGTCACGATACTGCCGGGCGTTGAGCACATCGTAGCTCTTGGTCACCTTCGAAATGCCGACGAAGGTCGAGAACGAAATCTCGGGACCCCGTTTCCGGCTGCCCTGCTTGGTGGTGATGAGCACCACGCCGTTGGCGGCGCGCGAACCATAGATGGCGGCCGACGAGGCGTCCTTCAGCACCTGCATCGACTCGATCTCGTTGGGAGAGAGGTAAGCGATGGCGTAGTTTCCTTCGCCCACGGGAACGCCGTCGACCACATAGAGCGGGTCGTTGCTCGACGAGATGGACGAAGCACCGCGGACGCGGACCACCATGCCCTGTCCGGGAGAGCCGTTGGGCTGGATGACCTGCACACCGGCGGCTTTGCCCTGAAGTGCGCCCGAAGCCGAGGTGATCGGGCGGCGGGCCAGGTCGTCGGTCTTGACGATCGAAACGGCCGTCGTGAGGTCCTTCTGCTTGACCGTGCCGTAACCGATCGCCACCACGGCGTCGAGCGCCACGGCATCTTCGGCGAGTTTGACATCGATCTTCGTGCGGCCGTTGACGGGAACCGTCTGCGAAACGAATCCGAGCGACTGGAAAATCAGGTTAGCAGAATTCCCCCCCCCTCGGAGTTTGAGGGAATAAGAGCCGTCCACGCCCGTCGTAGCGCCGTTCGTGGTCCCCTGCTCGATGATCGTGGCGCCGATAACGGGCAGCCCCGACTGGTCGGTGACCGTTCCCGTCACGGTCGGCGCCGACTGGGCGAAGGCCGCCGGCGCAAAAACGGTCAGCATCGCCGCCAGCACCAGCATCCACCCTCTCCGGCAGCCCGCTTGCAGTTTCTTGCAAAAATGTGCCATAGGAATTTAAGGTTTTAAGTTATAAGTTAATATTATAAATAGGTAAGGCGCAGTTCTTAAAAAATCAGCGTTCCATCGCCTTATTTCCGCTTAAATAAAAATAATCATCCTCCGCGACATGAAAAAAATTTAAACTGCAAATTGTAAACCCGAAACTCGTTTATAAAAATGCATCATGCTGTCAATCAATATATTAATTATTTGACAATTGCAAAAAAAAGTAGATCGGTCGGAATATATACAAACGTTCCGGCAGCCCGAAAGCGGCATATAATAAAATATTTTAAATAAATCCAGCTCCCGGCGCATGCCCCGTTCGCCGGGCGAACCGCCTGCCCGGTATTGATTTTCCCGAGATTATTTCTATCTTTGGTGTCGTAACGAGACTTTTATCAACCGGAACGCTTACCGCACCGCACCCGATTCGGTTTCGGAACCATCCGTCCTTTTAACTGTATTTGTCAGGACCAAACAGAGAACCGCCCGCAAATGAGAAACCTTCTGTCAACCGCACTGCTGCTCGCCGCAACGCTGTCCGCCTCGGCTCAAAACGACCTGAAAAGCGTGCTTTCGCAACTCGACGCCACCCTCACGCACCGCGACTCCTACATCGCCGGACGCGAACAGCGGATCGAGTCGCTGAAAAACATACTCCGGAAATCGGACTTCTCGGACGCCCAGCGCTACATCCTCAACCAGCAGCTGATCGACGAATACACCCCCTATCAGGCCGATTCGACCATCGACTACCTCTACCGCAACATCGCCCTGGCGACGCGCATGAACGACGCAGGACACCTCAACGAGAGCCGTATCCAGCTGGCCTACCTGTACAGTTCGGCGGGCATCTACCTCGAAGCGGCGAACATGCTGAAACTGGTCGACACCACGGCGCTGGACCGCAGGCAGCTGGTCGACTACTACATCGCCCGCCACAAACTCAACGACGAACTCCAGCTCTACTCCCACGATTCGGCGCAGGGACACGAATCGTGGCGGCTTACGGAGATCTACGCCCGGCTGATCGTGGACAACACCGAGCCGGAGTCGCCCACGCACCTCAACTTCCGGCTCCGCCAGGCGATCGGCGCCCGCGACTACCCGCAGGCCGTGGAGATTTCCGAGCGGCTGTGCAGCACCCTGCAACCCCTTTCGCGCGAATACGCCGAGGCGTCGTACATGCGCGCCCTCGTGGCGGACCTGATGGACGACACTCCCACGGCGCAGGTGTGGTTCGCACGCTCGGCGATGACCGACATCCAGCTGGCGATCCGCGACAACGCCGCGCTGAAAAGCCTCGCCAACACGCTGCTCGACGACAACAACATCCAGCGCGCGATGCGCTACATGCGCATCGTGATGGACGACGCCCGGTTCTTCAACTCACGGCTCCGCCCGTGGCAGGACGCACTGGCGCTGCACGTCATCGAAGAAGCCTACCGCGTCCGGCGGCAGCGGATGGACACCATGTACAACATCTTCGTCCTGTCGATCGCCGGCTTCATGCTGCTGGCGGTGGGCGGCGTGATCTTTGTCCTGCGGCAGAACCGCAAGCTGAGCCTCGCACGGCTCGAATTGCAGCAGGCCAACAACCGGCTCAACATTTCGAACAAGGACCTCCAGCACATCAACAAGCGGCTGGCCGGGCTGAACAGCCAGATTTCCGAGGCCAACGAAGTGAAGGAGGAGTATATCGGCATCTTCCTGACGATGTGCTCGGAGTACATCGACAAAATCATCGACTCGCGCCGCCACGTACGCCGCCTGCTGCGTGACGGCCGCGTCGACGAACTGCGGAAGGAGTACTCCCCGACCGACGGCGACAGCCGCGAACTGGAAGAGTTTTACCACAACTTCGACACGACGTTCCTGCAACTCTACCCCACGTTCATCGAGGATTTCAACTCCCTGCTGGACAGGGAGGCGCGCATCGAACCGAAAAAGGGCGAACTGCTGACGACCGAACTGCGCATCTTCGCGCTGATCCGGCTGGGCATCAACGACTCGTCGAAAATCGCCGCGCTGCTGCGCTACTCCGTGAGCACGATCTACAACTACCGGTCGAAAATCAAGGGGCACACGCTCGTCTCGCGCGACGATTTCGAGGAGCGGATCAAGACCATCGGAGCTTTCAGCCCGCAGCACCTCTGACCGGTTCCGGAGGACGGGCAGTCGCCGTCATCCCGGAGCATCCCGGAGCGCACAAAGCAAGACCGCGAATTCCTTCGCGGTCCTTTCCCATACGTAAAACGCAGGCGGGATTCATCCGTCCGGTTCCCGCTCCTGAAGGCAAACAGCCGCAGGATTTTCATTGCGGGACTGTTCCGGTCTCTCCCGATGAATCGTCCATGCGGGGCCGTCTCCGGCCGACAAAAAAAGACCGCGGAGAAAATCCTCGGTCTTCTATAATAGCGGGGGTCTCTTCCCCCCCCCGGCGTTCCGGACGGAACGCGGACTTTACTCGGCCTGCTGCTCGGTCTGTCCGGCAGAGGGAATCTCGGCCTGCGGCATCGTAGCGGCGGCCTCGGACTCGATGACACGCTCCTGAAGCGCCTTGGCGTCCTTCGAAATCTCCGAATTGCTGTCGGCGACCAGACCACGGTCCATGGCCAGCGTAGCCGCAAGGCTCAAGACCACGATGGCAATGGCCATCGACCAGGTGAATTTCTCCAGGAAGTTCGTAGTCTCGCGCACACCCATCACCTGGTTCGACGCGCCGAAATTGGCGGCCATGCCGCTCTTGGGGTTCTGCACCAATACCGCCAGGATCACCAGTACGCTCGCAACGAGTATCAGGGCAATGCAAATCGTGTATAACATATTACCTTAAATTTTAATATTGTTTTCTATTTTGCCAATAAGTTCGGCAAAGTAAACACTTTTTTCGGGATTTCGCAAACTTAATTTACGATAAATCGCCACGGACTTGTCACGAAGGCCTTGAGCGAGATAGATTTCGGCCAGTTCCTCGGTAACCACCTCGTCGGCGTCGTCCAGTTCGGGCTGCAGGACGACTTCCTCCTCGGGTTCGCCCTCGCCGGCGACAATGCGCAGGTCCTCCTCCTGCAGGAAACGTTCGATGATCTCCTCCGAGGAGAGCTGCGTGAGCGCCGAGGCGTCGACCGCGGCCCTGCGCAGCGAACTCTCGGCCCGCCACGGGGCCATCAGCGCCACCCGCGGGTCGGATTCGCCCGTAAGCCCTTCGCACAGGATGCGCCCCGGGAGAAACCACGGAAAGCGCACCGCGAGGTCCGCGGCTTCGGTCCCGGAAGGCTTCTCCGCCCTGCCGGGAGCCGCAAAGTATGTTTTCAGGTCGGACATCGCGCGTCGGGATTACCAGTTGGAGGCCGCGGCCTGGAAAATGTCGGTCACGATCTTGTCGACGATCTGCGGAATCAGCTCGCCTTCGACCTCCGTAAGCAGTTTCGTGGAGTCGTAGTCCTCGTAGGCCTGGAAGGTGCGGTTGAACGACATCTTCTCGTCGAGGGCGTTGGTGAAGCGCACCTTGACGGTGATCGTCAGGCGGTTCAGCAGCGCGTAGTCGTCGCTCGACACCGAGGCCGTCGTCGACGTGTAGTTGACGATCTCGCCCTCGAAGGCGAAGTCGCCGCCCTCGTCGACCTGCATCAGGCGCGTGCGGCGCGTGAACATGTCGACCAGCGCCTCGGTGAGCGTCGAACTCAAAATCGGCGAAACCATCGTGGCGTTATTGGGGAAGTAGGCCACCGAAAAGGTCTTGGCATCGGGCGGAATCGAGGCGCCCGACAGCGAATATTTGATGGACACCCCGCAGCCCGTTAGGAGCGCGGCGCAAAGGCCCAGTATCGTAAGTCTGATCTTCATAAGCTAAATTTCCTCTATACCTAACTCCTTTATCTTGCGGTATAGTGTGCGCTCCGACATGAAAAGTTCGGCAGCAGCCTCGCGGCGGCGGCCGTTGTTGCGGCGCAGGGCGCGGACGATCTGCTCGCGCTGCATGTCGGCTTTGGTCATCTCGCGGGGCGGCTCGTCGGTCACCTCCTCGCTCTCGGCGTAGACCGGGGGCTGGGGATAGGCCGCGACGGCCGGAACGTAGCTGCTCTGCGCCGTGGTCGGCAGCAGGGCCTTGACGTCATGGACCGGCTCGGGGCACGGCACGCCGCCTTTCGCCAGTTCGGAGATCATCCGCTTGAGGTCGTTGATGTCGGCGCGCATGTCGAACAGCACCTTGTAGAGCAGTTCGCGCTCGGTCGACATCGTGTCGTCCATGCGCATCGCCCCGGCGTGCATCGGCGCGCCTCCGCCCTGCGGGGGCAGGTATTTCGCCAGCACCTCGGAGGTGATCACCCGGGTCTGCTCGATGGCCGAAATCTGCTCGGCGACGTTCTTCAGCTGGCGGATGTTGCCCCGCCAGTAGTAGCTCTTCAGCATCTCGCGGGCCGCGTCGTCGAGCGTCACGGCGGGCATGCGGTACTGCACGGCCACGTCGGCGGCGAACTTGCGGAACAGCAGCGGAATGTCCTCCGGACGTTCGCGCAGCGAGGGAACCGTGATGGGGACCGTCCCCAGGCGGTAATAAAGGTCCTCGCGGAAACGCCCCTGGGCGATGGCCTCCTGGAGGTTCATGTTCGTGGCGGCGACCACGCGGACGTTGGTCTTCTGCACCTTCGACGAACCGACGCGGATAAACTCGCCCGTCTGGAGCACGCGCAGCAGGCGCGCCTGCGTCGGATGCGGCAGTTCGGCCACCTCGTCCAGGAAGATCGTACCGCCGTCGGCCTCCTCGAAATAGCCCTTGCGGGCCTCCACGGCGCCGGTAAAGGAGCCTTTCTCGTGGCCGAACAACTCGGAGTCGATCGTACCCTCGGGAATCGCCGCACAGTTGACGGCGATGTATTTGCTGTGCTTGCGCGCGGAATAGGCGTGGATGACCTGCGGGAAGAACTCCTTGCCCACGCCGCTCTCGCCCGTGACGAGCACCGTCAGGTCGGTCGGGGCCACACGCAGGGCCACCTCCAGCGCCCTGTCCAGAAGCGGGGAGCTGCCGATGATGCCGAAGCGTTGTTTTACGGTGGTGATCTCTGTCATTTATTCGGGTTGTTCGGGTTGGGATGCGGCGGACGGGAGCGCAGCCGCCTGCGGAAGTTCGATGTATTCGTTTTCGGCCTGTTTCTCCCGGGCGTCGCGCCACAGTCCGAAGGCGATGGCCGCCACGGCCAGCACGGCGGCGATCACGGCGATCCAGATGAACCGGTCGGCGCGGCGGCGCGGCACGCGGTCGACGTAGCGGTAGGCGTCGGTGCTCTTCGGCGGCTTGCCGTAGCGCAGTCCCCGCACCGAGGGATCGGGATTCATCTTCGCCGAAGCCGACACGCGCGGCTCCGCGAAAGCCGTCTTGACGGCCTTGGCCACCTTCTCGGGTTGCAGCGTCGGGCGCTTCCGGCCGGCCGGTTCTTCCGCGGGGGATTCCGCCGCGGGACGCGGCTCGTAGACGAAGGCGATGGTGGCATTGGGACCGGGTTTCATCACCCCGAAGCCCTCAAGAGAGTACTCCGAGCCGTGCTCCACGGCGTGGCGGATCTCGAAAACGAAGCGGTCGATCTCGCCCGCGGCCTCCAGTTCGCCCAGCCCCCCGGCGCGGAGAAGTCCCCGCAGCACGCCGTCGTCGCGTTTGAGCAGTTCCGAAAAGACGACGCTCCGGCCCGGCTCCTTGACGATGAACGTTCCGAGTTGGGGTACGACGAGCCGCTTGTGCGACTCCAGATATTGTGTCAGGGTATGAATCAGCACGGTTGAAAATCCTTTAAATCCGGGTTCAAAATTACCCTTTTTCAGCGGAAAAAGCAATATTCCGGAGGGCTTTTTCAAAATAATCGGGCAAAGTGTTGGTTATCCGAAAAATATTCGCCTATTTTGCATCCCGGTTTTTTCAAAAATCCGGGCGAGCTACTTTCGCCCGAAAATTGCAAAGTAACCGAGCCGGATTGTAAAAAACTTACCGAACGAGCCATGAAAGACAAGTACATCGACCTGATCGAACAATCGTTCGATTTTCCGCAGGATGAGTTCTCCGTCGAGGACAACGAGCTGAATTTCCACGACATTCCGCTGATGGAACTGATCAAACAGTACGGAACTCCGCTCAAAATCACCTACCTGCCGAAGATCTCCCAGCAGATCAACCGCGCCAAGCGCATGTTCAACGTGGCGATGGCGAAGGTCGACTACAAAGGTTCGTACAATTATTGTTACTGCACCAAGTCGAGCCACTTCTCGTTCGTGCTGGAGGAGGCCATGAAGAACGACATCCACCTGGAAACCTCGTCGGCCTACGACATCCACATCATCAACGCCCTCTACGACGGCGGCATCATCGACAAGGACCGCTACATCATCTGCAACGGATTCAAACGCCCGCAGTACGTCGAGAACATCGCCCAGCTGGTCAACGACGGCTTCTCGAACACGATCCCCGTGCTGGACAACAAGGAGGAACTGGAGCTGTTCGAGGACTCGTTCACCAAGAAGTGCAAAGTCGGCATCCGCATCGCCTGCGAGGAGGAGCCCAAGTTCGACTTCTACACCTCGCGGCTGGGAATCCGCTACAACGACATCGTCGATTTCTACAAGGCAAAACTCCGCAACAGCAAGAAATTCCAGCTCAAGATGCTGCATTTCTTCATCAACACCGGCATCAAGGACACGGCCTACTACTGGAACGAGCTATCGAAGTGCATGAACGTCTACTGCGAGCTGAAGGCCATCTGTCCCGAGCTGGACAGTCTCAACATCGGCGGCGGTTTCCCGATCAAGAACTCGCTCAACTTCGAATATGACTACGAGTACCTCACCGAGGAGATCGTGGCCCAGATCAAGAACATCTGCCAGCGCAACGGCGTCGAGGAACCCAATATCTTCACCGAATTCGGCTCGTTCACCGTGGGCGAAAGCGGCGCGGTGCTCTACTCGATCGTCAACCAGAAGCAGCAGAACGACCGCGAGAACTGGTACATGATCGACTCGTCGTTCATCACCACCCTGCCCGACACATGGGGCATCAACCAGCGCTACATCATGCTGGCCGTGAACAACTGGGACAAGGAATACCAGCGCGTGCTGCTCGGCGGGCTGACCTGCGACAGCGAGGATTTCTACAACTCGGAGTGCCACACCAGCGCCATCTTCCTGCCCAAACTCGAAGCGGGCAACACGCAGTACATCGGATTTTTCCACACGGGAGCCTACCAGGAGTCGCTCGGTGGCTTCGGCGGCATCCAGCACTGCCTGATCCCCGCGCCCAAGCATGTGATCATCGACCGCGACAAGTCGGACAACGAGTATTACACGCGCCTGTTCGCCAAGGAGCAGTCCTACCGCTCGATGCTGCGCATACTCGGGTATTGAATCCGAACGTCCCGCCGGGGCGCGTGTTATCCACCTAAAAAATCCACCTCTTTCGGGGTGGATTTTTTAGGTGCGTCCCGATCCGGTCACGCGTTCAAATAACGCCACACAATCAGCAGGATAGCGACGACAAAATACAAAACGACGACGATATTGCCCATTACGTTCCGAAACCGGACGGCCCGGACGGACTCCCGGTGCGATCTGTGCCCCAGACGGACACAGGCGATCACATAACCGATCCGGACCGCAATCCCGACAAAAATCGCCATACAAACGACATCGATGACAAAATCCGCCGCCGCTCCCGGCAGAAACCAACTCATGATGAGCAAAAGAAAACCGGCAGTGACACCCCAGTCGACCCACGGGTCCCTGCCCAAAGCCTGCAAATATCCGTACCAACGCGGAGTGTCCGTCTCTTTCATCCCGGATTCCGATTTTAATAATAAGCTGTTATTCGCTCTCTCGTCCGCCGCCCTCACGCTACAAATATAAAAAAATCAAACCGCATTCGCAACCGCCCGTTCCGAATATATCAAAAAAACAGATAACACGCACCACTCCACAGCGCCTTTTCGCGACAATTCGGAGCGAAGCGGTTCCGATTCCGGAAAAAATTCGTAACTTCGGCGTCAAAACGTGAATTTCAGCCTCACATGGAAAACAAAATACGGATCTGGATAGCGGCGGTTCTCGCGGTAGCCGTGCTCTTCCTTTCCGGCCAGGCCCGGGCAGAAGGAGTGCCGCCCGGAACCGTTCATGCGGACGAAACGGCCACGGGTGCGCCGGACGCCGGACCGGACAGCGCCGCCTACCGCTGCAACTACCTGAACGACCACTATACAAGGGGTTACAAGGCCGGTTACCGCGCCGGATTCCGGGACGGACAACAGCGCCGGGAATACCGTCCCGAGCGCCGCTACGCCGACGGATCGGTTGTCCGGACCCGCGACACGACCGCTTCCGGACGCCGCTTCATGCACCGCATCGGCGCGGAGTTCCGCCCCGAATACATCTTCCCGACCAACCCCTTCGTCGAAGGCGAGAACCGCGCCGGACAGCCCATCGACCTCTCCCTCTCGGGACACCTCCGCTACTCGTTCCAATTCCGCCCCGGGTCGATTCCCGACCAGATTTACGGCGGCGCCTACCAGGGTATCGGGGCCGCCTATTACGACTTCGGAAATCCCGACGAACTGGGCAACCCGATTGCCGTCTACCTGTTCCAGGGCGCGCGCATCGCGCGGATCAGCCCGCGGCTGTCGTTCAACTACGAGTGGAATTTCGGCCTCTCGTTCGGCTGGAAACCCTACGACGACGCCGTGAACCCCCTCAACAAGATGATGGGGTCGAAGATGAACGCCTATCTCAACGCCGATTTCTTCCTCGACTGGCGCGTCACGCGCGAGGTGGACTTCACGGCGGGTTTCAGCCTCACGCACTTCTCCAACGGCAACACCAAATTCCCCAACGCGGGACTCAACGCCGTGGGACTGCGCGCGGGCCTGACCTACAATTTCGGACGGAAGTCGGCCGAAATGGCCCCGCGGACGGTCTGCCCCGCATTCCCGCGCCATTTCAGCTACGACCTCACGCTGTTCGGCTCGTGGCGGCGCAAGGGCATCGAGGTCGGCGACAAGCAGTATGCCGCGCCGGATGCCTACACGGTCCTGGGATTCAATTTCGCCTCGATGTATAATTTCGGCTACAAGTTCCGCGCGGGCGTGTCGCTCGACGGCGTGTACGACGGCAGCGCCAACGTCGCCATCGCCGACCAGATCGTAGAGATGGGCAGTAGCGCCGACCTTGCGGTGGAGAAACCCGGCGTCGACAAGCAGCTGGCGCTCGGCGTCTCGGCCCGCGCCGAGTTCGTGATGCCCTATTTCAACATCGGGGTCGGCCTGGGAACCAACTTCCTGCACAAGGGCGGCGACCTGAAGGCCTTCTACCAGATGCTTACCCTGAAGGTGGCCGTGACGCGCAGTTCCTACGTCCACATCGGTTACAGCCTCCGCGATTTCCACATGCCCAACTTCCTGATGCTGGGCGTCGGCTACCGCTTCAACAACAAATACCCGCGACACCGCTGACACGAAAGAGCCCCGGAACATTCCGGGGCTTTTTCAAGACCGGACGGCGTGCGTCACACCCCGAAGAGGAAGACGAAAGGCCTGGCGCTGCGGCGGAATTTCGCCGTGGCGTCGCCTGCGTAGGTCTGCCCGCCGGCAAGCGTGAGGGTGCGCTCGCCGCTGCCCTTCGAAAAGTCGATCGCCGCCAGGTCGACCCAAAAGGTCTCCATGGCCAGCGTCGGTTCGAAATAGTAGACCCGGTTCTTCTGGTCGCAGACCGTGCGCCAGCGCGTCGAGGCGATGTGCGGCTTGTCGGGCGTGGAGATGCCGTAGGGAACCGAGACGTTACGCATGACCGACATCACGGCCGGCACGGCGATCTTCGGGTCGGAGGTCTGCTCGACGGCGTTGATGTAGAACGACGCCCGCACGAAGCGGTCCGGAGCGCGGTTGGTCCCCGGCAGCATCGTCAGGCCGCCGATTTGCTGCCAGTAGCCGAGGATTGCCAGCTGATCGTCGTAGAAGGGCGAATTGGTCATCACCTGGTACTGCCGTCCGTGGTGGATTTCCAGTTTGCCGTCGCGGTACTCGAAGATCGCGCTGTCGCCCGAAGCGTCGGAAACGGCCAGGTGGAGCCGCGACTGCACGCCGTTGGGCAGGTCGGGAGCGTCGATGCGGAACTTCTCCTTCGAAAGTTCGGCCACGGCCTCGTCCACGGTGGCGAAATTGTCGAGCACATACTGCGTCCAGATGCTCAGCCCCATAACGGAGCGCGTGTCGCCGGGGCGTTCGTAAACCGACTCGGGCAGGAACAGCAGGCTGGCGACCAGCCCGGCCTCGTTCATGCCGTCGGCGACGCCGATGTCGTAACCGGCGGCCGAGAGCGAGCCGTATTTCGAGGTCCAGAAGACGGTGTTGTCCGTATTCGCCCCGCGGCGCTGGGTCCCCCGCGGGAAGATGTAAAGGTTGGTGAGCGGATCTTCGCGCCAGTCCATCGTGCGGCCCGTGACGGTCATGCCGCCGGGTCCGAGGTAGACGGCGCGGGTGCAGGCTTCGGCCTGCGGAGGGAAGACGGCCAGCGCAGCGGCGCTCAACATCATCAGGAGGGGTGTTTTCATAGGCTACGAAAATTTAGAATTACACGCGTCATGCTTCAAATCGGGTGCTAAACCGGTATTTCCGGAAAAATAAATTTGATCTTTCGCGCAGTTTGCCTTATCTTTACGGGAAATTGACTTTCCCGACATGAAATCTTTTCTGCGCATCCTTCTGCCGGCCGCCGCATGCGGCCTGTTGCTCGCAGCCTGCTCACAGCGGCAGACGACCCTGAAATTCATGAGTTACAACATCCGCAACGGCCGCGGCATCGACAACGTCCAGGATCTCGGGCGCGTGGCCGAGGTGATCAACCGCACGGCTCCCGACATCGTGGCCCTGCAGGAACTGGACAGCGTGACCGGACGCATGGCCGGACGCTTCATCCCCGGGGAGCTGGGCGAAATGACGGGCATGCACGCCCGCTTCTGCCGCGCCATCGACTACGACGGCGGCGCCTACGGTGTCGGCCTGCTGTCGCGCGACGAACCGCTCGCCGTGCGCCGTATCCCGCTTCCGGGACGCGAAGAGGCCCGCGTACTGTTCGTCGCCGAGTTTCCCGGCTACGTGGTCTGCGTCACCCACCTCTCGCTTACGCCCGAGGACCAGCGCGCGTCGCTGCCGATCATCCGCACGGTCACCGACACCTGCCGCAAACCGGTGCTGCTGGCCGGAGACTTCAACATGAAGGTCGCCAAAACCGTTCTCGACGGGCTGGGCGGCACATTCCGGCCCCTTTCGGACACCACGCAGATGACTTTCCCGTCACAGAACGCCTCCATCCGCATCGACTACATCCTCGGCCGCGGACTGCCCGCATCGGCCGTCGTCACCGAGCGGCAGGCGGACCACACGACCGTCGCCTCGGACCATTGTCCGCTGTGGGTATCGCTCGCGTGGAAAGAGTAGCCGATCCCCGTGTTAAACAAATATAGGTAAAATACGGGAAGGTACAAAACCGAATTGTGCCCACCGGACTTTTCCGTACCTTTAGGGTCGTAACGACCCTTTTAGCAGTCGGAAGGTTTCACGGAGCCGCACGCAATCCGGTTTTGCGGCCATCCGACTTTTTCGTACCTTTGTATAAAACCAGATACCGATGCAGATCACCAAAGCCGAATTCAAATGCTCCTCCGAGCGCATTTCCCAGGTTCCGAAGGACGACCTGAAAGACATCGCCTTCATCGGGCGGAGCAACGTCGGAAAATCGTCGCTCATCAACATGCTCACCGCCCGCGCAGGACTGGCCAAGGTGTCGGGAACGCCCGGAAAAACACGCCTCATAAACCACTTCCGCATCAACGACGCCTGGTATCTGGTCGACCTGCCCGGCTACGGCTACGCCCGCACGTCGAAAACCCAGCGCAGCGAGTTTTCGAAACTGATCACCGACTACGTCGTCAAGTGCGAGAAGATGCACTTCCTGTTCGTGCTGGTGGACATCCGGCTCGAACCCCAGAAGATCGACCTGCGGTTCATCGAGATGCTGGGCGAAAACGGCATCCCCTTCGGCATCATCTTCACCAAGGCCGACAAGCTCTCGAAAACCCAGAGCGAAAAGAGCGTGGAGCGGTTCCGGGCCGCGCTCGCCCAGCAGTGGGAGGAACTGCCGCCGATGTTCGTCTCCTCGTCGGAAAAGGGCGCGGGACGCGAGGAAATCCTCGCCTTCATCGGCGAATGCCTGCAACAGAACTGACCCCTGCCGTCCCGGAACGGGAAGAAGCGCACCGGGGACCCGGAGCCAAAACCGGCCCGCGGCGGAAAAGTTTAACCGAATGTTGAAAAAACACGCCCGTGCGGACGTGTTTTTTCATCGTATTGTCCTATATTTGCAACGTCAAAAAAATCCTCGAAATCTATGGCTATCCACAAAATCAAAATTTTCACCGGTCGCGATTCGGAGTATCTGGCCAAAAAGATCGCCGCAAGCTTCGGCACGACGCTCGGACAGTCGGAAGTCCTGCGTTTCAGCGACGGCGAATTCCAGCCCTGCTACAACGAGTCGATCCGCGGCTGTACGGTCTTCATCATCCAATCGACCTTCCCGCCCTCGGACAACCTGATGGAACTGCTGATGATGATCGACGCCGCGCGCCGCGCTTCGGCCTATCAGGTCGTGGCCGTGATGCCCTACTTCGGCTGGGCGCGCCAGGACCGCAAGGACCGTCCCCGCGTACCGATCGGCGCCAAACTGGTAGCCAACATGCTGATGGCCGCAGGTGTCGACCGCGTGATGACGATGGACCTGCACGCCGACCAGATCCAGGGATTTTTCGACGTTCCGGTCGACGCCCTCTATGCCAGCGGCATCTTCGTGCCCTACATCAAGAGCCTCAACATCGAGGACCTCTCGATCGCGGCCCCCGACATGGGCGGCGCCAAACGCGCCAACACCTACTCCAAGCTGCTGGGCACGCCGATCATCATTTCGCACAAGGAGCGCGCCAAGGCCAACGTCGTGGGCAAGATGACGGCCATCGGCGACGTCGAAGGCCGCAACGTGCTGATCGTCGACGACATGATCGACACGGCCGGCACGATCTGCATGGCCGCCGACATGCTCATGTCCCGCGGTGCAAAGAGCGTCCGTGCGGCCATCACCCACCCGGTGCTCTCCGGCCCGGCCTACGAGCGCATCAACGAAAGCGCGCTGGAGGAGGTAATCGTGACGGACTCCATTCCGCTCAACCCCGACAAGGACCTGCACAAATTCACGGTGCTGTCGGTCGCCGACCTCTTCGCCGACGTGATCGAGCGTGTGCACAACTACAAGGAGATTTCCTCGATCTTCTCCAAATAGGGAACCCCGATTCCACAAAAAACACCCGGAGCGCCGATCGCTTCGGGTGTTTTCTTGATGCGCACCGGCCGACGCACCGGCCCCATCGCCCCGTGCCGCCCACCGAAAAAACCGGAATCCGCGAAAGGGCGCAAAAAAGGCGGGAACCGGCAAAAGTCCCCGCCCCTGTTATCCGGTTTCAGGCTACTTGAAAGGCGAATCCGGCTCCCGGGACATCACCAGATAAAACATCCGGTCGAGAAACGCCGGGGCGAACTTCTTGACGAAGTGCGTCGCACGGCCCTCGATCTCCATCAGACATAGGCGTTTGCGCTTCAGGATGCCCTTCGCCACGATGCGGGCCACTTCATCGGGAGTCATCATCTTCGCCTCGTCGCGCGGGGTTTCGCCCTGCTGCTTCCCGTCGGCCGTGAGGGCCGAGAACCGGACGTTCGAGGCGGTGAACCCCGGACAGGCGATCATCACATGGAGTCCCTTTTTGAGATTCTCGATGCGCAGCGTTTCGAGAAATCCCGTCATGGCGTACTTCGAAGCCGAATAACCCGTGCGGCCCGGCAGTCCGTGCAGTCCCGCGACGGAGGAAATGCCCACGACGGAGCCTTTCGACGCCTGAAGATACGGGAGCGCGTATTTGCAGCAGTTGACCGTGCCCCAGAAGTTGACGTCCATCAGTTTGTGCAGCACCCCGAGGTCCACGTCGTCGAAAACGGCGCGCATCGAAATGCCCGCGTTGCAGATCAGCACATCCACGCCGCCGAACTCCCGGACAGCGGTGTCGATCAGCTCCCTGCACTCTTCGGGTTTCGTCACGTCCACCCCGCAGTAGGCCGCCTGCCCGCCCCGGGCGCGGATGTCGCCCGCCAGGAGTTGCAGCTTCTGCACGCTGCGCGCCCCGAGCACCACTTTCGCACCCTGGGCGGCGTATACCTTCGCCATCGCCTCGCCGATGCCCGACGATGCACCCGTAATGACGATGACCTTATTTTCCAATGTCTTCATGCTTTTCCTTTATTTCTATTTCCAACATATCATAAGCCAGATGCACGCCCGGAGGAAGTGTCGCGTCCGTCGCGGCGTGAAGACCGATTTCGTGGGACATATGCGTGATATACGCCTCGCGCGGCCCGACGCGGCGGATCAGCGCCAGCGCTTCCGCAAGGTTGAAGTGCGAAGGATGCGGGGCGAAACGCAGCGCATTGACCGCCAGCACCTCCACCCCGCGCAGCTTTTCGGCCTCGGCGTCCTCGATGGTCTTGAAGTCCGTCAGGTAGGCCAGCGGCCCGATGCGGAAACCCGTGACCTCGAAGCGCTCGGAATGGTGGCCCGACACGGGCACGATCTCCACATCCCCGACCCGGAACGGCCTTGCGGTGTCGATTTCATGCAGTTCGATCTCCGGCACGCCGCGGTATTTGTCCTGCGCAAAGGCGTAGTCGAAATCCTTGCGCACGCACTCCAGCGCCCGCGGAGCGGCGTAGATGTGGACCTTGTGGACGGTCGGCGGGTAATCGACGAAATTGAAGGCCCGCACGTCGTCCAGACCGCCGATGTGGTCTTTGTGTTCGTGGGTCAGCAGGATGGCGTCGAGATGCCGCACGCCCGTGCGGAGCATCTGGTAACGGAAATCGGGTCCGGCGTCGATGACGATGCGCACGCCCCGCGTTTCGACCATCGCCGAGGTGCGCAGGCGGTTGTCGCGCGGGTCCGCTGACGTGCAGACCTTACAGCGGCAGCCGATGACGGGCACGCCCTGCGACGTTCCGGTTCCCAGAAAGGTGAGTTTCATGAATGCAAATGTAGAAAAATTAGCGCAATTTCCGGCACTTTGTGAAGCATTGCTTCATTTTTCGCATCGCATCGCCACACACGTTTCGATTTCGGACAACGCAACGCACCACGCAAAAATTCCCGGACAAGCTGCATCCGGTTTCTGATTATCGCGGAGCAGGCCTGGCCATAACGCAGTTCGGCCCGGACGGGACATACACGACGTATTTCCCGTCCGGGCCGGACAAAGCAGGGCAAAAGATGCCCGTGAGAATCAGAAACCGCTTTCGATGTTCCAGACAAACGCCCGGGACCCCTGCATCCTGGTCGCAGCGTCCAACTCGCGGAAGGCGTCCATCAGCGGAGCCACCTTCTCGTCGTCGACGATGGCCAGGATCGAGGCGTTCATCGAAGGCCACGCATGCGTGCCGTAGTGGGGTTCGCCGTCGACCGAGCCGCGGCCCTCGGTCAAGGCCCATTTGGTGAAGCCGCGGATACCCTGCTCGTCGAGGATGGCGTTCACCCGGTCGGTCAGCGCCTGGTTGTATGACAAAAATACTGCTTTCATAGTTGTTTTCCCTTATTAATGTACACTTGCCTGGTGTTCGGCCGCGAGGCGCGCCAGTTTCTCACGCTCCTTGCGCTGCGAACGGTTCACGAGGATCGAGTAGAGCACCGGAACGATGAACAGCGTCAGGATCGTCGAGAAGGTCAGACCGCCGATCACGGCGATACCCATCGGCTGCCACGTCTCCGAACCGGCTCCCGTGCCGATAGCGAGCGGAAGCATACCCAGGATGGTCGTGAACGAGGTCATCAGCACCGGACGCAGACGGCTTTTGCCGCCGGCGATCACCGCGTCGAAGACGCCTGAACCGCGCTCGATCAGCAGGTTCATGTAGTCCACCATCACGATACCGTTCTTCGTCACGATACCCACCAGCATGATGGCGCCGATCAGGGCGATCAGCGACAGCGGCGTGGAGGTCATCCACAGCGCGAGGAACACGCCCGTAAAGGCGAACGGAATGGTGAACATGATGATGAACGGAAACTTGAGCGACTCGAACTGCGTGGCCATCACGATATACACCAGAATGACGATCAGGATGAGCAGCGTTCCCAGGTCGCCGAAGGCGTCGCCCTGGTCCTCGACCGTACCGCCCACTTCGAGGTCCACGCCGTCGGGCGTGGGATACTCGACGATGAGTTTGCCGACCTCGGCCACCACGTCGCCCAGCGCGACGCCGGCCCCGAGCGTAGACTGGACCGAAATGACACGCTGGCGGTTCTCGCGCTCGATCATCGGCGCGGCGTACTCCTCCTCAACGGTTCCCACCTCCTTGAGCTTCACGGGGCGGCCCTGCGCATTGTAGAGCGTGATGTTCTCGACGTCCTCGATGCGGTTGCGGAACGGCTCGGCATAGCGCACGATGATGTCGTACTCGTCGCCGTCCTCGCGGTATTTCGAAGCCACGAGGCCGTCGATGCGGTTGCGCACGGCCTGCGACGCCACGGCGCTGCTGATGCCGTAGTACGACAGACGGTCACGGTCGAAGACGACGTTGTACTCGGGACGCAGGTCGTCGCGCGAAAGTTTCACGTCGCGCACGCCCTCCAGATGGCGCATCTTCTCCTTCAGGTCGTTGGCGATGGCGTTCGTCACGTCCATGTCGTAGCCGAAGACCTTGATGTTCACCGTCGCCGAACCGCTCATGCTGCCCGACATACCGCCGGGAGTCACCGTGTACTGGCGAATCTCGGGAATATTGTCGAGGTCCTCGCGCAGCAGGTCGGAAACGACGTAGATCGAACGCTCGCGCTCCTCCACGTCGGTCAGGCGCATGTTGTAGTTGATGATGTGCGAACCGGTGGTCTGCATCGCCGCGAAGGCGTTGTCCGACGAGTTGGCGCCGGCCGACGCCGAGACGAGCACGATCTCGGGATATTTCGCATAGATGATGCTGTCGATCTGCCGGGCGATGCGCGCCGTGTAGTCGACGCCGATGTTCTGCTCCAGCTCGACGGTGGCCGAAATGCGGCTGTTGTCCGAGGGCGGGAAGAACTCGGTGGGAACCCGCGTCAGCAGCAGCAGCGAGACGAAGAAAATCGACATCATCGAGAAGAAGGTGATCCGGCGGTGGCGTACGACCCAGTCGAGCGAACGGGCGTAGGCGCCGTCGAGCCATTCGAGCGCCCGGTCGATGGGCTTGTAGATCACGCCGAGACCCTTGTAGTCGTGCTGGCCGCCTTCGAGTTTCAGCAGGTAGGCCGACATCATCGGGGTCAGCGAAATGGCCGCCGTGGTCGAAACGCAGACCACGATCGTCACGATCCAGCCCAGCTCGCGGAACAGGATGCCCGCCATGCCCGGGACCATCGTCAGCGGCAGGAACACCGCGACGACGACCAACGTCGTGGCGATGACCGACAGCCACACCTCGTTGGTGGCGTAGATGGCGGCCTCCTTGGGGTTCGAGCCGCGCTCGATATGCGTCGTAATGTTCTCCAGGACCACGATGGCGTCGTCGACCACCATACCGATGGCGATGGAGAGCGACGAGAGCGAAATGATGTTCAGCGTGGAACCGGTGGCGAAGAGGTAGATGAACGAACAGATCAGCGACACGGGGATCGTCATACAGATGATCAGCGTCGCGCGCCAGCGCCCGAGGAAGGCCATCACCACCAGCACGACGAAGATGAAGGCGTAGAGAATGGTCTCCGAGAGCGACCCGATGGCGTCGGTAATCTCCTGCGAGCCTTCGAAAATCAGCTCCATCTTCACGTCCTTCGGGAGGGTTTTCTGAATCTCCGGCAGGCGCGACTGGATTTCGTGGACGATATTCACGGTGTTGGCGCCCGACTGTTTCTGGAACATCACGCGCACGCCCCGCTGTCCGTTGACGCGCTCGTCCATCGTGGACTTTTCGAGCGTATCGCGGATCTGGGCCACGTCCGAAAGTTTCACCGTGCGGCCCCCGGCGTTCGACACCACGACCTTGCGCAGCTCGTCCGAGAGTTTGAACTCACCGTCGGCCTTGATGTTGAAGGTGTTGTTGCCCACGTCGATCGTACCGCTGGGGATGTTGACGTTCTCGGCGGCGATGATCTGCCCCAGCTGCTCGACGGTCAGGTTGTAGGCCTCCAGTTTGGCGGGGTCGACGTTGACCTGCACCTCGCGTTCGGGTGCGCCGACGATCGACACGGCACCCACGCCGTCGACGCGGTTGAGCACGTTGACCAGCTTGTCGTCGAGGATCTTGTTCAGCGCCGGATAGCTCTCCTCGGCCGTGACGGCGATCATCATCACGGGGATCATCGAGGTCGAGAACTTGAAAATCGTCGGGTAGTCGATGTCGTCGGGCAGCATCGACTGCACGCGCGACACCACGTCGCGGATTTCATTGGCCCCTTCGTTCAGGTCGGAGCCGTATTCGAACTCGACGGTGATCATCGAGACGTTGTCCTGCGACTTGGAGGTCAGTTTCTTGAGGTTGCTCACCGTGTTGAGGTTGTCCTCCAGCACACGGGTGATGTTGGTCTCGATGTCGGCGGCGTTGGCGCCCGGGTACATCGTGATCACCGAAATCTGGGGTATCTCGATCTCGGGATACTGGTCTACGGCCAGGTTCATCAGCGAGAAGAGTCCGAAGACCATCACGCCGACAAACAGCAGGATCGTTGAGATCGGTTTGCGGACCGCGCTTTCGTAAATTTTCATTGGAAAGGGGCTGTTTTAGTCTTTTTTAATATCCACTTTGGCCCCGTCGAAGAGTTTCGACAACGCCGTAACGGCCACCGGCTCGCCCGCTTCGACACCCGAAAGGATGTCCACGCGGTCGCCGACCTGGCGTCCCACCTTGACCGAGCGGCGCTCGGCAACCGAGTCGCCGACGATGACGTAGAGGTAGCGCTCGGCCGAGCCGACCTGCTTCTGCACGGCCACGTCGGGAACCATCACGCCCTCCTTGCTGCCCATGTCGAACGTCGTGCGGGCGTACATGCCCGGACGCAGCGTGCGCTTGGCGTTGGGGACCTTGACCTCGACCTTGAAGGTGCGGGTCGTGGGGTCGAGCGCCGGGTAGATCAGCGACACCGTGCCCGTGAACTCCTCGTCGGGGAAGATGTCGACGGCCAGCTTCACCGGCATGCCCACCTTCACGTTGGGGAAGTACTGCTCCGAAATGTTGGCGATGACCTTCAGCGGGTCGATCTGCATGATGTGCAGGATCGGCTGCTGGGCGAACAGGTCGCCGGACTCGTAGTTGCGGGCCGTGACGACGCCCGATATGGGCGAACGCACCTCGATGTTTTTCTTCAGGTTGGCCACCACCTCGCGCTGCACGTCCAGCTGGGCCTTGGCCTGCTCGATCTGCTGGGCCGAGATGCCTCCGGCCTCATAGACCGGCAGCAGGCGGTTGTAGTCGTCCTCGACGGTCTTCAGCTGCACCAGCTGCTGGGTGTACTGCGTGGGGTCGAGCGTCACGACGAGCTGGCCCTCGCGCACCGGATCGCCCACCTCGACGTAAATCTTGTCGATGTGCACGCCCGAAGCCGCAGGGGTGATGTCGTTCTCCTTGTAAGGCTCGATCTCGGAGGTGAAGACCTCCGTGAGCCGTACCGTAGCCTCTTCGGCAACGGCGCTTTTGGTCAGCACGCCTTTGTCTTCCGTAACGGCGGTCACGCCCTTTTTACCCGTGCAGCCGGCGAAAGAAGCGGCGGCGATGCACAAAATCACGATTTTTTTCATACGTTCTTTATCCTGTTTTTTATTCATTTCCGTGTTCGCGGCCGACGATGCGGTCGTACTCGGCCTTGGCCGAAAGGTAGTCGTAGATCGCCTGCGAGAAGTTCAGCTGCGCCTGCGTCTGCGAGAGCTGCGCGCTGTTCAATTCGAGGATCGTCCCCGCACCGGCCCGGTAACGGGTGTCGGAGATCTTGTAGGCCTTGCGGGCCTGCTCGACGGTCAGCTCCTGGGCGTACATCGTCTCGCGGGCGGTCAGCAGGTCGTTCAGCGCCGAGCGCACCTGCACGTCGATCTGCTGCCGGGCGTAGCTGCGCTGGAGCGAAAGCTGCGAAATCTGGTTTTTCAGCTCGCGCGACTTGTTCATCTTCGTCAGACCCGAGAAGATGGGGACCGACAGTTGCAGGCCGACCGAAATCGGGTGGGTCCAGAAATACCTGGAATCGTCCGTCGTGGCAGCGCCGCCGAAATTGAACGGCTCCATGTCGTTACCCGTATAGGAGGCCGACCCGAAGGCCGCGAGCGTCGGCATGCGTCCCGCGTTGGCCGCCTTGAGCGAGCGCCGGAGGACCTCCTCCTGCAATTCGAGCGAGCGCAGGTCGGAGTTGTCCATCACGTCGGTGGTCAGTCCGTCCGTTCCGGCCAGCACCTCGTCGCGCAGGGCGTCCAGTTCGCCCACCACCTCGATCTCCACGTCCTCGGGAATCGAGAGGTACATCTTGAGCATCAGCTTGGCCAGCTTGATCGAATTCTCGGTCTGGAGAATCGTGGGTTTGAGGTTGCTCAACTGCACCTGGGCGGTCAGCAGGTCGTATTCCGAGGCCAGTCCGTGTTTGTACTGCACCTGCGTGTCGTCGACCGTGCGCTGCACCGTGGCCTCCGACTCGCGGAGCACCGCGAGCGACTGCTCGGCGAGCAGGATGTTGTAGAAAGCCTTCTTCACCTCGGCCGTCAGGTCGATGCGCGAGGCACGCGCGGCCTCGACGGCCGTGGCCATCTGCGCGTCGTTCATCTTCAGCGTGCGGTAGACCGACGGCGCGAAGAGCGGCAGCGACAGATCGCCCTGCACGGCGAAGGTGTTATCGGCTCCGAACGAAATGCCGCCGCGCATCTCGGACTTCACGATCGAACGGGTGTAGCTGCCCGACGCCGAAAGCTGCGGCAGCAGGTTGCCCCACGTCTGGCGCTTCACGTAGTCGTAACGCTGCACCTCCATCTCCGCGACCTTGACGGTCGGGTTCTCGCTCAAGGCGAGATCCAGCGCCTGGGGAAGCGTCAGCCGCATCTGCGCCGAAGCGCCGGCGATGCCTGCCGCCCAAAAGGCAATGATCAAAAAAAGTCGTTTCATCATTATTCGGTAAAATTATGTTGTCGTTATCATTTATGCCGACGAACGGAACGGACGGATATTTTACCCCCCCCCATTCCCGCCGGCTATTGCATCCGGCGGACGGTTTTGGCCGGCTCGTAGCGTTTCAGGTAGTCGTCGACGAGCAGCAGCCCCTTGGTCGTGGAGATGCCGCGGAAGAAGTTGCTGATGATCTGCACGAACGCCTCGCGCTCGGTCATGCCCGCGGGCAGGATGAGGTCCTTCCGCGCGGTGATGGCCGAAGCCGTGTAGTAAAGGACCGAAATGGCCAGATCGAGATTGATCGTGTCGACGAACAGCCCGTCGGCGATTCCCTTTTCCAGCATGTCCTGCAGGTCGCGGCGGCTCTTGGCGGAACCTTCGCGCGTCATTTTCTCGTACACCGCCGGGTAAAACTTGCGCAGGTTGTTCAGCAGCCGCTGGATGACTTCGGCGTTGTCCATCACGCCGCCCAGCACCATGAACATCGCTTCGAGCACGTTGCGCGCATGGGCGCACGCCGCGGCGCGTTCGATGCGGGTCTTTTCGAAATAGCGGGCCATCGCCAGGTAGAGCAGCCCCTCCTTGTCGCCGAACAGTTCGTAGAGCGTCCGTTTCGAGACCCCCAGCTGCTGCGCGATGTCGTCCATGCGCACCGACTTGATGCCCTGCGAGACGAACATGTGCATCGCCTGTTCAATGATTCGTTCCTTCTGATCCATGATCCAATCCGATTGATACGGGTGCAAATATATGCACCAAAACTTGTAAAACAAAAAAAGTTTTCTGTTTTTCCCGGTTTTTTAACGAATACAACAAAAAAGAAGCCTATCAGGACTCCTTCATGCAAAACCGGATGCGGAAATCACTCCTCGGCGGGCAGGTCGAACGGCACTTCGAGGATCATGCGGCAGCCGTCCGTGTAAGAGGCGTCGATACGCAGGCTGCCGCCCAGTTTGAGGGCGGTCATGCGGCAGACGGGCAGCCCGAGACCCGTTCCCTGCGAGAAGGCGTCGAGTTTGACGAAGCGTTCGAAAACCGCCTCCTGCTCGGCGGGCGGAATGCCCGGCCCGGTATCGGTCACGGTGAAGCGCATCAGCCGTTCGGCGACCAGACAATCGTAGGTCAGGATGATCTCGCCCTCGACGGTGAACTTCGCGGCGTTGTGCAGCAGATGCTGGAGAACCTGCATGACCCGCTTGAGGTTGGTGTGCACCACGGGATCGTCGGTCGAAGGCTCGAAAATCATCGTGACACCGGGCCGCACCTGCGACAGGGTTTTGGAGACGCAGTCGTGGCAGTTGTCGTTCATCGCCGTGCAGTCCGTGCGGGGCAGTTCTTCGGCCTGGTCCAGATAGGCGACGTTCAGCACGTCGTCCACCAGCCGCAGCAGGCTCATGCTGCTCGACACGATGATCGAGGCGTATTCGGCCGCGGCGGGGTCGTCGCGGAACTTCGAGGCGAGCACCTGCGAGAATCCCACGACCGAATTGAGCGGCGTGCGCACCTCGTGGGACATGTTCTGGATGAAATCGCTCTTCATGCGGCTCGCCCGCTCGGCGCTCTCCTTGGCGAGCCGAAGCTCCTCGCCGGCAGCCACAAGGTGACTGTTCTGCGCCTTGACCAGCGCCTCGGAGGCTTTCAGACGACGGTTGAGCTTCACCACGCGGGCAAAGAGCAGTCCGCCCAATACCAGCACGAAGCCCAGCAGCCCGATGATCAGATAGGTGTTGCGCAGGCGTTTGCGCTGAAGCGTGAGCTGCAGCTCCTTGGTCTCGTTCTGCAGGCGCGCGATTTCGAGGATGCCCGAAAAGTCGTCGGTGGCGTTGCGGATCTCCTGCCCGCGCACCGAGTCCGACAGATGGATGTATTCGCGGTAATTCGCAGCCGAGCGGCGCACGTCGCCCATCAGCCAGTAGATGTCGCCCAGCTCCTTCATCTGCGTCTGCCGGAGGTAGCCCGTCTCGTTCCGGGAGGTATCGGAGAGCGATTCCTCCACGACGCGCAACGCCTCGTCGTACTGTCCCGTAGTCTTGTAATATTCGGCTTTCAGAAAACGCAGGCCCGGAACGTAGAGCCGCATCGAGGGATTGGCGCGAAACTGCATTTCGGCGGAATCGACATACTGCCGCGCCTTTTCGAAATCCCTGACTTTCAGATAATAGAGCGCCGAAGCCTTATGGAGTGTGAAACGCTGGTAGGGCTGTTCCGAATTGAGTGCACGCCCCTTCCGGAGAGCCGTGAGCGCCGTATCGGGCAGGTTGAGTTCGAGGGCGCACTGAGCCAGCGAGGCATACTGCGTCGGCAGGTTGATGTCATCGATTCCGTGGGCTTCGAACACGTCGATTTCGCGCCGGAAATTCTCATATGCCTGTTCGAAGGCATTCTGCACGAGGTAGAGGTTGGCCAGCTGCCGGTAACAGTCGGCCACGCCGCGCTGATAATCGTCGGCCTGCGCCTCGGCAAGCATCCGGCGCGTCTCGTACACCGCGACGTTATACTGGTTCTGCTTCGTATAATAGGTAATCAGCCGGCTGCCCCAGGCGAAATAGTAGAAATAGCGCAGCTCCTCCGGTTTGCCGTGCCGGCGGCAGAACTCCTGCACACGCTCCACTCCTTCGAGGATTCCCGTGCGGTCGTTTTTGAAATAGAAATGGTCGAGTTTGAGGCACAACGCGATGGCCTGCATCTGCATCCATCCGGACGCGGCGGCGCGCGCATAGAGCGTATCGCACATCGCCAGTCCCTCGGGGGTGGTCAGGCGGGCTTTGACCTCTTTGTAATACACCCTCAAAGTGCTGTCCGCGGGCGAATTGCCGCGCTCCTCCCCGGCCTGCACGGGCCGCAGGACGGCAAACACCGCGAAAAGAAACAACCCGGACAGACAATAACGGATGCGTGAGGACATGACGGGATTCAATTGTATAGGTCACAAAGATAACAATATCCGCCCGAATAACAAACAGATCGGCACAGATCGGAGAAAAAAAGCCGCCGCAGGATTCCTGCGGCGGCTTTGTCGGAAACGGGAACGTCCCGTCTATTTCGTGACCCGTTCGAGCCACTTGACCATGGCCAACATGGCGAACATCGAGATGGCACAGACGATCACGAAAATGCTCCACGTCGCGGAGATCGAGATGCGCTTGTAGAGAATCGGGCCGATGAACAGCAGACCGTTGCCCAGTGCCGTGGCGCCCAGCCAGCAGCCCTGCATCAGGCCCTGGAGCTTCTGCGGAGCGACCTTCGACACGAACGAGAGGCCCAGCGGCGAAATGAACAGTTCGGCGATGGTCAGGATCAGGTAGGTGGCCACCAGCAGCCACGGCGTGACGCGCTCGGCGAACGAAAGACCGCCCTGCGCCTGCACTTCGGCGAGTTTGGGAAGTCCCAGCGACCCGAAGACCATCAGCACGTAGGCGAATGCGGCGATGCCCATGCCGATCGCGATCTTCATCGGGGTCGAAGGCTCCTTGCCGCGGTTGCGCAGCCAGGCGAACACGGCGATGATGACCGGCGTGAGGAACACCACGCAGAAGGGGTTGGCCGACTGGAAAATCTCGGCCGTGATGGGCATGCCGAAAATTTCGAGACGGGTGTAATCCTGCGCGAAGAGCGTCAGCGTCAGGCCGTTCTGGTGGAACGAGAACCAGAAGAAGATCACGATGGCGAACACGGCGAACAGTGCGTAGAGGCGCTGTTTGATCTCACGCGCGTCCTGCTGGATTTCGGCCTTCGAAGGCGTCGCCTTGGAAGCGGCCGCAACCTTGGGATCGGGCAGCTTCTTCTTGTTGGCCAGGAAAACCACCAGCGAGAAGACCAGCGCCACGATAGCCACGCCGAACGCATAGTGGAATCCGGTGTTGAAGGCGTTGAGATAGCTCTGCGCGAAAACGCCCATGTCTGCGGGAACCCCGCCGATACTCACCTCGGCAGCCAGTTCGCTGAAACGGCCCTGGGCCACTTCGGGACTCATCGTGCCGCCGATATACTGGTGGCAGAGGGCCGAAAGGTCGGAATTATAGAGGAATCCCTGCGTGCGGAGCCACCAGTTGCGCACGCCCACGGCGGCGAACGGTGCGAACATCGCGCCGATGTTGATGAACATGTAGAAAATCTGGAAACCCGTGTCGCGCAGTTTGGCATACTGTTCGTTGTCGTAAAGCTGTCCCACGAGCGCCTGGAGGTTACCTTTGAACAGGCCGTTGCCGAAGGCGATCACCATCAGGGCGCCGATCACCACGGCCTTCGAAGTAACGCTGGGAACCATCAGCGCGGCATACCCCACCGTCATCACCAGGATACCCGCGATGATCGTCCCCTTATAGTTGCGCAACCGGTCGGCGATCAGGCCGCCGACGAGCGCCAGAATGTAGATCGAGGTATAAAAAAACGAATAGATTTTCCCGGCCTGTTCGCCGTCGATACCGAACTTCGACATCAGGAACAGCGTCAGAATGGCCATCATGGTGTAGAAGCCGAAACGTTCGCCCGTATTGGCGAGAGCCGCGGCAATCAGACCTTTAGGTTGCTTGAGCATAGTAGAATAGGGTATTAGTAATGGATACGTTTTTTTGTTCGTGGACAAAGATAGAAAATTTTTCATATATTCAGTGTCGTAACGCCACTTTTATCAGTCGAAAAGTATTACCGAACCGGACACAATCCGGTTTTGAATCCATCCGGCTTTTTATTACCTTTGTAGAAAATCAACTCCCCTATGGAAAAAACGACCCGAAGACTTCCGATCGTCGAACGCGACGAATGGCTGCACCCCGTCGAGGCGCAGATGAACCTGCGCCATGAGCGGTACGAACGGAAAATGGCCGCCATCGAACGCTCGGCGGGATCGCTCGTAGACTACGCCAACGGCTACCGCTATTTCGGCTGGCAATGGGACGAGGCGCTGGACGGCTGGTGGCTGCGCGAGTGGCTGCCGGGGGCGCACGACGTCTACGTCTTCGGCGACTTCAACAACTGGCAGCGGACCGAAATCCGCATGCACAAAGATGCGGCGGGGGTCTGGAGCGCCTTTTTTCCCGCGGCGATGTACCGCGACCGGCTGCGGCACGGCTCGCTCTACAAAATCCACGTCCACGGCGACAACGGCTGGCTGGACCGCATCCCGGCCTACGCCACGCGCGTGGTGCAGGACGACGAGACCAAAAACTACACGGCGCAGTTCTGGAACCCCGCCGAGCCGTTCGACTGGCGGGGCGACGCGTTCGACGCCTCGAAGATCGGCAGCCTGCTGATTTACGAGGCCCACGTGGGCATGGCCCAGGAACGCGAGGACGTGGGGACCTACCGCGAATTCACCGAAAAGATACTCCCGATCATCAAAAAGGACGGCTACAACGCCGTGCAGCTGATGGCCGTGGCCGAGCACCCCTACTACGGGTCGTTCGGCTACCACGTGTCGAGTTTCTTCGCCCCCTCGTCGCGCTGCGGCACGCCCGAAGAGCTGAAGGAACTGATCCGCCGCGCCCACGAGCTGGGGCTGGCCGTTATCATGGACCTGGTGCACGCCCATTACGTGAAAAACCTCAACGAGGGCATCAACTCCCTCGACGGAACCGACCATCTCTACTCGCCGCCGGGCGAGGCGGGCTACCAGCCCTACTGGGATTCGAAGCTCTTCGACTACGGCAAGGAGGAGGTGCAGCACTTCCTGCTGTCGAACGTCAAATACTGGCTCGACGAATTCCATTTCGACGGCTACCGCTTCGACGGCGTGACTTCGATGATCTACCACCACCACGGCTACGTCACGTTCGATTCGCGCGACCGCTTCTTCGACGAGGGGGTCAACGGGGACGCGCTCACCTACCTCACCCTTGCCAACCGCCTCGTGCACGACTTCCTTCCCCCGGCGGTGACCATCGCCGAGGACGTGAGCGGCATGCCGGGCATGTGCATCCCGATCGCCGACGGCGGCATCGGCTTTGACTACCGCCTGGGCATGGCCATCCCCGACTTCTGGATCAAGCAGCTGAAGGAGGTGCCCGACGAACAGTGGGACATCTGGGAGATGTGGTCGGTGATGACCGACCGCCTGCCCGAAGTCAAGACCGTGGCCTACGCCGAGTCGCACGACCAGGCGCTCGTCGGCGACAAGACCATCGCCTTCCGGCTGATGGACAAGGAGATGTATTTCCACATGGACCGAGCCTCGGAGAGCGTCGTCATCGACCGCGGCATGGCCCTGCACAAGATGATCCGCCTGATGACCCTCTCGACCGGCGGACAGGCCTACCTCAACTTCATGGGCAACGAGTTCGGGCATCCCGAGTGGATCGACTTCCCGCGCGAGGGCAACGGCTGGAGCTATGCCCACGCCCGGCGGCAGTGGTCGCTGGCGAAAAACGGGTTCCTGCGCTACGCGTGGCTGGGGGATTTCGACAAGGCGATGATCAAGCTGGCGAAAAAATACAGGATACTCGCCGACGGCTACGCCTTCAACCTGCTGATGGACGAGCACAACAAGACGATGGCCTTCTCGCACGGCGACCTGCTGTTCGTCTTCAACTGGCATCCCGCGGCCTCGATCCCCGACTACGAGCTTCCGGTGCAGGCCCCGGGCAAGTACGTGCCGGTGCTCTCGACCGACGAGCGCCGCTTCGGCGGGCAGGAGCGGCAGTCGATGACGTCCGAACACTTCTCGTTCGACGCCGAAAAGGGCGACGGGCAGCGGCAGCCCCATATCCGCATCTACAACACCTCGCGCACGGCGACGGTCTACCTGCGAAAAAAGTAGTTACGCAACGACTATATTTTCCATTTTATTCACCAAAACAGATTTACTATGCCCAATGAAAACAGCAACGAAGTGTCTTTAAAGGAGTTGAGAGAAGGATTCTACAGATGCCGGCGGTTCGAAGTCACGAACCTGTGGCGGAGGTCGTTCCTTCTTTCCATTTTTCTGGTCTTTTGTTTCACCGTTTACGGAGTGCTGGCGTCCGAAATCCTGACCGCCGGACCCGGAGCGTCCAACCTCCTGGCGCTGAACGAAGCCGCCTGCGCGGTGGCGCTGCTCGGAACGTCATTCGCCCTGATCTGGATCATGATGGCCAAGGGGTCGAAAGCCTGGTACGAGGTCTACGAACGCTACATATTCGAGATCGAACGGGAGGAAGCCGAAGGACTGAAAATTCCGGAGCGCTATCGGCTGGGAGCCTTGTGCCGCCCCTGGGAGATGAACGGCAACCTCCTTTCGAAGAAGGCGGGCCGCTACTCCCCTTCGCGGCTCAACATTACGATCGGGTCGGTGATGCTGACGGCCTGGCTGGCCGCCGGACTCGTTCACTACATCGCCGGCGTCGCCCTTTACGCCGAAGGCCCTGCCGTCTGCTGGCAGCCGCCGATCCTCGCGCTCATCCCCGCCTCGTTCCTCGCCGTCCTCGTCACGGCGGCTCGCAACATGTGGGGCCGGAGCCGGTCGCTGGTGAAGCCCTGAAGCCGGATTCCCGGAAACGACAAAAGCGGACCCTGCGACAGGTCCGCTTTTTTTCGGCCGTCCCGGCGGCTTACTTCGCCAGTTCGCTCGCCATGGCGAGCGCCTTTTCGTAGTCGGGTTCGTGGGTGACCTCGGGCACGTACTCCACGTAGCGCACCACGTCGTCGCGGTCCACAACCACCACGCCGCGGGCCAGCAGGCGCAGGGAGTCGATCACGAAGCCGTACTTCATGCCGAAATCCAGCTCCTTGTAATCCGAGAAGACATGCACGCGGTCGATACCCTCGGCGGCGCAGAAGCGTTTCTGCGCGAAGGGCAGGTCGACCGACAGCGACACGACGACCACGTTGTCGCCCAGCTTCGACGCCTCGCGGTTGAAGCGGATGTTCTGCAACGAGCAGACCGGGGTGTCGACCGACGGAAAGACGCTGTAAATGCGCACCTTGCCGTGGAAAACGTCCGACGAAACGGGTTGCAGCCCCGCATCGGTGACCGTAAATACGGGAGCGATCTCCCCCACTTTGCAGCGATTGCCGACAAGCGTCACGGGCTTGCCGCCGAAAGTTACCTTGTGATCCATAATTCGACAGTTTTTATAATCAGGTGGTTCTACGCAATTCCGATGCCACCCGGCCGCGAGCCGGATTTTCGGGACAGGGCGCTGCACGGCGTCCATCCGCAGCCGGTCATCGGCCGGCTTTAATTCGCGCGACGGCCGCCGCAACCCCGGCATAGAGCGCCGGCAGGTCGACGCCCGCCACGCAGCGGTTCTCGACGACGATCCGTCCGTCCACGACCACCGTATCGACGTCCGAGGCCTTGCCGCAGTAGACCAGATTCGACACCACGTCGTTGACGGGCTGCAAATGGGGTTTCTGAAGGTCCACGACGATCAGATCGGCCAGCGCGCCCTCGCGGACGACGCCCAGCTCGCCTTCGGCATAACCCATCGCCCGCGCGCCGTTCACCGTCGCCAGCCGCAGCGCCTCCCAGGCCGGAAGGGCCACGGGATCGCCCGTCGCGGATTTTTGCAGGAAGGCCGCCGTGCGCACCTCCTCGAACATGTCGAGGTCATTGTTCGAGCAGGTTCCGTCCGTGCCGACCGTCACCAGCGCACCCGCGGCGCGCATCCGCTCGACGGGCGCCACGCCGCTCGATATTTTCATGTTGCTCTGCGGATTGTGCGACACGGCGACGCCCCGCGCGGCGAGGGTCGCGATGTCGCTGTCGGTCACGTGGATGCAGTGCGCGCCGATGGTCTTCGGGCCCAGCAGACCCAACCCGTCGAGGTGTTCGACCGAGGTTTTCCCGTACTTTTCGCGCACGATGCGCACCTCGTCCTGCGTCTCCGAGATATGGGTCATCAGGTGCAGGCCGTATTTGTCCGCCAGCCGCTTGCCGCGCAGGAGGTTTTCGGGCGACACGGTATAGGGCGAATGGGGCGCCAGAGCGATCCGCACCCGGTCGCACCCGGCGGCCAGCCGCACGGCCTCCTCCGCCTGGGGCATCACCTCGTCGACGTTCGAATCGAAGTAGTTGCAGCCCAGCATGGCGCGGATGCCCAGCCGCCGTACGGTCTCCACGCAGCGGTTTTCGAAATAGTACATGTCGACGAACGACGTCACGCCGCCCAGCAGCATCTCGACCACGCCGAGCGTCATGCCCAGCACCACGTCGTCCGCACTCTGGCGCGCCTCGAAGGGCCAGATATAGTCGTGGAGCCACTCCATCAGGGCGATGTCGTCGGCAAGGCTGCGTTGCAGGGTCATGGCCGCATGGCAGTGGGTGTTCACCAGCCCCGGCATCACGAGTCTGCCCCGGCAGTCGATCTCCCGGAGTCCGGGATGCGCCGCGCGGAACTCCGCGGCGGCTGTTTCCGCCTCCGTGACCAGCGCGATGCGGTTGCCGTCGACGCCCACCCAGCCCGCAAAGGTGCGGGGGGCGTTCCCGGCGGCCGTCATCGGCAGCACCGTCGCGTTCGAAAAAAGAATTGCCATAAATATAATGGTATTTATTTATACTTCACTTTCACCCTTTCGGTCTTGATCTTTCCGCGGGGCTGACCCTCGATCGAGTTGCCCTGCACGGTGATCACGTCGCGGCCGTCCACCGAATTGGAGTAGACCTGAATCACCTTGTTGAAGGCTCCCGGCTCGCTCTTATGGGGTTCGTAGGTGATGCGGATCACCCCCGAATCGGCCGGCTCCACGGGGCGCTTCGAGAACGACGCCTTGAGGCACGAACACGAAGTGATGACGCGCACCAGCACCAGCGGGGCCGTGCCGTCGTTGACGAACCGGAATTCGCGGACCAGGTCGCCGCCCTTGCGGGGCACGTCGCCGAAGTCGTAGGTCGCGTTCTCCAGCTTCAGGTGCGCCCCCCTGGCGGGCTTCCCGGCATCGGCAGCCGTAAAACACAGGCAGCCGAGGATTGTCAGCAGTAGTATTTTCATCGTTCAAATTCTATTCCATGCGGAAAATATAGGTGATCGTGCCGCCCTGCACCGCGGCGCGGCTCTCGGTGAATCGCGCCTTGCGGGCCGCGGCTTTCGCCGCCTCGATCAGCTCAGCGGCGTCCGTCGTCGAGCCTTTGGGTTCGAACGAAGCCCCCGTAACCTTGCCCGAGGCGTCGACCGTCACGCGGATCACGACCTTGCCGCCCTTTTCGCCGGGATACGACGGCTTGGGCAGGTCGCCCACCAGCCCGCGTCCTTTCAGCCCCTGGTCCAACTGGTCCAGTCCGTCGGGATTCAGTCCCGGACCCGTGCCGCTCGCCTTGTCCTCGCCCTCCGGAGCGCGGGGATTGCCCGCATTGTCGGGTTCGTCCGCGCCGCCCTTGTTCATCTTGAACAGCGCCTTGGGGTTGGGCGTCTGCGTCACAGGATCCTTGCCCGCAACCTGCGCCGTCTGCTCCACGGGGGCTACAACGTCGTGCACACGCGGCTCGTTGGCCACCTTCACGGGCCGTTTCGGCGGCTCGGGCACGGGCGGCTCGGTGAAGTCGACGAGAATCGTATCGCCGGGTTTCTCCACCACCCGCGAAACGTCGAACGACACCAGCGCGAACGAGCCGACCAGCAGCACACAGTAGACTGTCGCCGCGATCATCGCCCACCGTCGGGGATTTTTACTATCGGGATCGTAATAATACATAAGCGTAATTTCACCAACATTCGGAAACGTCCTTTGCCGCAAAGCGGCACCAAGTCCCCTCCGAGGAGGGGATTTAGGGGTGGGTCAGACTTGCAAACGACGCCGAAGGCGGCGACAGCAGCGGTCGGAACCCCGCATACCTCCCGTTATCTCGGATTTGTCGCTAATATTAATTTGTAGTTATTGTCCTTGGCGATGTTCATGACCTTCACCACCTCGTCCACCGCAACCGTCTTGTCGCAGTGAAGCGACACCGTGGCGTCCTTCTGACCGTCGAGACGCGCCTTCAGCGCCCGCTCCACACCCTCGATGCCCTGCACCTTCTGCAACTCCACGTAGTAGTTGTACGTCGGACCGCTCTGCTGGATCGACACCGTGGTCATCGCCTTGTCCTTCAACTGGTTCGAACTCTTCGGGAGCATCAGTTTCAGGGCATTGGGATTGATCAGCGTGGTGGCGATCAGCAGGAACAGCAGCAGCAGGAACATCAGGTCGGTCATCGACGAGGCCGAGAACGATTTATCGACTTTCGATCCGTGTTTGATTGCCATAATGCGTTATTTTTGAACGGGTTGATTCAGAATATCCATAAACGCGATCGAGTTGGCCTCCATCTGGAACACCAGCTTCTCGATGCGCGCCACAAGGTAGTTGTATCCGAAGTAGGCCGGGATGCCGACGATAAGACCCATCACGGTGGTCACCATCGCCACGTACATACCGCTCGACAGCAGCCCCAGGTCGACCGTGCCGCCCGCGGCGGACATGTCCATGAAGGTCTGCACCATGCCGAGCACCGTACCGAGGAAACCGATCATCGGCGCGCCGCCGGCGATCGTGGCCAGGAACGGAAGGCCGTTTTCGAGTTTCGAGACCTCGAGGTTGGCGACGTTCTCGATGGCGGTCTGCACGTCGCTCATCGGACGCCCGATGCGCTCGATACCCTTCTCGATCATGCGTGCGATAGGCGTGTCGGTCTTCTTGCAGAGGTTCACGGCCGTCGAGATCTTGCCGTCGGAGATGTAGTCGCGGATGCGGTTCATGAAGTTCATGTCCAGCACCGAAGCCTTGCGGATGGCCATGAAACGCTCCACGAAGATAAAGATCGTCACGCCTCCCAGCGCCAGCAGCGGCCACATCAGCCAGCCGCCTTTGGTAAACAGGGTCCACAAGCCCATACGGGTCTCCTCACTTACGGCCACCGCCTCGGCGGCCTGCAAAAATGTTGTCATAATGGTTTACAATATTTAAGTATACAAGTTTTCTATTCCTTATCTCGTTTTCGAACGCTGTCATCGCCGCCTTTGGCGGCGTTTACAAATCCGACCCCGCCCCGGCCCTCCCCCAGGGAGGGAGATGGCGTACGCTTCGCCCGGTCGGTATAAGATTGTATATGATCACATTATGAATTATGAATTTATTCGTCCTCTTCATCCTTAACGTATCCGAACGGCGAAAGCGTATCCGCCGGTTCGCGCAGGCGTTTCTTTTCCGCCTCCTCGGCCGCCTTTTCGGCCGCGCGGGCCGTACGGCGGGCGATGCGCCGCGCCTTGCGCTTCTTGTTCGTAAAACGCTCTTTGATCCGCTGCCGCAGGTCGCGCAGGTTGTTGAAATCCTCCTTGAAATAGACGCCGATGCCGGTCTCCTGCAAACCCTGGTTCTCGTCGAAGCGGTCGATGGTCTGCGTGAAGGCTTTCAGTTTGAGCGTCCCGGCCCGGTCGATCAGGTAGGTGATGTAGGCCTCGCCCATGAAGTTGGACATCGAACTGTTCACGGCCTGCTTGTTGTCGATCAGGTAGTTGCCCTCGACCTCGACGAACAGCCGGTTGTTGATCAGGCTCTTCGACAGTCCGAAATCGACCTCGTCGCTCGTCAGTTCCGACTTGGGCCGGTAACGGATCACCACGTTGTAGTCGGACGACGAAAGCCAGTTGCTGACCATGTTCGACACGAACTCCAGTCCCGTGGCCGCCGACACCGAGCTGCCGATGTTCGACGAGGCCTGCGACGAGTTCTCGGACATGAAGCTGTTGAACAGCAGCAGGTAGAGAAACTGCGTGTCGACCGTTTCGGGGGTCGAGAGGGCGTTGGCAATCAGGCTCTGCGTCTCGGGGTCGGAGCCGGGCACCCGCACGTCGAAGGTGATCGTGGGGTTCGAAAGCCGCTCGCCGAGGTGGATGACGCACTCCACGGGGACCGAACGGTCGCCCCCGAGGTCGGCCGTTCCTTGCAGGAGGGGTTGCAGCGACGCCTTGACCTTGTACACGGCGTCGATGTCGAGCATCGCGTTCATCGGCGACCCGGTCCACTGGATCGACGAGCCGCTCTCGATGGTGAAGCGTTTGTTGATGATCTGCTGGAGCGACAGCATGAAACTGCCCTCGGCGATCGTATAGTCGCCGTAGATCTCGAAAATATTGGCCTTGGGGTTGATCTGGAGGTTCAGCGCCCCCTCGCCGCGCCCCTTCACCGTGTTGCCCGCCACTTCGAGTTCGACCTCGGCGTCGGGCCGCACGTCGAGCGCGAGGGTGATCTTCATCTGACTCCCGGCCTCGGATTTCTGACGGTGCTTGCGCTCGAAGGAGAGTTTCTTGCGCGCCACGTCGTCGAGCGTATCGGCCTGCTCGGGCTGCTCGAAGACCACGAAATCGGCGTTCGAAATATTCGACTTGCTCGACAGCGGCATCACGAACGAGGAGTTGCCGTCGGTCGACGCCGTGATGTCCATGTTCACCGCCCCCTTGTCGCCCGAAATGCGGGCCGCGCCCGTGGCGTAGACCCTGCCGTAGAACGCGTCGTTGTCGTCGGAGCCGGTGTCGAGCACCAGCATCTGCTGCGGGGCCACGCGCACGTCGTAGGAGATATTCGAAAGGTGCTGGAGGCTCATGTCGAAATCGAACCGTCCACGGTTGCCCCGGGGATCGAAAATCGGGACGTTCGAAGCCCTGAACCGGTTGTTCTTCACGTTCAGTACGGCCTCGGGCATCGAGTAGGTCACCTGCGTGAAATCGACCGTGGTTTTCAGTCCCGCGACGCGGATTTCGCCTTCGAGTTCGGCTTTGCGGCCCTGGCCTTGCAGCGTGAGATCGGCCGAGGCCACGCCCTCGGTCGAGGAGACGACGCCCGCGAGAATCGGGTCCAGCAGCGCCATGTCGAGACTGTCGACATCCAGCCGGGCGAAATAGCGGTTGCGGTCGGGGGCGTAGAAACCGCGGATAAGCGTGTCGCGTCTGACGCGGTCGGCGACCGTCACCCCGGCGCGGCTGCGGGCGAAATCCCAGCGCGAGGTGAGACGCATCGGCGGCGCGGGAATGTCGTTGACCTCCACGCTGTCGAGCAGGATGTCGGCCGTGACCTCGCCGCCGCGCAACACCGACTTCATCGCCGCCGAACCGTTCGTGCGGCCCTCGATGTAGTAGCCCATGCGCTCGGCGACCTGCGCGAAGGGCGCCAGGTCGAAATTGCGCAGCGAGAGCGTCACCGAATCCTCGCGGCTGCGCGAGGCGACGCCGTCGAGCAGCAGCTCCTGCTCGCGGTTCATCACGAAAAACTTGTCGATCACGACCTGCGCGGTGTCCAGCAGGATTTTGTGGGCGTAGATCTGCCAGGTCTTGCTGCCGCGGGTGATGTGCGAGGGGAGGATCTGCAGGTCGACGACGCGGCCGTTGGGTCCGTGCTCGTCGGCCACCGCGGCGCGGAAGCCCACGAGGCCCGAGACGCGTCGCAGGGTGTCGTCGAAACCCGCCGAGAGCTGCACGCGGTTCTGCCTCGCACCGCCCGTCAGCGAGAGGCGCGGGAGATGCAGCACCCCGGCATAGAGATCCTCGGCCGAGGCGTAGACCGCCAGCGAGTCGCCGCGGTTCGAGGCGTTGACCGAGAGGCGCGTGGCGAGCATGCGCCGGCGCTCGATGTATTCCGATGTGGCCTTGAGCGACAACTGGTCGCTGGCCGGATTGAACAACAGTTGCAGCGACGATCCGTCGGCGATCTGAAGTCCCGTCGACACGGCGTCGGCCACGGGGTTGAAGTTGCGGATGTTGACCGACAGCAGCGAGAAGTCGTTGGCCACGGCGGCCTTGCGCTCCGAAGGCGTCTCCTCCCACTTTTCGCGGCTCAGCATCGGCAGGTATTTCCACGCGCTCCGGCGCAGGTACTCGAAGACGGTGCGGTAGCTGGTTTTCGACCGGAACGTGACGTCGGCGAAGTCCGAGCGCAGTTCCACGAACTTGCTCCGCTCGGAGTTCTCGCCCGTGACGGTCATGCTGGCGGCCGCGATCTCCTTGTCGTTGTAGCGGTAGCGGGCGTCGGTCACCTGGATGCGGCCGTTCAGGTCGTCGAGCGAACGCCCTCCGGCGGCAGCGACGATGCGGCCCGAAAGCTGCGACACCGAGTCGCGGCGGTTGACGTGCAGCCGGGCCAGGTCGGCGTGCCGCAGGTCCATCGTGAAGTCGTAGCGCGGCACGGAGTCGTTCAGGTCGACCATGCCGAAGAAGTCGAAGTCGAGGTTGGGATCGCGGGCCGTGATGCGTCCGTCGAACTCGCGGTTGCGCAGGCGGCCGTCGAGCCGCAGCGAATCGTAGACATAGCCGTTGAACCCCAGCTGCGTGACGTTGCCCGCGACGTTGGCGTCGGCCATTCCCTTGCCGATCACGCCGTCGACATAGACCGTGAGGGTGGCGTTGCCCAGCAGATCGCGACGGTCGAGCAGTTCGCCCAACCGGAGGTTGCGCGTCTCGACGTCGCCCCGCACGCTGCTCAAACCGCCCTTGAGCGGGTTCAGCTTCAGGTTGCAGGAGACGTCGCCCACCTCCGTCGCGGCACCCAGCTGCATGTCGAACGACGAGAGCAGTCCCCGGAAACGGGCATTGAGGTCGATCTGCCCGGAGTTGCCCAGCACGCCGACCAGCTTGTCCGAGAGTTTGCGGCCCGCGATGGCGAGGGCCAGTTCGTCCACCGCCCCGGCCGAGGAGCGCAGGCGGGGAACCGACAGGTCGAAACGGGTCTTCCGGATGTCGGGAAGCCCCTTCACCGAGGCGTCGGCCACGAGCGTCATCCCCTCGCCGATCTGCATGCTCTTGATCCGGCCCGTGAAATCGGACACCACGCCGGCCACCTCGACGTTGACGTCGGTGAAATCCACGTGCCAGTCGCGCAGCTTGGGCGAGAAATAGGCGATGTCGTCGGTCGAAACGGTCGTATTGCGCATCGAGGCGTCGATGCGCACCTCGCCGATGAAATCCTTGTACTGCGCCCACGAGTCGCCCGCCAGCGAGACGAACGGAAAGTTGACGTTCGAATGCGGGGTGATGATCGAGGCGTTCTCGAAGCCCAGGCAGCCCTGCGTCATATAGAACCGCCCGGCCAGGTGGTCCAGCACGAAGCCGCTGCGCTCGCGGGCCGAGAAGGCCGCGATGGAGGTGTAGATGGCCTGCCCGTCGATCGTGAAGTCGTCCACGCGGGCCGTGATGCCGTAGAGGTGCATGTGCGAGAAGTCGATGCCGTACTCCGGGTCGCGGCGGTCGAGCCGTTCGAGGCAGAGGTCCATGTTCTCGATGGAGGCCTTCTTCAGCGAGAGGCGGAAATTGCCCTTCTTGGGTTTGTCGGGATCGGAAATGCGGTCGACGATCTGTTTGACGTTCATCTCCCCGCCGGGCGTCTGCCGCAGGTAGAGCCTCGCGTCGGCGATCTCGCCGCGGCTCAGCTCCAACCCGCCGCCGAAAATGCCGAAACTCGTGATGAAGGCGTCGAGCTTCCCGACGTAGAGCAGCGTATCGCGCTGGTAATCCTCGACGTAGAAGCCCTTCACCCTGACCTTCGAGAAGATGCCGATGTCCACGCGGTCGATCGACACGGTGGTCTCCAGCTTGCGCGAAACGAAACGTGCGGCCTTGTGCACCGCGTAGTTCTGCACGGCGGGAATGTCGAGCAGCAGCGAGAGCACCACGGGAACGATTATCAGCAACAAAACCGCCGCCGAGAACACCTTTCCCAATATTTTTATACCTTTGCGCATCAGGAGTCCTATATAACCTGCAAATTTAGCGAAAATAGTTAAAAAACAATTATAATTCCGGATGGATATTACAATTCTCGGCATCGAATCCTCGTGCGACGACACCTCTGCCGCCGTGCTCCGCAACAACGTACTGCTGTCGAACGTCATTGCCTCCCAGGCGGTTCACGTCAAATACGGCGGCGTGATCCCCGAACTGGCCTCGCGGGCCCACCAGCAGAACATCATCCCCGTCGTGGACACGGCGCTCAAGGACGCGGGCGTCACCGCCGACCGGATCGACGCCATCGCCTTCACGCGCGGCCCGGGACTGGTGGGATCGCTGCTCGTGGGGGTGTCGTTCACCAAGGGGCTTTCGATCGCCCGCAATATCCCGATGGTCGAGGTCAACCACCTGCAGGGGCACATCCTCTCGCACTTCATCGACCTTCGGGACCGCACGCTGCCCCATCCGGACTTTCCGTTCCTGTGCCTACTGGTGAGCGGCGGACACACGCAGATCGTGCGCGTGGACTCCCCGCTCGAAATGGAGATCATCGGCACGACGATCGACGACGCCGCAGGCGAAGCCTTCGACAAGTGCGCCAAGGTGATGGGACTGCCCTACCCGGGCGGCCCGGTGATCGACCGTCTGGCCAGGGAGGGCGATCCGAAGGCATTCCGCTTCGCGCATCCCCGCGTCGAGGGCTACGACTATTCGTTCTCGGGCCTGAAAACCTCGTTCCTCTACACGCTGCGCGACGCCGTGGCCGCAGACCCCGACTTCATCGAGCGGCACAAGGCCGGCCTCTGCGCCTCGCTGCAATCCACGATCGTCGAAATCCTGCTGGACAAACTCATCCGCGCCTCGAAGGAGACGGGCATCCGCGACATTGCCATCGCGGGCGGCGTCTCTGCCAACTCGGGCCTGCGCGACGGCATCGCCGAAGCGGGCCGCCGGCGCGGCTGGCGGACGTTCCTTCCGGAGTTCAAGTTCACGACCGACAACGCGGCGATGATCGCCATGGCGGGCTACTACCGCTACCGCGAGGGCGAATTCGCCTCGCTCGACGTCTCGCCCGTGGCGCGGCTCGAAGAGTTGTAACGCTACCCACTCACAAAAAAAATAATTTTATGCAAACATTCAGATTCACGCGGGCCTTCGCAGGCCTGCTGTTGCTGGCGTCCGCCTTTACCATGACCGCCTGCAGCAGCGACGACGACAAAAACACGGCGACGCTGACGGTCGGCACGGACAACATCCTGCTGGGCGCCGAAGCCGGCGCCTCGGAGACCTTCACCGTCACGACGACCGCCGCCTGGAAGGCCGTGGCATCCGGCGGGGGCTTCTCGCTCGACAGGACCGAAGGCACGGGCGACGCGACCATCCGCGTAACCGCCGCGGCAGCCGGTGCGAACGGCGAAGAGAAGCGGCTCGGCAGCATCGCGATCACGGCCACGGGCGTCGACGGGGTGAAAACCGTCACCGTCAGCCAAGAGGGTACCAAGCCCGCACCCACGCCGGGCGACGTAACCCTGATCGTCGATTTCACGCAGGGAGCGTCGGTCACCACCCCCGAACTGCCTCCCTATTCGAAGGACAATTTCACGACCGGGCGCCACGAATACACCGTCAGGGGATACCAATTCGCCATCTTCGTCGACAAAGCCGAAGGCGGCAAATTCTACTGGATCGACAACACGCAGTTCGGCGAGAATATCCCGGAGCCGAACAAAGGTCTGTTTTTCAGCAAATTGGGTGCTTACGTCGAATTTCCGGCCATTCAGGGCAAAACGCTTTCGGAAGTCCGCTATCTGCCTACGACCCAACAGAACGACGTCGAGTTGGAACTGATGGGCGCAGACGGCTCGGAAGCGCAGTATTCGCTCGACTTCGACACCGACGGCACGTGGGTTTACACGCTGATCGAAGCCCGGGCGGGCATACGGTACCGGATCGAGATCACCAACACGAAGAATGCGCAGCTGGCGAAACTCATGCTCGTCTACTCCGCCGCGGAATAGCGCACCTTCCTGCCGGAGTTCAAGGTCGAGACCGGCAACGTGGCGATGATCGCCATGACAGGCTGCCACCGCTACCGCGAGGGTGAATTCGCCTCGCCCGAGGTTTCGTCCGCGGCGCGGCCCGAAGAGTTGTAACAGCCCCCCAAAAAGTCCGGATGCACAGACATTCGGATTTTTTATTGTCTATATTTGCATTATGTCCGCAATAGCGGGCCGCTTGACCAAACTTGGAAATCTGGTATATTTTTAGAGAGGTCGAGTGCATATTCCTGCTGTTTGCGGCCCCGCGCCACGACGGGCACGGGATATGATCCTACGTCACAACGGCGCCGTCCGGGCCGCCGTCTCCGCAGCGGTATCTGCCTTTACGACGACGAGCGGCTGCAATTCGTTCTGCGCGCCTCGGGGCTTACGGTCGAACAGTTCGCCCGCGAAGGGTGTGCATGCGACAATGCCGCATGTTGCAGACCTTCGCAGCCGGGGACTTCGGGCTGCCGGACTTGCCCGGCAAATCCGGAAAACGAGGTGTGTTCAGATTTGTGCGTATCGCACCGCGTCGGCGATTCGCTCCTGACGGCGGCAATGGAAAATCGCGTCGCATTGCGATCCCGGAAACAACAGGGAGCGACATTGCGTGTAAATCCGCTGTCGCCCCCTGTTGTTTCCGGCAATCTTTGATTGCGCGATTTTCCGCAGCTCTTGCTAACGGATCGAATTCATCCTGATACTCGCCTTCACGAGTGCGATGGCGCGTATGCGCGAGATCTCCACGTCCTTGTCGGCGTGGTGCTGGTTCTGGCTCACGAGCTTCACGTAGCCCGCGCGGTCGGACTTCTGAATGTACTTCACCGTCACGTACTCCTCGCCGTCGATGTCGATCGACAGCAGGTACATGTCGCCCCAGAAGATGTCGTTTATGTCGCGCAGCTGCTTGTACAGCACGATGTCGCCGCTCTTGAGCAGCGGGTACATCGAGTCGCCGACGATGTAGATCGCCCCGTCGCATTTCGGGAGGTTGGGAATGTGGATGAAGTTGACGGGTTTGCTCTGCGCCCGGTCGGTGAACAGCGGGACCAGCCCCGCCGTGCCCTCGATCGAGTAGAGGGGCACGCTTTGCAGCGGCAGCGAGTTGTCCGTGCGGTGCATGTAGGCCGTCAGGTCGGGTTCGGCGTTGAACATGTTGCCCTTGCCGGTTTCGATCCAGTCGGGATTCACGTTCAATTCCTGAACCAGGATATTGCGGTTGCGGGCCGACAGTCCCGCCTTGCCGGTTTCGATCATCGACAGCGCCGCTTTGCCGATTCCAAGCCGTTGTGCCAGTTGCTCTTGCGTCATACCGAGCTGTTTGCGTATCAGTTTTACCCGTTCGTTCATCGCTTTGCTATCGGAATTATCTATATAAAATATTTGAACTTTATTGCACGTAATTCAAATTTTGAACTTATCTTTGTCCTGCAAAGTTAAACAATTTATTTTCTTTTGCAAACTCTTTTGCAAAAAAACGATTAATTATCAATGATGTATTCGGTTTCATCGGAACTTTACCTTGAAGTGGCCGCGCGTCTTGCGGAGGCCATCGGCGGCGGAAGTTACTTTTCAGGCTCGCTCACGTTCCTCTTCGGCGATATGGAGTGCCGGCTTACGGCCTCGGTGATCGTCTACCGGCGACGCGAGCGGCTCCCCGAGGGCGACCGCGACGCGATTGCGGATCTGGTTCCCGTCTGGTGGGAGTTTCACACCGCCGTCAACGGCGGCGAGGTGCTGAACGACTTCTCGTTTTCCGAGGTGCGCGCGCTCCTCTGACCTGCCGCCGCGCTCCGGCCCTCCTTCCCCGGCACGGCGCTGCCGCCGGAGCGCACCCTCCCCTGCCTACCGCGGTGCCGCGCAAGGGGGGCTTTTTAATTTACAATTCATAATTGAAATTTTCCACGTTTCAATCTCCACTTCGATTTGCCTCTGGCGAATCGGCAGGACGTAACTCCACCCCGCGAGCCGCGGCCTGGGAACGGAAAACTTTTTACTTTTAAATATATGGATTTTCACCACCTTTCATCTTTTCATATAAGTTCTTTTTTGCTGCATTGTCGCCTATACTCTTTGGGGGAAATCTGGGTATGTATTTTGAAGTATTTGCGAAAAGTGAATTGTTCGGGAAAATTCAGTTCTTGTGCAATCTCTTTGATGGGTTTGTCGCTCTCTTCCAATAGGATTTTGGCATAGGTGACCGTAATCGATGCGATCCACTCGGAAGGAGACTTGCCTGAAGTATGTTTGATAATCGTCGAGAAATACCCCGGAGAGAGATTTGCCTGTTCTGCATACCATGTTACGCTCCGTTGGCATTTGTAGTTTTCGTGAACTCCGAGGATAAATCGATAGACGGTTAGCTCATGCCCGTTTCCCCTGCTTATTGCTTGCGCATTCCGGTGAATATTGCCGATTAGCACCTCCAGCATTACCTCCTGTTCAATTAATTGAATTTGACGGTTCAGCAATGCGCGAGCGTTGGATATGTGCGTGTCATTCACGGCTTTCCGTTGTTTTTCGATGTGTTCGCACTGTGCCGAGACGTAGGTTATTTCAAATTCCGATAACAGCCAACATGGAAGTTCCCGTACTCGAAGCGGGATATTTGCATCGGAGATGAATTTAAAAATCGGGTAGAATATTTTCAGATCGTCCACGAAGGAGGCCGATTCGAAGTCAGCTGTTGGAATTATATCCTGAATCTGAACCAAGGGGGATATGATGAAGAGCATACCGCGGGTCAGTCTGAATTTTTGTCCGTTGATAGAAGCTTCGGCCAAGCCGGATGTACATAGGAAAAGACCGACTTTACCCCAGTGTTTGAGAGGATTATTTTCTTGTATTTCATTATATTCCATGCTTTTCTCTTTTGTATCCAATCGTGAACATACAAAGTTAATAAAATTATGCAAATTCGTATATATTGCTCAATATGTCACAAAAATTGGCATTGATTCCATTTTGTATGCCGACTATCTTTGCAGCAATAGAGCATCCGGTCGAAATCGCAAAGGTTGCTGAATGAGTCCGGAATTCTGATTGTATGTAATAAACCCACATAAAAAATAAAATTATGAAACCTGCTAACAATGCGATGCAATGGCTGTATGACCATTGGATGAAGGCGACTCCGTTTCTTGCCTTCTACTCATTCATTCTGATTTGGCTCTACGTCAGGGAGCAGAATTACGCGCTCTTCCTCATTTGGATGCAGACGCCGATTTACTGGCTGCACGAGTTCGAGGAGTATATATGTCCCGGCGGCTTTCTCGACTTTTTCAACCGCAAACCACTTGGGTCGGGGCGGGGCGACTATCCGCTGACGAAGGTTGGTTCTTTCTGGATAAATATTCCGCTGGTTTATATTCTTTTGCCGCTCTCTGGTGTCGTTTCTCACTTTTGCGGCATCGAATGGGGACTTTGGACGGCTTATTTTTCAGCCTTGAATGCCTTGGCTCATGTGGTGATGTTTTTTATCTTCGAACGGAAATACAATCCGGGGCTGTTGGTAAGTGCTTTGGTGAATATTCCATTCGGCATCTACACGGTGTGGTATTTTCTCGCCAACGATCTCGTATCGACAGGTGTAAATGTAGCTAGCGCTTTGTTCGGTATTGTAGCTCAAGCTTCTATGATGATTTATGGATTTGCCTACCTTGTGCCCAAGATTAAACGGGAGAGGTTGAAGATGTAGGAATTACGGCTCAACCGGGAAGGCATCCGAGGTCTGTCGGATGTCTTCTCGTTTTCCGAACTGCGGAGGTATTTCTGACCTGCCGCCGCGCTCCGGCCCTCCTTCCCCGGCACGGCGCTGCCGCCGGAGCGCACCCCGACAAAAAACCTGCCCGCCGCGGCGCCGCGCATGGGTTTTTTCCAAAAATTTCAGTAAAATGCTCAAACCAACCGAACCGACCTCTGCGGAGCACTCCTCCGCAGAGGTTTTCGTAACCGGCAGGAAAGTCTCTCCGGGGTCCGGGGCGGCGTTTCCCGGGGATACCGCCCGTCCCGAACGTCCTGCATCTCTCTGCGATGCGCTCCCGGAGGCTCCCGCGTGCGATACCATATTTGCGGGCTTCCCGCTTTTTTCCGGCGGCTCGCCGTTTCCCGAGGGGCTGGTGCTTCCGGACGACGCGCAGACAGCCGCGCCCCCTTCCTTCGCCGATTTCGCCCTCGGGGTCTATCCCTTCCTCGAACTCGAACCCTTCCACCGGGCCTATTACCGGGTGCTGGAGGCCTTTGCCGCGGGGCGCGTCCGGCGGCTGATCGTCACCATGCCGCCCCAGCACGGCAAGAGCGTCGGGGCCACGACCCTGCTCCCGGCCTATGTGCTGGGTCTCGACCCCGACCAGCGGGTCGCCATCGCCTCCTATTCGGGGACGCTGGCCTCGAAATTCAACCGCCGCGTGCAGCGTATCCTCGAATCGCAGGAATACGCCGCCTTTTTTCCGGACACCTCCATCAAGTGCGGCGCCAAGCCACCGGGCTACATCCGCACGGCCGACGAGGTCGAGATCATCGGCCGCCGGGGCGGATTGCTCTCCGTCGGCCGCGAAGGGTCGCTGACGGGTAACCGCGTGGACTGCTTTATCCTGGACGATTTATATAAAGACGCGCTTGAAGCCAATTCGCCGCTCGTCCGCGCCAACTGCTGGGAGTGGTACACCTCCGTCGTGCGGACCCGCATGCACAACGCCTCGCGCGAACTGGTGGTCTTCACCCGCTGGCACGAGGAGGACCTGATCGGCACGCTCGCGGCGCGCGAGCCGGTCGAGGAGCTGCGCGCGTGGTCGCAGCTCGACGCGCTGCCCGCCGACCGGTGGCTGCACCTCAATTTCGAGGCCTTGAAGACCGCGCCGCCCACGGAGGTCGATCCCCGGCAGCCGGGCAGGGCGTTGTGGGAGCGGCAGCACGGCGCGGCTCTGCTCGAGGCCAAGCGGCGGTTGGACCCACTGCAATTCGAGGCGATGTATCAGGGGCGCCCCTCGGCCCGCGAGGGGCTGTTGTACGGGCTGAATTTCGCCGAGTACGACGACCTGCCGCACGAGATCGTCCGCCGTGCCAATTACACCGACACCGCCGACACGGGCGACGACTACCTCTGTTCGCTCTCCTATGCGGTCGACGCCGACGGGGTGATTTACATCACCGACGCGGTCTACTCGCGCGAGCCGATGGAGGCGACCGAACCCCTCGTGGGCGAAATGCTCGTGCGCTCGGACACGCGGCAGGCCGCGATCGAGAGCAACAACGGCGGCCGCGGTTTCGCCCGGGCCGTGCAGGCCCTTGCGCCTGCTGTGCGCGTCGAGTGGTTCCACCAGAGCGGCAACAAGGAGGCGCGCATCCTCTCCAATTCGGCCACGGCGCTCCACCTCGTGCGCTTTCCCCGCGGCTGGAACCTCCGCTGGCCCGAACTCTACGCCCACCTGACGACCTACCGCCGGAAGTTCCGCGCCAACCGCTGGCACGATGCGGCGGACGTCGTGACGGGCATCGTCGAACGCGAGGCCGCCGGCCGGGGACAGAAACGGGTCCGCGGCATACGGTTTTTGTGAGCGGGACCGCCGTATGACGCCCGTACGCTGTGTCTTTCCGGCGGGCGGCGGGGCCTCCGGGACGTGCGGTTCCCTTGTGCGAAGGGACGCGCAGCCAGATGACAAGCGGGAGGGCGGACCGCCCTCCGCCGAACCCCGCTTTTTAAGCGGGCAATGTGAAGCCTGCGTTAAATATGTTCCCGCGCGGAACCAAACGCCCCGATTTTCCGTACCTTGTTCCCCGTTACGTCACTTATTCTTTTAAGTAAACAGCATGAAATCATTGAAAATCGGAAATTTATGCGCCTCCATGCCCATCGTTCAGGGCGGTATGGGCGTAGGAGTGTCCCTTGCGGGCCTGGCATCGGCCGTGGCCAATCAGGGCGGTGTCGGCGTCATTTCGTCGGCCGGCCTCGGGGCGATCTATAACAACTACTCGAAGGACTACCGCGCCGCCTCGATCTGGGGGCTGAAAGAGGAACTTCGCAAAGCCCGCGAGGCTACGCGCGGCATCATCGGCGTCAATGTCATGGTCGCCATGTCCAACTTCGCCGATATGGTCCGGACGGCCATCGCCGAGAAGGCCGACATCATCTTCTCGGGCGCCGGGCTTCCGCTCAACCTGCCGTCGTTCCTCACGGAGGGCGCCCGGACCAAGCTGGCCCCGATCGTTTCGTCGGCGCGTGCCGCGAAGGTGCTGTGCCAAAAGTGGTTCTCGGAGTACAGCTACGTTCCCGACGCCATCGTAGTCGAGGGTCCCAAGGCAGGCGGCCACCTGGGTTACAAGGCCGACCAGATCACCGACGAGCGCTATTCGCTCGAAGCCATCGTTCCGGAGATCGTGGCCGAAGTCCGCGCCTTCGAGGCCGCGCACGGCTGCCGCATCCCGGTGATCGCCGGCGGCGGCATCTACACGGGCGAGGACATCTACCGCATCATGGAGCTGGGCGCCGACGGCGTACAGATGGGCACGCGCTTCGTTACTACCGACGAATGCGACGCCGATCCGGCTTTCAAGCAGAGCTACATCGAGGCGCACGAGGAGGACATCGAGATCATCCAAAGCCCTGTCGGCATGCCGGGCCGGGCCATCCGCAACTCGTTCCTCGACCGCGTGAAGGAGGGTCTGAAGGTCCCCAGAGCGTGCCCGTTCGACTGCATCAAGACGTGCGACGTGACGCACAGCCCCTACTGCATCATGCTGGCCCTCTACAACGCTTTCAAGGGCAGGCTCCGCAACGGCTACGCCTTCTGCGGCTCGAATGCCTGGCGTGCCGAGAAGATCCAGTCGGTCAGGGAGCTGATGGCTTCGCTGCGCGCCGAGTACGAAGCATTCTCGCTGAAAGACAAAATATTCGGGGTGAAATAACCGTCGCTCCCCTCCTATGGAAAACCCCTCCCGGCCGTTTGGCCGGGAGGGGTTTTCCATAGCCAGCCGGGATACGGCGCGCAGAGGACGCCCGGCCTGTCGTTTTCGCCGGTGAGTATCCGGCCGGTGCCGTATTGGGGGAAATGTTCATGGATGCGCAGGGCCAGGTCGCGGCTGATGCCGTTATTGCCGCGCCGGATTTGCCGGAGATTTTCACCCCCGCGTGAGTCCGATATAGTGGACAAAGGCATTGACCGAAAGCTCCGATTCTCCGATGATCTGTTCGAGGTGTTTCCAGTCTTTGAGGTTGCGTTCGCGGTTGGATTCGTTTCCATGGCGTCATAAGTTTGATCCCTCCCCGGCGTAAGACGCCAAAACGAACGCAGACTACTGTTGCATTATTCCCATGGAGACTCTGGTAAGTCTTGCTAAAAATAAGCACATATAGCCCGCGCCGTTGCGACGGCAACCCGCTATTGCGGACGTGGAACAAAATAATAAAAAATGCAATCAAACGAAGCCGCGCAAATAAAATCCGGTTTTGGGTAACCAATTCCGGATTTTTTATTATCTTTGCAAAGATGGAATTGGTTTGCCAATTTCGGCCGCTTTAAACCACAGGCTGCGGCCCGCCGTTCCGGAATACAACGAATTAAACAATTATAACAATGAAAACCAACTACGAAATCCGCTATGCGGCGCATCCCGAGGATGCGAAAAGCTACGACACGGCACGTCTGCGCCGCGACTTCCTGATCGAAAAGGTATTCACGGCCGACGAGGTCAACATGGTCTACTCGATGTACGACCGCATGGTCGTCGGAGGTGCCATGCCCGTTGCCGAGACGCTCCGTCTCGAAGCCATCGACCCGCTGAAGGCCCCCTTCTTCCTGACCCGCCGCGAAATGGGCATCTACAACGTCGGAGGCCCCGGCGTGGTGAAGGCCGGCGACGCCGAATTCGAACTCGGCTACAAGGAGGCCCTCTACCTCGGTTCGGGCGACCGCGAGGTGACCTTCGCGAGCAAGGACGCCGGGAACCCCGCGAAATTCTATTTCAACTCGCTGACCGCACACCGCAACTACCCCGACAAGAAGGTCACGAAGGCCGACGCCGTGGTGGCCCACATGGGTTCGCTCGAAGGGTCGAACGACCGCAACATCAACAAGATGCTCGTGAACCAGGTGCTGCCGACCTGTCAGTTGCAGATGGGCATGACCGAGCTGCTGCCCGGAAGCGTGTGGAACACGATGCCCGCGCACGTGCATTCGCGCCGCATGGAGGCCTATTTCTATTTCGAAGTGCCCGAAGACCAGGCCGTGTGCCACTTCATGGGCGAGGTCGACGAGACGCGCCACATCTGGATGAAGGGCGACCAGGCCGTGCTGTCGCCCGAATGGTCGATCCACAGCGCCGCAGCCACGCACAACTACACCTTCATCTGGGGCATGGGCGGCGAGAACCTCGACTACGGCGACCAGGACTTTTCGAAAATAACCGATTTGAAATAGCCATGTGCGGCTCACGGAGCCGCGCGGGCCGCAGCCTCCGGTCGCGGAGGCCCGCAGTTCGCGTCCTCCGCAGGCCGCACCCGGCAAACCCGTCTCCACAAAGAGGGGGGGGGCTTTACGGGAAAGCCGAATCGCGATCGGACCAGCCGGACAAAGCGTACGCCATCTCCCTCCTTCGGGAAGGGGCGGCAAAGGCGGCAAGAACGGCGGCCGAAAGCGCAGTACAAGGAGATATGGACAGATAAACGAATAACAAAACCTAACAAAATCCTATAACAATGGTAAACTTTTCACTGGAAGGTAAGGTAGCGCTCGTAACGGGCGCCTCTTACGGCATCGGATTCGCTCTGGCGACGGCTTTCGCCCGCCAAGGCGCAAAAATCGTCTTCAACGACATCAAACAGGAACTGGTGGACAAAGGCCTGGCCGCCTATAAGGCCGAAGGCATCGAGGCCAAAGGCTACGTATGCGACGTCACGAACGAAGAGCAGGTGAACGCCATGGTGGCGCAGATCGAAAAGGAGGTCGGCGTGGTGGACATCCTCGTCAACAACGCCGGCATCATCAAGCGCATCCCGATGGTCGAGATGACCGCCGCGGAGTTCCGCCAGGTGATCGACGTGGACCTCAACGCACCGTTCATCGTCTCGAAGGCCGTCATCCCCTCGATGATCAAGAAGGGCCACGGCAAGATCATCAACATCTGCTCGATGATGTCGGAGCTGGGCCGCGAGACCGTGTCGGCCTACGCCGCAGCCAAAGGCGGCCTGAAGATGCTCACGCGCAACATCGCGTCGGAGTACGGCGAATACAACATCCAGTGCAACGGCATCGGCCCGGGCTACATCGCAACGCCCCAGACCGCGCCCCTGCGCGAGCGTCAGGCAGACGGATCGCGTCACCCGTTCGATTCGTTCATCGTGGCCAAGACCCCCGCGGCACGCTGGGGAACGCCCGAAGACCTGATGGGTCCCGCCGTGTTCCTCGCGTCGGACGCCTCGGACTTCGTCAACGGACACGTCCTCTACGTCGACGGCGGCATCCTGGCCTACATCGGCAAGCAGCCGCAGTAGGCTCCGCATACCGTCTATGAAAACGCCCCTGCTTTCCGAAGCAGGGGCGCTTTTCGCTTTCAGGACAGGTATACCGCGCAGTTCAGGCCCACAGGGCCTCCAGACGCCCGGCGACGACCTCGTCCGTGATGTAATCGTCATACTCCATATAGCGGTCGACCATGCCGTTGGGCGTGAGCTCGATGATGCGGTTGGCGACCGTATTGACGAATTCGTGGTCGTGCGAACTCATCAGCACGTTGCCCTTGAAATTGATCAGCGAGTTGTTGAACGCCTGGATCGATTCGAGGTCGAGGTGGTTGGTCGGAGAGTCCAGCACGAGCGTATTGGGCTGCTGGATCATCATTTTCGCCACCATGCAGCGCACCCTCTCGCCGCCGGAAAGCACGCTCACCTTCTTGTAAATCTCCTCGCCGCTGAAGAGCATCTTGCCCAGATACCCCCTCAAATAAAGCTCCGAGGTGTCGGACGAGAACTGCGCCAGCCAGTCGACGATCGAGAGCTGGCTCTCGAACCAGGGGGCGTTGTTGAGCGGAAGGTAGGCGTAATTGATCGTCGTGCCCCACTCGACGACGCCCGAATCGGCCTTGTCGTCGCCGGCCAGAATGTCGAACAGCGCCGACACGGCACGCGGGTCGCGCGCCAGAAAGGCGATCTTGTCGCCCTTCTCGACCGTGAAGCTGACGTTGCTGAAAAGCCGTTCGCCGCCCACCGTCTTGCACAACTCGTCGACCCCGAGGATCTTCGTGCCAGCCTCGCGCCCGGGCTGGAAGATGATACCCGGATATTTGCGCATCGAGGGCTTGATCTCCTCGATGTTGAGCCGTTCGAGCATCTTCTTGCGCGAGGTCGTCTGCTTCGACTTGGCGACGTTGGCGCTGAAACGCTGGATGAACTCCAGCAGCTCCTTCTTCTTCTCCTCGGCCTTCTTGTTCTGGTTCTGCTGCTGGCGCAGGGCAAGCTGGCTCGATTCGTACCAGAAACTGTAATTGCCCGAAAAGAGGTTGATGTCGCTGTAATCGATGTCGACGGTATGCGTGCACACCGAATCGAGAAAGTGGCGGTCGTGCGAGACGACCAACACCGTATTCTCGTAGTTCGACAGGTAGTTTTCCAGCCACGCGATCGTCGTCCGGTCGAGGTCGTTGGTCGGTTCGTCGAGCAGCAGGTTGTCGGGTTTGCCGAACAGGGCCTGCGCCAGCAGCACGCGCACCTTCTCCTTGGCGCTCAAATCGCGCATCAGCTGGCCGTGCAGGGCTTCCCGGACCCCGAGGCTGCTCAACAGGTTGGCGGCGTCGCTCTCGGCGTTCCAGCCCTGCATCTCCGCGAACCGCTCCTCCAGCTCCCCGGCCCGGAGACCGTCCTCCTCCGAAAAGTCGGGCTTGGCGTACAGCGCCTCCTTCTCCTTCATCGTCTCCCACAGGGGCTGATGGCCCATCAGAACCGTGTCGAGGACCGTAAATTCGTCGTACGCGAAGTGGTCCTGCTTGAGCACCGACAAGCGTTCGCCCGGGCCGAACGCCACATTGCCCCTCGTAGGAGTCACCTCGCCGCTGAGCACTTTCAGAAACGTGGACTTCCCGGCCCCGTTCGCCCCGATCACACCGTAGCAGTTGCCCGGGGTGAATTTGAGGTTGATATCTTTGAAAAGAACCCGTTTTCCGTATTGTACCTCTAAATTCGAAACTGTAATCATCCTTTATAATCCAATTTTAACGGCACAAAAGTAGCCCAAAAGAACGAGGAAACCGCACCGAAATGAAAAAATCGGCCGAATCGCCGTTTTTCGGCCCGAAATCCCGGCTGCATGCGGGGTGTGTCCGAAGGCCGGACGGCGGGCGGCGGCTTCCGCTTCGCCGGCTCCCGGACCGGACAGCAGGCGGCGTTCGTAAAAAATTTCAATATATTCATCCGTTTCATAAACGAGGCCGGAAAAGGTTTTTCAGTAGCGATCGTAGCGAAAAGCTATCATTTGAATTACAAAACATTAGCAATCCGGGACACGGAAAATCGGCAGACACGGGGCGGAAAGCTAAAAAATCGCCCGAAAAAGTCCAATTTGACAATTTATTTAATATATTTGCATAATGTAGGATGCGGTTCGGCACGGACTGCGAACAAATTCGCCGCCTTGCCCTCTCCTGTCCTATATTTGCGAAATCGTTGTTAACCCATAATCTGAAACCAAAATCATGGAACAAACAAAAGTGCGGGAGTTGCAGGACGTCGTGATCCGCTTTTCGGGCGATTCGGGCGACGGCATGCAGCTCACGGGCACGCTCTTTTCCGACACTTCGGCGCTGCTGGGAAACGGCATCTCGACCTTCCCCGACTACCCCGCCGAAATCCGCGCCCCGCAGGGAACCGTTGCGGGCGTTTCGGGCTTCCAGGTACATTTCGGCGACCACCGCGAGCTGAATCCCGGCGATTACTGCGACGTGCTGGTGGCGATGAACCCTGCGGCGCTCAAAGCCAACCGAAAGTGGCTCAAGCCGGGCGCGACGGTCATCCTCGACGGCGATTCGATCACCGAAGAACATCTCAAGAAGGCGGGATTCGCAACCCTCGACCCGCTGGCCGAACTGGGTCTCGACGAGTACAACGTCGTCGTTCCCGACATCACTTCCATGACGCGCGAGGCGCTGAAAGAGACCGGACTGGACAACAAAGCCGTCGTCAAATGCAAGAACATGTTCGCACTGGGCATCTGCTTCTGGCTGTTCGACCGTCCGGAGGATTACGCCCTCAAATACCTCGACGGGAAATTCGCCAGGAAGAATCCCGCCGTGGCCCAGGCCAACAAACTGGCCATCGCGGCGGGCTACAACTACGCCGCCAACACCCATCAGTTCGCCAATAACTACACCGTGGCCCCGGCTCCCCGGGAGAAGGGAACCTACCGTTCGATCAACGGCAACGTAGCCACGGCGTGGGGACTCTGCGCCGCGGCCGAAAAGGCAGGCCTTCCGCTCTTCTGCGGTTCGTACCCGATCACCCCGGCCACGGTGATCCTCGAAGAACTGGCCAAGCGCAAGGACCTCGGGGTGAAGACCGTGCAGGCCGAGGACGAGATCGCCGGCATCTGCACGGCCATCGGCGCGGCCTTCGCGGGCAACTTCGCCGTGACGACCACCTCGGGACCGGGACTGTCGCTCAAGAGCGAGGCGCTGGGACTGGCGGTGATGACCGAACTGCCGCTGGTCGTGGTGGACGTACAGCGCGGAGGACCCTCGACGGGCCTTCCGACGAAAACCGAGCAGAGCGACCTCCAGCAAGCGCTCTACGGCCGCAACGGCGAATGCCCGGTGATCGTCGTGGCGGCATCGTCGCCCAGCGACTGCTTCCACTACGCCTTCGAAGCCGGACGCCTGGCTATGGAGCACATGACGCCCGTGATCCTGCTGACCGACGGATTCATCGCCAACGGCTCCGAGCCGTGGCGCATCCCGCAGATGAAGGACTACCCCGCCATCCAGCCCCCGATCGTGGACAAAGCCCCCGAAGGAGGATTCATGCCCTACGTGCGCAACGAAAAACTGGCCCGCGGCTGGGCGTTCCCCGGCAAAGTGGGTCTGGAGCACCGCGTGGGCGGACTGGAGAAGGACTGCGTGAAGGGCTGCATCTCGCACGACCCGGCCAACCACCAGAAGATGACCGACACCCGTGCGGCGAAGGTGGCGAAGGCCGCCGAGGACATTCCCGCACAGAGCGTCTGGGGCGACGCGGAAGGCGACCTGCTGGTCGTAGGCTGGGGCGGCACGCGCGGCCACCTGCAGAACGCCGTGGACGAAATGCGCAAAGAGGGCAAAAAGGTCTCGCTGTGCCATTTCAACTACATCAACCCGCTGCCGAAGGGGGTGCGCGACATCTTCGCGAAATTCAAGAAGATCGTCGTCTGCGAGCTGAACGAAGGACAGTTCGCCAACTACCTGCGTCAGAACTTCCAGGAGTTCCCCTACGAACAGTACAACAAGTGCGAGGGACTGCCCTTCACGGTCGCAGAACTTAAACAGAAATTCGAATCCTTACTGAAGTAACCATGGCAGACTACAAATACACCCCTGCGGATTTCAAAAGCGACCAGGAGGTACGCTGGTGTCCCGGATGCGGCGACCACGCCATTCTGAACGCCGTGCAGCGCGCGCTGCCCGAAATAGCCGACGCGCTCGACACGCCCCACAACCTGTTCACGTTCGTGTCGGGCATCGGATGCTCGTCGCGGTTCATCTACTACATGAAGACCTACGGGTTCCACTCCGTGCACGGACGCGCCAACGCCGTGGCGACGGGCGTCAAGACGGCCAACCCGCGCCTCTCGGTGTGGGTCACCACCGGCGACGGCGACTCGCTGGCCATCGGCGGCAACCACTTCATCCACGCCATCCGCCGCAACGTGGACCTCAACGTCATCCTGTTCAACAACGAGATTTACGGCCTCACGAAAGGCCAGTACTCCCCCACCTCGAAGCTGGGCAAGATCACCAAGACCTCGCCCTACGGAACGGTCGAGAAGCCGTTCAACCCCGGCGAACTGGTCATCGGCGCCAAGGGCACGTTCTTCGCCCGCACGATCGACATGGAGGTCGCCCTGTCGAAGGAGTGCATGATCGCCGCAGCCAGACACACCGGCATGTCGGTGATCGAGGCGTTGCAGAACTGCGTGATTTTCAACGACAAGACCCACTACGACTTCGCAGCCGACAAAGCCACGCGCGCCGAGCGCACGGTGACGCTGCGCCACGGAGAAAAAATGCTGTTCGGAGCCAACCGCGAAAAGGGCATCGTGTTCGAGAACATGAAGCTCAAGGTGGTGACCGTGGGCCAGGACGGCTACACGCTGGACGACGTGCTGACGCACGACGCCCACGAGCGCGACACCACGCTGCACTCGATGCTGGCGGCGATGAAATATCCCGACTATCCGGTAGCGCTGGGCGTGATCCGCTCGGTCGAGGACGACTCGGTCTACGACCGCGCCGTGGAGAAGCAGGTCGAGGAGGTCAAAGCCGCGAGCAAGATCCACTGCGTGGACGACCTGCTCCGCTCGGGAGCCACTTGGGAGGTGGAATAGCCCCCGCGGCCGGGAATCCGGCATCCGGACAAAGAAACGGCGGACCCTTTTTCGGGGTCCGCCGTTCGTTTCGGCAGGCGGGAGGGGTTTCGGCAGGTGGAGGAAACCCTCCCCGCAACCGGGAATCAATAGACATTGGCCGATCTGCGGACGATATTCCCGGCCGAGGCCCAGATGTCCGAGAAATCCTTCAGCGACGGGCTTCCGGGAGCGTTCCGCAGACCTCCGGGATGGCTTTTTCGAAAAAAGTTCAGTTCCGGAACCGATTTTTCGGGCCGAAAATTGCGGAAATAAAAAAATCCGATTATCTTTGCACCCACAACAAGGGGGATTAGCTCAGTTGGCTAGAGCGCTTGCATGGCATGCAAGAGGTCACGAGTTCGACTCTCGTATTCTCCACAAGCAAAAGGGATCATCCATAGGATGATCCCTTTTGCTTTTTCACGCCGTTGGGGTTCGGGCCGAATCCGAAATCGACACTGCGGAGTCATTGCCCGAATTGCGGCACTTTCGCCCGGAGCGAGGGCGAGGAGCCTTCGACACGGGGCCAGCCGCCGGCCCACTCCACCCGGTCGGCCATCAGCGCACGCCCCCGGGGATCGGCCCGGCTCACGGCATGGTAAAGAATCCAGTCCTGCCCCTCGTCGTCGGCAACGATCCGGGAATTATGGCCCGGACCGACGAAATCGGGATTGCCGTGGATCAGCATTTCGTGGTTGTTCTCCAGCATCGGACGACCCTGCCGGTCGACATAGGGACCGAAAAGGTGCTCGGAGCGTCCCACGACCGTCGCATAGGTGCTTTGCAGTCCCTCGCAGCAGCGGCCCGTCGAGGCAAAAAGATAATAATACCCGTCCCGCTTGTGGATATAGGTCGCCTCGTAGGCATCCCCGGCGATCCGCACAGGCTTGAAGCCCGGTTTGAGCGACAGCCCGTCGTCGGTCAGCTCCGCACCGTACAGCCCGTGGAAACTGCCCCAGAAAAGGTATTTCTTCCCGCCGTCCTCGACACAACAGGGGTCGATGCAGTTCCGAATGCCGATCTCGTCGCTGCGGAACAGTCTGCCCAGGTCGTCGAAAGGCCCTTCGGGACGCTCCGCAACGGCAACGCCGATGCCGCAGGTCCACTCGCCGCCCCAGCGCGACATCGAATAATACATCACGTACCTGTCCCCGAACCGGTTGATGTCGGGCGCCCAGATGCTGCCGCCCTTCTCGAACGTCGGGCGGGTCCGACGCGTAAAGGCTGTGCCGACGAACTCCCAGTCGACAAGGTTCCGCGAACGGAGGACCGGCACGTTGCGGACGCTTTCCGTCGCGTAAAGGTAGAACCATCCGTCGTCGGCCCGGATGAGGGTCGGATCGGGAAGGCTTTGATTCACGACCGGATTGAAGTATTCGCCCTGCGGTGCGATCGGACGCGCACCGACACCCTCGAAGGTCATCCGCACGGGCCTGATGCGCCCGTCGGCGCCGAACCGGAGCCGGTCGATGCAGGTGGCGCGGCTGTCCCGGCCGGTTTCCGTCAGCGGACGGCGGTGATAGACGATGTACCATTCGTCCTTGCCCGGAACCTGGATTACGGAGTGATGCCCGGCGCTCGTGGCGATTTCGGGGTCCTGCTCCAGGATCGTCCCCACACGCCCGAAAGGCCCGAACGGCGAGTCGGCAATGGCATAGGCGACCCGGTAGTCAGGACCGCCCCAGCCGCCCTCAGACCACATGAAATAATATCGGCCCTGCCGCTTGAGCATGAACGGCCCCTCGGTGTAACCCTGCGGCGTGACCTCGCGGTAAACCGTTCCGTCGTCGAACGGCACGACGCTCAACAGATCGGGCGCGAGCCGGACCATGTTGCAATGGCCCCAGCCGCCGTAGTACATGTAATACTCCCCGTCGTCGTCGCGGAAGACGAACTGGTCGATGGGCTGCGCCCCGTTCACGATCCGGTTGATCAGCGGTTTGCCCAGCGCATCGCGGAACGGCCCGGCCGGGGAGTCGGCCACGGCGACCCCGATGCCGCCCACCTCCTGCTCGCTGTGAATGTCGTTGCCCGCGAAGAAGAGGTAATAACGGCCGTTGGCATGCAGGACCGCCGGCGCCCACATGGCCTGCTTCACCCAGCGGACGGAGTCCGACGAGAGGACCCGGGGGTGCTTCTGCCAATGCACGAGGTCCTTCGACGAAAAGGCGTCGAGGAACGTCTGTTCCTCGTAAAGCGCCGAATAGGTGGGATAAATCCAGTATTCATCGCCGAAAACCACCCCTTCGGGATCGGCGTACCATCCTTTGAAAAGCGGATTGCCGCTTTTTTCGCCCGCTTCCGGCACCGTCTGCGCACGGACTCCCGCGCAGGCCAGCAGGCAGGCTGCCAATAACCAACTGTAACGCATCACTTTCTGTTTTAACGAACCGGGGACAGCCGCAGCGCACCCCGGGACACCGGTTTTTCGGAGCGTAAAGTTAGCGATAATTCTGCGGAAAACCCACAGCGACAGCCAAAAACGACAAAACGAAATATCCGGCCGTCTTGCAGACGGCCGGATATTCGCAACTCTGCCGGAAGGAGTTATTCGTTACGGAAAAAAGCCGTGACGAAAGGTGCTTCGAGCAGGTAGTCGGCGCACTCGCGGACGCTGCGCACGATGTCGTTGTAGCTCGAGCCTTCGATCTCGACGATGATGTTCTCCACGCCGGCTTCCCGCGCGTTGGCGAAGATGGCGTCGAAGCCCACCATGCCGCTCTGGCCGATCTCACGGCGGTCCTTGATGTGCAGAAGCTTGAAACGCCCCGGATACTTCTTGAAGTAGTCCACCGGGCTGGCCTTGCCCATCACGGCCCAGTATACGTCCATTTCGAACAGCACCTTGTCGGGATCGGTGTTTTCGAGCATGTAGTCCAGCATGACCTTATCCTCGATCTTCTCGAACTCGCGCGAGTGGTTGTGGTAGCCGAACTTCATGCCGGCGGCGGCACAGCGTGCCCCCACCTCGTTGAAATAGCGGCAGTAGGTCTGCAAATCCTTGAGCGTCGAAATCTTCCGCATCGAGGGAACCACGATATACTCCGCACCGGCGGCCTTGTGCGCCGCGATGCACTCGTCCCACCACGCGAGGGCCTTCGAGAAGTCGCCCGAGGCCAGCTCCTCGTCGGAGAGGTTGAGCGTGCAGTGGGTGGAAATCACCCGCATACCGGCGTCCTCGACATCCTTGCGGAACTGCTCGGGAGTCTGTCCGTAGAGCATTCCGTCCTTGTAACTGGCGGCCTCGACCGAGGTGTAACCCATGTCGGCGAGCTGTTTCAGGACGGGTTTGTAATCGCCCTGGCTCTTACCGAAAACCCCGATCAGGCTGCGCACCGAGTAGAGCTGGATGCCGATATCCTTCTTCGGGGCCTTCTTCGCCCTGGCGGATGCTCCGCCGGGGAGCATCGCCAAAGCAAGGAGGGCGCAGATGACTGCGAATAGCCTGTTTCTCATCGCAAGGAACCCTTAATCGAGAATCTTGACACGGATGTTACGGAACCAGACATCGTCGCCGTGGTCCTGCAGGCCGATGTAGCCTTCGTGGTTCTCACCGCCGCAGTTGTTGAGCAGCTCGAACGCCAGAGGCCACTTCTCGGGGCTGAACTTGCTGTTCTCCAGCATCTCGGTCCACTGGGGAGTCCACAGGTGGTACTCCACGACGTTCTTGTCGTTCTGGCCGTGTACGACGGTGCCTTTGTAAACCATGATCTTGGCCTTGTTCCACTCGCCGAAGGGATTCTGGTTCTGCGGAACGGCGGGGATCATGTCGTAGAGCGACGCCGACTGGCGGTTGCCGTCGACACCCAGCTTGGCATCGGGATGGTTGGCGTTGTCGAGCACCTGATACTCGGGGCACGAGATGTAGATCGGCTCGTACTTGGTCTTGCCGTCCTTCTGGGTCGTAACCTCCTGGGCCAGGTAGAAGATACCCGAGTTGCCGCCCTTCGAAACCTTCCACTCCATCTCCAGTTCGAAGTTCTTGAACTTCTTGGCGAAGATCAGGTCGCCGCCCTCGCCGGTCTGGGCCTCGCCGCCGCCCGAGCCGTTGAACTTGATGGCGCCGTCCTCCACCGTCCAGCGCGAAGGAGCCTTGTCCTTGCCGTAGCCGCGCCAGCCGTTGAGCGTCTTGCCGTCGAAAATCACATAGTAGCCGTCCTTGTCCTGCGGGAACGAGGCGAGGTCCACCTGTGCGTTGTCGACAACGGTGTATTCGGGAACAGCTTTCTTGGCGGTTTTCGCATCGGCCGTTTCAGCCGTCTTGGCCTTGCCGCCGGGGCCGCCGCACGAAACCAGCGATGCGGTCAGAGCCGCGCATACCGAAAATAAAAAGGTCTTTTTCATATTCTTTCTGTATTTTTTAGGTTTTACGGACAGGTTTGTTTAGCGCGGCATGGCGGGAAGCGCCCAGCCGTCGCGGTAGGTGTGTTTGATCAGCTCCTGGGCGAACTGCTGTGCGTTCACGGGGTCGGTCCAGGTCTTGTCGAAGGTCGGGTGTCCGTCCTTGATGTGGAAACCGTCCTTGATGACCGTCTTGATCATGGCATCGTCCGGAATATTCGTGAAACGCATGTTCGGACCGTCCCATTCCAGCACCTGGTTGAGGCCCTGGAGGCGGACTGCCAGCACGCCCATAACGACCATTTCGTTGAACGGTCCGGCCTCGCTGAAGTCCGATGCCGAAAGCACGCGGTCGTCGGCGTCCTCCTTGCAGGCGCGCACCCAGTCCATCTGGTGCGACTCGGTGATCTCACGCAGCACCTTCGGAGCCTCGGGAACACGGCCCGAAACCAGGTAGGGATCCCTGCCGTAGCAGCCGCAGATCAGCGTGTCCTTCGTGCCGTAGAAGATGGCGGCACCACCGTAAACGTTCAGGTTCTTTCCGGCGGGAAGCCCTGCGGGGCGCTCCGGCATCAGACCGCCGTCGTACCAGTGCACCTCGACCTCGGGCATGGCCACCTTCGGCATGTTGTCGCGGGCCGGGAAGATGAACTTCACGCGCTGTGCCGAGGGAGCGGACTCGTTCAGCAGCAGCGTCGAACTGCCCTCCACCTTGGTCGGATAGCCCAGTTTCAGACCCTTGAACACGGGGTGCAGGATATGGCAGGCCATATCGCCCAGCGCGCCGGTTCCGAAATCCCACCATCCGCGGAAGTTCCACGGCGTATAGGCGGCGTTGTAGGGGCGGTAGGGAGCCGGGCCGATGAAGGCGTCCCAGTTCATGGTCTTGGGGATGCGCATGTCCTCCTCGGGACGAGCCAGGCCCTGCGGCCAGATGGGACGGTCGGTGAAGGTGTCCACGCGGGTAACCTCGCCGATCTCGCCGTTCCAGATCCATTCGCAGACCTTGCGCACGCCTTCGGCCGATGCGCCCTGGTTGCCCATCTGCGTGGCGACCTTGTATTTGTCGGCCAGCTTGGTCAGCAGGCGCGACTCGTAGACGGTGTGAGTCAGCGGTTTTTCGCAATATACATGCTTGCCGGCGGTCATGGCGTCGGCGGCGATGATGGCGTGCGTGTGGTCCGCCGTAGCGACCATCACGGCATCGGCCGACTTGAGCATCTCGTCGTACATCTTACGGTAGTCGTTGAACTTCTTGGCCGCAGGATAACGTTTGAAAATGTGGTCGGCGTATTTCCAGTCGACGTCGCACAGGCCGATGATGTTCTGGCTCTCCAGGCCCTTCAGCACCGAAGCGCCGCGTCCGCCGACGCCGACGCCCAGGATATTGAGTTTGTCGCTGGGGGCCGTGTAGCCGAACTTCTTACCCAGAACCGTGCTGGGTACGACCGCTAAGCCGATCGCGGCAGCCGCTCCCTGCTTCAGGAACGTTCTTCTTGACATTTCTTTTGCCATCGTTTCGAGGTTTAATTTGAGTTAGTATTGGGGTTATTTAATGTTCTTTTCGATATTGTCGACCTCGTCCTTGAAGATCTTGTAGCCCTTGCCGAGGCCCTTCATCAATTCCGGAATCTTCGTGCCGCCGAACAGCAGCAGCACAACGAGCGCGATGATGACGATTTGTCCCACGCCGATAAATAACAGATGATTCATAGTTCAGGTAGTTTTAGGGTTATGCGATTGTCATGCGTGTTTGCGCAGCAGACCGTAGCCGTCCTTCATCGTGCGGCGGCGTTCGCGGATCTGCCGCAGGGTCTCCAGTTCCCCGATGGCCGGGAGGTCGTGTCCCTGTGCGTCGCGCAGGAACCGCCAGGCGTACTCCGAAGCGATCGCCGCGTCGCGGAACTCCGGGAGCGCCTCGCTGCGACGGCCCGTCTCGATCGACTCGGCGAAGAGCTTGCACAGGGTGTCGATGTTCTTGCCCCCGTAGGGCTGGATGAGGCGGTGGGTCTGCGTCACGCCGTGCAACTCGACGATCGCCGTCTTGAAGTCGTGCGTCATGCGGGCGATGCCCTTCGTGCCGATGATGTCCACATAGGAATTGTGCGTCTGCGTCTGGGCCAGCTGGCCGTAGACATGCCCCTGCGTGATGTCGAACACCACGCCGTTCTCGAACGTGCCGTGGCATTGCAGCCACCAGGGGTCCTTGTAGTTCCACATCCGCAGGGCCTGGGCGTTCCAGGTCTTGAATTCCGATTCGGCATACCAGCGCGCGATGTCCACGTAGTGCATGCCGCAGTCGTGGAACGACGGGCCTTCGTACTCGTGGCCCTCGCCCGGAGCAAGCCCCGGGGTCATGTGGCAGACCCGCACGATGGCCAGTTCGCCGATCTCGCCCTGGGCGATGAAATCTTTGATCGTATTGTGATACCAGGAGTTGCGCAGGTAGAGGTTCACCGTCGAAAACAGTTGCGTGTTCTCGGCCAGCTCGACGGCCTGCCATTCGTTTTCGATGCTGTCGGAAATGGGTTTTTCGGCGATAACGTGCTTGCCCGCGGCGAAAGCCCGCTCGATCTGCGACTTGCGCGAGTCGGCCAGGGCGAACAGCCCCACGACCTGCACTTCGGGATCGTCGAAAATAACCTGTTCGTCGTCCACAACCTTCGCCCCGGGGGCCAGCTTGCGCGCCAGGTCCCGCGATTCGGCGCAGACGTCGCAGATGTACGCAACGTCCCACCTGCCGCTTTTCTGCATTTGTTCGAGGTAGAAACCTCCCATTCTGCCGAAGCCGATAAGGCCAACTTTTACAGGATTCATCGTGTAGTCAATAAGGTCGGTTAAAAGTTAGGTTCCGCGCCGCGTCTCCCGTTTCCGAAGGAAAATACCGGCAGACGCACCGCATCGATTACAAAATTAACCCGAATAGGCTTCGGTTTGAAAACTGAATCGGAAAATGTAGAACCACTTTTGAACCATATCTTTAATTAACAATACCTTACATTTTAAAACAACCCGAAAAATGTAGACAATCTGGAATGGTCAGACGTCCGTTTTATGGGCCGTTCCGATCTTCATGACCATCTTTTCGAACTCCTCGCGCGAGATGGCCGCCTTGTTGCGCACCTTGGTCCGGTAGTTATAGACGGTCGACAGCGAGCAGCGCAGGAACGAGGCGATCTTCACGCTGTCGGTAATGCCCAGGCGCAGCAGGGCGTAAATCCGCAGCTCCTTGTTCAGCAGGTCCTCCGACTTGAGCACGATCCGCTCGTCCTCGGTCAGCAGGGCGTTGAAATCCTCGACGAACGACGGGTAGAGGTTCAGGAAGATGGCGTCGAAATTCTTGTAGAGTTCGTCCTGCTCGTCCTCGAGCATCGAGGTCGATTTCAGCCGTTTGTTGAGCTCGTCGAACTTCCGGTCCTGGGCCAGCTTCTTGAGCGACTTGCGGTAGTCGTCCATCTTGTCGATATACATGGAGCAGAGGTCGAAGAACCGCGCGATGTACTGCACCTTGACGGCATTGGAGTCCGACAGCTGCTCGTTCTTCTCGCCCAGCTCCTCGTTGAGCCGGGCCAGTTTCGCATTGGTCTGCGAAAGCTCCTCCTTGATGCGGTAGACCTTGCGGAGCTGTTTGCAGAGGTAGACGAACAGCAGGACGAGGACCGCCGACAGCACGCTGATCAACACCAGATAGTGTTGCAGCTTGTGCTTGGTGCGGGATTCCTTGGCCTGGTGCGAGGCGATGATGATCGAGTAAAGTTCCGACATCTGGACCGTGCGGAACTGCACGTTGGAGAAAAGCGCGTCCTCGACGGCCGCCTGCGTGTAGCGGAACGCCCGGAAAAGATCGCCGTGGCGGTAATAGAGCGTCGCGAGCGCCTGAAAAGCGGCGTTCTCCTTCGTGGAGTTCCGGATGTCGGTCATCGCCGAGAGCATGTAGTACTTCCGCGCCAGCCAGTCGTCGCCGCGGCGGCGGTAGAAAGAGCCCAGCGCATAGGCGCATTCGGCGTAGAGCTGCGAATCGGGTTCGAGGCTTTCCAGGAACCCGAGCAGCCGGACCTCCATTTCGTGCGACTGGTCACGGCGGCTCATCTGGCCGAGCAGGTCGAGCTTGTAACGCCCCGAAGCCGTGTCGGCCACCATGATCACCGAATCCTGGTAGCGTTCCTCCAGTTCGCGGAAGTACTTCTGCCCGCTGAAAGCCACGTATTGCTGGTAGAAACGATTATAAGCCTTGTAATAGGTCGCCAGCATGTCGCGGGGCACCGACCGGCGGTCGATCGAGTCCAGCATCCGCTTCGCCTCGATGGACATGCCCGTCGACGAGTAGAGTTCCGCCAGGCGAATTCCCGAAAGGCAGACCTTGCGGCGGTCGCACAGCCGGCGCGCCAGCAGGACGTTGCGCTCCGTGTAGCGGATGGCCGAATCGAGTTTGTATTTGTGGAACTCGCCGAACAGCCTGTCGTTGATCTCGTACTCCTGGGCGGGAGTCAGGCCGCTCACGCTCAACAGATGCCGCAGTTCGGCGATCCGCTGCTCCTTCCGGCAGTCGTATACCTGCCGGTTGGCGATCATGTGGTCCAGTTTGTCCGACAGCGACTGCGCTTCGTTCCGCTCGCAGGCGGACGACACGGCCGCTACGGCGCAGAGCAGCAGCAGGGTTCGCAGCAGGTATGTGGGTTTCAGCAGTTTCATGGTCAGGGCCGGCCGCCGCAGGAAGGCGTCCGCGAACATGGCAAATGTACGACTTTTTGCCGAATGTTGATTTTCTTTTTCAATCTTTTCTATTTGTTTTATGCTACAAAGGCATATTATACGTCACAAATCGAAACAAAGAGACATTCCGGACTCCGGTTCGGGTTCCGGAACGCAAATCTCCGTTTGCCGGTTCAAGGTACGAAAAATCGCCGAAATACGGAACAGGACGGGCAAAAAAAAGAATCTCCGGCGACAGAATCGCCGGAGATCCGAACAGGCGTCCGCCGGAGGGCGGCGCGGCACAGGGATGCAATCCCGGGCCGTAATTCGCAGGCAATGAGTGCCGAAAGCTATCCGAGCTTCATCACGTCGTCGATGCCCATATCCTTATAGGTGGTTTCCAGTTCCTCGCTGCGGTCCGAAATAACCAGCAGTTTGTCACCCAGCTTGAGTTCCGTCTTGCCCTGCGGCACGAAGTACTCCCCGTCGCGGCAGACCATCATCACCAGCGTATTTTCGGGCAGGGTGATGTCCTTGAGCGTATGACCGCTGGCGAGCAGGTTCTCGTTGACCTCGACCTCCGTCAGCGCCGATTTCATCTCCTCGTGCATCTCGACGTTGAAGGCCGATTCGCGCTCCTCGTAGGCCAGCCCCAGCAGGTTGGCCATGCCGCTCACGGTCGTGCCCTGCACCAGAAGCGAGATGATCGTCGAGAGGAAGACCACGTTGAACAGCAGTTCGGCGTGCTCGACGCCCGCCATCATCGGGTAGATGGCGAACAGGATCGGCACGGCGCCGCGCAGGCCCACCCACGAAACGTAGAGGCGCGCCTTGGTCGTGAAGTGCCGGAACGGCAGCAGACAGGCGAAAACCGTGACGGGACGCGCCACGAGGATCATGAACGCACCGACCGCTCCGCCGAGGATCAGCACCTCGGGACGGAGCAGTTCGTCGCTGTTGACGAAAAGTCCCAGCGTGAGGAACATCACGATCTGCATGAGCCACGTGAAACCGTCGAAGAAGACCGTCAGCGAACGTTTCTGCGCCAGCTTATGGTTCCCCACGACCAGACCCGCGAGGTAAACCGCGAGGTAGCCGTTGCCCTTGACGAGGTCCGTGAAGGCGAAGGCGAAGAAGATGAAGGCCAGCAGCAGCACCGAGTAGAGCGAGTGGTTGGCCAGGTTGATCTTGTTGATCGTCCACACCGCCAGGCGCCCGATCAGGTAGCCCGAAAGCGCGCCGACGACCAGCTGCACCACGAAATAGACGACGCTCATACCCAGACCGCTCCCGCCCTGGGAGTTGGTAACCACGCCGATCAGCAGGATCGTGAGCATGTAGGCCATCGGGTCGTTCGAACCGCTCTCCAACTCCAGCAGCGGCCGGAGGTGCTGTTTGAGCCCCTGCTTCTTGCTTCGCAGGATCGAGAAGACAGACGCCGAATCGGTCGAGGACATCGTGGCGGCCAGCAGCAGCGCCAGCGCGAAGGAGATCTCCAGATCGAGCCACGGCGCGACGAGCCATACGAAGCCCCCCAGCACCATGGCCGTCATGACCACCCCCACCGTGGCCAGCACGACGCCCGGCCCGATGATCGGCTTTATCTCCTGGAAGGAGGTGTCCATACCGCCCGTGAAGAGGATGATGCACAGCGCGATCATACCGACGAACTGCGTCATTTCGACCGAACGGTACGAAATGAAATTCAGCCCGAACAACATGCCGACCCCCAGGAAGAGCAACAACGCGGGGGCGCCGAAGCGGTAGGCGACCTTGCCGGCCATCACCGCCACGAAGAGCAGCAGCGCACCGACCAATACTACATTTTCACCACTGATGTCTATCATCTGTCCAATCTGTTTTTTCGTATCCAAAATTCAGCGGGCGCAGTTACCGGTCCCGGAACGCAGCGACAATCCCTCCGCCTCCTAAACCCCCTCTTTCACAGGGGTGATCTGCAACCGGGTCAGCGGCCGGTACTCCAGGTCCGCGTACTCGAAGGCCTGCATGGCGGCGAAACGGTTGTCGGGCGTACGGTACATGGCCACGGAGACCGCCGGAACCCGCGCATGGGGCATTGCCAGCAGCCGTTCCACATTGCCTTCCGCCACGAGATCCGCCACGTCGCGGCTCTGCGAGCGCTCGAAGTAGAGTTCGTCGTAACGCAGGTAACTGTGTCCGGCACGGTAGTAGGGCGCGCCCTCGGCGCTGAAAAAGCGCGCCGCGAGCGTGATCATCCCCGCCAAGGCCAGCGAACCGCCGATGAACACCGCCGACGAGCGGAGGTTGTTGGTCATCGAGGCTCCGTAAACGTGATTCAGAACCAGTATCGCCACGCCGGCCGCAAACAGCACGGCAGGCAGCAGGAGGGATTTGCGGCGGCGTACCACAACCTCCCCGGGCAAGGCGTACATCGCCTCGCAAATTTTAATCTTATCCATATCTCTTTCATTATCAGACGTTCGTATTTCAGGCAAACAAAACGGCGAACCGTTCGGGAAATACCGTACGCTAAATAATGAGCCGCCGCAGCCGGTAGACATAGTAATCCACGGCATGCGGTCCGGCGGAGAGATCGGAGGATTGGAACGCAGAGGTTAACTTGGCAACTCCCGTACCACAACCGCACGAAGCGAGAGCGCGCACGACGGCGCGTTCGGCCGGAACCTGCCGGTCGCCGTGACGGAACGAAGGCTGCGCCGGGCAGGTTTCCGCCTCCCGGAGCACGCGGGGTTGGTGGTTCAAGTCCGAATTGTACGTACGCTCGCACTGCCACTGGTCGGCGCGCACATCGCCCGCCGAGAAGGCCGCAGAGGGCGCCTGCTGCCGGATGCGCACGCCGTCGCCGCCCTCCGGAAAGAGCAGACACGCCGTGAAGGCCAGCACGATGAAAAGCAGTTTACGCATCTTACGGTTCGGAAAATTACGTCGGCTACAAAGTTACATTTTTTTCGGATAAATCCGCGGCCAAAGCCGAAATTATCAATAAAAAAAGCCAATTTCCCCGGCACGGAACCGCGGACCAAAAAGGCTTTTTTCGCCAAGAAACGTCTTCCGCGGCTTTCGTCCGCAGGGAGTAGCTGCCTTTTGGTGTCAAAAGGTAGCACCAAAACCATCCGCATGTCGCTTTCGCGGGAACAACCTCCGGCCCGCGTTGAGCGGGC
>UQKD01000017.1 GCA_900541585.1 uncultured Alistipes sp.
CTAAAAGCGCGAGCGCAGGCGTAAGACGCCTGTTTTATGAACAACAGTATCTATTCTAAAAACCCGCTTCTTAAGCGGGCGGAGCCAGCGTTAGACCGCGTCTTTCAGGCTTTTTTGTCGGCGGGTCGGTTTTTGCGCCGCTTTTTGACGACCAAAAAGCGGCAAAGAACAGCAGGCGAAGCGGGCGAAATGTTTTGATGCCGAAGGAATGCGAACTCTCGCAGATTATTCCAGATAGACCATCACGTTGCCGCTGATCTGCTGCAACGAGATTTCGCACAGTTTGGTGTTGTACTGCGCCGTGAGAATACGCTCTTCGGCGTCCAGCAGGCTTTTCTGCGCCTCGCGCATCTCGATGCCCGGCAGGTCGCCCAGCAGGTAACGTTCCATGGCGATTTCGTAGTTCTCCTTGGCGGCGATAAGGTTCTCCTCTTCGAGCAGAATCACTTCGAGGTTGTTGCGGTAAGCCTGCCAGAAATTCGACAGGTCGGCGCGCAGCGACTGTTCCAGCCGTTGCTGCGTCAGCTGCGCGTTTTCGACGCCGATGCGGGCGTTGCGCTGTTCGCGGCGGCGGTTGCCGTCGAAGATCGTGAAGCCCACCTTCACACCGGCGTTCAGCCCGAGCGTTCCCCGCGAAAGGTTCGTTCCCGTGCCGTAGCGGTTGTAGGTGTATCCGTAGCCCGTCGTGAGGTTCACATAGGGATAGTTCCGGGCCTGAACGGTCTTCAGGTCCAGTTCAGCCAGCGAACTGTCGTGTTCGGCCATCAGCAGCGAGGCGTTCGCCGAGAGCGTTTTGGCCAGCAGGTCGTTCCAGTCGAGTGTGGCGTTGACCCGGATCACCGAGTCGGGAATGCTGAACTTCTCGTCGAGGTTCTCGTTGGCCAGCAGTTCGTTGATGCGGATGCGCGAGGCGGTCACCAGCTCGTGTTGGGACATGTATTTCGAACTGTCGGCGTTGAAGTCGACGCGGGCCTGCAACAGGTCGAGGCGCGAGAAGTTGCCCACCTGGACGCGCGCTTCGGTGATGCGCAGCCGTTCGCGCGAGAGCGAGACCGCATAGCGGAAGTTCTCCAGGCGCAGCGTCTGCTGGATGTAGTTGTAATATTCGGCCGTGAGGCTGGCCATGAAGTCCTCGATGGTGATGCGCGTCTTCAGCGCGCCCATCTGCTGCATCTCCTTCAGCCGCTTGTAATTGGTGCGTATGCGCAGCCCGTCGAACAGCGTCCAGTTCACCGCCAGCCCGACGTTGGCCGTCTGGTCGTAGACGCCGGTCTCGGTCGAAGCGTCCCCGTTGCGCGGGGTGGCGGTGCGGTCGTTGTCCAGCGTGCCCGTGTATCCGGCCGAGAGGTCGACCGTGGGGAGCATCCCGGCGTTTCCCGCCGTGGCGTTATTGTCGCTGATGCGCTCGTCGTTGCGCACGATGCGCACGTCGTAGTTCTGTTCAAGCCCGATCTCCAGACATTTGCGCAGGGTCAGCGGAGCGGACGCCTCCCGGGCCGACGGCGCCTCCTGCGCTCCGGCTGCGCTGCCGATTCCCAGCAGCAGGGCCGCTAAAAATGCTCTTTTCATGCGTCGTTGTTTTTCGATTTCTTGATTCGGTTCGTCGAGACGTAGCTGTAAATGGCCGGAACGATGTAGAGCGTCAGCAGCGTCGAGACCACCATGCCGCCCACCACGGCGATACCCATGGCGATACGTCCGTTGGCGCCTTCGCCCGTGGCGACGGTCAGCGGCAGCAGGCCCAGGATGGTCGAGGCCGAGGTCATCAGGATCGGGCGCAGACGTTGCAGCGAGGCCTCTTCGATGGCTCGCATCTTGTCCAGCCCGGCTTCCTGCTTCTGGTTGGCGAACTCGACGATCAGGATGCCGTTCTTGGCCACCAGTCCGATCAGCATGATGATGCCGATCTGGCTGAAGATGTTCATCGTCTGGTCCGCGCCCCACATGAACACCAGCGCTCCGGCGATGGCCAGCGGCACGGTGAGCATGATCACCAGCGGGTCCTTGAAACTCTCGAACTGCGCGGCGAGGATCAGGTAGATCAGCACGATGGCCAGGATGAAGGCGAACATCAGGCTCGACGAACTTTCGCGGAACTCCTTCGAGTCGCCGGCCAGCGCCGTGCGGAAGTCGTCGCCGAGCGTCTCGTCGGCGATACGGTCCATTTCGTCGAGTCCCTGGCCGATGGTCTTGCCCTTGGCCAGTCCGGCCGACACGGTGGCCGACAGGAAGCGGTTGTAGTGGTAGAGCTGCGGCGGCGCGACGTTCTCCGCGAGCGAAATGAGGTTGTCCATCTGGATCATCTCGCCCTTGTCGCTGCGCACGTAGATCGAACGCAGGTCGGCGGGCTTGTTGCGCTGCTGGCGGTTGATCTCGGCCAGGATTTCGTATTGCTTGCCGTTCATGTAGAAGTAGCCGAGGCGCTGGCCGCTCAGCCCGTACTGGAGCGTCTGGGCGATGTTGCGTGTCGAGACGCCCAGCAGGTTGGCCTTGTCGCGGTTGACCTCGATGCGCACCTCGGGCTTGCTGAACTTCAGGTCCACGTCGGCCATCTGGAACACGGGGCTTTCGTAAACCTTGCGCATGAATTCGGGCAGCACCTCCTGCAGCCGTTCGAGGCTGGTGGCCTGGAGCACGTACTGCACGGGCATGCGCCCGCGGCGTCCGCCGAAGGTGCTCTGCTGCTGTACGAAGGCGCGGGCCTTGGTCTTCGAGCGCACGGCGGCCGAGATCTGCTCGGCGATCTCCATCTGCGAGCGTTCGCGGGTCGCGATGTCCGTCAGGGCGATGCGGACGTTGCCCGAGCCGCTCGACACGCGCGCCGTCACCGACGAGGCTTCCGGCACGAGCGAGTCGACCAGGCGGTTGATGTCTTCGGTGTAGTCGCGGATGTATTCGTAGGTGGCGCCTTCCGAGCCGCGCGTGTTGATCGAAATCTGCGAACGGTCTTCCAGCGGGGCCATCTCGGCCGGGATGGCGCTCCACAGCCAGCCGATCAGCGCCATCATCAGCAGGACCAGCGGCAGGGCCAGCCAGCGGCGGCGCAGGAACGAGGCCAGCGTGCGGCTGTAAAAGTCGTTGAGCCAGATGAAGAACGGCTCGGTCTTGCTGTAAAACCAGCTTTTCTTCTCCTGCCGCACGAGCAGCTTGGTCGCCAGCATCGGGGTGATCGTGAGCGCCGCGAAGGTCGAGATGACCACCGCGCCCGAGATCACCATGCTGAATTCGCGGAACAGACGTCCCGTCATGCCCTCCATGAAGACGATCGGGAAGAAGACGGCGATCAGCGTGACCGAGGTCGAAATGACCGCGAAGAAGATTTCCTTGGCTCCTTCGATGCCGGCGTCGAAGGGCGTCATGCCCCGTTCGATGCGGATGTAGATGTTTTCGGTCATCACGATAGCGTCGTCGACGACCAGTCCCACCGAGAGCACCACGGCCAGCATCGACAGCACGTTGATCGAGAATCCCGCGGCGTACATGACGAAGAAGGTGCCGATCAGCGACACGGGGATCACGATGCAGGGGATCAGCGTCACGCGCCAGTTGCGCAGGAAGAGGAAGATGATGATGATGACCAGTATGAAAGCCTCGTAAACGGTGGTCCTCACCTCGTCGATCGAGGCGCGGATGAAGCGCGTGTTGTCGAATCCGTAGGAGGTGACCACGTCGTCCGGGAGGTCCTTCTTCATGCTCTCCATGCGTGCGTACACGGCATCGGCGATCTCGATGTGGTTGGCGCCCGGCTGGGGGACGACGACGACCCCCACCATCGGGATGCCGTTCATTTTCATGTAGCTGCGCGTGTCCTGCGGACCCAGTTCGGCGCGTCCCACGTCGCTCATGCGGATGATGCGGTCGGCGTCCTCGCGCACCACCAGGTCGTTGAATTCCCGTGTGGTGTGCATCAGTCCCATCGTGCGGATCGTCAGCTCCGTGGTGTTGCCCTCGATGCTGCCCGAAGGCAGTTCGACGTTCTCGCGGTCAAGGGCGTTCTTGATGTCGGTCGGGGTGATGCCGTAGCCGGCCATCTTCGCCGGATCGAGCCACAGACGCATCGAGTAGCGCTTTTCGCCCCAGATCTGCACGCCGCTCACGTCGCTGATGGTCTGCAACTGCTCCTTGACCGTGAGGTCGGCGATTTCGCTCAATTCGAGCAGCGAGCGCTTGTCGCTCTGGATCGTCACCATCAGAATCGGCGAGGCGTCGGCGTCGGCCTTCGTCACGGTCGGGGGATCGCAGTCGCGGGGCAGGTAGCGCTGGGCGCGAGAAACCTTGTCGCGAACGTCGTTGGCCGCGGTTTCGAGATCCACCGAGAGTTCGAACTCGACGGTGATGCGGCTCTGGCCCTGACTGCTGACGCTCGACAGCGAGCGGATGCCCGGGATGCCGTTGATGTTCTGTTCGAGCGGCTCGGTGATCTGGTTTTCGATCACGTCGGCGTTGGCGCCCGGGTAGGAGCATGTGACCGAAATGATCGGGTTGTCGACGCTCGGGAATTCGCGCACGCCGAGGTAGCTGTATCCGATGAAGCCGAATAGCAGAATGATGATCGTCAGCACCGATGCCAGGACAGGCCTCCGGATGCTCAGTTCGGAAATGTTCATGCGGCGGAGGGTTTATTCGACGGTGTCGAGTTTCACGGGGAGTCCTTCGCGCAACTGGAGCGTACCGGAGGTGATGAGCGTGTCGCCGACGTTGAGTCCCTCGATGATCTGGATGCTCGAATCGGTCCGCAGGCCGGTCTTCACCTCTGCGGCGTGCGCCTTGCCTCCCTTGTAGAGGAATACCTTGTCGACGCCCATTTCCGGCACGAGGGCCTCGGTCGGGATGGCGATGGCGTCGGGAATTTCGTGCATGCGGATCTGCACCGTCGCAAAACGCCCCGGCAACAGTTTGCCCCGCGTGTTGGGGTACTGCGCCCTGACGGCCAGCGTGCGGGTGGCGATGTCGACCTTCGATTCGGTGGCGTAAACCGCGGCTTCGAACCGCTCCTGCCGCCCCTCGATGGTGAACGAGAGGCGCGTGCCAGCCTTGATCTGGTTGGCATAGCGTTCGGGGACGAAAAAGTCGATCTTCAGGGGTGAAATCTTCGTGAGCTTGGCCACCACGACGCTCGGCGAGGCATAGGCGCCTTCGCTGACGTTGCGCAGGCCGATCACACCGTCGAACGGCGCCCGCAGCTCCGTGAGCGCGATGTTCGACTTCACGATGTCGATGTCGGCGTTGAGCATCGCCAGTTCCGTGCGGGCTTGTTCGTAGGCCTCCTGGCTCACGGCGTCCTTTTTGAGCAGGGCGCTCTGGCGGTAAACGCGGTCCTCGGCCAGTTTGAGTTGCGCCTCGTAACGCGAGAGCTGGGCCAGCAGCGGGAGGTCGTTGACCTTGGCCAGCAGTTCGCCCTTGCGGACGACGGTTCCCTCCTGGAAGTTGATCGCCACGATTTTGCCCGAGGTTTCGAACGAGAGGTCCACCTCCTCGTCCGGCAGCAGGTTGCCCACCGTGGTGATGCCGTCGGTGAGCCGCTGCGGACGGATGATGCGCCCGTTGACGTTGAGCGTGCTCTGTCTGCGGGGTGCGATTGGCGCGTCCGCTTCCTGCGACGTGGCGGAACCCTTGTCGCCCAGCAGGTTATAGAGGCCCAATGCCAGGCAGAATACCACGAGAACAATGGCGGTGATGATCCATTTCTTTTTCTTATTCATTGCGAGAGTCAGGTTTTGCGTTGGGAATCGTATGCAAAGATACGAAAAAGGCGGATGGATGCAAAACTGAATTGCGCCCGGTTCGGGGGAACTTTCCGACGAATAAAAGTGTCGTTTTGACACCGAAAATGCGAGAAAAGCGTGTTGACTGTCGGCTTTCGACAGCGAAACGGGCTGGTCTTTGAAGTATGAAATTACAAAGCTTTGTCCGATTATCCGGTTTCGGACGGGTGAAACGGAAAAAATCGGGGGTGAAATAACGTCGGCTTCGGATTTCGCCGCATTTTCCGATCTCCCCGATGGCCGTGTTCATCGGGATTATCGGTTTACACATTGGTTTAAACAAATCCCCGATTTCGCTGTAAAAACCGACGGAAAACAGGCTGAAAACTGTCAAAGGAAAAGGTGAATGCCTTCTCCGACAACCTCCCTAAACATAAGAAAGAGAGCCTTTTGGACTCTCCTTCTTCAGTGACACCGACAGGACTCAAACCTGTAACCTTCTGATCCGTAGTCAGATGCTCTATTCAATTAAGCTACGGTGCCGAATTGCGAATGCAAATGTAGGGCAAAAATCCGAAACACGCAAATAATTGCTTGAAAAAATTAGTAAAAATGATGATCCGGCCGACGGGCATTATCTCATCGGCCGGATTATCAGTCGTTTAAAAATGCCGCTATTTCATCAGTTCCTCCAGCCGGGCCTGCAACTGTTTGCCGGGGAGGTTGCGGGCGGCGATCGTGCCGTCGGGCGAGATCAGGAAATTCGACGGAATGAAACGGATGCCGTACATTGCTGCGGCAGGGCTTTGCTTGCCTTCGCCGGGGGACAGCACGTTCGTCCACGGCAGGCTGTTTTCGGCAAGGAACTGCCGCCAGCGTGCCGCGTCGTGGTCGATCGACACCGCGTAGATCGCAAATCCCCGTCCGCTGAATGCGGCATAGGCCTCTTTCAGATGGGGGATTTCGCGGCAGCAGGGACCGCACCACGTGGCCCAGAAGTCGAGCAGCACCCAGCGGCCGGACCCCGCGAGCGACGAAAGGGCGACGGTCTCTCCGTCGGCGTTTTTCAGTGCGAGGTCCATGTAGGGCCGGCCGACGGACGAACGTTCGACGGCTTCGATCTCCCGCCGTATGCTCTCCAGTACGGGGTGGTTCTGCAATTCGGCGGGGAACTGTGCGAGCCGTTCACGGGCCTTCGCCGGGTCCGCATCGGTGCGGCGGGAGTAAAGGAACGCGCCCAGCAGGTTGTCGCGGTTGGCTTCCAGCACGTCGCCGGGAATCTGCCGGTAAATCCGTCCCAGCGAGTCGAGTTTCTGACTGCGCTCGGGCGTGTCCGGTTCGTTTTCCAGCGCTTGCAGGACGCTGCCGAGCGATACCTGTGCGGCATTCATGGCGTTGAACGCATCGTTGAGCGGCGTTCCGGTGAACTGGAAGCCTCGTACGTCGCCCGTGGGTTCGATCCGGATGTCGGCCGCTTCGAGCAGGATCGGCGCTCCGATGCGGCGGTCGTTGTGCATCAGGTTGGCGATCATCGGTCCGGCGACGTGTCCGCGGATGCGGAACGAACTGTCGCGGCGTACGACCGTCGTGGCGAGCACCGAGTCGTTTTCGTAGGGCGAACGAAGGCGGAGCGTATCGCCCGGAGCAAGTCCGGCTTTGCCCGAAAGGGTGTAATTGGGGCCTCCGCAGCTGCACAGTGCGGCAGCGGCAAGGAGCGCAAGGAAAATTCGGTTCATCGGAGTAAATTTATTGGAAAACCTCTGCGAGTTTTTTTTCAAGGTGCTCGTGACGCAGGTTTTTCGCTACGATTTTGCCTTCGGGCGAGATCAGGAAATTCGAAGGGATGGAGCTGATGTTGTAGATTGCGGTGGGATCGAGTCCTGCGTCTTTCCGGATCGTGTTGACCCAGTTCATGCCTTCGTCCCCGATGACCTGCTTCCATTTCGCGGGATCGGAATCGAGCGATATGCCGTAGATTTCGAATCCTTTGTCGTGGTAGGCTGCATAGGCTCTCTTCAGGTAGGGGACTTCCAGCATGCAGGGCTTGCACCACGTGGCCCAGAAGTCGAGCAACACCCAGCGGCCGGGACCTACGAGCGATGAAAGCTGCACCGTTTCGTTGTCGGCGTTTTTCATCGCGAGGTCCGTGTACGGCTGTCCGATTGCGGTCTGTGCGGGCGTTACGGCTTGTGTCTGTGTCCGTTTCAGCATCGGATGCGCCTGCATTTCGGGCGTAAACTGCGCCAGGCGGGCTTTGATTTTCCCGGGATCGTTCTTGATCTGCTCGAATTCGTACGAGTTGAAGACCCATACTCCGAAAATATTGTCGAGATTGGCGTTTATGGTTCGGGTGTAGAGTTCGTTCATTTCGGCCAGAATGTCCTGGAGAGTTTGTCCCGGGGATCCTTTGCGGAGTTTCTCTCCGAAAGCGGCCATTGCATCGTTGAATGCTTTGTACTTATCGTTGAGCGGCGTTCCGGAGACGATGTATCCACGGTTCGGGGCGTATGTTTCGATCCGGATTTTTCCCGGTTCGAGGAAAATGGTAGCGGCGCTGGTCTTGTACCGGTCGGTCAGGGAAACCATCTCCGGTGTGGTGACGCTCCCTTTCAGCGAAATGGTCGTGTCGGCGCCGACGACGCCCGCGGCGAGCACCGTGTTGTCGGAAGCATACAGATAGACCGAATCGCCCGGAGGCAGTTCGTAGTGACCCGTGATGGTGTAGTTTGCGCTTCCGCAGCTGCACAGTGCGGCAGCGGCGAACGATGCGATCAGCAATTTTTTCATGTCGGCAGGTGGTTTTAGGTTGGTTTTATTTGATCTCCCGGTCGGGATTCTTTTTCAGGTATTGCTCCCAGCTCTGCGAACCGCCTTTCGAAGCGGCTTTCTTGCCGCCCCCGAGACCCTTGACGCGTTCGCCGCCCAGCGCGGCGTTGAGCGGGCTGGCCGAGGTGAAGTAGTGGCACAGGGCGACGGCCATGCCGTCCGTGGCGTCGAGCCGTTTGGGAGGTTGGTCGATGGTGAGCATGCGGCAGACAATGGAGGCCACCTGCTCCTTGGCAGCCGATCCGCGGCCCGTAATTGACTGCTTGATGCGCATGGGGGCGTATTCGAAGACGTCGATGCCCCGGCTCAGCGCCGCGGCCATGGCCACACCCTGCGCCCGTCCCAGTTTGAGCATCGACTGCACGTTCTCGCCGAAGAACGGCGATTCGAGCGCCACCTCGCGCGGGGCGTACTCGTCGACCAGCGCCCCCACGCGTTCGAAGATGTAGCGCAGTTTGGCGTAGGGGTCCGGGAGGCGGTGCAGGTCGATGTCGCCCAGCACTACCGAGCGCACCGTGCGCCCCTCGACCTCGAGCACGCCGTAACCCATGTAGTTCGTGCCGGGGTCGATGCCCATGATTCTGTATTTCTCGGCGGATTTCATCTGTATTTTATGGAAAAAGCCCCTCCTTCCGGCTGTACGGAACGGAGGGGCCGGAATGTCGGTAGGGAATTACTGGGCCAGCAGCTCCGAGATCTTCTCGTAGAGCGCCTCGCCGCGCAGGTTCTTGGCGACGATCGTGCCTTGGCTGTCGATCAGGAAGTTCGACGGGATGCCCTGGATGGCGTAATCCTTGGCGGCCTGGTTGTCGAAGCCTTTCACCTCGCTGACGTGCAGCCAGTCCATGCCGTTCTGTTCGACGGCGCCGAGCCAGTCGCCGCGGTCCTCGTCGAACGATACGCCGAAGATTTCGAAGCCTTTCTTGTGAAAATCCCCGTAGGTCTTCTTCAGGTGGGGAACTTCGCCCATGCAGGGGCCGCACCACGAAGCCCAGAAATCCAGCAGGACGTATTTGTTCGCCGGGTTCTTGACCACCGATCCGAGCGATACCTGCTCGCCGCCGGCATTGGGCTGTGCGATGTCGATGAACGGCTGGCCGATGTCGGTTTTCATCTTTTGTTCGGCGTTCTCCTTGAGTTTCACCAGCGCGTCGGTCTGCTGCATGGCGGCCGGGAATTTGGCGATCTCGTCGAGCAGCTCCTGTCCCGAAAGCTCGTAGCCGAGCTGCTGGGCCAGCAGCATCACGCCGAAGAGGTTGTCGCGGTTCTGGTCCAGGACCGTGCGTGTCAGCTGTTCGTACTCCTGCTCGATGGCCTCGCGGCGCTCGGAGGTGGTTTCCGGATTGCGGAACTCCTGCACGAGGGTGTTTCCGGCCGTGGCATAGGCGTCGCTGGCGTCGTTGGCCGGCGTGCCCGTCACCTTCTTGCGGTAGGGGTTCTGTGCGTCGTCGGCCACGTTGATCGTGCCCGGTTCGAGGATCAGCATGGCGCCGAACGTCGCTCCGTCGTCGCGGGCGTCGCGCAGAATGGCCACCTGCGGATTCTCGGCCACGCCCTCGAAGCGGAACGCACCGTCGGCCACGGCCGCCGAATCGAGGATGTTGTCCTTCTCGTCGAAAAGGTAAACCATGCTGTTGGCCCCTTCGACCTTGCCGTCGATGGCGTACTTGTTTTTGTTGGCGCAGCTGCACAACACGGCGGCCGCCGCTGCGAGGATCAGGATTTTTTTCATCGAATTATTTTTTTGTGAGTTCTGCAAGTTGTTTTTCCAGTGCGCGGACCTGCTGCGCCAGTTCGGGCAGGCGTTTGAATACGGCAGCCGAACGGTGGTACTGCATGCCCGGGAGGGCGGGGTATCCGAAGCGGATTTCGTCGTCGGGAACGTCCTTGTCGAGTCCGCTCTTCGAGCCGACCTTCACGCGGTCGCCGATCACGACGTGGTCGGCGATGCCCACCTGCCCCGCGAGGAAGCAGTTGCGGCCGACCTTCGAAGTCCCCGCAATGCCGGTCTGGGCCGACGATACGGTGTTCTCGCCGATCTGCACGTTGTGGCCGATCTGGATCAGGTTGTCGAGTTTCACGCCCCGGCGGATGACGGTCGAATCGGTCTTGGCGCGGTCGATGCAGGTGTTGGCGCCGATCTCCACGTCGTCCTCGATCACCACGTTGCCCAGCTGGGGGATCTTGTCGAATCCGCCCGCGGCGTTGGGCATGAACCCGAATCCGTCGGCGCCGATCACCGCTCCCGCATGGAGGATGCAGTTCGCACCCACGATGCAGCCTTCGTAAATCTTGACTCCGGGGTAGAGCGTGGTGTTGTCACCGATCCTCACGCCGCGGCCCACGTAGACCTGGGGGTAGATCTGGCAGCCCTCGCCGATGGCGGCGTCCTCCTCGACGACCGCGAAGTCGCCGATGTAGCACTCCCGGCCGACCTGTGCCCGGTCCGAGACCGATGCGCGGCCGCTGATCCCCTTGCGGCGGGGTTTGGCCGCGTTGTACATTTCGAGCAGCTTCAGGACGCAGGCGCCCGCGTCGTCCACCCGGACGAGTGTCGCGGTCACCGGCTGCGAAGGCTCGAACGCCCGGTCGACCAGCACGATCGACGCGCCCGTGGTGTAGAGGAAAGGTTCGTATTTGGGATTCGTGAGGTAGGCCAGCGATCCGGCCCTGCCCTCCTCGATCGAGGAGACGGTGTGCACCTTGGCGTCCTTGTTGCCGACGATGTCGCCGCCCAGGAACCCGGCGATCATTTCGGCTGTAAATTCCATCATAAATAAAGCGTATCGTTAGGTTATTCTATGTTGTGTCTGTTTTCGGTGTTGCCGGTTCCCGATATGCCGTTTGCGGCATGAAGTCCCCTCCGAGGAGGGGATTTAGGGGAGGGTCAGGCATGCAAGCGTCGCCGGCGGCGACAACGGTCGTTGGCAGCGTGAGACGGAATCTGATCGTATCTTGTAACCGTTCATAAATAGTCCTCTATATCTATTCCTATGGGCATGAACTCTTCCACGGTGCGTCCGAACGAAAGCACCTCGCGCACGGTCGACGACGAGATGTCGGCCACGGGCGAGGGGGTGAACAGCATGACGGTCGTGATGTCGGGGTAGATGCGGTGGTTGGTGGCCTCCATCGTGCGTTCGTACTCGAAGTCGGTGGTGTTCCTCACGCCGCGGATGATGGCGCAGGCTCCTGCCGCTTCGGCGAATTCGCCCGTCAGCCCGGTGTAGATGCACGCTTCGACGCGCTCATTGCCGCGGTAGATGTCGTCGATGAGCCGCTTGCGGTTTTCGACGGTCAGCAGTCCCTGCTTGGAGGTGTTGTTGCCGATGCCGATCACCACGCGGTCGAACAGGTTCAGCGCCTCGTCGACCAGTGCCGCATGGCCGCGTGTGAAGGGGTCGAACGACCCGGGGAAGATTGCAGTGCGTTCCATATCGGACAAAGGTAGAAAAAAAACGGAAAAGCAGCACGTTTTCCCGTTTTTATTCGTCGCGGCAGCGGCGGGTCACTCTTTGTGGAGCAGGCCGCGCAGGCGTCGCAGCGCCTTGCTCATCTGCGCTTCGACGGTCTTGACGGAAATTTGCATTTCGGCGGCTATTTCGGCGTTCGAGAGTTGTTCGCTGCGGCTTTTGAGGAAGACGTCGCGGCAGCGGCCGGGCAGCTGCGAGACGGCCTCGTCCACGAGCTGCATGATCTCGTCGGTTTCGATCTGCAACGGCTCGGGGCTGGCGAAAACCTCCCCCAGCTCTTCGAACGGGATGTAGGAAAAACGGTCGTCGCGCAGGCGGTTGAGCGCCCGGTTGCGCACGGCGCGGAACAGGTAGGCGCGTACCGAGACGGCGATCCGCAGCTCTGCGGCGTGCTGCCAGACATGGGTGTAGACATCGAGTACGACCTCTTCGGCCGAAGCGCGGTCGCGGAGCCAGAACTCGGCGAAGCGGCACAGCGGCGCATAGTGGCGGTCGAACAGCTCCCGGAAGGCGGCAATTTCCCCCCCCCCGTCCGATTCTCAACCATAGGTGAAAGTCGTATTCGTTATCTGACATGTACGGGTCTTTATTGCATATATCAGTACATAAAGGTAATGAATCTTGGCGATATAAAAGCGATATAAAACAGTTTTCCGTATGCCCGGCCGTTGCAAGACGGCGGTTTTTCCGGTTTTCGCCCGGCTTTTCGATGCCCGGCCGGTTTTTTCCGGCATCCCGGTGTCCGCCCGGACCCGGCATCCTGTTTCGTTCCGGCGCCCGTCCGGAGTCGGATTGGCCGGAAACGACAAAAGCCTGCGGGATCATCCCCGCAGGCTTTTAGTAAGAACGCGTGATTATTCGAGCAGTTCGTTATTGCCCCATACGTTCAGTTCTGCGATGCACCAGCCCCGGAAGGTCGGGTTGTAGGTCTTGTTCGTATAGCTGATATGGATACGGAAGCGGATATAGCGAGCGTGCTGGTAATTTTCGAGCATCGGGTCGATAACCACGGCAAGCGGATCCAGCGGAGTCTCGGGATCGGTCCTGTAGTCGCGATACTCCTGCCGGTAAGTCCAGTTCTGGTCGTTCTCGGCGCCCAGACCGTCGCCGGAGATCGTCTTGGCGGTCCAGACTTCGAGGTGGGCGATTCCGTAGCGGGCGCCGGCTTCAGGTTTGCCCGTGGTCATGTAGCGCTGCGAGAATTGGAGACCGCGCACGGTCACCTCGCGTCCCAGGTCGAGGACGAAGTCGTAGGGCGGATTGGCCTGTTCTTCATCGGCGTTGCAGTAACCGAACGAGTTGATGTTTTCGTCGAACATCTTGTCGACCTCATAGCCGGGTTTCGCCTTGGGCGAGGCCAGCAGCTTCCAGTTGTTGCGGTCGAGCAGCATGGGAGCGGGCGGTCCCGGTTTGACGATCTTGTTGAAAAGGATGTAATGAACGTTGCCGGTCTCCGAGATCGTGGCCCGCGGATCGCCTTTGATCGAGTCGATGGCGATCGGCAGCAGATAGGCCTCCTCATCGGGCATGCGCTGGCTTTGCAGCTCCACCTTTATCGTTGACGAAAGCGTATTGTAGCGGGGCAGCATCACCTCGTCGGTCGAGAACGTATAGGCTTCCGACGGGCAGAGCTTGTAGGACGTGCCGTGAGCCTTGTTGTAGACGTCGACCAGCTCAGGAGCGGTCTTGAGCACTACGGTGACGTAGTTGCCGCTGATCTGCTCGGCGGTGACACGGATATTGACGGTTTGCTTCTTGGGGCTTTCCAGCGAAATCACCTGTGCATCGGTCGAATAGGCGTTCTGAATGCCCAGTATGGCAGCCTCTTTTACCACCGGTCCGTCGTCGTCCTTACAGCCGGCCAATGCGACGAGCAGGGTGGCCGTAAGGGTGAGGAGTTTGGTATGTCGTGTCATAATCGGTTGGTTTTAGGGTTCGTGTCCGTGTTAGAATTTGACGTCGACCATTACGGGAATGTGGTCCGATGCCTGCTTGATGTCGCCCTTGCGGAACGAGTTCATGATCTTGGTGCCGATCACCTCGCACTTGGCGTCGTTGCCTTTCCACAGCATGATGTAGTCTATACACTTGTTCGGTTTCTGCGAAGAGTGGGTGAAATCGTTCTCCCCGTGAGGAGTCAGCACCTTCCAGTCCTCCTTCAGGGTGATCAACGTAGTGGTTTCGGGACGGGCATTGAAGTCGCCGCCCAGGAAGACCGGTTTTTTCGACGCGGCGAACTCCTGTTCGATGACCTTGTTGATCTGTGCCACCTGCTCCAGCTGCGCGCGCGACGATACGTGGTCGAGGTGGGTCGTGGCGAATACGTATTTCTCAAACTCGGCGACGACCATCACGCGCGGTTCGGCGCCGTCGCCCTTCGGCAGCGCAACGGAGAATGTCCGGATGGGTTTCTCGTGGCAGACGATGCCGTCGCCATAGGCGCCGCCCTGATGGGCCATGGCGCGGAAGAAACTGTAATTCCAGTCCTGTCCCATCAGTTCGGCGAACTTCTTGAGCTGGAAGACGCGCATCGTGCGTACCGTGCAGCTGTCGAGTTCGCTGATACCCACGATGTCGGCCTTGGCTTCGGTCATCATGTCGGCGACCATCTGGTAGCTGTCGGTGTATTTGGAGAAGATGCCGACGTTGTAGCTTACCAGACGCGTCGTACTCTCATTTTTCGGATAGTAGTCCACATCCGGTTTTTCGCCTTCGCCGGGTTTCAGGTGGGGCGGGATTTCGGTTTCGTCGAACGGTTTGTCGTTGCTGCATGCCGTTACCTTGCAGCTGAGTCCGAGCAACAGCAGGATTGTCAGGTATTTTTTGATCGTATGTTTCATTTTTTTTCGTGTTTTAAAGTTGTCTGTTTCGAAATCAGAGGTCCAGTCCGTCGTTCCAGCCTGGGTTTTGCGTCAGGGCGCCGCCGGTCAGCGAGCGGTCGTCGGTCGGGATCGGGTACAGGTAGTCCCGTGTCTCGTTCCATTCGCCCTTATTGTCCTTGTGGGGCTCGATATAGCCGTAGCTGCCTTCCGAAAGATAGATGTCCTGGTCGACCTCCATCACCAGCGGAGCCTTGGTCGAGGGGGTCTCGCCCTTGCTCTTGAGGTAAATGTCGGGCGTTCCGTCGCCGTCGAGGTCGTACTCCTTGGTTCCCTCGGGGATGTAGATGCCGCGTAGCGGCTGGGTGAAGGTCTTGCCCTCCTTCCAGCGGATGATGTCGTAATAGCGGTGTCCCTCCTGCAGAAGCTCGATGCTGCGTTCGCGGCGGATTTCGAGAATGACGCCCTTGTTGGCTCCGCTTACGTTCGGATAGCCTGTTTCTGCGGCTGACAGGTAGGGGTCGGGGTTGGAGTTGGCGTCGTCCATATCGAGGTTGGGCATGCCTACTCGGTCGCGCAACTTCTTTATGGTCATGTTGATGTCATCCTGTGTCAGGGTTCCGATTTCGGCTTTGGCCTCGGCGTAGTTGAGGTAAACCTCGGCCGTGCGGAAGATCGGAAGGTCGGTGTACGAGAGGTTGTAGCCGTCGGACTCGAAGTTGGTCGGTGCGACGAACTTGATGGGCTGGTATCCCGTCATGCAGGTCGACAGGCTCGGCACCTCCTTTTTCGTAGAACCGATACGCGTGTATCCCGGTGTGCGGATCGACTGTTCGAGGCGTGGATCGCGGTTGGTGCACTGATCCTTGAATTCCATCGTCTGCCAGCCCTGGCGGTCGGTGAAGCGCGAACCGTCGGCCATCAGATAGCTGTCGACGATCTTGCGGGTTATGCCCGGGCGGCCGTACGAGGTGTTCAGCGAGTAGAACGTACTGTTGTGGAAGACGCCGATGCTCTTGCTGTAATCGCGGGCGAGCACGATCTCGATCTCTTGCGCCTCCTCCGCTACGAACAGGTCGCGGTAGGCTACCTTGGTGCCACCTTCGGTGTAGAGACCATAACCGCTGTTGGTGATGAACTCCCCGGCTGCGGCGGCGGCCTGTTCGAGATACCATTTCCAGTCGTGTTCGTAGCCGTCGATGCCGTGATACTTGCGGAACGTGCCCTCGAAGAGGCAGAAGCGCGACTTGAGCGCCAGCGCCGTCCATTTCGTCACGCGGTAGATGTTGCGGTCGGTCGGCAGGTGGAAGATGGCGAAGTCGATGTCTTCGATCATGCGCTGCATGACGAATTCGCGCGAGTCGCGGGGGCGTTTGAGTTCGGGATCGGCCGAACCGAGGGGCTTGGCATACCAGGGCACGTCGCCGAAGCGCTTCACCTTCTCGAAATAGAAGTAGGCGCGAAAGAAGCGGGCCAAAGCGTCGTAGCGCGTCCGGACCTCGGTGTCCTTGCAGTTGACCGAATATTCGAGCAGCGTGTTGATGTCGCGCAGGCCGGTCCAGGTCCAGCCCCCGCCCGATGCCGGGATCGTGCGGCCGCCGCGCATCTCCTGGGGCAGGTCGCTGTGGATGAGGTTGTCCCAGTACTCGTTGTAGAGTCCGTCGCTCGGGAATGACGTATAGAATTTGTTGCTGAAGGCCTGCAACTCGTTTTCGTTCGAGAAGAAGGTCTCGGGCGACATCTTCGACAGCGGGTATTTGTCGAGCCAGTCCTCGCACGACGAAAGCGTCAGGGCGCAGCCTATGGTCAGTATCGATAGAATCTTTTTCATAGCTCTTCTCATTTAAGCGGTTAGAAGGTAACGTCCACGCCGAACATATAGGTTTTTTGCCAGGGATAGGTGCGCATCTCGTCGTTCATGGCGGCCATTTCGGGATCTATGTAGTCCGAGTGGATGGGTGACCAGGTAGCGAGGTTCTCACCCGTGAAATAGATGCGCAGGCTTTCGATCAGCGCCTTGCGGGTCCATTTCTTGGGCAGCGTGTATCCTACCGTGAGGTTCTTCAGACGGCAGTAGCGGATGTTTTGCAGGTAGCGATCGTTGGTGGCCGTCAGCTCGCGGTTGGTACCCGACAGGGCCACATAGCCGCGCGGACGGGGGAAGTAGGCGTTGGGGTTCTCCTCGGTCCAGTACTGGGTGTGGAAGTCGCGGGGCATCCAGCTTGCATAGGGTCGGGCATAGGGACCCCAGAATGCGATAGTGTTGGCTTTCGGATACCAGTGACGGCGGCCGATGCCCTGGAAGAAGATCGAGAAGTCGATACCGGCCCACGACATGCTGAGCGTCGATCCGTATTGGAAACGCGGCTGGCTGTTGCCGATGATCTCGCGGTCGCCCGGATCGTCGACGGTGTTTTTGCCGATGGAGATTACGTTGTCGTCATCCAGATCGAGGAATTTCAGGTCGCCGGCATGCAGGCCGCGCTCCGATCCGGCCGCGGCGTTGATGCGGTTGTTGACGTTCGTCTGGTCGACGGGGTAGTTGGCGGCCTCTTCATCCGAAGCGAACAGGCCTCCGATGCGGTAGCCCCAGATTTCGCCCCAGCGCATGCCTTCGTAATACTTTTTGGCGAAGGTGCGGTCGGGGTTGTCGTATCGGGTGATGTTGGTGACATAGTCGTTGAAGGTCACCGTCACGCTGTACGAGAACGGGCGGCGCAACAACTGGAACTCGTCGCGCCAGTTGAGCGAGAGTTCGTAACCTTTGGTGCGCAGGTCGGCGCTGTTCATTTTCGGCGAGTCGGCGCCGTAGGTGGCCGGCAGAGCGACGCCTTCGGTGAGCATGTCCTTCGTGTCTCGGATGTAGAAGTCGGCGGAGAAGGCCAGACGGTTGTTCAGGAAACTCATGTCCACGCCGAGGTTGTTGTGAATACTCGTTTCCCACGAGAGGTTCGAGGCTACGGGTGCCGAAATGGTCGCCGTGGCGGGCTTGTTGCCGCCGAACAGGTAGCTCTGGCTACCGATCGAGATTTGACGGATGTAGTCGTAGTAGCCGACGTTCTGGTTGCCCAGCTGTCCGTACGAGTAGCGCAGCTTGAGGTTGTTGAACTGGTCGCGGATGCCGTCGAAGAAGGCCTCCTCCGAGATGCGCCATCCCAGCGAGAACGAGGGGAAAAAGCCCCAGCGATGTCCGCGCTTGAAACGCGACGTGCCGTCGTAGCGGCCGCTCACCTCGACGAGGTATTTGCCTTTGTAGTCGTAGTTCAGACGGCCGAAAAAGCCCATCAGGGCGTATTCGTTCTGACCGCCGCCTACCTCCATGCGCTTGTCGCCGTCGGCGTCCTGGCCTACGAGGTTGAGGTCCGTCAGTGTTTCGGAAAGCAGATTGTAACCCGTTGCGGAGACGTCCTTGAGGAACTTGGTCTCCCAGTTGAAACCGACCATCGCCTTGAAGTTGTGGTCCTGGGCGAAGGTGCGGTCGAACGTACCGTAGATGTTGGCCTGGTAGTAGTTGTGCATCATGGTCTTTTCGTAGAGCTTGTCCTCGAAACGGCTGCCCGACGAAAGGGTTTTCACTTCGCCCGGATACTGCGAATATTCGGTGTTGACCTGGCGGTTGACGTTGTGCTGGGTGTTGAACATATAGGTGAAGTTACCCTTGATCTCCAGCCCCTTGACCGGGGTCCAGGTCAGTTCCGTGGTGGTCGACATGTTGTCGGTCTTGTCCTTGTTGGAGTGTCCGCCCTTGTTCATAATTGTGGGCAGACCGTCCATGATCGAGTACTTCGACAGCGAGGTGTAGTAGACGCTTGTGCCGTCGGGGTTGTAGGGCATCATCGACGCCAGACCGTGTACCGTGCCCAGCGAGAAGGCCGTATTGACACCCGAGGGACCGGGATAGTAGTACTGGTAGTTGTAGTAGCTGGTGTTGTTGCTGATCTTCAGCCACTTGTTGATTTCGAATGAGATCTTCGAGCGGAAGTTGATACGCTGCAAACGGTCGGGGTCCTGGCGGAAGAGACCCTCCTCGCTGTAATAGTTGCCCGAAAGCATGTATTTCACCTTCGAGTTGCCGCCCGAAAGCGAGATGCTGTGGCTCGTGTTCGGGTGCTCGTCCTTGAACAGGTAGTGGTACCAGTCGAAGTTGGCGTAGTAGACATAGGTGTCGCGGCCGTCGCGCTGGTCGATCTTGACCCACGGGCGGTCGGGATGCTCCACCTTGTCATTGCGACGGGCCCACAGCTCCATCATGTCGTTGTCGGTGTAGTTCGTGTAGTTGGTTCCCGCATCTGCATGCCAGAACAGGTCGTTGACGTAGACCGAGTAGTAGCCGCGGGTCTCGTAGTCGGTCGAAGTGGTGGGTTCGTTCCAGCCCCAGCGGCCGCTGTACGAGATGCGCGTCTTGCCCGAGGTGTCGCCGCTCTTGGTTGTCACGAGCACCACGCCGAATGCCGCACGGGCACCGTAGATGGCCGCGGCCGAGGCGTCCTTGATGACCGAAATCGAAGCTACGTCGTTGGGGTTGAGCTTCATCAGGTCGCCTTCGGCGCCGTCGACCAGCACCAGCGGCGAACCGCCGTTGATCGAAGTGATGCCGCGGATGTTGAGGTCGGCGGAATTGCCCGGACGACCCGATGAGGTCGAGATCGTGAGTCCCGGCACGGAGCCTTGCAGCATGTGGGCCACCGAGGGCGCCGAGCGGTTCTGCAACTGTTTTTCGTCCACCGTGGCGATGGCGCCCGTGAGGTTCACCTTTTTCTGGGTTCCGTAGCCCACGACCACCACGTCATCCATCTTCACGGCGTCCTCCGTGAGGAACACCTTCACGTTGTTCTGCGTGGCGGGGACGGCGACTTTCTTGCCTACGTAGCCCAGATAGGTGAAGCTGAGCGTTATGTCGGCGTCGGGGACCGTGAGCGTGAAGCCGCCGTTGGCTTCGGTCACCGCTCCGCGGGTGTTGTCGCCCACGAGCGTGACGGCGACGCCTGCCAGCGGCGTTTCGGACGAGTCGTTGACGACACCTGTGATCGTGCGCTGCCGGGCCGGGGTCTTGCGGGCCGGGATCAGGGCGATCTGGCGTTCGGTGATGGTGAAGTTCAGCCCCGTCGGGGCGAGCATTTCCTTCAAGGCGTCTGAAATCGGCATTCGTTTCGCCTTGAGGCTCACGCGCCGGGAGAGGTCGGTCTGCTTGGCGTCGTAGAAGAACGTGTAGCGGGTGTTCTTCTCGATGCGGGATATGGCCTCCGAGAGCGGGATGTCCGTGAACTCCATGTCGAGCGTCGGTTCCTGCTGCGTCTGGCCGGATACAACCGTCGTACTGCCTGCGACCAGCAGCAAGAGGATTGCAAATAGTCTGAAGTGCATCATGGTTGAAGTTTTAAGTTTGTGGAAAGTTTGCGGCGGCGTTGGTCGGATGCCGCTGCGGGAAGTTCGGGTCGGGGTCGGTTTATCGCTTCATAGGCAATCGGGTTTTTAAGGGTCGGGATGCGGGATTTATTCGAGCTCGGAAATCGTGACGGTGTTGTCTTCGGCGAACGTGTAGGCAATGGGGTTGATGCGGCTCATGATGCGCAGGATCTCTTCGAGCGGTTCGTTGGTGATGGTGAACGTGTAGGCGTAGTTGCGTGCGAGGGCCGGGGTGATGTGGATTTCGGTGTCGTACCAGCGGGCCATGTAGCGGCAGATTTCGCCCAGCGGCTGCCGATCGAACGCGAGTTTCCCCGCGGCCCAGCAGGACTCCATCGCCACGTTGCCGCGTCCGATGACGACTTTGCGGGTGTCGGGATCGTAGCAGGCGATCTCCCCGGGGCGCAGCAGCCTGCGGCTTCCGCTTCCGGTGTCGAGCGACACCGAACCTTCGACCAGCGAGACCGACACGCTGCGGTCGGCTGCGGTGCGAACATTGAATTTCGTGCCGTGGACGCTGATCTTCAGCCCTTCGACCTCGACGATGAAGGGGCGTTCGGCGTCCCTGGCCACCTCGAAGAACCCTTCGCCGCGGAGTTTCACGCGGCGTTCCCCGGCGGCGAAACGGGTGTCGTAGGCGAGCGCCGATCCGCCGTGGAGCCAGACCGTCGAACCGTCGGACAGCCGGGCCTGCGACTTGCCTTCGAAGGCGCAGAGCCGCTGCTCGGCCGGGACTGCGGCCGAATGGAAAAGGTCGGTGCGGGCCGCGAAAAGGGTTACGGCGACCGCTGCTGCGACGGCTATGGCCGTTTGCAGCAGGTGGCTCCGGCGACGCTTCGGGAGCTGGTCCGCATGCGGGATTTCGTAGGTCCCGATCCGTTGCTGCAACTGCTGCCACAGCCGGTCGCGGTCCGGCTCGTAAGTTGCGGCCCGCTGCTGGATTTCGCGCCATGCGTGGGTCAGGTTGTTGTAGAAGCGGCGGTTTTCCGCTTCGGCGGCCCACCGGTCGAATGCGCGCTGTTCGGCCTCGCCGAGCGTGCCTTTGAGGGCGCCGACCAGAAGGTCCCAGGTATGTCTGTCCGGATTCATGGTGTGTTGTCGTTTTCATTGTGACACGAAAAATCCGGCCGACCCCTACGGGACAGCCGGATTTTTGCGGAAAATTTTTCAGCGTTCGATTTTCACGTACTCCGCATAGACGATCCGTGTGTGAGGATTCGTCGAGACGATCTCCTGCCGGAGAGCCTTCGTGCCCCAGCGGATGAAGAGGAACCGGCGCGGGATGCGGTGGACCGCCTGGCGCAGGGTGTCGACGCTGCGGATGCGGCAGACGACCGAGTCGCGGCCGATGCGGCCTTCGACCGAGACCCACGTGTCGCGCCAGCGGAACACCCGGGCGGTGTCGAGCACGGGGAGCGTGTCGTGTATCCGGACGACGACGGTGTCGCGCAGCGGGGTGCGGATTTCGGCGTCGGTGACGGCAACGGCCTTGGCGGCGGCTTCGAGCCTGCGGATCCGGATGCCGAGGCGCCGGATCTCCCCGGCGTCGGCCGCGCGCAGCGTTTCGAACTCCCCGCACCGCAGCCGGAGGGCCTGCACCGAGGCCGCCTCCGTGCCCAGCCGTGTGCGGTAATGGGCGACGTCGGCCGCCAGGGCCGTCTGGTTTTCGACCAGCCGCCGGTTTTCGGCGCGGTAATGGCGGCAGGCGAAAAACAACGATGCGGTTGCAAGAACCGCATACGCAAAGAGGTATTTTTTCACGATTTTCGGGTTTTGGTTCCCCGAAAGATAAGCCGGTTGAGTCCGGTCCGGTTTCTATTTTTTCTGAAAAAGGCCCTCCATCGCTTCGGCGATACGTTCGGCGACGAAGGTCATCAGCGGCAGCCCGTCGCAGCGCGAAAGCGAGGTGACGCCCCGGTGGTCGGCGAAAAAGAGTTCGTCGAAGCCGGGCAGGTCGGCCCGTCCGAACGGCTCTTCGCGCAGTTCCAGCCCTGCGGCCCGAACGGCCTGGACGGCCAGGCGGCGTTCGACGCTTGCGGATCCGGGGGCCGTCAGGACGGTGCGGCCGGCGATGGCCAGCAGCGGTGCGTCGTCGGCCGAGCCGAGAATCCCCGCGCTGTCGCAGCGCACGGCGACTTCCGCCCCGGCCCGTTCGGCCAGCCTGCGGGCCAGTTGCGCCGCGGCCTCACGCGCGGAGGTCGGAGCCTCGGAGAGCGGCAGGTCGTAGTCCACGGTCACGGCTTCGGGCTGAAGGCTCCGGAAGGCGTAGCCGTCGTAGAGCGACACCCCTGCCGGCGACAGGCGCTCCTTGCCGTCGGGGTCCAGTTCGATGCGCACGAATCCCGACACGCCCGCCGGATAGCGTTCCGCGGCGGCCAGCGTCTCGATGCGCTTTGCGAGCCGTTCCGCGGCGGGGGCGTAGGGGTGTCCGAACAGTTCGCGCGACGCGGCATCGAGCACGGCGATGTGTCCGGCGACGTTGCGCGCGCGACCCCGGGCGAGGTGCACGGTCTGGTATAGATAAAGGCCGGTCAAAGCAGGAAGATTTTCAGCAGCAGTTCGCGCAGCAGTTCGCCGTCCGACGCGCCGCCCGCGCCCAGCCCCTTGCTTTTGGCGTCGTATTCGCGCAGCAGTCCCAGGATGTTGAACACCTTGCGGTTGTCCCATCCGGCGGCGTTCTGCTTGATCTCGCCGATGACGAACGTGTTGTTCTTGCGCAGGATGCGCATCAGCTCCGTGTCCGGCGGGAAGGGCTTCCCCTTGTGGCGTGCGAGCCAGCGCAGGTAGTTGACGACGAACAGCTCCTTGAACTGCCCGAACAGCGCCATGACGGTCACGAGCAGCGGGTTGTCCTTGGGGTTGCGGGCGAAGTGCTCGGCGATCATCAGCGCGCGGGCCATGTCCCGGGTGACGACCGCCTTGCAGAGTTCGAAGTTGTTGAAATCCTTCGAAATGCCGATGTTGGCCTCGATGTCGGCGTCGGTGATGCGCTGCGTGCCCTCGGGCAGCGAGACGGTGAGCTTCTGTAGTTCGTTTGAGATTTTTGCGATGTCGGTCCCCAAATGGTCGGTCAGCATCGATAGCGCCTTGGGATCGATCGTAAACCCTTTCTGCCGGATAAACTGTTGCAGCCACGCCGCGATCTCGTAGTCGCGCGGGCGCACCGATTCCAGCACCGTGCCGTTCGCCGCGCAACCTTTGTAGAAGGCCGAGCGCTTGTCGGCGTTCTTCTCCTTGTGGCAGATCACGAGAATGGTCGTGGGGGAGGGTTTCTGCGTGTAGAGCGAGAGTTTGTCTAGCCCCTTGAGCTGCTGGGCCTCCTTGAGGATCACCACCTGGTATTGTCCCATCATCGGCATCTGGCGGCAGAGGTTGATCACCTGCCCCGCCTCGGAGTCGCGCCCGTAGACGGTGATCTGGTTGAAGGCCCGCGCGGCCTCGTCGAGGATCGTCGCGGCCAGCTGGTCCGTGAGGGCGTCGATGAAGTAGCTCTCCTCGCCCATCAGCAGGTAGATGCCGGAAAACCGGCGGGCCGCGACTTCGGCCGCGATCCGTTCGTACTGGGCGACGGAATCCTTGAATTTCAGAGCGCTCTTTGCCATTTTAAACGATTTCTTTGGTGATGCGCAGCACGTTTTCCGTGTCGGGCGTAAGGCGGTAACGGTCGTCGATGCGGCGTCCGACGAGCCAGACGATCTCGTCGCCCGACAGCAGCACGAACTGCCGTTGCTTCTCGGCCACGGAGACCTTGGCGTCGACGAGGAAGTCCGACACCTTCTTGCGGCCCGTCATGCCGAACGGCACGAACCAGTCGCCGTCGCGCCAGCGGCGCAGCGTGAGCGGGAACTGCAACTTGTCGGCATCGACTTGCGCGATATTTTCGGGTACGCCGAAGTTCTTGATCGTGTCGATGTCGCAGTATTCGTAGTAGAGGACCGAGTTGCCGCAGTAGCTGCGCGGGGCGCCTTTGCGCACCGTGGTCAGGCACGCGTCGTCGGGGGCTATCGGCGCTATGACGATCTTCCCGCGGTCGATCGAGGCCACCCTTTCGCGGGCGTAGAACCGCCGTCCCGTGGCGTCCTGTTCGAGCGAGTGGCACAGCGAGTCGATCACGTCGCCCTTGAATCCGTAGCCCGAACTCAACAGTTCGTAGATCACGAATCCCTGCGGAAAGGCCGGATCGAGGCGGTCGAGGTGGATCGTGTCGATCCCCGTGTCCGAGGTGACGGCCTCCGAGCGGATGCGTTCGATGCCGTGGTTGATGAAGAGCTGGGCGTCGGTCAGCCGCGCGAGGTTGCGGCTCATCAGGCTCGTGAATTTGGGATTGATCTCGCGGATGCGGGGGATCAGCCCCAGCCGGATCTTGTTGCGCAGGTATTTGGTCGACCGGTTGGACGAATCCTCCCGGAAGGGAATGCGGTTCTGGACGGCGTATTCGAGGATTTCCTTGCGAGATGCGAACAGCAGCGGGCGGATCACCTTCCCGACCTGGGTCGAGATTCCCGTCAGCCCCCGCAGCCCGGTTCCGCGCAGCAGGTTGATGAAAAAGGTCTCGATCGAGTCGTCGGCATGGTGGGCGATGGCGATGGCCGTGTAGCCGTGTTCGCGGCTCAGGGCGTCGAACCACGCGTAGCGCAGCCGCCGGGCCGCCATCTCCATCGACTCGCCCGTGCGCTCCATCTCGGCCTTGGTCTCGAAACGCCTGTTGTAGAACGCCGCGCCGTATTTTTTCGCTTCGTCCTCCACCAGCACTTCGTCCTCGTCGCTCTCCGCGCCGCGCAGCTGGAAATTGCAGTGGGCGACGCCCACCCGGTAGCCGCAGCGGGTGAACAGCGAGAGCATGACCATCGAGTCCACGCCGCCCGAGACGGTGAGCAGGATGCGGTCGTCGTGCGTGGCGAGGTCGTTCTCGTCGATGTAGCGTTGAAAAGAGTCCAAAAGATTCATAATATGTTCACCTCCGTATCTATTTCGATGCCGAATTTCTCGCGGACCCGGGCCTGCACCGTGCGGGCGAATGCGATCACCTCGCCGCCCGTGGCGCCGCCGTGGTTGACGATCACCAGCGCCTGCCGCTCGTGGACCCCCACGTTCCCCGCGCGGTGACCTTTCATCCCGGCCCGGTCGATCAGCCACCCGGCGGCCAGCTTCACGCGGCCTTCGGGAGCGGGGTAGTGCGGCATGTCGGGATATTCCGCGAGCAGGCGTTCCGCTGCGGCCGCCCCTACCACCGGATTTTTGAAGAAACTGCCCGCATTGCCCAGCACGGCCGGGTCGGGAAGCTTCGCGCGGCGGATCGAGCAGATCGCCTCGCGGATGTTGCGCAGCGTGGCGCCTCCGCGGGCTTCGACCTCGCGCTCCACGTCGCCGTAACCCAGCCGGGGCCGGGGCGTGTGCGAGAGTGCGATCTCGACGGCGGTGATGATTACCCGGCCTTTCAGGTCGTGTTTGAAGACGCTTTCGCGGTAGCCGAAACCGCAGTGCGCGGCGTCGAGCGTCAGCACCGTGCCTGTCTCGACGCAGTACATTTCGACCCGGCGGATCGCGTCCTTCGCTTCGCAGCCGTAGGCTCCGATGTTCTGCACCGGGGCGGCCCCCGCCTTGCCGGGGATCAGCGAGAGGTTTTCGATGCCCCACAGGCCGCGCTGGACGGCCCATTCCACCAGGTCGTCCCACTCGACGCCTGCGTCGACGCGCAGTCGGACTTCGTCGCCGTCGTCGCTCACAAGGGCGATCTGCCGGGCCGCGGGGGTCAGCAGCACGCCGTCGTAATCCTCGGTGAAGAGGATGTTGTTGCCTCCGGCGAGCACCGTCCACCGTCCGGGAATCCCCGCGGCGAAAAACGTGCGCAGATCCTCGGCGGTTTCGAATTCTACGAGGCGCGAGGCCCGCTGGTCGACGCCGAAACTGTTGCGCCCGCGCAGGCTGATTTGGTGAAATTCTCGAATCATGGTATGCAAAGTTAGAAATTATTTAGTAACTTTGAAATCGCGGCAGGCTATTGTTTCCTTTGTTGCGGGATCCGGATGCTGTTTCCCGCAGCCTGTGGCTGCGTTTACAAGCCTGCCCCCCCCCTCCCTCGGGCGGGGCTTGCGGCGCAGAGACATGTGCCGTTTCTGCTGTTGCAGTTCGGTGTGACGGATTGTTTGTCCGTGACAGCTGTTGCAACAGTTGCCGTGCGGCCGATTGCAAATTAAAAACAAAATAGACGAAACCTATGTTTACACAGGAAGATTTGAAACAGATTGCCGATCATGGCCTGACACCCGAACTGGCGGAGACCCAGCTGGAGAATTTCCGCCGCGGATTCCCTTTCCTGAATGTCGTGCGGGCCGCATCGCCGGGCGACGGCGTGCTGGTTGTCGGCGAGGCGGAGGCCGATGCCGCCGTGGAACGCTATGAAAAAGAGTCTGCCGGACTGGGTGTGGTGAAGTTCGTGCCCGCTTCGGGAGCCGCCACGCGCATGTTCAAGGAACTGTTCGAGTTCGTCAACGACGGCAAACGCGGCAAGGGCATCGACACGCTGCTGGAAAATATCGGGAAGTTCGCCTTCTGGCCCGAGCTTCGCGCCGTGCTGCCCGCCGGGGCCGACGACCGTGCCATCGTGAATGCCATCGTCAACGACGGGCTGAACTACGGCCGCAAGCCCAAGGGGCTGGTCACCTTCCACGCCTATCCCGAAGGGGCGCGCAAGGCCGTCGAGGAACACCTGGTCGAAGGTGCGGCCTACGCCGCGGCGGGAGGTGTCGCGCGCATCCATTTCACCGTCTCGCCCGAGCACGTCGCGGGCTTCGAGGAGCTGCTCGCGGAGAAGGTTCCCCTTTACGAAAGGCGGTTCGGCATCCGTTACGACATCTCGTTCTCGGTGCAGAAGCCTTCGACCGACACCCTTGCCGTGAATCCCGACAACACGCCTTTCCGGCAGGCCGACGGCACGCTGCTGTTCCGTCCCGCGGGCCACGGGGCGCTGATCGAGAACCTGAACGAAATCGACGCCGACATCGTCTTCATCAAGAATATCGACAACGTGACGACCGATGCCCGCCGCGGGGATACGGTCCGTTATAAAAAGGTGCTGGCGGGGGTTCTGCTCGACCTGCAGGAACGCGCCTTCGAGTGCCTCAAGGCGCTCGAAGTGGGCGGTGCGGAGCTGGAGCCGATCGCCGGATTTATCGAGAAGCGGCTCTGCGTGAAACTCCCCGCCGATTACGATTCGGCGCTGCTGCGCGCCGTGTTGGACCGTCCGATCCGCGTCTGCGGTATGGTCCGCAACGAGGGCGAGCCGGGCGGCGGCCCGTTCTGGGTCGGGAACCCCGACGGCACGGAGTCGCTTCAGATCGCCGAGTCGAGCCAGATCGCGCCCGACGATCTGCCGCTGATGCGGTCGGCCACGCATTTCAACCCCGTGGACCTCGTCTGCGGCGTGCGCGATTCGAAGGGCCGCAAGTTCGATCTGCGCCGGTACACCGATCCCGCGACGGGATTCATCTCGTCGAAATCCTCCGGCGGCCGCGATCTGCGTGCGCAGGAGCTTCCGGGGCTTTGGAACGGTGCGATGGCGAAGTGGAACACGGTTTTCGTCGACGTTCCCGTCACGACCTTCTCTCCGGTAAAAGTCGTGCAGGATCTGTTGAGACCCCAACACCAATAAGTTAAAGTTTTGCGGGCGCCTTTCGCCCGTCTTGTCCGGGCCGGGCGAGAGATACGAACGTATTTCCCGTCCGGCCCGGATCGTGTTGCGGCGAAGCTGGACTGTCCTTATTGCAGGTGCAGGACCAGCCTGTCGAGCCCGAAGAAACACTCCGTGAACCCGGGAGCCGGAGCGACGGCCTCTATCGTCAGCGTGTTTCCGCCCTTGCGGACCTGCCCGTCACCGAGCGCAACCTCTTTGGTGATCAGTTCCGGGGCATGGAGGTTCAGCGACGGCGTCAGTTCCCGTCCGTTCAGGCAGATGCGGAACGTACCGTAATCTTTGGCCAGCGAGCAGACGCCTTCGAGCCGGGCTTCGGTCTCCACGGCCGATTCGAACCCCAGCGTGAGTGTGGAACCCGCCGGAGCATTGTGCCAGAAGAGCTGCGTGTTCCGGCTCCACAGTCCGTTGGTGCGGTACTGGCCGTAGGCCTCGCCGCCGGTGCAGCTGCGGATTTCGAGGTCCTCGCCTTCGATGCCTGCCGTCAGCACGGGAGGGATCAGCTGACTGCGCCGCATGACGACGGGCCGGCGTACTCCGGCCGTGTCGGGAGCGATGCTGCATACGCCGCCCGGGCGCATGTACCACATCGTCGCGGGGGCGTAGTTCATGCGCGCCTCCTGCCAGTGCCACAGTTCCATGTCGAACCGCAGCGAGCGTGTGAACGGAATGGCGTCGAGCATCCGGCAGCGGCTGTTGACCGTGTATCCGACGCCGAGGTTTCCGTCGCCTGCGGGCATGGCGATGAACGGGTGGCCTGTGAAGACCTCGGGCCGGCACCAGGCATAGCCGTAGTAATCCTCCGTCCCTGTCCCGAAATGCGAAGGGAAGGCTTCGCCGTCGACATGGATTTTCTCGTCGCCCTCGCCCCACCAGCCGTTCACGGTGTTGTAGAGCGTCAGACAGTCGCCCACGTAACGGCCTTCGCCCGCAAGGGAGGTGTAGACGATGTCCCGGGGCGTCGATTTCCCGTTCGCACCCGTATTTATATCGGTGTACTGATGCCACGCGGCTCCGAAATGGAGGCTTCGGCCGTCCCATTTCCAGGGGGCATGGACGATTTCGCCGTGCAGCGCCACCTCCTGCGAGCCGAAGTTATGGAACGCGACTGTACACTCCTTTTGGAACGGCATGACCCAATAGGCCTTCATCGCGCCCCGTTCGTCGGTCTGGGTGAAGAATGTCTCGTTGCGCATCGGTTTGTAGCCGATGCCGAAAAAGTCCCCGACGGGAATCCATACGGTCTGTTCGCCGTCGAACCGGATGCTCATGACCGTGGACCGGAGCGCCTGGGGCAGGTCCTGTGCCGCGAGTCGAAGCGCGATTTCCCGGACGGCCCGCGGCCCGCGGATGGGGAACTCGGCCGTTTTGCCGGGAGCAAGGAGGGTTTTGACCGGAACGCTCCCCTGCTTTCCTCCGTGCGCGGACTTTGGTGCGCTCAACGCTTTCCGGGTATTTTCGGCGGCTGTGCGCAGGGCCTCGTCGGGCGATCCGGCGTAAGAGACGACCTCGACCGGATCGGTGTAGGTCCGGCACTCGATGTTGTAGTAGACGTTTTCCGTTCCCTTGCGTTTTTCGGGTTCCGGCCCGGCGTAGACATTGGGACTTTCGTAGGTGATTTTGCAATGTTCCGCATAGGGGATCGGATAATAGAGATTATGGCCCCGGCGGTCGTGGCGCATCAGCGTTGAGACCGAGGCGGCCAGCGGCTCCCCGGCGACTTCCGTGCCGCTCAGGATCTCGAATGCCGTGGCTTCGAGCACGGGTTCCGCCGCCCGGTCGATGTAGATGCGGAGCGTGCCGCGGCCGCAATCCTGTCCGGCGAATGTCATCCAGAACCGGACGACGGCACCCGGTCCGTCGGCGTCCATCAGCACGTGTTCCGTACGTCCGCCGTTAAGTTCCGTGCGTATGAACATGCTCCAGTCGTCGTTCCCGAACCACCCGGGCCGGTCGGGCGAGACGGCCTTGCGGTCGTAACTGCTGAATTGCCGCGTCTTATAGGCCGGATAGGGCAGGCGGGCCAGCGCGTCGCGGTCGGTCATTTCGCGCAGAAGCGTCGCTTCGGAGACCACCGGTGGCTTTGGCGCGGCGACGGAGAAAAACGATATGCCCGTGAAGAGGAATATCGCAGTCAGGATTCGTGTTTTTCGGTTCATGTTTTTCTGTTTTCAGATTATGCTGTGCTGTGCTGTTTGTTATCGGCAAAGATATTGTTTTTTTATTATCCGCCGAAGGAAGTCCGAATTTTTTATTTAATGGTGTTGATTGTCAGCAGATTGTGTTCCTTCGTTTTATTCCGCTCCGCCTCTTTTCGGTGGTTTCGGCCGGATTCGGGTTGGAAAAATGTGCCGGAAAAATTTGGCAATCTGTGGATTATTCTTTTTCTTTGCAATGTGGCAGGACAGTTCAGCACAGCTTCTTGCTTTCAGTTGTTTTTTGTTATCGGTATAATATGGAATTGATATTTACGTCACAGATGTCCAAAGTCAAGCAGCTGGCAGATGCCTTGAGTCACGAAATCTCGATCGGGGAGTACGCTCCGGGCGATCCGCTTCCTTCGATCAACGGTTTGAGCCGGCAGTACGGGGTTTCGCGCGATACGGTTTTCAAGGCTTTCAACGAGCTTAAAACGCAGGGAGTCGTCGATTCGGCCCCGACCAAGGGCTATTATGTCTGCAATGCCGTGCATCGGATTTTGTTGTTGCTCGACACTTACAGCCCGTTCAAATACCAGCTGCACGATGCTATCACGCGCAACCTTGCGGCCAACTATAAGATCGACCTCTATTTCCACCAGCGCAGTCAGGAGCTTTTCAACAAGACCATCCGCGACAGCGTGGGCCGCTACAACCTCTACCTGGTGATGAACTACCAGAATGACGTTTATTCGGAAATCCTCGATCTGCTCGATCCCTCGAAAGTCCTGCTGCTCGACTTCGGTAAATTCGAGAAGGAGCGTTTCGCCTATGTCTGCCAGGGTTTCGACCAAACGCTTTACGACTGTATGGTAACCGGCCTGGAACGGTTCCGGCGTTACCGGAAGATCGTCTTCGTGTTTCCCGAGAATTCCGAACACCCGAAAAGCTGCATTCCCTATTTCAAGCGTTTTTGCGAAGACCACGGCTTCCCGTACAGCATCGTGAACGAGATCGGCCCGGCGGCCCTGGAAAAGGGGACAGCCTATCTGATCGTGAAGCACAGCCATCTGATCGACTTTATCAAACTGACCCGCATGCGCGGTTGGGCGCTCGGGGAGGATGTCGGGGTCGTGGCCTACAACGACGAACCTGTTTTCGAGATTCTGGATAACGGCATTTCGGTCATTTCCACGGACTTCGACCTGATGGGTGCCGTCGCCGCGCGCTTTATCCTCACCATGGAGCGTCCGCAGATCTACATTCCCACGCGTCTGATTTTACGGGGTTCCCTGTAAATTTTTTTTGACCTGTTTTCAGCACAGCACAGACCAGCCTAATAAATTCCGATTGAAATTACAACCTAAATTTAAAGCATATGAATCTGAAATCCCAGAAACCCCGTATCGGAATCCGTCCCGTGATCGACGGCCGCCGGGGCGGAATCCGTGAATCGTTGGAGCAGACCACGATGGACATGGCGCAGCGCGTGGCCGAACTTTACGCCGGGCAGCTGCGCTATTCGGACGGCACGCCCGTCGAATGCGTCGTCGCCGACCGCTGTATCGGCGGTGTGAAGGAGGCTGCCATGGCCGCCGAGAAATTCAGCGTGAACAACGTCTGCGCCGTCGTCTCGGTGACGCCCTGCTGGTGCTACGGGGCGGAGACGATCGACATGGATCCGCTGATGCCCAAAGCGATCTGGGGGTTCAACGGTACTGAACGCCCGGGAGCCGTCTACCTCGCTTCGGCACTGGCCGGGCATAACCAGAAGGGGCTGCCCGCGTTCGGCATCTATGGCCGCGACGTGCAGGATATGGGCGACCGCTCCATTCCGGAGGATGTCCGCGAAAAGCTGCTGCGTTTCGGGCGCGCCGCTGTCGCCGTGGGGCAGATGCGCGGAAAATCCTATCTTTCGATCGGTTCGGTTTCGATGGGCATCGCCGGATCGATTCCCGATCCCGCCTTTTTCCAGGAGTACCTGGGTATGCGCAGCGAATATGTCGATGCGAGCGAGATCGAACGCCGCGTTCGGCTGGGTATCTATGATCCCGAGGAGTTCCGCCGCGCGATGGCGTGGACGGAGAAATACTGTAAAAAGAACGAAGGCCGGGACTACAATCCCGAACACCTCGTTTACAGCCGGGAGGAGAAGGACGCCATCTGGGAATACGTCGTCAAGATGACGCTGATCTTCCGTGACCTGATGACCGGCAATCCGAAATTGGCCGGGATGGGCTTCGAGGAGGAGGCGATGGGACACAACGCCATTGCCGGCGGTTTCCAGGGCCAGCGGCAGTGGACCGACTACAAGCCCGACGGGGATTTCTCGGAGGCGATACTCAACACCTCGTTCGACTGGAACGGCATCCGCGAGGCCTTCACCTTCGCCACGGAGAACGACACGCTGAACGGCGTTTCGATGCTGCTGATGCACCTCCTGACCAACCGTGCCCAGCTGTTCGCCGACGTGCGCACGTTCTGGAGTCCCGAGTCCGTGGAGCGTGTGACCGGCCGGAAACTGGAGGGCCGCGCCGCCGACGGCATCATCCATCTGATCAATTCGGGTTCGTGCTGCCTCGATGCCACAGGCCGCCAGTCGGAGAACGGACAGCCGGTGATGAAACCCTTCTGGGAGATCACCGAAGCCGAGGCCGAGGCGTGCCTCGGCGCGACGACGTGGTACCCCGCTTCGCGCGAGTACATGCGCGGCGGAGGTTATTCGTCGTGTTTCCTCACGCAGGGCGACATGCCGGTGACGATGTGCCGTCTGAACCTGATCAAGGGGCAGGGTCCCGTGCTGCAGATCGCCGAAGGGTGGGCCGTGAACGTCGACCGTGAGATCTTCGAAACCATCAACAGGCGCACGGACAAGACCTGGCCGACGACCTGGTTCGCGCCCCGCCTGACGGGTAAGGGGGCGTTCCGCGACGTCTACTCCGTGATGGACAGCTGGGGGGCCAATCACGGTGCGATCAGTTACGGTCATATCGGCGCCGACCTCGTTACCCTGGCGTCGATGCTCCGCATTCCGGTCTGCATGCACAACCTCGACGAGACCGGACTGTTCCGCCCGAGTGCATGGGCCGCGTTCGGCATGGACCCGGAAGGGGCCGATTACCGCGCCTGTGAAAATTACGGACCGATCTACCGGTGATCAAACTCCATCTGATTATGAAACGACTGATAAATTATATGATTGCGGGTGCTGTGCTGGCCGTTGCCGGCTGTCGCCCTGCGGAAAAAGAGTACGAAATGGGCAGTTACGGCTATGACGCGAAGTTTTTTCGCGACCACAAGATCGAATTTCTCGAACTGACCGCTCCGGAGGGCGGTGCGAAAGTTCTGGTCGCTCCCGGTTACCAGGGGCGTGTGATGACCACCACGGCGGACGGCGATGGCGGCGACAGCTACGGCTGGATCAATTACCGCTTCATCGAATCCGGCGAACGGAATCCGCAGTTCAACCCCGTGGGCGGCGAGGAGCGTTTCTGGATCGGACCCGAGGGCGGTGCGTTCTCCTATTATTTCAGGCCCGGGGCCGAGCAGGTCTACGCCAACTGGCTCGTCCCGGCGGTCATCGACACCGAGCGGTACGACATTGCGGAGCAAAGCGCCGCGCGGGTGCGTTTCACCAAATCGGCGAAACTGCTCAATGCCAGCGGCGTCAGTTTCGACATGGGCATCGAGCGCACGATTTCGCTGCTCGACGCGGAGGCCGTGGCCGGCGTGCTCGGCGCGGAACTGCCTGCCGGACTGAAGGTCGTGGCCTACGAGACCGATAACCGGATCACCAACCGCGGTGAAAACGCCTGGACGAAACAGACGGGGCTTCCCTCGATCTGGCTGCTCGGCATGTTCAACCCCACGCCGACCACGACCGTCTTCATTCCCTATGCCGAGGATGCCGAGGGGCCGGTCGTGAACGACACCTATTTCGGAAAAGTGCCCGCCGACCGTCTCGTGGCCGGCGACGGCATGCTGCGCTTCAGGATCGACGGGAAATACCGGGCGAAGATCGGCATTCCGGCTCCGCGCGCCAAAGGCATCTGCGGCAGCTACGATACCGAAAAGCGGGTGCTCACGCTGCTGAAATACTCCCGGCCCGAAGGCCCGGCCGACTATGTCAACGGGCAGTGGGGCGAGCAGCAGGACGCCTTCAACGGGGACGTGATCAACGCCTACAACGACGGTCCCGTCGAGGACGGTTCGGTCATGGGACCTTTCTACGAGATCGAGACGTCGTCTCCGGGTGCGGCGCTGGCTCCGGGCGAATCGCTTTCGCACCGGCAGACCGTGCTGCATATCCAGGGTGACGAGGCTGCGCTCGCCGGAATCGTGCAGCGGCTTTTCGGGTATGACCTCGATAAAATCACCGCGACGTTCCGCTGAACCGCACCGAAACGCTAACCCTTTCTGAAACTACGACCATGAAAGAACCCGTCATCCCCCGCAACGTCGTTTTCCCGTTTATCCTGCTGACGACGCTTTTCTTCGCCTGGGCTTTGCCGAACAACCTGACCGATACGATGCTGGCGGCCTTCAAGCGCATCATGAGCCTCTCCGACGCCAGGACGGCGTGGATACAGGTCGTCTGCTACCTGCTCGGTTACGGCTGTTTCGCCATCCCCGGGGCCATGTTCATCAAACGCTACACCTATAAGTCGGGCGTTCTGCTCGGGCTGGGGATGTACGCCCTCGGGGCATTCCTGTTCTATCCCGCCATGCTGTGCTCGGAGGTGAACGTCGAAATGAGCTTCGTGATGTATCTTTTCGCGATCTTCATCCTCTTCGCCGGGCTGTCGATCCTGGAGACCTCGACCAACTCCTACGTATTCGCCATGGGACCCGAGTCCACGGCGACGCAGCGCCTGAATTTCGCCCAGTCGTTCAACCCCTTCGGGGCGATTTCGGGCGTAATCATCAGCCAGATATTCATTCTCTCGCAGCTCAACGTCTTTACGGCCGCCGAGCGGGCGGCCCTGCCCGCCGCGGAGCTGGCTGCCATCCAGGCCGACGAGCTGAATGCCGTGACGATGACCTATGTGGCCGTCGGGGCCGTGATGGTCGTGCTGCTGCTGGCGATCTGGCTGACGCGGATGCCCAACCTGCGCGAGGAGGACAAGACCTTGCAGTTCGGGGCGGCCTTCCGCCGCCTGGTCCGGAACCGGAACTACGTCTGGGGTGTCGTCGCGCAGTTCTTCTACGTGGGCGCGCAGATCGCCGTGTGGTCGTTCGTCATCCGGTATGCCATGCAGCAGCTGCATTTCGACGCCGTGATCGCCGGGCTTGGCAGCGGGGCTTCGACCGAAAGCATCATCGCGGCCCTGCGGGGCGTGGAACCCGTCGCTGCCGGATTTTACGACTTCTGTGCCTGGATCGGATTGGACGACCTGCTGCCCCGGACCGCCGAACAGGCCGGCGCGACCTACTATATCCTTTCGCTGGTGCTGTTCGTCGTCGCCCGCTTCGTTTGCACGGGGCTGATGCGGTTTTTCTCGCCGCGCAAGATCCTCATGACCCTGGCGGTCCTGGCCGTCGCCTGCTGCCTGACGGCGGTTTATGCCCGGGGTGTCGCCGGCGTTTACGGTCTGATGGGTATTTCGGGGTGCATGTCGCTGATGTTTCCGACGATTTACAGCTGCGGCCTGCGCGGTCTGGGTCCGGACACGAAGATCGGCGGTGCGGGAATGGTCATGGCGATCGCCGGTGCGGCCGTGCTGACCCAGATACAGGGCATCGTCTCCGACCGGATCGGAAGTATCGGGACCGCCTACTGGGTTCCCGCCGCCGCCTTTGCGGTCATCGTTTATTACAGTATCTTTATATGCAAGGAAGAACGCGTGTCATGAGAAAATACGTTATCGGAATAGATTACGGGACGGACTCCTGCCGGGCTTTGGTCGTGGACAGCGCGAACGGCCGCGAGGCGGCTTCGGCGGTCTGCCCTTATCCGCGTTGGAAAAAGGGACTCTACTGCGATGCCCGGGGCCAGCGTTACCGCCAGCATCCGCTGGATTACACCGAATCGCTCGAAACGGCGGTTCGCGGGGCCGTCGCCGCAATCCCGGCGGACAGGCCCGGCGAAATCTGCGCCCTGGCGTTCGACACGACCGGTTCCACCCCCGTCCTGACCGATGCGGCGGGGACGCCGCTGGCTTTGCTGCCGCGCTTTGCGGAGGAGCCGGACGCGATGTTCGTGCTGTGGAAAGACCATACGGCCATCCGTGAAGCCGCGGAGATCAATGCCGCGGCCAGACGTTCCGATACGGATTACACGCGCTATTCGGGCGGCATCTATTCGGCGGAATGGGTCTGGTCGAAAGTGCTGCATATTCTGAAAACCAACCCTTCGGTGGCGGAGGCCGCCTATGCCTGGGTCGAACACTGCGACTGGATGTGTGCGCTGCTGACGGGCAATACCCGTCCCGAAAAGGTCCTCCGGGGCCGCTGTGCCGCCGGACACAAGGGACTGTGGCATGCGGCGTGGGGCGGCTGGCCCCCTGCGGAGTTTCTCGACGGGCTGCGGCCCGGGCTGGGGCGCTTCGCCCAGCGCATGTCTTCCGAAACGCATACCGCCGAACGGTATGCCGGCGGGCTGTGCGGCGAATGGGCCGCGCGGCTGGGGCTGCCGGCGGGCATTCCCGTGGCCGTCGGGGCGATCGACGCCCATATCGGGGCTGTCGGGGCGGGCATCCGTCCCGGCGTGCTGACCCGTATCATGGGGACCTCGACCTGCGACATCGTCGTGTGCCCGGCCGAAAAACTCGGCGGCGCCGTCCGCGGCATCTGCGGACAGGTCGACGGCTCGGTGCTGCCGGGCTGCGTCGGCATGGAGGCCGGGCAATCCGCTTTCGGCGACGTATACGCGTGGTTCCGCGACCTGCTGATGTGGCCGGTCCGGGAACTGCTGCCCGGGCGGGACGATTTGAGCGAAGAGATCATTCCCCGCCTGGGCGAACGGGCCGCGCTGGTCGATCCCCGGGAATCGTCCGTGCTGGCCCTCGACTGGCTGAACGGCCGCCGCACCCCCGATGCGAATCCGCTCCTGACCGGAGCGCTGACCGGGCTAACGCTCGGCACTTCGGCCCCGATGATTTTCCGGGCGCTGGTCGAGGCGACGGCCTACGGATCGCGGGCCATTGCGGAACGTTTTACCGGGGAGGGCGTCGAAATCCGGTCGATCCTCGCCATCGGCGGCATCGCCGTCAAGTCGCCTTTCGTGATGCAGACGCTCAGCGACGTGCTCGGCATGCCGATCCGGGTCGTCGGCTACGCGCAGACCTGTGCGCTGGGCGCCGCGATGTGCGCGGCCGTCGCCGCCGGCATCCATCCGACGGTCGGGGAGGCGCAGGCTGCGATGGGCGTCAGGGAGTACGTCGATTACGTTCCCGACCCCGAACGCCGCGCTTATTACGAAAGACAATACGAACGCTATGCGGCCCTCGGCCGTTTTGTGGAACAGCAGACAAACGAACAATAATATGAAGCTCCGTATTTTGCAATGCCTTCTGGCGACCGCGGCCCTGCTGCCTTCCGGCACGCGTGCCGGCGAAAAGGCTCCCGCCTACTGGAATTCGAACAACGCGATCTCGGCTTTCCGGCTGCCCCCGCCGCCTGCGGGGTTCACGCCGGAATACCTCGACCTGAACGGCGACGGAAGGCCGGATGCCATCCGTTCGGTCACCCACAACGACGTCCCCGTGCTCTGGCTCGACGACGACGGCAATATGAAGCCCGGCGATCTGGAGGGGGACACGGTTAACGACTGCCTGCTCGTCGACCGCAATAAGGACGGGGTCTACGATCTCATCGTGAAGTGGGCCGATCTCGACGGCGACGGCCGTGCCGACCTGCAACTGGTGGCCGAATATCCGTTCAAACCGACCGACGAGGTGTGGCCCAACGGGCACTATATGATCGTGCTGGATACCGACAGGGACGACATTTTCAACTACATCGACTGGAACACCTTCCGGCTGGAGTGCTGGCAGAAGTCGGGTATCTGCGACTTTTTCCCCGATTACAGCGGCAAGACCGCCTTCATGAAGATGCACGCCTCGACGGACAAGATCGGCGATCTGCGGCTCAACTGGGAGAATCCGTTCCTTTTCTACGATCCCGACAAGGACGGGCTGACCGAAATGGCGATCCGCCTGCTGGACTCCCCGCCGCACATGAAAGACCCGAAACTGCCCAACACCTACGACCACATGCAGCTGACGGGCCGTATCGACTGGGTTTCGATCGCCGTCGACCTCGACAATGACAACCGTCCGGGGCAGGAGTTCGATTTCGACTTTACGCTGGGCTTCCAGGGCGAAGGATTCGATTACGGCGACCAGGTGCACCCGCTCCGCAACATGCGCGGACTGCCCGAAGCCGACCGGTTCTTCCCCGATCCCCGTTTCCGGCAGTTGACGGAGCTGGTCTACACGGACCATGAGCACGCCTACGATCTGATTTTCAAGCGCGGGAAGTGGAGCCGCGTCAACTTCGTCTTCGACGAGGACGACGACTGCGGCCGCTGGGAGCGCGTGGAGTTCTGCGACAACCTCGATCCGTTCAAGGTCGGGCGCAGCCGCGGCGGTTTCGACAACCATTCCCAGTCCGACCCTTCGGGCGACCGCGGGGAGTGGGATATGGACAACTCCGGCGGCGGACGGCTCTACATCAGCCGTTTCGACGGCCGCCTGCACCTCTACGGGGCCGAGACCGGTATCTGGCGCATCGACCAGAACACGACCTATTATCAGGGCTGGGACCGCCTCTGGCAGCGCCGGGACCCCGAGCGCTTTGCGACGGTGCGCTATACCGACCGGGACGGGAACGGATTTTTCGACTGTATCGAATACGACCTCGACGGCGACCGCACGTTCGAAACGACGGTCGACCTGAAGGCGCTGGGTGTCGACGACCGGTGCGAGCTGATCGACGTTTCGGGATTCCGCTACGGCGACTATACGAAGCTGATGCGGCGCATGGCCGACGACCTGTGGCGGCAGGCGCAGCAGGCAGTCAAGGTCGCCGAACGCCACGGGCTGAACACGTCGTGGTACGCCAAACTGAAACAGGCCGCGTCGATCCGGGAGCGATACCACAAGGGCTATTGGCTGCAATACTACCTTTACCGCGATCTGGAGGACAAGTTCGCCCGCGAGGGGCGCGGTGACCTGCTGGAACGGCTGAACAGGGCCTATTTCTCGGCCGACTGGAAAGGTATGAATAAAAAGTGACGGAGATGCGTTTGCAGTTGAGATATTTCGCGGCCGCCGGGCTGTTGCTCCTCGGGCTTGCCGCTTACGGGCAAAACGAGGCCCGTCTCGAATCCCCGGAGGAGTTCTACTTCTTCTCCACTGACGATGTGGCGCATATCCGCGAGTCGGCGAAGACCGATTGGGGCGGGCGGATCGTGGCGTCCATGCGCCGGAGCGTCGACGAGCGGCTGACGCACGACATGGAGGTTCCCACGATGGAGGCCGGCCACGGCCATTTCTACGTCTGTCCGATCCATAACGTCACCTTCACCTTCCGCTGGGACCATCCCACGGCGCACTATTGCGCCGCCTGTGACAGGGAGTACCGGGGCGTGAACCGCTATAACTGGGGCTGGGTGAATTTCGTGCATGCCCACAACCTGACTTTCCTGACGAACTGCATGTATCTCTACCTGGCCACGGGCGAATCCCGCTATGCGGAGTATATCCGTGACATGCTGCTCGATTACTCGAACATGTATCCCGATTACATGGTGCACAATGCCTGGCGCAAACCCTCCGAGGCGCACAGCGGCAAGATGTTCGGACAGAGCCTCGACGAATCGGTGTGGTTCAGTTCCGCCGCCCGGGCCTACGTCGCTGTACGCGGTACGCTGACCGGGGCGCAGCAGCGGAAAATCGAACGCGATCTTTTCCGGCAGGGCGCCGACCTGCTGCTGCGCCGCCGCGACGGCGGCAACTGGCAGGTGTGGCACAACTGCGGCCTGACGGCCCTGGCGGTCGCTCTGCGCGACGACGGGCTGATCCGCGTGGCGCTCGACGATCCCCAGTGCGGCTACCGGACGCTGATGGCCAGACACGTCTATGCGGACGGATGGTGGAACGAAGGTTCGCCGATCTACCATTTCTATCCGCTCGGGGCTGTCGTGATGACGGCCGACGCCGTGCGATGCCGCAACATCGACCTGTATGACGAACAGTTGTACAATATGTTCGCGTCGCCGGTGCGGGGCGTCTATCCCGATCTGACTTTCCCGGCCCACAACGACGGCTGGTACGGCGAGTCGCTCATCGCGCAGGCCGGGCTGTTCGAAGCGGCGTACGCCCGCTTCCGCGACCCGCTTTTCCGCGACGTGCTGGCCCAATGCTATCGTTATGTGGAGCGGGGCGGCGGTTATGCGCTGCTGAATCCGGAGCGGATCGCTCCCGCCTCGGAACCGCTGCGGCAGGAGAGTTTCCGTTTTGAAGACGCCGGATTCGCCCTGCTGCGCAGCCCCGAAGCGACCGTGGTGCTGAAATACGGCCCGCACGGCGGCGGCCACGGTCATCCCGACAAACTCTCGATTTCGGTGCACGACGGCCGGAAAGAGTTGGTCTCCGACTTCGGAACCTCGGCCTACGGCGCCCCCGACTATACGAAATGGTATCGCAAGACGCTGGCTCATAATACGGTGACGGTCGACGGCCGGGACCAGTCGGAGACGGCCGGGGAATTCGTCGCCTTCGAGTCGCGGCCCGACGGAGGCATGGTCGCCGCCCGGGCCGACCGTGCTTATCCCGGCGTGGAGATGTCGCGCCGGCTGACGCTGAAGGGGGCCGGGCTTTCCGACCGTTTCGTCTGTCGTTCGGACGGGACGCACCGTTACGACTATGTCCTGCTGTTCAACGAACGGCCCGTGCTGAACGGCAAAAGCCTCGGTGCGGTGTCGTTCGGCGAGGAACCTTACGCCCGCATCCGGAATGCGGAGCGCTACGCTTTCAAAAGAGGCTTCGTGATCCGTACGGGCGACGCCGAGGTGCGGATCGACGCTTCGGCTCCGGTGGAAGTTTTCGTGGGCGAGGCTTCGGGCATTCCTCCGACCAATCCCGGCGTGAAGACCGTTTCGGGGAGCGAGAAGCGGCCCGTGCAGCCGGCCTATCCGGTGATCGTCCGCATGACGGGCCGGACCATGACCATCGACGCGCAATGGAAGATCAATCCGTAATCATCATCATAAACTACGACTCGACAAAATGAAAAAATGTTTATCTCTGCTGGCGCTCATCGGTTTGCTGGCATTGCCGGGCGGGAACGTCGCGGCCGCGAAGAAAAAAACGACCCGGCTGAAACCCTACAGCTGGACCTCCGAGGTCGAACTGCTCAAACGGGTGGATTTGCTGCCCCTCTACCGCGACGGCATGGTGGAGCAGGTTTCCAGCTACGATCCCACGGGCGGCAACGAGGACGGTTTCGCCGGAAAGTACTCCTACATCCGCAAGGAGGGCGACAAACTGGTGCTGGCCGAACTGGAGGGACCGGGTGTCATCCAGCGCATCTGGACCCCGACGCCGACCGACGACATGCTGGAATTCTACTTCGACGGCGAGCAGACGCCCCGCCTGCGCCTGCGTTTCTCGGACCTCTTCTCCGGAAAGGTCTATCCCTTCGTGAAACCCGTGTGCGCCAACGAGATCGGCGGTTATTACTGCTATGTGCCGATCCCTTACGCCAAGTCGTGCAAGATCGTCTTCTGCGGCAAGAAGATCATGTTCCACCAGTTCCAGTACCGCAGTCTTCCGGGCTACGACGTGAAGACGTGGACCGGGGAGTTCACGCCCGGGGAGCGCGACATGCTCGCCTCGGTGTGCCGCGTGTGGTCGGAGATTTCGCCCGCCTGCACCGACTACGCCGTCGGGCAGTCGGAAGGTGCGCGCCTCGTGGAGAAACGCTTCACGCTGCTGCCCGGCGACGAAACCGTGTTTTTCGAACAGCGGAAGGGCGGCCGTATCGCGGGCTTCGAGATCGACGGCGGGGCTTCGTTCGAAGGTTTCGACCGCGACGTGCTGCTGTGCGCCCGCTGGGACGACGACACCCGCCCGGCGATCCATGCGCCGCTGGCCGACTTCTTCGGCTACGCCTACGGGAAAAAGGCCATGCGCAGCATGCTGATCGGCTGCCGCGGCGATGTCAACTACTGTTATCTGCCCGCGCCGTTCGATGCGCGTTCCGAACTGAAACTCCGTTACGTGGTCCGCGAAGGCGCCCGCCAGAACCCGATCCAGGTGACCACCCGGGTGTGGGTCAACGACCGGGCGCGCGACATCCGCACCGAAGGGCGCCTCTATACGGCCTGGCGCCGGGAGATCAACCCCGCCAAGGGCGAATACTACAAATTCCTTTCGAAGGAGGGCCGCGGCCACTACGTCGGCACGGTGCATCAGGCGCAGGGTTTCCTGGCCGAGATGACCGGCTTCTTCGAGGGCGACGATTCGACCTACATGGACGGCAAGATGCGCCTCCACGGTACGGGTTCGGAGGACTATTACAACGGCGGCTGGTACGCCATGCTCGACCGCTGGGACCGCGGCGTGAGCCTTCCGCTGCACGGTTCGCTCGATTACTCGCTGCCGATGGCGCGTACGGGCGGATACCGTTTCTACATGAACGACAAACTCTCGTTCGAGCGCGAGTTTTACATGGGTATCGAGCACGGCCCTTCGGGCAACGAATATCCGGTGGACTACACCTCGGTGGCCTTCTTCTACGGCGAAACGCCCGCCACGGAGTGCATGGAGCCGACGCAGCGTCTGCGCACGGTCTGCATTCCCGACAGACATACGTTCTATCCGCAGGCGATGCGCCTGTCGCTGGGCAATAACGCGCAGGTGCGCTTCGGCGATTTCCCGCGCGGCATGACCGTCTCCTCGCGCGGCACGGGGCTGGTGCGCGTTCTGTTGGAGGACGTTCCCGAGGGACGCTACCGGATCTATTTCGACTACTACGCAAAACCCAACGGCGCCGAATTCTCCGTCTGGCAGCGGCAGGGCATGCTTTCCGACTGGCGCAGCTCGAAAGCCGAGACCGAGAAACTCGTGTCGCGGTTCTACGCCGGGGACATCGTGCTGACCCCGCAGACCAACTCCGTGTCGTTCCAGATCCGCGGGAACAATTACCGGTCGGAGTTCGAGTTCGCAAATATTTACCTTGAACGGATTCCCGAATAGCCATGAAAAAGACGCTGATTCTTTGCTCTCTGCTGTGCGTTTTCGCGCAGGGGCTTTTTGCACAGAAGGAATATAAGGCCTATATGGTCTCCAACGCGCATTTCGATTCGCAGTGGAACTGGGACGTGCAGACTTCGATCGAGGTTTACGTCCGCAATACGATGGTCCAGAACTTCTGGCTGCTGGAACGCTATCCCGACTACGTTTTCAACTTCGAGGGAGGCATCAAGTACAGTTGGATGAAGGAGTATTATCCCGACCTGTACGGACAGGTGAAGGAGTGGATCCGCCGCGGCCGCTGGAACGTCTGCGGCAGCACGTGGGACGCCACCGACCCCAACATTCCCTCCCCGGAATCGTTTTTCCGCAACATTCTGCTGGGACAGCGGTTCTACCGCGAGGAGTTCGGCGTGCAGTCGAACGACATTTTCCTGCCCGACTGCTTCGGGTTCGGCTATACGCTGCCGACGATCGCCGCACATGCCGGGCTGATCGGGTTCTCGACCCAGAAGCTCCAGTGGCGCAAGCATCCCTTTTACGGGAAGGCGAAAGTGCCCTTCTCGATCGGACTCTGGCAGGGCATCGACGGGTCGCGCCTGATGGCGGCCCTGAATGCCAACGACTACAACACGCGCTGGGACGGCCGCGACATGAGCCGCGACGAGGGGATCATCGCTTTGGCCAAGGGCGGCGTGAACAATACGGCCTACCGCTACTACGGCGTGGGCGACCGCGGCGGTTCGCCGACGATCCCGACACTGGTTTCCCTGGAGAAGGGCGTTCGCGGCGACGGTCCGCTGGAGATCGTCAGCGCCCGCGCTGGACAGATCTACGAAGATTACTATCCCTTCGACAAGCATCCCGAACTGCCCGTCTACGACGGCGAACTGCTCATGGATGTCCATGCGACGGGCTGCTACACCTCCCAGGCGGCGATGAAACGCTTCAACCGCCGCAACGAACAGCTTGCCGACGCCGCCGAGCGCGCCTCGGTCATGGCCGACTGGCTGGGCGCCGCGGCCTATCCGGCCGAAGAGCTGCGCACGGAGTGGCGCCGCTTCATCTGGCATCAGTTCCACGACGACCTCACGGGTACGAGTATTCCCCGCGCCTACACCTTTTCGTGGAACGACGAGCTGATCGCGCAGGACAAGTTTGCCGCCCTCTCGGCCACGGCTTCGGGGGGTGTTTCCCGCGCGCTGGACACGCGGGTGAAGGGAACGCCTGTGGTCGTCTACAATCCCGTCGCCGAAACCCGCCGGGAGATCGTCGAGGCGGAGATCGCCGCGGCTTCCGAACCGCGCGGCGTGTCGGCATGGTCGCCGCGCGGCGAACGGGTCCCGGTGCAGATTCTCGGCTATGAGGACGGCCGGGTGCGCGTCGCCTTCGCCGCCGAAGTCGGAGCGGTGGGGTATGCCGTCTACGACCTGCGCATGCAGGGATCGACGTCCCGGTCGTCGCTGAAGGCGACGCCGAACAGCCTTGAAAATCGCGTTTACAAACTGACGCTCGACGCCAACGGCGACATCGCTTCCGTCGTCGACAAGCGTTCGGGCCGTGAACTGGTGCAGGAAGGCCGGGCTTTCCGCCTGGCGATGTTCACCGAGAACAAATCGACCGACTGGCCTGCCTGGGAGATCTGGAAGGAGACGATCGACCGCACGCCCGAGGCCGTTGCGGACGATGTCGAGATTTCGGTTGCGGAACGTGGCCCCGTGCGTGCCACGTTGCGCATCGGCCGCCGTCATGGGAAAAGTACGTTCGTACAGTATGTCAGCCTGACGGACGGCGCCGCCGACGACCGGATCGACATTCGCAACGAGGTGGATTGGCAGAGCGAAAACGCGCTGCTCAAGGCCGAGTTTCCGATGTCCGTGTCGAATCCCGAGGCGGCCTACGACCTCGGGCTGGGGTATATCCGCCGCGGCAACAATACGCAGACGGCCTACGAAGTCTACGCCCAGCAGTGGGCCGACCTGACGGACCGGGACGGCACGTACGGCGTCGCCGTGATGAACGACTGCAAGTACGGCTGGGACAAGCCCGACGACCGCACGCTGCGCCTCACCCTGCTCCATACCCCCACGCCCGGCCGCCACTATAAATACCAGTCCCGCCAGGACATCGGCCGCCACGTGTTCACCTATTCGATCGTCGGCCACGCGAAGGGTTTCACCGACGGGCGCGTCGCGTCGAAGGCCGAGTCGCTCAATCGGCCGATGGCGGCCTATGCGGCCTCTAAACATGCGGGGCGTCTGGGCCGGGCGTTCTCATTCCTGTCGGTTTCGACGCCGCAGCTGGCCGTGAAGGCTCTCAAGCAGGCCGAGGACGGCAGCGGGTATGTCCTGCGCCTGAACGAGATGTCCGGCGAACCGCTGGAGCGGGGCGAAATCCGCTTCGCCGCGCCGATCGAGGCCGCTTACGTGCTCAACGGCGTCGAGGAGCGCCAGTCCGAAGCCCGGTTCGACGGCGACCGCCTGATCGTGTCGTGCGGCCGCTTCGCGCCTTCGACCTATCTGGTGAAATTACGCCCAAGCGACATCCGGCTGGATGCGCCTTCGTCGCTTCCGGTCGAGCTGCCCTGCAACGATTACGCCTTCACGGCGGATGCCTTCAACCGCCAGGGAAACCTCGACGGCAAAGGAAATTCGTATGCCGCCGAACTGCTTCCGGAGCGGATCGTTTCCGAAGGCGTTGCATTCCGGGTGTCGGGCGACGTGGCACGCCGGAATGTCGTGAAATGCGACGGGCAGCGCATCGCCCTGCCGCAGGGCGGCTATGACCGCGTTTACCTGCTTGCGGCCTCCCTCGACGGCGACCGGGACGCGGAGTTCACCGTCGACGGCAAGCCTTTCCGCCGCACGGTCCCTTACTATTCGGGCTTTTTCGGCCAGTGGGGGCACGACGGTGAGCCGGGTTACGTGAAGGACGGCGACCTGGCCTATGTCGGTACGCACCGCCACAGCGCTGAACGCGGCAATGACCCCTATGTGTTTACCTACATGTATAAAATCTGCCTGCCGGTCGGGGCCGGAGCGAAAGAATTGGTGCTGCCCGAGGATCGGAACGTCGCCGTGTTCGCCGTCACCGTGTCGGACAACCCGAACGACTGTCTCTCGCCGTTGAACGAGATCCGGGCATTGCCGTAGATGCCGTATGAAGAGACCGGCTGATCGTCAGCCGGTCTCTTTTTTCTGTTTCGGTCGGGAAAATTTACGCTGTTCCGACATTTTGAATTTTACCGTTTCTTAATTGGATATTATGGTGTATATTTGATTTGTATTCAGCACAGCACAGCATAGTAAAGCAATCAAAAAGAGGAAACCATGTAAAAAAGGCATGCCTTGACATGCAGCCGAAATCGCAAAGTCCAATCCCTGTCCGAATTAAAAACCAACTTAAATCAAATGAATGCTTATGAAAACCTGTTTTACTAAAATCTGTTTGTGGGGCGTGTTCCTGCTGGCGGCGATCTGTGTGCAGGCCGCACATGGACAAACCGCGGCCCCGCAGAACGGGAAAAGCGTGTCCGGTACGGTTGTCGATGAAAAGGGCAACCCCGTGATCGGAGCCTCCGTGATCGTAAAAGGCACTCAAAAGGGTGCGGTGACCGATGCCGACGGTCGGTATGTGCTTCTCGGCGTTGGCAGCGGCGACGCCCTCCAGTTTTCCTACCTGGGATATTATACCGTGACCGAGAAGGTCGGGACCCGGACCACCGTCGATGCGGTCCTTTCCGAGATGTCCAACATGCTCAACGACGTGGTGGTCGTGGGTTACGGCGCGCAGAAACGCGCCTCGATCACCGGGGCCGTGGCATCGGTCGGCGACAGCGACCTCGACCGCGTGCACAGCGCGACGACCAGCGCCATGCTCTCCGGCAAACTGCCGGGCCTTTCGTTCCGCCAGGCCGACGGACGTCCCGGATCCGGCGCGACGATCCAGGTGCGCAATTTCGGGGCCGACCCGCTCTTCGTCATCGACGGCGTTCCGCAGGACAAGGGGGCCTTCGACCAACTGGCTCCGAACGATATCGAGTCCATCTCGGTGCTGAAGGATGCCTCGGCGGCCATTTACGGTCTGCGGGCCGGTAACGGCGTCGTGCTGGTGACTACCAAGCGGGGCCAGGAAAACACTCCGGCGCGCATCAACGTCAATATGTATTACGGCTGGCAGAACTGGACACGTTTCCCGCGGGGCACGAACGCCTACGAATGGATGCTCGCCCAGACCGAGGGCCTCGTGAACCAGGGCCGGACCCCGACCGTTACGCCCGAGGAGCTTGAGAAGTGGCGCGTCGGCAAGGAGAAGGGTTATCAGAGTTTCGACTGGTACGACTATATCGTGCAGCGCAACGCGCCCCAGGCGTCGATCAATGCCAATATCTCCGGCGGCGGCAAGGAGACCAAATATTATGTCTCGGTGTCGCATTTGAGCCAGGACGCCGCGTTTCGCGATTATAAATACCGGCGTTCGAACGTGCAGAGCAACTTCGAGACCAACATCGGCAAGCGGATGCGCGCCGGCGTCAACCTGAGCGGCCGTATCGACTCGAAGCGCAATCCCGCCGTTTCCGGTGCCGATCCCGACGACTACTGGCAGCCGCGCAACGCCCTGCTGAACCTGCTGCCCACCGAACGGCCCTACGCCAACGACAACCCGATGTACATCAGCGCGACGCAGGTCCCCGAGGCCAACTGGGCCGGCATCAACTACAGGAACTCGGGTTCTTATAAATACGATCTGCGCGTGATGCAGGCCAATATGTTCGCCGAATACAAGTCCTACTATGTTCCGGGGCTGACCGGGCGCGTGACCTATTCGTACCAGATGGCCGACAACACGATCGACAATTTCGAATACGCCTACGACGCCTATACCTACAACAGCGACAAGGACACCTACGAGAAGAAGGCCGTGAACGCCACCGCCAACCGTGAGCAGACCCACAAGAAGGTCTTCAACACGATGTTGCAGTTCATGATCAACTACAACCGCACGTTCGCCGAGAAGCACACCGTCAGCGCCGTGCTGGCCAACGAGCGCACGACCTACCGCACGACCAACGAACTGGTGAAGGCGTCGCCCAACAACAACGTCATTCCGATCATTCAGCTGAACGACATCAAGGGTTACACCGCCTCCGACAAGCCGCAGGCCCGCGTAGGTTATGTCGCCCGTGTGAATTACAATTACGACAACCGCTACTACATCGAGTTCTCGGGCCGTTACGACGCTTCGTGGAAATTCATCTCGACCAAACGCTGGAGTTTCTTCCCGTCGGTTTCCGGGGCCTGGCGCATCACCCAGGAGCCGTTCTTCAAGAACAACGTCAAGTCGGACGTGTTGAGCGACCTGAAAATCCGCGCTTCGTACGGTGTCGTCGGCGACGATGCCGTGGGCGGCGACTACGACTACGTGGCCGGATACAACAACAACTCTTCGGTCAGCATCCTCGACGGGGAAGCCGTCGTGGGCATCCGTCCCCGCGGCGAACCCGTGACCAACGTGAGCTGGATGAAGAACCACTTCACCAACGTCGGACTCGACTTCGGGCTTTTCGGCGGCAAACTCTACGGCAGCTTCGACTACTTCTACCGCAAGCGTACCGGCCTGCTGGCTACGCGCAGCGATCTGGTGCTTCCTTCCGAGGTCGGTTATTCGCTGGCCAGCGAGAACCTGAACGCCGACGCGCACTACGGTTTCGAGTTCGCGATCAACTACCGCAACCGTTTCGGGGAGTTGGGCTTCCAGGTCGGCGCGAACATTTCGTATGCCCGCCGCAAGATGGTGTCGGTCTACAACGAACGTTTCGCCAACTCGCTCAAACGCTACCGCAACGGGCAGGAAGGCCGCTACACCTACGTGAACTGGGGCTACAATACGATCGGCGTATTCCAGAACCAGGATCAGATCAACAACTGGCCGGTCAACATCGACGGCAAAGGCAACACCACGCTGCTGCCCGGCGACTTCATCGTCGAGGACGTCAACGGCGACGGCCGTATCGACTCGCAGGACGAACGCCCGATCGCCTACCAGGACAACTCCTCGGTGGCTCCGCAGCCGATCATCAACGGCGGTCTGACCCTGGGCTTCGACTGGAAGGGCATCGACCTGTCGGCCGACTTCTCGCTGGCCGGGGGCTACGCCTTCACGCCCAACTGGGAGACCCGCTGGCCGTTCCAGAACGGCCGCACGCTGGTTCGCGAGACGCAGTTCAAAAACCGCTGGCGTCACGAGGATCCGTTCGATCCCAACAGCGCCTGGATTCCCGGGGATGTTCCCGCCCTGCGTTTCACGGCCCGTGAATATGTCTCCTGGAACCGCAATCTCGATTATTGGACGACCAACGTCGTGGCGTTCCGCCTCCGCTCGCTGGAAATCGGCTACACGCTGCCCAAGAAATGGCTCGCTGCGGCCCGCATTCAGAAGGTGCGCTTCTACGTGAACACCTACAACCTCTTTTCCATCGACAACGTGAAGAAGTACGGTGTCGATCCCGAGATCGCAGACCGCAACGGTATGCAGTATCCCCAGAACCGGGTGATCAACATCGGTGCAAACCTGACGTTCTAACTTTAAAACCGAATACTGATGAAAAACTTCAATATATTCCTGTTGGCCGTCCTGCTGCTCTTTACGGGCTGCGACGGTGACGAAAATTTCCTGACGAAGTCGCCGACCGACATTTTCGTGGACGAGGACGTCTGGAAGAACGAGGCGCTGATCATGGGCCTGGTTTCCGACCTCTATTCCCGTTATGCGGATTACCAGACCATTGAAAAATGGTATTCGTTCTGCGACCTGGACGAAGGCTACTGTTCGAACGCCGTGGACCGCAAGCGCCATCAGAACGCTACGTGGGGCTATGGCGAGCAGGCCTCGTGGGACTACGGTTATGTCCGCCACATGAATCTTTTCCTGCAGAAATGCGCCCGGGCCGATGCTTCGGTCTTTGCCAAGAACAGCCGCGAGCGGCTCATGGGCGAGGTTCGTTTCCTGCGTGCGGCGTACTATTTCGCCATGGCCAAACGCATGGGCGGCGTGCCGCTGATCACCGAACCCATGCAATACGATTACAGCGGCGACGTGACCTATCTTTACCGTCCGCGCAATCCGGAATACGAGATTTACGATTTCGTGCTCAAGGAGTGCGAGGAGATCAAGACGCTGCTGCCCAACGACCCGTCGGTCAAGTCGCGCGCCACGAAGGCCGCGGCGCTGGCCATGCGTTCGCGCGCGGCCCTCTATGCCGGTTCGATCGCCCGTTACGGCGCGCTCCGTACGCCCGAGGTGACGCTTCCCGGCGGAGAGGTGGGCATTCCGGCCGAGAAGGCGGATTATTATTACGGCATCGCCCTCTCGTCGGCGCAGGAGATCATGACCGACAATCTCTACGACCTCTATAAGAAAAATCCCTCCGACCTTGCGGATAACTTCGCGTCGATGTTCCTCGACAAGACCGACGCCAACACGGAGGCCATCTTCGTCAAGGATTTCCTTTCGCCCAACAAGATCCACAACTATACGGTCTATACCCTGCCGCAGTCGATGAGCGAATACCCGCGTTACAACGGTTCGCTGTGCGCCACGCTCAACCTCGTGCAGCTGTACGAACTGCTCGACGGCAACAAGATCGAACCGTTGAAGGTCGGCACGCCGGCCAGCCCGGTCTTCTACGACAAACCGGGCGACCTGTTCGCCGGGCGCGACGCGCGTCTGGCCGGGACGGTGATCCTGCCGGGAAGTTCGTTCCGGGGCAATCCCGTCGACATCTGGGCTGGTTACGTGACGCTCGACGGCAAGCTGACCACCGGCAACGCCCCCGGCGCCGAAGGCACCCTGCCCGGAACGACGGAGAAGGTGCAGGTCGTCGGCAAGGACGGCCCGTGCGAAGCCGCCGAGTTCAACACCCATACGGGTTTCTATGTCCGCAAGTACAACGACACCAAGGTCGGTTCGGGCGATGAGAAGACCGGCAGCGAGGTGTGGTTCATCCGCTACCGTTTCGGCGAGGTCCTGCTGAATGCTGCCGAGGCGGCTTTCGAATTGGACCAAAAGGATCTGGCCGCACAATACCTGACGCGCCTGCGCGAACGTGCGGGCTTCACCGAGGCGCTGACCGAGGCGGACATTACGTTCGACCGCATCGTGCACGAGCGCAAGGTCGAACTGGCTTACGAGGGGCACGAACTCTGGGACATGAAGCGCTGGCGCCTGGCCCACCTCGTGTGGAACGGTCAGAACATGAACGAGACGCCGGGCGACCCCGCCGCTGCGGACGCCGTCAACACGCAGTGCCTGGGCCTCTGGCCGCTGAAGGTGCATGCGCCCGGGACGCCCGTCGACGGAAAGTGGACCTACATCGTCCGCAAACCCAGCCATGTGACTGCCGCGCACCAGTTCCGGATCGGCAATTACTATTCGGAGATCAACACGACGATCCTGAGCAACAACCCGCAGATCGTCAAGCAGCCCAATCAGTAACGAAAAACAGTTCCAGATCATGAAAAAGATAGTATATTTTGCGATATGCGCACTGGCGTTGTCGTTCGCCGCGTGCGAATACGACAACTACGACGAACCCGAATCGCGCTTCTCCGGCCGTATTCTCTACAACGGCGAACAGCTCGGCTTCGGCTACAACGAAGTCTACATCGAGTTGTGGGAGCAGGGCGACTGGCAGCTGAAGGAGGCCATCCGCGTGAACGTCAATATCGACGGAACCTTCTCGCAGGTGCTTTTCGACGGCGATTACAAGATGGTCATTCCCAAGTCGGCCCGCCCTTTCCTGGTCGAGCAGGACACCGTGCTGCTTAAAATCCGGGGCAACAAGCAGATGGACATCGAGGTGACGCCCTACTATACGATCGAAAACGTGAAGTATAAGTATAACGCCGAGACCGACAAGCTGGAGTGCACCTGTTCGATCCGTCAGGTCGTGACCGATCCCGCGGAGGCCAAGACGGTGAACATCATGCGCGAGTATGTCGGCAAGACGGCCTACCTCTACCAGGGTTCGCAGATCAACTGGCATACGCTCAACACGCAGAACAATCCCGGAGGGAGTCTCGATAACGTCGTATTCTCGGGTCCTGCGGTCAACAGTTCGAAGCTGCCTTCGGCCCAGAACTACATCTTCGGGCGGGTGGCTGTCCAGGTGAACGGCATCTCCCCGATGCTGATGACGCATCCCAAGAAGATTACTTTCAGGTAACCGGCCGGATCGTAAGCCGGGGAGGGCGGACGAAATCCGCCTTCCCCGGCTATCCGCAAATCGGGATGAAGCGCATTCTGCTGGTTTTGACCGCGCTGCTGTGCGGTCCGGGACCCGGTATGGCCGGGAATCCCTTCCTGCGTCCGGAAGGGGCGGCTCCCTTTGTCGTCGCCCACGGCGGATGCAAGCACCTGTTTCCCGAAAACACGATGGTCGCTTTCGACGGAGCCGTGGCGCTGGGCGTCGACATGCTCGAAATGGATGTCCGGCTGACGGCCGACAGCGTTCTGGTGACACATCACGACGATACGCTCCGGCGCACGAGCGACGGCGAGGGCCTGATTATCGGTTACACGCTCGAAGAGCTGGGGCGTTTTAACTTCGGTGCGAAGTTCGCCGGGCTTGAAAAGAAGTATCCCTACCGCAATTGCCGGGTCCGCATCACGACGCTGGAGAGTGTTCTGCTGAAGTACGGGAGTGTCAGGCGGATGTTTCTTGAAATCAAGGGCGAGGGCGGCGAGGGCCTGCGCTGCGCTGAAAAATTGGCGGAACTTCTTCGCCGCACGGCGACGGAGGACCGCGTGCTGGTTTCGGCTTTCAACGACCGGATCGTCCGGCATTTCCGGAAAGTTTCGCGGGGCCGCGTGCAGACGGCCATGGGGCGGCGGCATGCCCGGAGGCTGGTCGTGCTGAGCAAGATGGGGCTCGGTTTTTTGTGGTGCGGAAAGTACAAGTCGCTGCAAATCCCCCTGCGCATGGGCAAGGTCCGTCTCGACCGGCCTTCCATTGTGCGCACAGCCCGCCGCAAGGGTATTTCGGTGTATTACTGGACGGTCAACAGGACGGAGGATATGGAGCGTCTGGCGGCTTTGGGAGCCGACGGCGTGATCACCGACCGTCCCGACCGCGTTCCGGAGGAGTGGGTCAGAACATCGTCTGATTGATACGCCGGTATTTTTTCGGCGTTTGGTTGTAGAGCGATTTGAAAGTTTTGTAGAAGTGTCCCAGGTTCGGGAACCCGCAGTTGGAACTGATCTCCTTGATCGGCATGCCGGTGATGACGAGTTGTGTGGCGGCGTAGCGCATTTTCAGTTCGTTGGTCAGCTCGGTCAGCGATTTGCCGAAGTGGAGGCGGACGGTGCGGTTCACATAATCTCCGTTTCTGCCGCACAGTCCGGCGAATCCGGCGCATCCCCGGCGGAAAAGGTCCGGGGTGGTGTATTCCTGAATGGCGCGTACGAGCCATACCGGAATGTCCGCGGGGGTGGCGAGGGCTTCATGCAGCGTGATCTGCCGGAAGATGAACAGCAGCAGGCTGTCGAGTTCGATATTGCTCCGGGAGTGGCTCATCGTCTCCTCGGCGCGTGCCGAAAGCTGGTGCAGGATTTCGGCCGGAAGCTGTATCCGGTAGGGCATTGCCCCTGTCGACCAGAAATACTGGCCGCTGTCGGGGAAATAGCGTTCGCGGAAATGATGCAGCGTCTCGACGGGAAACGCAATGTTGATCAGCGTGATTCCCCCCCCCCTTGGTCGATGCCGCGTACGTATGGGCATCCTGCGGCCGAATCATGATCAGGTCGCCCGGCCCGATGCGCAGGCGTTCGCCGTTGACCAGGTGATACCCCGAACCTTTCTCGATCCAGAGCAGTTCCGCATAGTCGTGGGTATGGAACGAGAGATCCTGCCGGGAAATGATATTGACGCGGGCCAGGTGGAACGTTTCGCCCGGATGAAGGAAGCTGGATAATTCGAAAACAGGGATGTCCATGGGGCTGTATGTTTTTGCAATAGTACGGATTATTTGTGGAAAAACCAAACGGAAATATCGGTACAGGATAATGAATGAGGACTTTTTATTCGAATTGAGACGGTAAAACGTAACTGAAGCTATGACGGAGAACACAGTGACGGGCATGGTCACCAAGGTGCAGCGGATGTCGATTCACGACGGTCCGGGCATCCGGACGACGCTGTTTCTGAAAGGGTGCAATTTCCGCTGCCGGTGGTGCCACAATCCCGAGACCTGGCGGCGGGAGGCGCAGCTCGAACGGATCGCGGAGCGCTGTATCGCCTGCGGGGCCTGCGTGCCGGTCTGCCGGACCGGGGCCCTGCGTCCGGAAGAGGGCGGCATCGGCATCGACCGGGAACGGTGCGATGCCTGCGGGCTGTGCGCCGCGGTCTGCCCTGCGCGGACGATGCACCTTGTGGGACGGGAGGTTTCGGCGGACGGACTGATGCGGGAACTGCGGCGCGACGTGCCCTATTTCGAGGAGTCGGGCGGCGGGGTCACCCTCTCCGGGGGCGAACCGCTGCTCCAGCCCGCCTTTGTCCGCGAAGTGCTGTCGCGCTGCCGGGCCGAGGGGATCCCGACGGCCGTTGAGACGAACCTTTCCGTGCCTTCGGAGCTGATCGAAGAGTTGCTGCCGCTGGTCGGTCTGTGGATGTGCGATTTGAAACTGGCCGACGACAGCCGGCATCGCCGGTGGACGGGGATGTCCAACGCCCGGACCGTTGCGAATCTGCGGCTGCTCGGCCGAAGCGGAGTTCCGCTGATCGTCCGCACGCCGGTCGTGCCCGGTGTCAACGATACGCCCGAAGCCATCGGGGCGGTCTGCGCCCTGCTCAAAGACCTCGAAGGGCTGCTCTATTACGAATTGCTGGGGTTTCACACGCTCGGCGCTGATAAATACGCCTGCCTGGGCATGGAGAACCCGATGCCCGGTGCGGAACCTTTGCCGCCGGAACGGCTGGAACGCCTCCGGGAGGCTGCCGCCGCGACGGGGATAAAAGTCAAATAAACACAGATAAATGAACTACGATCAGAAACTTGCCAGCCTGCGTGCCCGCAAACTGCGGCAGACACGCGAAAAGATCGAGCGGGAGGGTGTGCTCGACGAAGACGATTACGGGCGGATCGTACCCCCGGAGGGCCTTTGGAAGATCCGGCCCAACCACCCCGACGGATCGTTCTACGGCTTCGACGCCTGGACGGACAATTTTTGCAGCCTGATGGCCGTGCATCCGGTCTATGTCGACCCGGACGACGCCTTTGCCGGGCGGTGGATGTACTTCATGTCCAAGATGCGTCCCAACAAGTGGAATCCGGCCTATCCCTACGACCACCTGAAGGCGGACATCGCCCGCTACGACATCATCTGCGGAATCGGCGACGACGCCCATTTCGCACCCGATTACCGGATGGGGCTCGAACTGGGCTGGGGCGGCCTGCTGGAGAAGATCGCCGCCTGCCGGAAGCTGAATCCCTCGCCCGGGCAGCAGCATTTCTACGACCTGCACGAACGGGCCGTCCGGAGCGTGCAGGGATGGATCGGACGCCACATTGCCGAGGCTGAACGGCTGGCGGCCGAAGAGCCCGATGCCGGGCGGCGCGACAACCTGCTGGCCATGGCGCAGGTCAACCGCAATATCCTGAACCGTCCGCCCGAGACCCTGCGCGAAGCCTGCCAGTGGATCGTCTGGTATCACCTCGCTTCGCGCACGTACAACCGCGACGGGGCGGGAGCACAGATCGACGCGCTGCTCAGACCCTATTACGAACGGGACAAGGCGCTCGGGCTGACCGACGACGAGGCGGTCTATTACCTGGCCTGCCTGCTGATCAACGACCCGGTCTACTGGCAGCTGGGAGGTCCCGACGAAACGGGCCGGGACCAGACTTCGCGCATCTCCTTTCTGGTGCTCGAGGCGGCCGGGAAGATCGACACGTCGCTCAACATCACCGTGCGGGTCCACGACGGGCTTGACCCCGAGCTGTTCCGCGCGGCTGTCGCCTGCCTGATCCGCTATAAGAACGGCTGGCCCCGCTTCTCGGGCGACAAGGCCCTTGTCGAGGGTTTCATGCGCAACGGTTTCAGCGCGGAGCTGGCCCGCAGCCGGATCGCCGTCGGCTGTAACTGGATGTCGCTGCCGGGGCTGGAATATACGATGAACGACCTGGTGAAGGTCAATATGGCGAAGGTTTTCGAGGTGGCCTACGACGAACTGCTGGCCTCGGACGCGGAGCCTTCGACCGGAGCGCTTTGGCGCGGGTTCGAACGCCACCTGGGCCGGGCCGTTCACACGGCGGCCGAAGGCATCCGCCACCACCTGAAATACCAGAAGTACAACGAACCCGAACTGCTGCTCAATCTCTTGAGCCACGGGCCGCTGGAGAGGGGCCGGGATGTCTCGGACGGCGGGGCGGAGTATTACAACCTCGCCATCGACGGCGCGGGGCTGGCCGTCGTGGCCGATTCGTTCGCCGCCCTCGAACAGCGTGTCGAGCGCGAAGGCCGCCTGACGTGGGAGGAGGTCACCCGCCACCTGCGGGAGAATTTCGAAGGGGAGGGCGGCGTTGCCGTCCGCAAACTGCTGCAAACCGCACCGCGCTACGGGCAGGAGGATTCCCCGGGCGAATCCTGGGCCTTGCGCGTCAGGGATGCCTTCGTTGCGGCCGTGCGGCGCGAGACGGAACCCGGCCGGGTCTTCATCCCCGGTTTCTTCTCGTGGGCCAATACGGTCGGCTTCGGCCTTTCGGTCGGGGCGACGCCCAACGGGCGCAAGGCCGCAACGCCCATCTCCCACGGAGCGAATCCCGTGCCCGGTTTTGCGCTGGACGACGCGTCGCTCTCGCTGGCGACCTGCATCGCCCGTATCCAACCCGGTTACGGCAACACGGCGCCGATGCAGTGGGAGATCGACCCCTCGCTGGCCCGGCAGGACAATGCGGAACTGATCGGCGCGATTCTCCGCACCCATTTCAGGATGGGCGGAACGCTGGTCAACGTGAACGTCATGGACAGGGAGACCGTGCTCGCGGCGCACGAGAACCCCGAGAAATATCCCGAACTGGTGGTGCGCGTTACGGGCTTCACGGCCTATTTCTCCATGTTGTCGCCCCGGTTCCGGCAGTTGGTCGTCGACCGTATTTTGGAAAATTGATCGTAAAAACAGATGATGGAAACCATGAAGATAATCGATGCGTACGATTACGGCGGAACGGGCTATGCCCCGTTTCTGATCGGGGACAAATGGCAGGTCGCATTCCTGAACTATGCGCCGGAGGAGGCGCTGGAAAGCATCGTGAAACTGGACGTGCACCACTATACCGACGAAGTTTTCGTGCTGCTCGACGGCCGTGCGGCGTTGATCAGCGCGCAGGTCGACGACGGCGGGGTTGCTTACGAGGCGGTCGACATGCGGCCTCTGTGCGCCTACAACATCCGCCGCGGGGTGTGGCACAAAATCGCGATGCAGCCCGGCAGCCGGGTTCTGATCGTGGAGAACTGCAATACGCACCTGGGTGATTTCGAATTCTACGACCTTTCGGCGGAGCAGATTGCCGCCCTGCGGGAGACGGTCGTAAAAGTATGGAGTGAAGAATGATATTATGGAGACGAATTATTGGGCCGGGCTGTCGCTGATCGCGATGGGCGGTTTGTTCGCCGGGAGTTTTTCGGTCCCTTTCAACCGCAGCAAAGGCTGGGAATGGGAGAACAACTGGTTGGTGTGGAGCGTCGTGGCGCTCGTCGTTGCGCCCTGGGTTGTCGCCGTGGCTACCGTCCCCGGGCTTTTGGGCGTCTATGCTGCCGAGACGGGTCCGCTGGCGGTCGTGGCGTTCTTCGGACTGATCTGGGGCGTCGGGGCGATCCTCTTCGGACGGGGCATCGACCTGCTGGGCGTCGGCCTGAGCATGCCGATCATGCTCGGGCTGACGAACGTGATCGGGACGCTGATGCCCGTCGTCCTGCGCGATCCGGGCGGTTTGCTGACCGCTTCGGGACTCCGGCTGACCGCCGGGGTGCTGGTGATCGTGCTCGGCATCGTCTTCTATTCCGTTGCCGGGAGCCTGAAGGAGCGGGGTGCGCAGACGCCGCGGGCCGGGGTACGCAGCGGCTTTGTGAAGGGCCTGCTGGTCTGCCTTGCAGCCGGCATTTTAAGCCCGATGGTCAATTTCGCCTTTGTTTTCGGCGCGCCGTTGCAGCAGCAGGCCCTTGCCGCCGGGACCGATCCGGTCTATACGTCCAATGCCGTCTGGAGCATCGCGCTGACCGCCGGATGCCTGGTGAATGCGGGGTATTGCATCTGCCTGCTGCGGAGCCGGAAGACGGGGGCGCTGTACCGCGGGAGCCGCCGGGTGAACTGGGCCTGGGCCGCTTTGGCCGGGGTCCTTTGGTACTCGAGCATGATGCTTTACGGCATGGGAGGCAGTTTCCTCGGCGACGCCGGAGTGTCGGTCGGCTGGGCGCTGATGCAGTCGTTGGCGATCCTGACGGGCAATCTCGCGGGGCTTTTCACGGGCGAATGGCGCGGAGCCGCACCCGTGTCGCGGCGGATCATGTGGCTCGGACTGGCGTGTCTGCTGGCCGGGGTGTTCATCGTGGCTTTCAGCAGATAGTCCCCGCTGCCGATCGGACCCGGTCCGAATCCGCATAAGTCTCGCATTTGCGGGACTTATTTTTTTGTTGCCGTGGATTCCACGGCGATCTTCCGGTCTTCTTCGGGCGGGGCTGCACGGCGTTCGGCACGCCTTCCGGCACTCCGTAAACGCCCTGTCCCGGCGCGACGGCCGGGCAGGTTCCGGGCCTGCGGCGGTCGTCTTTGCGGTGCAGCATCCTGCGGTTATACATCTGCTCCATTTGTGCCGGAAATTTGTCAAAATAGGATAAATTGCTGTTCAGGACCCCCGATTGTAGATAATCTTTTTTATATTTGTGCGTTAAAACCGAAAAACAATAATCAAAACTAAATAACGCTATGGAAAACAAACTTCAACAGTTGACGCAGAAGCTCTACGACGAAGGGCTGGAGAAAGGGCGCGCCGAGGCCGACAAGCTGGTGGCCGACGCCAAGGCCGAGGCCCGGAAGATCGTCGCCGAGGCCCGCGCCGAGGCCGAAGAGATCGTCAAAAAGGCGGAGGCCAAGGCCGAGGATGTCTCGAAGAACACCATGACCGAGATTTCGCTGGCCGGCAAGCAGGCCGTCGCCAAAATCAAGTCGGAGATCGCCTCGCTGATCATCGCCAAGGCTACGGCCCAGGGCGTGAAGGAGGCCGTCGTGGACCCGACGTTCATCAAGGAGATGCTCGTCGCCGTGGCCAAAAACTGGAACGGAGCCGACTCGGGCAAGGTCGAATTGCAGGCCCTGCTGCCCGAAGGCGAGCGCAAGAAGCTCGACGCGGCGTTCGAGGAGAGCGCGAAGGAGCTGCTCGCCGCCGGTGTCGAGGTGGGCTGGTCGAAGGAGGTGAAGACCGGCTTCAAGGTGGGCGCCAAGGAGGGCGGCTACTACATTTCGTTCGCCGACGCCGACATCGAAGCGCTGTTGGCAGAGTACCTGCGCGACAAGGTGTTCCAACTGTTGTTCAAGGCGTAACGGGATGTTTGCAAACGAATATTATTGTCTGGTAGCCTCCCTGAAGGAGTACGCGCTCGACGCCGACACCAAGGGCTTCGACGCCCGGGCCATCGTCTCCGGAATTCTGGAGGATGTGAGCCGCGGCGACGCCCGCGAGGTGCGGCTCCTGTACGGCTACTACGACTGCGAGAATATCGCCGCCCTGCGTGCGGGGCGCTCGGCGCACAATCCGCTGGGCAACTTCACGCGCGAGGAGCTGGAGGAGGAGCTGAAAGCTCCGAAGCGGCTTCCCGAGGCGGTCGCCCGCGTGGTGAGGGCCTATGCCGATCCCGAGGGCGAGGATGCCGAGACGGTCGATACGTCGCGGCGTTTCGAGAAGGAGCTGTTCGGGGCCTACTACGCCGCCTGCGGGAAGGCCGGGAGCCGCTTCCTGCGCGAATGGTCGGCTTTCGACCGGAACCTGCGCAACGTTTCGGCGGCCGTCACGGCGCGCGCCGCAGGGCGTGCGGTCGAAGAGGTCGTCGTGGGCGGGGGCGATGTCGCCGAGCAGTTGCAGCGCAGCTCTGCGGCCGATTTCGGGCTTCGTGGCGAACTTCCCTACATCGACGCGGTGATCGCGGCGGTGAACGACGAGGCCAACCTCGTGGAGAAGGAGCACAAGATCGACCTGATCCGCTGGAACGAAGCCGCGGAGCTGGCGACCTTCGACTATTTCGACATCAACGCCATCCTTTCCTACCTGGTGCGGATCAATATCGTCGCCCGGTGGACGCAGCTCGACGCCGCGCGCGGCCGCGAGATGTTCGCCCGCCTGCTTGCCGAACTGGACGGAAAGGAGTTGATTAACAAGGAATAAACAATAAAAGCATACCATGAAAACTACAGGACGTGTAAACGGTATCATCTCCAACATCGTGATCGTCAAGGCCGACGGACCCGTGGGCCAGAACGAGATCTGCTATGTCTGGACGGGCGATACCAAAATGATGGCCGAGGTCATCAAGGTCATAGGCGACGCGGCCTATGTCCAGGTTTTTGACAGCACCCGCGGTCTGAAGATCGGCGACAAGGTGGAATTCGAGGGTCACATGCTCGAAGTCACGCTGGCCCCGGGCCTCTTGTCGCGCAACTACGACGGTCTTCAGAACGACCTCGAAAAGATGGACGGTCTGTTCATCGCCCGCGGTTCGATCACCGATCCGGTCGACTACGATGCCGAATGGGAATTCTCTCCGCTGGCCAAGGCCGGCGACAAGGTCACGGCGTCGTCGTGGCTGGGCGAGGTGAAGGAACAGTGGGTGATGCACAAGATCATGGTTCCCTTCACGATGACGGACAGCTATACGGTCAGGAGCGTCGCCGAGGCGGGCAAATACAAGATCACCGACACGATGGCCGTCCTGACCGACGCCGAAGGCCGGGACCACACCGTGACGATGGTGCAGAAATGGCCCGTCAAGCAGGCCGTGCGCTGCTATACGGAGAAACCCCGCCCGTCGCGCATCATGGAGACCGGCGTGCGTCCGATCGACACCTTCAACCCGATGGCCGAGGGCGGTACGGGTTTTATCCCGGGGCCTTTCGGCGCGGGCAAGACCGTGCTCCAGCACGCCATTTCGAAGCAGGCCGACGCCGACGTGATCATTATGGTGGCGTGCGGCGAGCGCGCCAACGAGGTGGTGGAGATCTTCAAGGAGTTCCCCGAACTGATCGACCCGCATACGGGCCACACGCTCATGGAGCGCACGATCATCATCTGCAACACCTCGAACATGCCCGTCGCCGCGCGTGAGGCGTCGGTCTATACGGGTATGACCATCGGCGAATACTACCGCGCGATGGGCCTCAAGGTGCTCGTTATGGCCGACTCGACGTCGCGCTGGGCGCAGGCCCTTCGCGAGATGTCGAACCGCCTGGAGGAGCTTCCCGGACAGGACGCCTTCCCGATGGACCTGTCGGCGATCATCTCGAACTTCTACTCGCGCGCCGGACTGGTGAAGCTCGTCGGCGGCCAGACCGGTTCCGTTACGTTCCTCGGCACGGTGTCGCCCGCGGGCGGCAACCTCAAGGAGCCGGTGACCGAATCGACGAAGAAGGCCGCGCGCTGTTTCTACGCCCTTTCGCAGGGCCGCGCCGACTCGAAGCGCTACCCGGCCATCGACCCGCTGGAGTCCTACTCGAAATACCTCGAATACCCCGAAATCCGCGAATACCTCGACAACCACATCGAGAAGGACTGGGTGGACCTGGTCTACGAGGGCAAGACCATCGTGCAGCGCGGCAAGGAGGCCAACGACCAGATCAACATTCTGGGCGACGACGGCGTACCCGTGGAGTACCACGAGCGGTTCTGGAAATCGGAGCTGATCGACTTCGTCATCCTGCAGCAGGACGCCTTCGACGCCATCGACGCCAACTGCCCGATGGAGCGCCAGCAGATGATGTACAAGATGGTCCTCGGTATCTGCAACCGGGAATTTGCGTTCGCCGACTTCGAAGCCTGCTCGCAGTTCTTCAAGGGCCTGATCAACCTCTTCCGCCAGATGAACTACTCGGAGTGGAAGTCGGAGAAGTTCGAGGGCTACCGGAAGCAGATCGAGCAGTATGTGAGTGAACAATCCAAATAAGCGGGAGAAATTATGACAACACGAGCATTTCAGAAGATATACACCAAGATTGACAACATCACCAAGGCTACCGTGACGCTCCGCGCCACGGGCGTCGGCAACGACGAGCTGGCCACCGTCGGCGGCAAACTGGCGCAGGTGGTGAAGATTATGGGCGAGAACGTCACGTTGCAGATTTTCGCCGGAACCGAGGGCCTGTCGACCGACTCCGAGGTCGTCTTCCACGGCGAGCCTCCCAAGCTGCGCGTTTCGGACAACCTCGCGGGTCGTTTCTTCAACGCTTACGGCGAACCGCTCGAAGGCGGCGGGATCATCGAGGGCGAAGCCCGCGAGATCGGCGGTCCGACGGTGAACCCCTTCCGGCGCATCCAGCCTTCGGAGCTGATCGCCACGGGCATCGCCGGCATCGACCTGAACAACACGATCGTGACGGGGCAGAAGATCCCCTTCTTCGCCGACCCCGACCAGCCCTACAACGCCGTGATGGCCAACGTGGCCCTGCGTGCCAAGGCCGACAAGATCATCCTCGGCGGCATGGGCCTCACGAACGACGACTTTCTGTACTTCAAGTCGGTCTTCGAGAACGCCGGTGCGCTGGACCGCATCGTGTCGTTCGTCAACACGACGGAGAACCCGCCTGTGGAGCGTCTGCTCGTCCCCGACATGGCGCTGACCGCCGCCGAGTACTTCGCCGTCGACAAGGGCGAGAAGGTGCTGGTGCTGCTGACCGACATGACCTTGTACGCCGATGCCCTGGCCATCGTGTCGAACCGCATGGACCAGATTCCGTCGAAGGACTCGATGCCGGGATCGTTGTATTCCGACCTGGCGAAGATCTACGAAAAGGCCGTGCAGCTGCCCAACGGCGGTTCGATCACGATCATCGCCGTGACGACGCTTTCGGGCGGCGACATCACGCATGCCATCCCCGACAATACGGGTTATATCACCGAGGGTCAGTTGTTCCTGCGCAACGATTCCGACACGGGCAAGGTCATCGTCGATCCGTTCCGTTCGCTGTCGCGTCTGAAACAGCTCGTCATCGGCAAGAAGACCCGCGAGGACCATCCGCAGGTGATGAACGCCTGCGTGCGCCTCTACGCCGACGCAGCCAACGCCAAGACCAAGCTGGAGAACGGCTTCGACCTCTCGGACTACGACGAGCGCACCCTGAAGTTCGCCTTCGACTACTCGGAGAAGCTGCTGGCCATCGACGTCAATATCGAGATCAACCAGATGCTCGACACCGCATGGAGCCTCTTTGCCAAGTACTTCACCCGGGAGGAGGTCGCCATCAAGGAGGAGCTTATTAAGAAATACTGGAAGGAGGCGTAACGCGCAATGGCAATCAAATTCCAATATAACAAGACCTCGCTGGGCGAACTCGGCAAACAGCTGAAAATGCGCCAGAAGGCCCTCCCTACGATCAAAAGTAAGGAGTCGGCCCTGCGCTCCGAAGTGAAGAAGGCGAAGGACTCCGCTCTCGACTACCGCCGCCGGCTCGATGCCCTGAAGGCCGAGTACGACTACATGGTGTCGCTCTGGGGAGAGTTTGATTGTGACCTCCTGCGCATTGCCGACGTCGATTTGTCGGTCCAGAAAATCGCGGGTGTGCGCACGCCCGTCCTGCAGGAAGTGAAATTCGAGGAGAAACCCTACGATCTGTTCTCCTCGCCGGTGTGGTTCGCCGACGGAGTCGACATCCTCAAGCGCATGGCGCAGCTGGGGATTGAGTTCGAGGTCTACAACCGGAAGATGGAACTGCTGGACCATGCGCGCCGCAAAACCACTCAAAAGGTGAATTTGTACGAGAAGGTTCAGATACCCGGGTACGAGGACGCCATACGTAAGATCAAACGCTTCATGGAGGACGAGGAGAACCTCTCCAAGTCGGCCCAGAAGATCGTGAAAACCAAACAGCAGGCCGCCGGGGAGGGCGCGATGTTATGATAGCCAGAATGTCAAAATACAACTTTGTGCTCTTTGCGGCGCAGAGTGAGGATTTCGTCGAGAAGCTGCGCGGCCTCGGGCTGGTGGACATCACCACCACGGGGTGGGAACCCTCCGAGGAGGACCGCCAGCTGCTGCTGGACATCGAGAGCCACGCGAAGGCCGCGGAGTTCCTGAAGAACTTCCGCGCCGGGGAGCGTTGCGACGCTGCCGCCGGGCCGTTCGCCTCGGGCGAGGAGGCCTACGAGCATTACGTCGCCGCGCACCGCGAGGCCGCGGCGCTCAATGCCGAGATCGGACGTCTGGAAAAAGCGGCCGAGGAGCTGCGTCCCTGGGGGGCGTTCGATGTGGAGGCGACGCGGAAACTCGCCGCACAGGGCATCGTGCTCCGTTATTTCTTCACCCAGCGCAACACCTTCGACAAACAGCTTGCCGAGTGGTCGGAGAGCTATACGATCTCCGAGATCAGCCGTTCCGATGCGACGGTGTGGTTCGTCGTCGTGGCCAAGCCCGGCGAGGAGGTTACGCTCGACGCGCAGGAGATGAAGACTCCGGCGATGGACATCCGCGAGGCGGAACGCCGCATCGCCGAAGCCGAAAAGAAACTCCGGGACCTCGACGCCGAATTTTCGCGCGTGGCCGCTTCGGAGGCGCTGCTCGCACGGCATGCCAGTTCGCTGAAGGAGCGTTTGCAGGGCGTGCGGGTGAAGGCCACGGCACAGGAGGCCGCCGACGGCACGCTGGTCGTCATGGAGGGCTGGGCCGAGAAGGAGACTTCCGATCGGGTCGACGCCCTTTTGGAGGAGTACCCCAACGTGGTCTTCCTCAAATCGGACCCCACGCCCGAGGACGAGACGCCCGTGAAACTCAAGAACCGTTGGTTCGCGCATGTTTTCGAACTGGTGGGCGACATGTACGCCCGTCCGAAATACGGGACGATGGACCTCACGCCGTTCTTCGCACCGTTCTACATGCTCTTTTTCGGCATCTGTCTCAACGACGCCGGCTACGGACTGATCCTGACCCTGATGGGGTGGTGGATGCTCGCCAAGAACAAAAAGCCCGGCATGATGCGCCAGGCGGCGTGGTTCGCCACGCTGTGCGGCGTTTCGACGGTCCTTTTCGGACTGCTGTGCGGTTCGTTCTTCGGCATCAACATGAACACGTGGTTCCCCTCGGTGAAATTCCTCGATTTCCAGGGACAGTTCTTCTCCATTGCGCTGGTCATCGGCGTGGTGCAGATCCTTTTCGGCATGCTGCTCAACATCTGGATGACCGTTCGCTGCTTCGGTTTCGGCCGTGCGCTGGGACTGCTGGGGTGGTTCATCATCCTCGTCTCGTGCTGCCTGGCCATGGGCCTTCCGATGGCGGGCCTGGCCATTCCGGGCTTTACGGCCGGATCGGCGGCCTTCTACGCGGCGCTGGGCGTCGGCGGCGTGCTGATGCTGCTTCTGAACAATCCCCGGCGCAATCCGCTCATCAACTTCGGCGCGGGTCTTTGGGACCTTTACAACAACCTCACGGGCCTGTTGAGCGACGTGCTGTCGTACATCCGTCTGTTCGCCATCGGGCTTTCGGGCGGCGTGCTGGCGCTGGTGTTCAACACGCTGGCGTCGGGATTCGTGCCCGAAGGTGCGAACATTCTGGTCCGGCTGCTGATCATGATTCCGATTCTGTTGATCGGTCACGGCATCAACCTATTCATGTCGACCATCTCGTCGTTCGTGCACCCGCTGCGTCTGACGTTCGTCGAGTTTTTCAAGAACGCCGGTTTCGAAATGGCCTCGCGCAATTTCGACCCGATTCGTAAAATGAACGATACTAACGAATAATAACAATTAAAAAACTCAAAACATTATGGAAACAACAGCATTGGTATTGGCTTACGTCGGCGTAGCGCTGATGGTGGGTCTGGCAGGTGTCGCTTCGTCGATCGGCACCTCCATTACGGGTCAGGCCGCAGTAGGGGCCATGAAGAAGAACGGCGGCGCTTTCGGCAGCTACATGATTCTCTCGGCGCTTCCCGGTTCGCAGGGTCTCTACGGTTTCGTCTGCTTCTTTCTGGTACAGAAGGGCCTGACGGACCCGACGATGGTGCAGGGCGCGGCTATCTTCGGCGCGGGTCTGCTGGTCGGTCTGGTGAACATCGCCGCTTCGATCTATCAGGCGAAGGTCTGCGCCAACGGTATCGCCGCCATCGGCAACGGTCACGACGTGATGGGTAAGACGCTGATCCTCGCGGCTTTCCCCGAGCTGTACGCCATCCTGACGGTGGCCGCCACCTACCTGATCGCAACGCTCGACGGCGTGAACCTCTTCTGACGGGGCGGAACGCCCGTCACCGAGAAGGGAGACCCTGCGGGGCCTCCCTTTTTCGTTGCCGTCCTGCGGGCGGGGCGGTTTTGCCGTTTCGGAAAATTTGCCTTATCTTTGTTGCCGAATCAAAATCTTTTGTCAGCGATGCGGATTTAAAAATTTCATAGACCCCTTCTGCCGCCCCGCCCTTGCGGATGCGGCACCGTGTACTTTGTAAATTTTCAAATCCGATATTTTATGTCGCTTGTTTTCAGCGGGGTGTCGTTCGCATATCCCGGTTCGGAACCCCTTTTTTCCGACATCACCTTCACCGTCCGCCCGGGCGAACGGGTCGCCCTGGTCGGCCCTAACGGCTCGGGCAAAACCACACTGCTGCGCATCGCTGCCGGGTTGCAGCCTGCCGCCGGATCGGTCAGCTGCCCGGCGGCGCGCTGGTATCTGCCCCAGAACGCCCTGTGCCAGCCCGGCGAACCGGTCGCGGAGCTGCTGGGCGTAGCCCGTAAACTCGCTGCGCTGCATGCCATCGAGTCCGGGCGCGGTACGGAGGCCGATTTCTCGGCGCTCGACGACGATTGGGGCGTCGAGGAGCGGCTCGATGCCGTGCGCGGCCGTTGGGGAATCGCTTCGATCCCCCTCGACCGGCCGTTCCGTACGTTGAGCGGCGGCGAGCGCACGCGCGTCTTGCTGGCCGGGGCGGAGCTGTCGGGCGCCCGCGCGGTGCTGCTCGACGAGCCGAGCAACCACCTCGACGCCCGTGCGCGGACGTTGTTGTACGACTACGTCGGCCGGAGCCGCGCGGTCATGCTGATCGTGAGCCACGACCGGGCGCTTCTGGAGCTGATGGACGCCATCGTCGAACTGGATTCGGGCCGGGCGATCCGTTACGGCGGAAATTACACGTTCTACAGCGGACAGCGCAACTTGCAGCTGGAGGCACTCCGCCGCCGTGCCGACGAACGGCAGCGCACCCTGCGGCAGGCCCGGGAGCGCGAACGGCAGCTGGCCGAGCGTCGGCAGCGGCAGGAGAGCCGGGCCGCGGGACATACCGAACGCCGGGGGCTGGCCCGCATTGTGGCCGGGGGCCTGGCTTCGGCTTCCGAGCGGTCGGCGGCGCGTCTGGAGGAGGAGCGCCGCCGGCGGGTCGAGCGGATCGCCGCGGATCTGCACGAGGTCCGGGCGCGGATCGTCGCCGAACAGCCGTTTTCAGTGCACCTGCATTCGCCCGAACGGCGCGACCGACGGCTGCTCGCGGCGCTCGAAGGCGTGAACGTCCGCTTCGGGGACCGGATGCTGTGGCCCGAGCCGCTCTCGCTGGAGCTTTTTTCCGGCGAACGCCTCCGGATCCGGGGCGGCAACGGGACCGGGAAGACCACGCTGCTGCGTCTGCTGACCGGGGAACTGCTCCCTGCGTGCGGTTCCTGCCGCCGGGCGGAGCCGCTGCGCACGCTGCTGCTCGACCAGGAGTATTCGGCGCTTTCCGGCGCCGGGACCGTCGGGGAGTTCGTCATGCGCCGTGATACGGCCCATCGCCCCGAAGGCGAGCTGCGTGCCTGGCTCGACCACCACTGCTTCGCGCAGGAGCAGTGGACGCAGGCGTGCGACACCTTGAGCGGCGGTGAGAAGCTGAAACTGCTGTTGTTCGGGGAGACGCTCGGCGCTTCGGCTCCCGACCTGCTGCTGCTCGACGAGCCGACCAATAACGTCGACCTCCGGAGCCAGGAACTGTTGCTCGGGGCGCTCTCCGAATACAAAGGAACGGTTGTCGCGGTTTCCCACGACGAACCGTTCCTTCGGGATCTGGGTATTACGGCCGAACTGGCGCTCGTTCCGTGACTACCGTCCTTTGCGGCGCGACGAGGTGCGCACCTTCGGGCCTTTGCCGCGGGACTCTTCCGTACGGCGCGCCGCGGCCCCTGGCAGCAGCAGTTCGAAATCCAACTGGCGCTTCTGCAGGTCGGCGCGCTTCACGCGGATGCGCACCGGGCTGCCCAGCGTCATGCGGATGCCCGTCGAGCGGCCGATGATTTCGTAGAGCTGTTCATCGAACTGGAAAAAATCGCCCTCGATGTCGCGCAGGAACGACATGCCTTCGATGTGGGTTTCGTCCAGTTCGACGTAGACGCCCCACTCGGTGAGTCCCGAGATGTGCCCCTCGAACTCCTCGCCGATGTGCTCTTTCATGAACTCGACCATCTTGTACTTGATCGACGCGCGCTCGGCCTCGGCGGCCACGACCTCGCGGTCCGAAGCACGTGCGCACAGGTCTTCCAGCTCCGTCTTGTCGGCCGGCTTGCCGCCCGCGAGGTAGCGTGCCAGCAGACGGTGGACCATCATGTCGGGGTAGCGTCGGATGGGCGACGTGAAGTGCGTGTAGTAGGGGAACGCCAGACCGTAGTGGCCGATGTTGTCGGTCGTGTAGTAGGCCTTGGCCATCGAGCGCACGGCCATTGTCGCGACGGCGTTTTCCTCCGTAGTTCCCTTGATCTGCTTGAAGAGTTTGTTCAGCTCCTTGGCCACGGCGCGGCCCTTCGTGGCCTTGAAGATGTGCCCGAAGCGGAGGATGAACTGCCGGAAGCGGTCGAGTTTCTCCTCGCTCGGGGTGTCGTGCACGCGGTAGACCATCGTGCGCTCCGCCGTACGGCCGCTCTCGGTCTTGCGTTTGCCGCAGAACTCCGCCACGCGGCGGTTGGCCAGCAGCATGAACTCCTCGATCATCTGGTTCGACTCCTTCTGCTCCTTGAAGAAGACGCCCAGCGGCTTGCCGTTCTCGTCGAGGCGGAATTTCACCTCCTCGCGGTCGAACGAGATCGCGCCGTTCTTGAACCGCTCCTTGCGCAGTGCCTGTGCCAATCGGTTGAGGGTCAGAACTTCCTCGGCGTAGTCCCCGCGGCCCGTCTCGATGATCTCCTGCGCCTCGGCGTAGGTGAACCGGCGGTCGGAGTGGATCACCGTGCGGCCGAACCACTCTTCGAGGATGTCGAGGTTTTCGTTGAGCGTGAACACCGCCGAGAAGCAGAGGCTCGTCTCGTTGGGGCGCAGCGAGCACAGCTCGTTCGAAAGCCGCTCGGGAAGCATCGGCACGGTGCGGTCCACCAGGTAGACCGACGTGCCGCGCTCCACGGCTTCGTCGTCGATCACCGAGTGGGGCCGCACGTAATGGGTCACGTCGGCGATGTGCACGCCCACTTCCCAGACGCCGTCCTTGATCCGGCGCACCGACAGCGCGTCGTCGAAATCCTTGGCGTCCGCGGGGTCGACCGTAAAGGTCGTGACACCCCGGAAATCGCGCCGCTGGGCGATCTCCTTGGCCGTGACGCGGGCGTCGATGGCCTGGGCGGCCTCCTCGATTTCGGGTTCGAAGCGGTAGGGAAGTTCGTATTCCGCCAGAATCGAGTGCATCTCCGTGTCGTTGTTGCCCGCCATGCCCAGCCGCTCGACCAGCTCGCCCACGGGGCTTTTGCTGCCCGGGAGCCAGTCGGCGATGCGCACCACGACCTTCTCGCCGTCGCGCACGTCGGGATAGGTGCGCTTCGAGAGATAAATGTCCATCGGCATGCGGCGCGAGTCGGCGCGTACGAAAATCTGGTGCGCCCCGACTTCGGCCACGCCCACGTAGGGTTTGCGGTTGCGTTCGATGATTCGCGTGATCTCGCCCTCCAGCTGTCCGTTGCGGCCGCGGTGCATCACCACGACCTCCACGCGGTCGCCGTTCAGGGCGTTCGCGGCGTTGCGCTGGTTGACGAAGATGTCGTTCTCCTGCCCTTCGACCTTCACGTAGACCGAACCCGAGGGGGCCATGTCGGCCACGCCCTCGTAGTGGGGCAGGTGGGTCTGCATCAGACGGTATTTTTCGCGTGCGCACTCCTCGACGACGCCCTCTTCGAAGAGGCGTCCGAGGATTTCTAACGTTTCGCGGCGGCCCTCTTTCGTGGCGCCTCCGGAGGCCGAAGCCAGGTGCTTCAGCGAGAACTTATTGTTGGGAAATTCCCGGAACATGCTCAATATGATCGAGGTGCGGTCCGTTTTCCGTGCTCCGTCTCCGGAGCGTTGTTTCTGTTTTTTCATCATTTTTCAAAATTTGCGGGGCTTCGGTCCTCCGCCGGATTTCCGTTGTGCCCGTTTTGCCGCTGTCGCGGCCGGCCCGTGTGCGGTTTGCGGAACCGGGCGTTATTTTTCCAGGAGTTGCAGGGCCAGTTTCCGCATGAAGGCGATGCCCACGCCGATGGCCGCTTCGTCGGGGGAGAATGTCGCCGTGTGCGGGCGTCCGGCCGCGGCTCCCACCCCCAGCCGGTAGAACAGCGACGGGTATTGTTTGCAGTAGAATCCGAAATCCTCGGCCGTGGTGCGCAGGGGCAGCATCTCGACCTTCAGCTTCTCGGCTTTGGCGAGGGCCGCGGCCTGCTTCACGAGGATCTCGTCGTTCACGACGCACGGATAACCGCGGCCGATCGCGACTTCGGTCTTCACGCCGTGCCGGGCGTCGATGTCCGCGGCGATGATCTCGATGCGGCGGTGGATGATGCCGCGTTCGCGTTCGTCGAACGTGCGCAGCGTCCCCTCCATGTAGACCTCGTCGGGCACGATGTTCGTCGCGCCTCCGGCCTCCACGCGGCCGATCGAGAGCACGCACTCCTCGCCGTTGAGCGCGATGAGGCGCGTCAGCAGTTCGGCGCCGGCCGCTACGGGGTCCTTGAGCTGCCTGCGCATGGCGCCGTGCCCGCCCGTGCCGCGGACGCGGAAGCGCAGTTCGTCGCTCGCGGCCATGTACTTTCCGGCCCGGAATCCGAGGGTCCCGACCTCCAGCTGCGGCTCGACGTGCTCGCCGACGACGGCCCGCACGTCGTAGCCCTCGAACGGCTTTTCGGCCAGCACCAGCGAGGCTCCGCCCGGGTTGCACTCCTCGCCCGGCTGGAACAGCCCGAAGAGCGTGCCCCGGAAATCGGGCGCCGCGGCAAACTCTTTCAGTACGCCGAACAGCACCGCGGCGTGCATGTCGTGGCCGCAGGCGTGCATCACGCCCTCGTTCTGCGACTTCCACTCCAAGTCGTTCCGCTCCGTGACGGGCAGGGCGTCGATGTCGGCGCGCAGCACCGCGGCGCGGCGGTCCCCTTCGGGGGTCTTGCGGCCTTCGATGCGGGCCACGACGCCCGTCGACGCGATCCGGCGGTGTTCGATGCCCAGTTCGTCGAGCTGCTGTTCGATAAATGCCGCCGTGTCGTGTTCCCGGAACGAGAGTTCGGGATGCGCATGCAGGCGGCGGCGGAATTCGACAGGATCCATAATCGTAGTCTCTTTAAAATATCGCTTTCACGATTTTCTGTATGTTCGTCGTGCGGCTCATCGTGTAGTAATGCAGCACGGGCACGCCCGCGGCCATCAGTTCACGGCTTTGGGCGATGGCCCATTCGGTTCCCGCCTCGCGCACGCCGTCGGGATGGGCCTTGACTTCGCGCACGAGTTCTTCGGGCAGCTTCACGCCGAACGTTTCGGGCAGTATTTCCAGGTGGCGCAGCGTCGAGAGGGGCTTGATGCCGGGGATGATCGGCACGGTGATCCCCGCCTCGCGGCAGCGGCGCACGAAGTCGAAATATTTGGTGTTGTCGAAGAACATCTGCGTGATGACATACTCCGCCCCGGCGTCGACCTTGGCGCGCAGGCGGGCGATGTCCGAGGTGATGTCGCGCGCCTCGGCGTGCACTTCGGGATAGCCCGCCACGCCGATCGAGAATTTCGAGTGGTGGCACTCCTCGACCTCGCCGTCGATGAATTTTCCGCGGTTCATGTCGGCGATCTGCCGCACGAGGTCCACGGCGTGGGCGTGGCCCTGCGGATGGGGCATGAAACGCTTTTCGTTCTGCGACTTGTCGCCGCGCAGCGCCAGCACGTTGTGCAGGCCCAGGAAATCCATGTCGATCAGCGTGTCCTCGATGTCGTATTTCGACAGTCCCCCGCAGATCAGGTGCGGGACCACCTCCACGCCGTAGCGGTTCTGGATGGCCGCCGAGATGCCGACCGTCCCGGGGCGGCGGCGCACGACGTGCCATTCGACGCTGCCGTCCTCGCGCTCGGTCTCCTTGATACCCTCGCGGTGGAAGGTGATGTTGACGTAAGCCGGGTCGAGGGCCATCAGCGGCTCCACGGCGGCGAATATCTTCTGCATGCCGTCCCCCTTGAGCGGCGGCAGCAGTTCGAACGCAAAACGGGTGCGCCCGGTGGCGATCGCCTCGTTGATGATATCTACGACGTTCATACGTTGTTCGGTATAATCTTTTTTACGGTTTCAACCTCCATTCCGCGGCGTTCGGCATACTCCTCCAACTGCTGCGCGTCGATGGTCCCGACCGAAAAGTAGTCGGCGTCGGAGAGCAGCAGGCCGCACAACGCCTCGCCGGGGTCGATCATCCAGTTTTCGGTCAGCCGCATTCCGGTCGTCACCTCGACTGCGAGCAGGTCGAAGACCTCGCGTTTGAGCGAGTGGTCGGGCGAGGCCGGGTAGCCGAAGGCCATGCGGCGCCCGCGGTACTCACCGCGGATTGCCTGTTGCGGGGTGGGCGGCGTGCCCGTCTCGTAGCCCCACATCTCCCGCCGCACGAAGGCGTGCACGGCCTCGGCGAAGGCTTCCGTGAGGCGGTCGGCCAGCAGTTTGGCCATGATGGCCGAATAGTCGTCACCCCCGGTGCGGAATTTTTCCGCCAGCTCCTTCAGCCCGATGCCGGCCGTCAGGGCGAAGCAGCCGATCCAGTCGCCGTTCGGCGCGATGAAGTCGGCCAGCGACAGGTTCTCCTCGCCGCGCGTCTGGTTGCGGAGCATCGGGAGACGTTTTTCGCGCCCTTTCGTGTCCGTCACCAGGATGTCGTCGCCCTCGGAGCGCGCCGGGAAGATGCCTGCGACCCCTTGCAGCGTCAGCAGCCGCTCGTCGCGGATGCGGGCCAGCAGGGCCTGCACGTCGGCGAAGACCTTGCGCGCCTCGGCGCCCTTTTCGGGGTGGTCGAGGATCTCGGGGTAACGCCCCTTGAGTCCCCACGCCGCAAAGAAGAAATTCCAGTCGATGTACGGCTCGGCGTCGGCCACGTCGAAGTCGGGGAAGACCATGCGTCCCGTGTGGAGCGGCACGACGGGGGCGTGCTGTGCCGCGCCGCGCCGCGCCCTGCGCACTTCGACGATCGGAATGAGGTCGCGCGCCCGCAGCCGGCGGGCGTACTCTTCGCGCAAGGCCTGCTGGTCGGCCTTCACCTTGCCGGCGTAAAGGTCGCCGTCCGTACCGAGCAGCTGCGCCAGTATCTGGCTGTTGCGGCTGGCGTTGGGAGAGTGGACCGCCACGCCCGAATACACCGGGGCGATCTTCACCGCCGTGTGGAGGTCCGAGGTCGTCGCGCCGCCGATGATGACCGGGATGCGCAGCCCTCGCCGTTCCAGCTCTTCGCAGACGCGGGCCATTTCGTCGAGCGACGGGGTGATCAGCCCGCTCAGGCAGATGCACTGCGCGCCCCACGCCACCGCCTCCTCGACGATGCGTTCCGGCTCGACCATCACGCCCAGGTCCCGGATTTGGTAACCGTTGCAGGCCATCACGACCGCCACGATGTTCTTGCCGATGTCGTGCACGTCGCCTTTCACAGTGGCGATCAGCACCTTGCCGGCGTTATGCGAAGTGCCGCCCGAACCCTGTTCGATATAGGGAGTCAGTGCCGCCACCGCGCGCTTCATCACGCGGGCCGTCTTGACCACCTGCGGCAGAAACATCTTGCCTTCGCCGAACAGCGTGCCGACCTGCTCCATGGCGGGCATCAGCAGCGTGTCGATCACGGCCATCGGGCTGCCCAGCGTCTCGTAACCCTCCAGCGCGTCCTGCTCCACGTAGTCCGCCACGCCCTTGAGCATCGCGTGGGCGATACGTTCTCCGAGCGTTCCCGCGCGCCATGCGTCGGGGGCCTGCGGCTGCGTCTGGGCCGTCTGCTGCACCTCGTGGGCATACTCCGCGAGCCGCTCCGCGGCGTCGGCCCGGCGGCAGAGGATCACGTCCTCGACACGTTCGAGCAGTTCGGGTTCGATCTGGCTGTAAACGCGGAGCATCTGCGGATTGACGATGCCCATGTCCATTCCGGCCCGGATGGCGTGGTAGAGGAACGCCGAGTGCATCGCCTCGCGCACGGCATTGTTGCCGCGGAAGGCGAACGAAAGGTTCGACACGCCGCCCGAGACCTTCGCATGGGGGAGGTTCTCCTTGATCCAGCGCGTGGCGTCGATGAACGCCTTGGCGTATCCGTCGTGCTCCGCAATGCCCGTTGCGACGGCCAGTACGTTGGGGTCGAAAATGATGTCTTCGGGCGGAAACCCGTTGTTTGTCAATAGTTTGTATGCCCTCTCCGCAACCTCCGCTTTACGTTCGAAGGTGTCGGCCTGGCCCCGCTCGTCGAAGAGCATCACCACGGCGGCCGCGCCGAAACGGTGGATCTCCGCGGCCCGGCGCAGGAATTCCGCTTCGCCCTCCTTGAGCGAGATGGAGTTGACCACCGACTTACCCTGCGTCACTTCAAGTCCCGCTTGAAGCACCTCCCATTTCGACGAGTCGATCATCACCGGCACGCGGGCGATCTCCGGCTCCGAGGCCATCAGGTTGAGGAACGTGCGCATAGCTTCGGGACCGTCGATCAGCCCGTCGTCCATGCAGACGTCGACGATCTGCGCCCCGGCGTCGACCTGTGCGCGGGCCACCGAGAGCGCCTCCTCGTAGTTCGCTTCGCGGATCAGCCTCGCGAAGCGGGCCGATCCGGCGACGTTCGTGCGCTCGCCGACGTTGATGAAGTTGGCTTCGGGGACGATCCGCAGCGGCTCCAGACCGCTCAGCGTCGTGACGTGTTTCGGCGCGGGAACGGGCCGCGGGGCGTAATTTCCGGCGATCTTCGACAATTCGAAGATATGTGCGGGCGTCGTGCCGCAACAGCCGCCCACGATGTTCACCAGTCCGCGCCGCAGATACTCCCCGACGTCTTCGGCGAACATTTCGGGCGTCTCGTCGTAGCCGCCCATCACGTTGGGAAGGCCTGCGTTCGGGTGCGCCGAGATGCGCGTTCCGGCCACAGCCGCCAGCCGTTCGAGGTAGGGCAGCAGCTGCTTGGCCCCGTAGGCGCAGTTCAGTCCGACCGACAGCAGGTTCGCGTGCGATACCGAGGCGGCGAAAGCCTCGACGGTCTGCCCCGAGAGGGTGCGGCCGCTGGCGTCGGCGAGCGTTCCGGAGACCATCACGGGGATCGCGCGGCCCAGCCGCCCGCAGAGCGTGTCGATGGCCCAGAGGGCAGCCTTGGCGTTGAGCGTGTCGAAGACCGTCTCCACCAGCAGGATGTCCGCGCCGCCGTCCATGAGGCCCCGCACCTGATCCGTATACGCTTCGACCAGTTGTGCGAAGGTCACCTCGCGGGCCGCGGGATTCTGTACGTCGGCCGACATCGAGGCCGTGCGGTTCGTGGGACCCACCGATCCGGCCACGAAGCGCGGCTTCTGCGGGTTGCGGGCCGTGAAGGCGTCGGCCGCACTGCGGGCGATTTCGGCCGCGGCCTTCGAAATCTCGTAAGCGCACTCTTCGAGCCGGTAGTCGGCCAGCGACACGGCGTTGGCGTTGAACGAGTCGGTTTCGATGATGTCGGCTCCCGCCTGCAGGTATTTTTCGTGGATTGCGCGCACCACGTCGGGGCGGGTCAGCGCAAGCAGGTCGTTGCAGCCCTTGAGCAGCACCGGCCAGCCGGCGAACCGCTGGCCGCGGTAGTCCTCCTCCTGCAGTCCGTAGCCCTGCACCATCGTGCCGAAGCCTCCGTCGAGCAGCAGGATGCGGCGCTTCAGTTGGTCGTATAGCGTTGTTGCCATCTATTTTTCGATTATTTCTATTTCGTAGAGTTTCGGCCAGTTTTTCCCCGTCACGAAGATGCGGTCCCCCTCGGCGTCATAGGCGATGCCGTTCAGCACGTCGGTCGTCGCGGTCATCTCCGTTTCGGGCAGCAGGCCCGTCAGGTCGACGACACCCTCGACGACGCCCGTCGCGGGGTCGATGACGACGATCTGGTCGGTGGTGTAGACGTTGGCCCATATTTTGCCGCCGATCCACTCCAGTTCGTTGAGGTATTCGACAGGTGCGCCCTTGTAGGTCACCGTCACGCGCTTTTCGCGGCGGAACGTCGCGGGATCGACCGTGTGGATCGTGGACGTGCCGTCCGACATGTAGAGCTTCTCGCCGTCGGTCGTGAGGCCCCAGCCTTCGCCCGGATAGCGGAAGTCGCGGATTTTTCGTAGTTTCCCGTTCTCCAGCGAATAGACGTGTGCCGTATTGGACTGCCAGGTCAGCTGGTAGAGCTTCCCGCCGAGCAGGGTGATTCCCTCGCCGAACTCCGAACGGGGCAGGCGCGCCATGACCTCGGTCCTGCCCGTTGCGAGGTCGGTCTTCTGCACGACCGATTCGCCGTGCTGTCCCGTGCCTTCCCACATCGTCCCGCCGACGTATTGCAGTCCCTGGGTGTAGGCGCCGGTCGAGTGGGGGTAGACCGCCGCGATACGGTAGGTGTACGCCTTCGGCTCGGCCTGCGCGGCCGCTGCGGTCTGCGCCTTTGCGCCGGGGCGTTTGGCGCGCGCCGCCGGGCCGCCGCATGCGCCCAGCAGCAGGACGGAAAACAGAAGTATCGGGGTCGTTTTCATCGTTTCGGAATAAAATAGCTTACAAAGGTACGAAAAAGTCGGATGGGATCAAAACGGAATTGCGCACGGTTGAGTAAAACCTTCCGGCCGGCAAAAGGATCGTTACGACCCCAAAGGTACGAAGAATTTGTGAGAAATAGGCTTAAGCGGAGGCAATAATGTAAGTCACTGGAAGTTAGGAGAGTTAAGACGAAGGTCTTCAATAGGTTACCGAATGGTTAGAAATCGGAATATTGAGGAGTTAAGCGGGAGCAGGGTTACTTATCCGTTGCCTTTTTCGGGTCGTTAATAAGAGCGAAGAACACTTCTTGTCCGAATGCTGAAAACGCTTCCGACTCCACAGAGCCTGCGGTTTTCTTTCAAAACGCCACGACAAAGGTAGTCTTTTTTGTGGAAGTTTTCGGAAAAGACGGGGTCGGATACGAAAACATCGTATCTTATTCTATGTTCTGCTTCATTTTTCATGGTTTCAAATAGCTCTATATCAGTTAATTTTGCAAACAGTTAATAGAGTTATGAATCAGGAGGATGTAAAGGTTGCGTTCTACCTCAAAAAGAACGAATCAGACGATTTCGGTCGTTGTCCCGTCATGGGCCGTTTGACAATCGGCCGTTCGGAAAGCGTGTTCAGTGCCAAATGTTCGGTAGCTGCTTCGTTGTGGATGGCAGGTCGTGCCAAAGGTAAAAGTGCCGAAGCTGTCGCAATCAACCGCCAACTGGACGAATATCGTGCTTCGGCACTCGCTATCTACCGCGAACAGTCGGTCGGTCGTGAAAGAATAACGGCCGAAGAAATCAAGTGTCTGTTGTTGGGCATGGCTTATGGTCAGGCAACTTTGCTCGATTACTTCCATACGTATATCGAGCAGTTCGAGAAACGGGTAGGTGTAAACCGTTCGGCCAAATCGGCCCAAACCTATCGCACGACATGCGATCATCTCGCCTGTTTTCTGTCGGAGCGGCTTCGGCTGTCGGATATTCCTTTCTCGGCGTTGGATCGGTCGTTTATCGACAAGTTCGACCTCTATCTGCGTACCGAACGGCGTTTGGCTCCGCGTAGCATTATTCTGTATATGACACGTCTACATACGGTCGTCAATAAGGCTATTGCTGCCGGAATCATTACCGCCGACCCGTTCGCCGGTTACGAGCCGCCGCATCCCGAACGCAACCGATGTTACCTCACACGCGAAGAATTGAAACGGTTAATGACTACGCCGCTCCCTGCATCGCGGCTCTATCTTGTTCGGGACTTGTTCCTCTTCTCCTGCTATACGGGCATCAGTTACGGCGATATGGGTCGGCTGACTATCGAAAATCTTGAAACAGCCGAAGATGGAACGGTCTGGATCAAGGCGGTGCGTGAGAAAACGGGTGTGGAATTCGAGGTCCCGTTGCTTGACCTGCCGCTGCATATTATCGACAAATACCGCGATGCAGCGCCTGACGGCAAATTGCTACCCATGTACGGGAATTCGGAGTTGAACAAAGGATTGAAATGCCTCGCTGCGGCCTGCAGCATCGAACGCAAACTGACCTTTCACATGGCTCGCCACAATTTCGGAACGCATATCACGCTTTCACTGGGCGTGCCGCTCGAAACCGTCAGCCGCATGATGGGACACAAACGGCTTGTAACGACACAAATTTACGCCCATGTAACGGACAAGAAAGTGGACGAGGATACGAAGCAGTTAAGACAACTCTCCGCAAGTCGAAAACTCGAACTTTATGAAGAACCGCAGCAAACAAATGAAAACAAAAATGCAAGCAACCGATAAAAACAAGCATCTATGAAAACTCAACCCATAACGATCGAGAACGGACGGGTAATGATTCGCCCCAGTGCAAACGGCATTTGGCTTACACAAGCCCAAATCGCCAACTTGTTCGGGGTATTCACTTCTGCCGTAAGTGCCAATATCCGCTCAATACTCAAAAGCGGCATTCTGGATGAAGACAGTATTTTCCTCCGCACGCGCAGCCGAAACGGAAATCTTGTCGAGCGGTACAATCTCGAAATGATAACGGCGCTGGCGTTCCGGCTTAAATCCGAAAAAGCGGAGGTATTCCGCAGATGGATTATCGGACGGGCAACAACACCGGAAATCGTGTGAAAGATACCGACGAACGGAGGGGTACTCAACTGAAATAGCAAGTAACAATAACAGCTATTGCAATTATTTGATTTGCATAATTCATGCAGAATAATTACTTTTGTAAAAAACAGCGATTATATGGCCAAAATAACAAATCCGTTCATCGTAACGGGCAAAATAGAATCGGAATATTTCTGCGACCGCGTGCAGGAGTCGGCACGGCTTGTCAAATCCATTACCAACGGGAACAACATGGTCATCATTTCGCCGCGCCGCATGGGAAAAACAGGATTGATTCAATTCTGCTACGACAAGCCCGAAATCGCCAATGAATATTACACGTTCTTCATCGACATTCTGCACACGTCGAGCCTGCGGGAGTTCACTTATCTACTTGGACGCGAAATCTACGAAACGCTCCTGCCTCGCAGCCGCAAGATGTCCGATCTGTTTATCCGGACGCTCAAATCCATCAGCGGCAAATTCGGCTTCGATCCCATTACGAGCACTCCGACGTTCAACGTGGAGCTGGGCGACATCGACCGACCTGAATATACGTTGAATGAAATTTTCCGATACCTCACCGATGCGGATAAGCCGTGCGTCGTGGCAATCGACGAATTCCAGCAGATCGCCAAATATCCAGAGAAAAATATCGAGGCGCTGTTACGAACTCATATTCAGAAGTTGCACAACAGCCATTTCATCTTCGCCGGCAGCGAACGGCACATGATGCAGGAGATGTTCACGTCGGCAGCCCGTCCGTTCTACCATAGCGCGGATATATTGGAACTGAAAGCGATCGGGCCGGAAATCTATATTCCGTTTATCGTCGGTCATTTTGAGAAACGCAACCGGCGAATAGCTACAGAAAACGTGGGAAAGGTGTATGACCTTTTCAAGGGGCACACCTACTATATTCAAAAGACGTTCAACGAAGCCTTTGCCGATACGCCCGAAGGTGAAGAATGCTCGCTTGAAACCATACGGGCGGCCATCGACAACATGGTTGCCTCGAACGATACGATTTTCCGTGAGATATTGTCGAACATACCCGAAAAGCAAAAAGAATTGTTGTACGCCATCGCCAAAGACGGCGAAGCGTCGCGCATCACCTCGGCTGAATTCATCAAGCGCCACAGCCTGACATCAGCGAGCTCCGTACAATCGGCGATGAAGAAGTTGCTCGAAAAAGACATCATTACCGAAATCAACAAGGTCTTTTCGGTGACGGACAAACTGTTCGCCATGTGGATGAACCTGCTTTATGGAGAGCGAAAAACGTTATAAAAAGAATTCACTATGAAATGGTTTACAGCAAACGATATAAAGCAGTGGGCAGATAGGCGTGATGCCCAAAGTATCTTACCGGAATTAGTCGGGCGACTGATTCGGGCGACTGTACCAGCATCTGCAATAACTCGATTCCGATTTCCGTCTGGAGATGCCGTATATTTGACCGGATGGGATGGAATCCTTGAATCGCAAGCCCGTGTATATAGTATCGAATCCGGTTTGTCTCTATGGGAATGTGGGACAAATGCGAATCCGAAAAGCAAGGCCGATGAAGATTACGCCAAAAGAACTGAAAATACTTTAGGTTTTGAACCACAATCTGCAACCTATGTTTTCGTAACTCCTCGGATCTGGAATGGAGCAGAAAATTGGGCGCAAGAAAAGAGGGATGCACATATTTGGAAAAACGTCATTGTCTTGACTGCCGTCGAGTTGGAGGATTGGCTATCATTATGCCCTGTTGTTGCATTATGGTTTGCCGAATATATCCACCACCAACCTTTAATTAAAGTTTACACAATAGATACGTTTGGGGAAAAATGGGCGACTGGACCTGAAATAAAGTTAAATCCTGATATACTTCTTGGTGGACGAGAAAACGAACAAGAGAAAATATATCAGAATCTACAACGGCCATCCATATCTATCATTCAATCAATGGTCCAAGAAGAATCTTTGGCGTTCGCTGTCGCTTGTATTATCCGTCATCCTCAAGCGGAAGAGCTGAAAGACAAATGTTTAGTCGTCGAAAATGAGGATGTGTTGGAA
>UQKD01000018.1 GCA_900541585.1 uncultured Alistipes sp.
CTTGTGGCTGCGCGAAATCTCCTTCGTGTTCTTGCCCTCTTTCTTGGGCGCCGCCAGCGGACGCTGGCCCGCGAATACCGAGAGGATGTCCTTGTAGGTGGGGGCCGGGTTCATGTAGAGTCCCGCCGTACCGAGGATGAAGTCGATCTCCTCCTTCAGCGGACGCGGCTCCTCCTCCGGAGTGGGGCGCACGATGTCGGTCGTTCCGACCACGACCTTGTCGTGCCAGGGCACGGCGAACAGCACGCGGCCGTCCGAGGTCTTGGGAACCATGATCGCATAGTCGCTCTGCAGGAATTTCATGTCCAGTACGATGTGCACGCCCTGGCTCGGGGTGACCATCTTGCGGTGTTCGGGGCTGTCCATGTGCATGATGTCGTCGACGAAGCAGCCGGCGGCGTTCACGACGCTGCGCGCCTTGACCGTATACTCCTCGCCGGTGGTGTTGTCGACGAACTTCACGCCGGCGACCTTGCCCGCCTCATTGTGCAGGATGCCCGTCACGGTGGCCTCGTTGACGACCGTGCCGCCGTTCTCGACGCAGGTCTGGGCGAGGTTGATGGCCATGCGCGAGTCGTCGAACTGACCGTCGTGGTAGACCACGCCGCCCTTCAGTCCCTTTTCGACCGAAGTGGGGATGTATTTCATCACCTTCTTGGCGGAGATGTACTTCGAACGTCCGTAGCCGAAGCCGAACGAAAGCAGGTCGTAGAAGGTCAGGCCGCAGAAGTAGAGGAAGTTGTCCCAGTAGCGGTAGTTCGAGATGACGAACGCCTGGTCTTTCACCAGGTGCGGGGCGTTGGCCTTCATGCGGCCGCGCTCGCGCAGCGCTTCGAGCACCAGCATCACGTCGCCCTTTTGCAGGTAGCGCACGCCGCCGTGCACGAGTTTGGTCGAACGGCTCGACGTACATTTCGCAAAGTCGGTCTTCTCCAGGCAGGCTACGCTCATGCCGCGCGTGGCTGCGTCCACCGCGACGCCCAGTCCGGTCGCACCGCCGCCTACGACTACCATGTCCCAGATTTTGCCCTTGTCGGACAGCTTTTTGATTTGTGATGCTCTTTCCATAAGTATCGGTTTGTTGATTGATTTCGTTTCGGAACAAAAGTACAAATGATTTCGGCTATTTCAAAATAAAATGGCTTTTAATTTGAAATATTCTGATCGGACGCTTTATTTCTGCCGGGAAGGAAAATATTCGCGGCGAAATGTGCGTGTTTCGAATATTTTTCCTATATTAGTCTCTCGAAACTTTAAAATTTTAATTGCGCATGAACAAACCAGGTGAAGAACCCATTTTGAGCCTTCCGGAACGGCACAGCCGCATCCTCTCGCTGTTGCAGCAGAACGGTTCGATTTCGGTGACGCAGCTCTCCGAGCTTTTCAAGGTTTCGGAAGTGACCATCCGCAAGGACCTGTCCTACCTCGAACAGCAGAAGAAGCTCTACCGCACCCACGGCAGCGCCATCCTCATAAGTCCCTATATCAGCGACCGTCACGTCAACGAAAAGGAGAAGAAGAACGTGGCCGAGAAGCGGGCCATCGGCGCGGCCGCTGCGGCGCTGATCTCGCAGGACGATTCGATCATCATCGCTTCGGGAACGACGATGGCTTTCCTGGCCCGGGAGATCAAGCCCGTCGGTCACCTGACGGTCATCACGGCAGCGGTTCCCGTGACCCAGATCCTCTCGCAGCACGCCGATGTGGATGTCCTCCAGCTGGGCGGTATCACCCGCAGCAGTTCGGTGTCGGTCGTGGGTCCCTTTGCCGAGGCGATGCTCCGCAACTTCAATTGCAGCAAACTGTTCGTCGGCGTGGACGGTATCGACACGGAGTTCGGTCTGACGACGACCAACATGCTCGAAGCCTCGCTGAACGATGCGATGATCAATGCTGCGCAGAAGGTCGTGGTGCTGGCCGATTCGTCGAAATTCGGCCGCCGCGGATTCAGCAAGATCTGCGACCTGGAGGCTGTAGACCGCATCATCACCGACAGCGGCGTGCAGCAGCTTTACCTGGACCGCCTGCGCGAGCGCGGCATCGAGGTGACGGTGGTGGATGTTTGAGATTGTAGTTTATTTGGAGAAAAACTTGCCCCAAGGCATTTATTGTCTTGGGGCAAGTTTTTATTTCTAAATAATCGGCTTAAAATTGTATATTTTGTTATGTATTTGTATATAATATTTATTGATAGCTGTATGGGTATCAACAAATTTATAATCGGATGTTTGATTCTGGGACTTCAAGGATGTAGGCCAAAAGTAACGATGGATATCCCGGAAATTAATCCACTTAAAATAACAAAGTCAATCGATCAAATTGATAAATATGTTAATCGAGTGGAAGTAATTAATCTGTCGTCTCCGGACTCAATTGTTGTTACGGGAATTACAAAACTTCTTTTGGATAAGAAGGGGAATTTTATTTTAATGGATGGAACGCGTTTATATCGATTTAGTAATAAGGGGGAATTCCAAAGACAATATGGTAATGTAGGACGTGGACCCGGTGAATATCTTAAAATATATGACATTAGCCTAAATGAAGATCATACCGAACTATGGTGTTTAAACCATATGAATGCAATTATAAAATATGATCTTACCACAGGTAAATATATTGAGACTGTTTCAACGCACTCTCCTAAATTGAAAATTCCGAATGCCTCGGCTTTAATTCCGGCTGATGATAACGGCTTTTACTTGTATGTGCCTAATCCGAGCGATGAAAGCAATCTAAAAAATCCGTTTTATTGTTTGAAACGATTCGATAAAAAAGGAAAATTGGTCGAGGAAGAGTTGTTACGGATGGATTTCAATATTAATATGAATATGATTCCGTTCGTAACACAGAATTTTGATAATACTTATCTGTTGAAACCGCAAGAAAATGAAAATATCTGTTATTGTATTTCGAATCATGGATTATCTAAAAAAGTAAAGATTCATTTCGGGAATGAGAATATTCCTCCATTATTTTCATTTCAGAATGTTCAAAATCCTTGGTTGAACTTGGAAAAATTTATGGCTTCCGATTATTTTAAACTTCCTTTTAATATTCAGGAAACCAAAAAGAAGTTGTTTTTGTCGGCATTTGGCCCTTACAATAGAATCTATTATTTTTTGGTCGATAAAGACATTATGCAAGGAATCAATTGGAACAGCGGAGATAAATTCGAAACAACACCTTTTTTCATCGTAGGTTCGGACGAGGAATTTTTTTATGGTGTATTCGATAAATATCTCGATCCTTCTGTAAATACTGAAAATTTGGATCCTATGTTAGCGTATCTGATGACTGTTCAGCATTTGCATCTTAATGAGGACGATAATCCGATAATTGTTAAAATTAAATTTGAATAGAACCTTATTATTAATCTAAACTGCAAAACTATGAAAGCAAATTTCTTTTATGTTGTGGCTATTATTGTTATTGCTGCTATTACGTTAGGCGTAAATTACAAAAAGGTAAAAACGGTAAAACTATTACTGGAGAATGTCGAGGCTTTAGCGTGGGGAGAAGGGCCTGGCGATGAAGATCACAGGCGAGACCAAGCTGTAAATTGTCCGGAAGAGGGTAAGGAGGCTTGGGATGTGAAAACGGGATGTTGTTGGGGATATACGACGTGTCGATTCGAAATCTGTGAAGGTCAAAGCGGATGCTGAATGCAATTGTAATAATTAAAATATGATTAAAAATAAATACATATTTCGTTTATTTATTGCTCTTGTATTCATATTATTTTTTGTAAATGTCTTTCAGATAATTTGTAATCGGAGGTTGATTGATGGGTTAGAGCAATTGTGTGGTATAAATAAGTCTTATGCATCTTATATAAATAAAAGTTTTTCTCAAATACGAGTTGATGAAAACATTATTTCACATGTAAAGAATCTGGGAACGTTATATGCTGTGAATATGCAAGATGTATATGTCGCTTATATATCTCCGAATGTTTGTCGATCTTGTTTATCTAGTTTGTATACATCATTAAAGGATATAGAAAAAGAAACTAATGATGTTTTATTTATTAGTGGAATAAAAGATATTCAATTAAAACGGGAAGCACAATCTTTTGGCTTTAAAAATTTTCTTTTTGACGAAGAAAGCATTTTTTCTACCATTCATATGGCTGATGTCCTTTTTTTTAAATATGATCCGGTTTTAGAAAAAGTTGATTGTATTCGTTACGATGACAAGTCTTTTCCAATTTTAAAGTTATTCGTTGATTAAGAGAAATGAGCAAGCTATTCAGCTGCTCATTTCTCTTAATTATGGGAACCCTTATTTCTTCAGCAGGGCCTGCAGACGCTCGGGGTAGTCGGTGGTGATGTAATCCACGCCCAGGTCGATGAAATATTTCATGTCCGCCTCTTCGTCCACGGTCCAGACGTTGACTTCGAGTCCCAGGTCGTGGGCCTGCTTCACCCATTCGGGATTTTTGCGGAGCACCTTCATCGAGTAGTCGATGCCAGACAGCCCCAGTTTCTTGATGCTCTTGGGAGCCAGGTCGCCGTTGAGGTAGTAGATTTTGGTGTCGGGAATGAGCTTCTTGAATGCCATGCAGGCGTTGATCGAGAAGGCGATGATCTCCGTACGGTCCAGCACGCCGTATTTCTTGAGCTGCTTGACGATCTTTTTGGCGGCGAGGTCCTCGCGGTTGTAATCCGAAAGCGACTTCATTTCGAGAATCAGGCGCGTGTCGGGTTTCGAGGCGACGAGCTTCAGGTAGGCGTCGAACGTGGGAATGTTCTCGCCGTTGGGCAGCACGATGGCCGTGATCTCCTTGGCGGTGGATTTCTCCATGTTGACGTCCGTGCCTTTGTAAACCCGGTCGTGGTTGACGATCAGTTTGTCGTCGGCGGTGAGCCATACGTCGATTTCCGAGCCGAAGACACCGATGGCGTCGGCTTTCGTGAACGAAGCGATCGAGTTCTGCGCCGATTCGGGGGCGGTCCAGTAACCGCGGTGCGCGATTACCTTGGGTTGGGCGACGACGGCGCTCCCTGCTAACAGCATGGCGGCGGCCAAAATGAGGTTTTTTGTCATATCGTTTGAAATGTTAGTTGGTGACTTCTGAAACGAAACCATTACAAAGGTAGCAAACATTTCCGGATTTACAAGTCGAAAGGGAATCAAAACTTTTGTTTTCATAGAGATGTCACCGCAGCCGTTTTCGGGCATTTCGGGCGCGAAAAGGTCGATTTTTATTGTTAATTGAAACAAAATTATGCCGGGCGTCACGGATTTTTTCCTATCTTCGTGCAATCCGATTCCGGATACTCAAACTTAAAACCACAAAATAAGAGCCATGAAAGAAAAAGTCAGCAAGAAATTCAACGAACTTTACGGCGAGGGAGCTATCCTGTTCGCCTCTCCGGGCCGCATCAACCTGATCGGCGAGCACACGGACTACAACGGGGGCTTCGTCTTCCCGGGGGCGGTCGATAAGGGGATTGTCGCAGCGATCCGGCTCAACGGCACGGACAGGGTGCACGCCTATGCGCTCGACCTGGGCGAAAGCTCGGAGTTCGGTCTGAACGAGGCGGACAAACCGGCCGAGAGCTGGGCATGCTACATCTTCGGCGTCTGCCGCGAGATTCAGAAGCGCGGCGGCAAGATCGGCGGCTTCGACACGGTGTTTGCCGGAGACGTGCCCCTGGGCGCCGGCATGTCGTCGTCGGCAGCGCTGGAGTCGACCTATGCCTTTGCGCTGAACGACCTCTATAACTGCGGTATCGACAAGTTCGAACTGGCGAAGATCGGCCAGTCGACCGAACACAACTACTGCGGCGTAAACTGCGGCATCATGGACCAGTTCGCCTCGGTTTTCGGAAAGAAGGGCAACCTGATCCGTCTGGACTGCCGTTCGCTGGAGTATGCCTACTTCCCGTTCGATCCGAAGGGCTATAAATTGGTGCTGCTGGATTCGCGCGTGAAGCACGAACTGGTAGGCTCTCCGTACAACGATCGCCGCGCTTCGTGCGAGCGCGTTGCGAAAGTGCTGGGCCAGGAGTTCCTGCGCGGCGCCACGATGGAGCAGCTTGAAGCTATCAAAGATCGGATTTCGGAGGAGGATTACAAGCGTGCACGCTATGTGATCGGCGAGGAAAAGCGCGTTCTGGATGTGTGCGAGGCGCTCGAAAAGGGCGACTACGAGACCGTCGGCAAGCGCATGTACGAGACCCACTGGGGCATGTCGAAGGACTACGAAGTGTCGTGCGAGGAGCTGGACTTCCTGGCGGAGGTCGCCGAGGAGTGCGGCGTGACGGGTTCGCGCATCATGGGCGGCGGCTTCGGCGGCTGCACGATCAACCTGGTGAAGGACGAGCTTTACGACAACTTCATCGCTACGGCCAAGGAGAAGTTCAACGCCAAATACGGCCACGAACCGAAGGTCTACGACGTCGTGATCTCCGACGGTTCGCGCCGGCTGGAGTAATCAGCACGGCAGTTGTAAAAGAATCCCGGGCTTTTTTTAGTCCGGGATTTTTATTTGTTGAATAATGACTGCCTGATTGCTGATTTCTCGAAAACATTTTCTATTTTTGTAAAGTCGGGTATATCCGGCAAGACATATTTTGATGAAAGTGTTTCGCTTTTATCCTTGGATGGAAATCTGGTAAATTTCAATGAGTCAAGGAGAGCAATTAACACTCATCACTTGTATTGGTATGTGGTTTTCTATCCCATACTATACAAGTGTGGGGTATTGTTTATTTGACTCAAGGTTTACCAGAACCTCCATCCAGATAAACGAACGGCTCCACACTTTCTTTTTTGTATAATCCGCAGTCGGGGCCGGGGCGGAGATTAAATTCAATTTTTATGGATCCGTATAGTTTTATGGTGAAAAAGCAGAAAGAACAAGAGGCGGCTAAAAAAAAACTCGAACCGCAAAATAGGATTGAGGAGCTGATGAGTTGGGTATTGCGTAATTATTATAAAGTTAATATTGTATTAGCGTTAGGTTTAGTAATCATTAGTCTTACTATTGCAGTGACAGGTGGTAATAGCAATGAGTTATATTATGCATTAACTTCATCTATTATTGTCGCTTCTATTTTTTTATTAACTCTTGGATGTCTGATGATTTTGAATTTTTTTAATGAGTCTTTATTAAAAGAATCGATAATTTGTTTATGTAATGCAGTTATGTATTTCATAAATATTGTAGTGGTTTTATTGTTTGTCGGAGACAATTATACTTTTGTTTCCATTGATTTCTGGGCTACGTATATTCCTTGCATTTTTGTTGGGATACTATTGGCTAAAATTAGGTTAGATAGAATTAAAAAGAAAAAAGGATGAAAGAGTTTCAGCTAAATGATTTAAGAATTGATGCAGTTATTTTGAGATTTGAATGTCCGTATTGTCGGCACAAAATTGTGAGTGACCCTATTATGGTTCCGGAACCAGATTATTCAGCAGAAACAGGCGCTAGGAGTGTCATGACAAATGTGGATGCAATCGTATGTGAGAAATGTACTAAAAAATATGATGTTGAGATCGTTAATTCCTATAATGGTGGATATGGGAAGATTGGCGATGTTAATGATGATGTGGATGTCATAGTTGAAAGTTTGTAGATAATTGAAAATCGACCGACAAAAACTGTCGGTCGATTTTTTCAATCCAGTATTTTTTGCAGCATCACCTCGTCGTGATAGCCGTCGGGCCGCCATAGCCAGTCGCGTTTGACGCCGATCTCGGTGAATCCCGCGCTGCGGAACAGGCGCAGGCTCGCTTCGTTGTCGGCCCCGACGTTGCACCACAGCTGATGCGCGCGCAGCGTATCGTGTGCATAGCGGCAGAGGGTCTCCACGGCGTCGGAGGCGTAGCCGCGTCCCCGGTCGCTCTGTTCGTAGATGAGGATGCCGACGCCCGCCCGGCGGTGGATCGGGTCGTATTCGAACAGGTCGATCGCCCCGACCGGTTTGGAACTTGACAGCGTCTCGATGATCAGCCGCAACTGTCCGTCGCAGAGCACCCCGGCGATGCCCTGCTGCCGTTCGACGAAGCGTTCCAGCTGATGGCGCGAGAACGGCTCCGTCGTACCGCTGACCGGCCAGATGTCGTAGTCGTTCTCCCACTCGTACATCAGGTCGACGTCGCCCGGCTCCACGGCCCGCAGGCGGATGGTGCGGCCCTCGATGTTCATTACAGGCCGATGATCTTGTTCCGGATAAGCATGGCCACGCCCCAGGCGTTGGCATTCTCGGTCATCTTAGACACGCGGAACTTGGTGTCCTTGTACACCAGGTTGAGCGAATATTTGTTCGTCGCCGATTTGAGCGGCAGCATGATGTAGTCGCCCGCCGCCGCGAGGTTGCCGCCGACGATGACCGTCTCGGGATTGAACGTGTTGATCAGGAACGCAACGGCCTTGCCGACCTTCTCGCCCGCCTCCTCGATCAGTTCGATCGAAAGGTTGTCGTCGTTCTTCGCCGCGGCGATGATGTCGTCGATATGGATGGTCTTCTGCTGGTCGTATTTCTCCTTGAGGATGGTGTTCACGCCCTTCTGGATCAGATGGCACATTTTGTCCTCGATGGCGATACCCGAAACTTCGGTTTCGAGGCAGCCCTTCTTGCCGCACGAACAGATGATCTCGTTGTCGAAGAAGGGGATGTGCCCGAACTCGCCCGCGAAACCGCTCTTGCCGTAGTAGAGCTGTCCGTCGACCACGATGCCGATGGCCACGCCGCGACCCATGTGGAGGTAGAGCACGTTGCTCTCGTCCTTCGACTTGCCGCAGGTGTACTCGGCATAGCAGCGGGCGCGGGTGTCGTTCTCCAGCAGTACGCGGATGCCGACGCGCTCTTCGAGCAAGTCGCGCAGCGACTGTTCGCTCGACGTGAAGTATTTGTAACTGCGGCCCGTGTCGGGGTTCACGCGTCCTGTCATGCAGACGCCCAGCCCGAGAATCTTGCCCCGGTCGATGCCGCATGTGGCGATGAAGTTCTCGATGCCCGAACAGATGCGCTCGATGCACTGCGGACGGTCGAGCAACTCGAACGTGAAGTCGTTCTCCTCCTTGATGATGTTGTTCTGCAGGTCGGTGATCAGGAAGCGCATGTTGTCACGACCGACGTTCACCCCGGCGAAATAGATCGCCGAGTTGGCCAGGCCGAAGATGTTGGGGCGCCGTCCGCCCGGGGTTTCCACCTTGCCCAGGTCCGTCACGATGTTCTCGTCGACCAGCTCCTGGACCAGTTTGGTGATCGTGGGGACACTGATGTGAAGCTCTTTGGTAAGCTCCGAAAGCGTGCATTCTCCGTTGACAGCCATGTGCGCAATGATGTTGCGCTTGATGATGCTGTTTTTGTGCGTAATGCCCTTCAGGGCGTCGTCTTCGTGTTTGTTGAAAAATTCGGTAAGTGATGTCATCCTTCCAGTCTCATTTTTAACTAACTCTGCAAATATAATAAGTATCTTTAATAAATGCAACAAGTTTTTAATAAAATTTAATAAATTTTGCTTCAAAATGAGAGATAAAAAATTAACGCCCTGATTTTCAGGGCGTTAATTTTTAAGCGGGACTTTTTGTTTTATAAAGTCGATTTCGATTCCACAACTGCGTTGGGGTCCACCTTGCGGATGAGTCCCTGCAGCACGCTGCCGGGGCCGAGTTCGGTGAATTCCGTCACGCCGTCGGCCAGCATGTTCTTCACGATATAGGTCCAGCGCACGGGGGCCGTCAGCTGGGCGATCAGGTTGGCCTTGATGGCGGCGGGGTCGGTATAAGGCTTGGCGTCGACGTTCTGGTAGATCGGGCACACGGGCGTCTGGAACGGTGCTTCGGCAATGGCCTTTTCGAGTTCCTGCTTGGCTGGCTCCATCAGCGGCGAGTGGAACGCTCCGCCCACCGGCAGGCGCAGCGCACGGCGCGCTCCGGCGGCCTTGGCCTTTTCGCAGGCGGCGTCTACGGCCTCCACGGCGCCCGAGATCACCAGCTGGCCCGGGCAGTTGTAGTTGGCGGCGACGACCACGCCGTCGGTCGAAGCGCAGATCTCCTCCACGACCTTGTCTTCGAGGCCGAGAATGGCGGCCATCGTTCCCGGCTGGGCCTCGCAGGCGGCCTGCATGGCCATTGCGCGCTTCGATACGAGTTTCAGGCCGTCCTCGAACGAGAGGGCGCCGGCAACCACGAGGGCCGAGAATTCGCCGAGCGAGTGTCCGGCGGCGGCATCGGGCTTCACGCCCAGCGCCTTGGCCATGACGACCGAGTGGAGGAATACGGCGGGCTGGGTGACACGGGTCTGCTTCAGCTCCTCGTCCGTACCGGCGAACATGATGTCGGTGATGCGGAAACCGAGAATCTCGTTGGCTTTCTCGAAGAGTTCCTTCGCAGCCGGAACCTTGTCGTAGAGGTCTTTGCCCATTCCGACGGCCTGGGCGCCCTGGCCCGGGAATACGTATGCGTGCTTCATAATTTTTTCGAATTTTATGTTTGCAGGGGCAAAGATACGAATTTATTTCCTAAATTTGCACCGCAATGGTTCACAAAGGGCCGGGCAAGGCCCCGTGTGATTAAATGGGAATGCCGTGAAAATCGGCAGCAGTTCCCGCTGCTGTAAGTTCCGAGAGTTGCCGCGACACGCTGAAAGCCACTGGTCCGAGAGGACCGGGAAGGCGTTGCGGCAGGGATGAGCCAGAAGACCTGCCTTGCAGCTTCCCGACGAGGAAGAATCTTTTTTCGGGGTGTGTCTGCGGAGAACGGAGCATCGCAAGTCTTGGTATTTCGTGGCTGAAATGCGGGTATGGACGTGAAAAAGGTTCGATTCCGGGAGGTTCCGGGACCGGATTTTTTATTTTACGAACATACTTAAAATCAAACGAAAGATGAAAAAACTCTTGCTTTTCGCATTTGCGGCCTTCGCTTTGGCCGCCTGCTCGGACGAGGACAATACGGTGGAACCTCGTTACGACGTAATTTCTTTTGAAAAGAGCGAAGGGATGCTCGATGCGGCTGAAATGCCCGTTGAATTGCGCGATGTTACGATTGCCGGGGACTGGGCCGGCGGTGACTTTAGCAATGTGTTGTGCGGTAAGGAGTATATGATGGACGAGGATTTCAACGGAACTTATTTCGACGGCCAGCTCTTTACGACGGCCGATAAAAAGATCGGATTCGGGTCTTATTTCACCGACAACAAATATAGTTCCTATGGAGCTTCCGACGTTTGGGGCGGATTCGTCCTTTCGCAGAACTTCAGCAAGAGGAGCAACGGCGGTTCGGCCGATTACAGCAAGGATGGATTTTCCGCCTGGGCGACGGCCGGGGCGAATGCAAGCGCTACGTTTGCAATCGCTTACGACAATGGATACGGGGTTTACAATTACCATACGCCGAAGATCGAATTTACCGAGCCGCGCAAAGTGGCCTATTTGTACCTGGCCAATGCGACCGTGGCGGCGCAATATACCGGCCGTGTTGAGAATTACTGGTTCAAAGTCGTTGTGACGGGGTATCTCAAAAATGCCGAAGGCGGTAGCGTGGAACAGACGCTCATCGAGGGTGAAAACATCGTTGCCGACTGGGTGAAAGTCGATTGTTCGTCGCTGGGCGAGGTGGACGAACTGCGTTTCAAGGTTCAGTCGAACGATATGAGCGGCAATTATCTGAACTGCCCGGCTTATTTCTGTGTCGACGAAATCGGACTGATTGCCGAGAAGTAATTTAGAGATTAGTTTCCGGAGAAAGACCCGCAGGACTTCATTGTTTTGCGGGTCTTTCGTATCGGGGAACCGGGAACGACCGGGGCCGGGCTGTCCGGGTGGAACGGGAGTTTATTCGTCCCGGAACTCTATGCGGCAGGGCAGCACTACCGATTCGGGAGCCGGGCGGGTCGGCTTGGAGGCCTGGCTTTCGCGGATTTGCCGCAGCAGGATGCGCACGGCGTGGGCGCTGATCTCTTCGACGGGGAAGTGGGCGACGCTCATCCGGGGCGCGGCCAGACGGAAAAGCGGGTCTTCGTGCATGCAGGCAAGCCCCGGACGCCCGTCGCTGATGCCGATGCCCCGGTCGTGGAAATAGCGCAGGGCCTCGGTGGCGAGGATATGCGTGGTGAAGAAAAAGGCGTCGGTGTCGGGAACCGTGCCGAGGATGCGGTCGAGCGTATCGCAGACATGCTCCCGGTAGCCGGCGTAGGCAACCTCTCCGTAGAGACGGGGATCGGCGGGCAGTCCCGCTTCCGCCAGCGCGCGGAGATAGCCCCTGTGCCGCAGCTCCATCGTCGGGAGGTGGGGAAAGGTCGTGATGATGGCGATTTTGCGGAATCCCCGGGCCGTGAGATGGCGGACCAGCGCATGGCTGCCCGCCTCGTTGTCGATCACCACGCAGCCGGCATCCGTTTTCGCGAGGCAGCGGTCGAACAGCACGACCGGGCAGCCGCTCTCTGTAAGACGGTCGACCTCGCGTCCCGAAGCGTCGGCCGGGGCGATGATGATGCCGTCGACCTTCTTCGACCGGAAAAGCCGTATCAGGGCGTTTTCCCGCTCGGTTTCGGAGTTCGAACCGGCGATCATCAGCGAGTAGCCTTCCTGCTCGGCTTCCGACTCGATCCGGTCGGCGATGTGGGCGAAGAAGGTGTCCGAAATCGAGGGCAGGATCAGTCCGATGGTTTTCGATACGCCCGTGTTGAGGCTTCGGGCCAGCAGGTTGGGTTCGTATGCCAGGGAGCGGGCGCAGGCCAGCACGCGGCTCTGCGTCTCCGCGCTGATCCCTTTTTTGTCGCCCTGCCCCGAGAGGACCCATGAAACGGTCGTCTTCGAGAGGTTGAGTTTGCAGGCTATGTCTTTGAGTGACGCTCCCACGATTTTCCCGTATAAGCAATGCTCTACAAAGATAAAATTTTTCCGGCATTCGGCAAATAATCCGGCCGTAAAATGACGCCGGGAGTTCTTTATCCGGGCTATGGAAGCAAAAAATCCCGCAGGGCAGGCCCTGCGGGATTTTTTCGTACCGGGAATGCGCTTATTTCGAGATCAGGTTTTCGCGCTCGATGTCCTTGAAGTAGCGGTAGGTGGCCACGCGCAGCTCCTCGGCGGCCGGATCGTCGCAGACCAGGATGCCGTTGGGGTGCACCTGGAGGGCCGAGATGGTCCACTGATGGTTGTAGGAGCCTTCGACGCCGTGGCGCACCGCGCGGGCTTTCTTGTGGCCCGTGGCGAGAATCAGCACCTTCTTGGCCGACAGCACCGTGCCCACGCCGACCGTCAGCGCGGTTTTCGGCACGAGCGAGATGTCGCCGCCGAAGAACCGGGCGTTGACCTGGATCGTGTCCTGCGTCAGCGTCTTGAGGCGCGTGCGGGAGTTGAGCGACGAGAACGGCTCGTTGAAGGCGATGTGCCCGTCTTCGCCCACGCCGCCCATGAAGAGGTCGATGCCTCCGGCCTCGACGATGCGGGCCTCGTAGTCGGCGCACTCCTTGGCCAGGTCGTCGGCGTTGCCGTCGAGAATGTTGACGTTCTCGGGCTTGATGTCGACGTGCTTGAAGAAGTTGTTCCACATGAACGAGTGGTAGCTTTCGGGATGCTCCTCGGGGAGACCCACGTACTCGTCCATGTTGAACGTGATGACGTTCTTGAACGACACTTCGCCCGTTTTGTGGCGGCGGATCAGCTCTTTGTAGGTCTCCAGCGGGGTCGAGCCGGTAGGCAGGCCCAGCACGAAGGGCGAGGAGGTATGCTGCTCCTTGTTCTTGATCTGGGCGATGATGTAATTGGCGGCCCACTGGGCTACCTGCTGCGGGGTATTTTCAATGATTAAGCGCATGGGATGGTGTGTTTTGTTTTTTATGTTTTGGCATTTGTAAAGATGTTTCTAAAACATCTTTACAAATACCTCGATAGCCTGGTATTCGGCCATGCCGAGCTGGTCGTAGAGTCTTGCGGTGTTCTGCGTGCGCTCCTCGGCCCGCTGCCAGAACTCGCGGGGGTCGCTGCCCGGGAAGGGCATGATGTCCTTCTGCGAGAGGTGGCGGTAGATGGCGTGGCGCTTCATGATCAGCTCGTCGGGCGACAGGGGCACGGCCATGTCCACCATACCGAGGTCCCACTCCATCCAGGCGCCGCGGTAGAGCCACAGGTGGCACTCCTTCAGCCACTCGTCGTCCTTCACGACTTCGAGGGCTCCCAGAATGGCTTCCATGGCCGTACGGTGCGTGCCGTGGGGGTCGGCAAGGTCGCCGGCAGCGTAGATCTGGTGAGGCTTGATCTCGCGCAGCAGATTGACGATGATTTCGATGTCCTTCTCCGTGAGCTGGCCCTTCTTGATGCCGCCCGTTTCGTAGAACGGCAGGTTGAGGAAGTGGGCGTTGGTGTCGGGGTTCAGACCGAACGAGCGCACGGCGGCACGTGCTTCGGCGCGGCGGATGGCGCCCTTCAGGTCGAGCAGCGGACGCGGCTCGGGTTCGCCCTTCTTCTTGCCGGCGATGATCTTCTCGACCTCGGCGTAGTGGTTGCCGTAGCCCAGCTCGCGCGCCGTGTCGATGTTTTGCAGCACCACGTCGTCGTGCACGGCCACGTTGCCCGAGGTTTCGTAGGCCACGTGTACGTCGTGTCCCTGCTGTACGAGGCGGATGAACGTACCGCCCATCGAGATCACGTCGTCGTCGGGATGCGGCGAGAAGACGATCACCCGTTTGGGGAAGGGCGACGAAGGCACGGGGCGCGTCGAGTCGTCGGCGTTGGGCTTGCCGCCCGGCCAGCCCGTGATGGTGTGCTGGAGGTCGTTGAAGACGTCGATGTTGATCTGGTCGTAGGCGCGGCCCTGTTCGAGCAGTTCGCCCAGCGAATTTTCGATGTAATCCTTATAGGTGAGTTTCAGGATGGGCTTCTTCACCACGCCGCAGAGCCATACCACGGCCTTGCGGACGAATTTCGGCGTCCACTCGCAGGGACCCACCATCCACGGCGTCTGCTCGCGGGTGAGCAGCTGCGCGGCGTTGTCGTCGATCACCACCTCGATGTTCTGGTGCGCCTGCAGGTACGAGGCGGGAACCTGATCCGTGATCTCGCCCTCGACGACCCGCTGGACGATGTGGGCCTTCTCCTCGCCCCAGGCCATCAGGATGATGCGGTTGGCGCGCATGATCGTGTCGATGCCCATCGTGATCGCCATCTTGGGCGTGTTCTCCAGCCCGAAGAAAGCGCCCGACTGGATTTTGCGGGTGTTGTAGGTCAGCTGCACCAGCCGCGTGCGCGACCGGGAGTAGGACCCCGGCTCGTTGAAGCCGATCTGGCCGTCCTCGCCGACGCCGATGATCATCAGGTCGATGCGGCGCACCGAGTGGTCGTACGAAGCGCAGTATTCCGAAACGCGGTCCTCGGGGACCGTACCGTCGGGGATGTGCACGTTCTCGGGCAGGATGTCGATGTGGTTGAGGAACTCCTCGTGGATGCGGTAGTTGCGGCTCTGCTGTTCGGTCGATCGGATAGGGTAGAACTCGTCGAGGCTGTAAACGGCGACGTTCCGGAAGCTGATCTGCCCCTCCTGGTGGCGTTTGACCAACTCGCGGTAGAGACCCAGCGGCGTGCGGCCCGTGGTGAGGCCCAGCACGAAAGGCTGCGACTCCTCGTAGACCTCGTTCGAGCAGTGGATTTCGTTGTACATGCGGATCGCCTTGACGATGTTGTCGGCGACGTACTGCACACCTTCGTACTCGTTTTCGTAGACCTTGGTGTGGATCTTCTCGTAACGATGGATGATGTCGCGCGGAGCCGATTCGGAAATCAGACCGCCGTCTTTGGGGAGTGAATACTTGTTGTTCATGATTCGATATTGTTTTAGTCTTTTTCTACTTCTCAAACGTCACCCGCTCGAAAAACTCGGGACGGTGGAAATCGGGCTTCTCCGTTTGGATCGGCCGCCACGAGAGGAAATGGGGGTGCGAGAGGTTGTCGCCGCACTTGTAGAGGTTCATGCGGGCCTTGAGGCCGCTCCAGTCGGTCAGTCCGTGGCGGAAAAGCGCCTGCGGGGGGATGGCCAGCGTGAGCGACCAGCGGTTGTCGCCCTCGCGCTCGGCGAAAGGCTCGCCGGGAAGCGTCGTGTAGCGTTTCACGCCTGCCAGCACCTCGGGCGAGGCGTGTTCGGCCTCGGTCCGCGACTTGCGTGCCCCGAGGAGCATCCGCCCGATGCAGGTGGTTTCGAAGTTGTAGTACATCCCCTCGTCGGGCGCGATGAAGAACTCCGCGCACGAGTCGGTCCACACCTCGCCGTTGTCCTCCGTGACGAGCGCCGCCGTGTAGCGTTCGGCAACGTCGAAGCGCAGCATCAGCCAGTCGCCCGTATGGAACATCCGGAAGCTGACTTCCGGGGCATAGGGAAATTCCGCGGGCCAGTTGCAGCACGCCACCGGTCGGGGTTCGATCCCGGCGAATGCCTCGTCCACGGCGGCCCGGTCGTCGGGCTTGATGCCTGCTATCTTGCGAATTTCCATTCCTTATTTGTATTTGGCGACGGTTTCCCGTACGATTTCACACATCGTGCCGTACTGCTCTTCCATGCTTTGCAGCAGCTTGTACTGGGCGTGTGTGCGCACGAGGTTGTGCTCGGGGTATTTCGTCTTGTAATAGGTGTCGCCGTCGATGTAGTCCATTAAAAAGCGCAGCACTTGTTCGAAGGTGATGTAACGGGCCGAGAAGGCCAGGTGGTCGATTTCGGCCTGGTTGAGCTGTCCGGCCCGCTGCGACAGATAGCCTTCGGTATAGGCGCGGAACATTTCGAGGGACATGCCGACGCGCGAAAGGTCGCGGTCGTCTTCGTCGCCCGTGTTGGTGTAGGAGCGGATGGCGTCGCCGAAATCGTTGAGCGACGTGGAGTTCATCACCGTGTCGAGGTCGATGGCGCACAGCACCTCGCCCTGCTTGTCGAAGAGGATGTTGTTGATCTTCGTGTCGTTGTGGGTCACGCGCGTGGGGATCGTGCCGTCCTCGACCTTCGACCAGAAGGCGAGCATCTCGTCGCGGCGCGATTCGATCCAGCCGATCTCCTCTTTCAAATCCTTAACGCGGCCCGCGGCGTCGCGGCGCAGCGCCTCGTCCCACTGCACGAAGCGGTGGCGGATGTTGTGGAAGCCCTTGATCGTCTCGGCCAGCGGCTCGGTGAAGTCCGCCAGCTGGGCCTGGAACTTGCCGATGCCCTCGCCGCCCTTGCGGGCCAGTTCCGGGGAGTCGGCCTTGTTGTAGGCGATCGTGTCGCCGATGAAAACCGAAACGGCCCAGTATTCGCCCTGCGCGTCCACGTGGCAGAGTTTCCCGTCGTGGGTCGCGACGACCGTCATCGCCTCGCGTTTGGGGTCGCCTCCGGCGGCTGCGACGCGGCGGCGGATGTGATCCGTCACTTTGCGGATGTTCTCCATCATGGCCGGAACGTCGGGAAAGATGTTCTTGTTTTTGCGCTGGAGGATGTAATCCGGCGCATCGCCTGCCGTGCGGACGATGAACGTGTCGTTGATAAATCCCTCGCCCAGCGAGTCGATTGCCGTGATGGCGCCTTCCAGCGCGAACTGCGACGCTATTTCCTGTAATTCAGCCTTCATACGATGAGGTTGTTTCGGTTTTGGTTGTTAAAGGTTAAGTTTCACCTCCAAAGTTACTGAAAAGAACGCAGAAATGCAACCCGATGTTGTGAAAAAGCCCGCCTTTCTTGCGGAAGGGCGGGCTTGCGAAAGCTTTCGGACGGGTTATTCGATCGGGTCGATCACCGTGAAAGTCACCTCGTAGGGAGCGGGCGCCGACTGTCCCTGGTAGTTGCCGCCGGCGACGATGAAGGTCACCGTGTAGGTTCCCGGCTCGGTGTAGATGTACGAGTAGCTCGGCAGGTCGTCGGTCACGCCCTTGATGTTCTGGCCCGTGTCGGGCGAGATCGTGTTGAGCGCGACGGGCTGCATGAAAGCCCACTGGTCGATTTCGGGGAAGGCCCCGGCGCTGAAGCCCTGGAAGACGATATTGGCGGTGTTGTTCGATCCCGGCTGGCCCTGGAATTTCAGGTTGCCGTTGCCCGATACGTTGTGGATATAGGGGTCGTCGGCGTGCTGCGAAGCCAGCGAGAAGGGGACGAATTCCATGTCCGGGTAGTTGTACACCTGCGTGTCGTGGCCCTTGAACTTGACCGTGATCTTCGGGTTGATCCGATAGGTGCGCATCGTGGTCTTGGGGTCCGGATAGAAAAGGTGCATGCCCCACGAAAAACTGTCGGCGAACCGGGTGATGTCGTAGGTGTAGGTTTCGAACTTGTTCGCATTGTTCGGCGTGAACTCCAGTTTGGTCCAGTCGGTGCAGTCGTTCGCCGCAATGGCTTCGACCACGGGGCGGTCGGTGGCGGCATCGCTGCCGTTCAGTCCCGCGAATTTGTTGCCCGCAAACAGATCGAGATTGTTCAGCGTGCCGTACTGCTGGCTGATCTCGATCTCCAGTTCGCACGACTCGATGTCGGCGATGTCGACCTTCGTGCGGTTGCGGTGCTTGTACTCGTGTCCCGGGTCGCCTGTCCAGACGGTGATGAAGTCGGCGTTGCCGCCGAAGTTGAAGACCACCGGGTCGCCCGTGCGGTAGGTGTTCGTCGGCGCCAGCTGTACCGAGAACTCCAGCGGCTCGTAGATCTCTTCGTGCTCGCACGAGGCCGCCGCGGTTGCGAGGGCCAGCGTCGCCGCGAGGTATGTGATTCGTTTCGTATTCATCGTATGCTCTGCAATTAAGCGTTTTACCATAAAGGGTTCTGTCTGAGCGCATGGTTCACCGCCAGCTCCTTGGTCGGAATCGGGAGGTAGATGTGGCGTGCCGTCACGTTGGCGTAGTTCGCCGACGCATAGTTCGTATAGCTGACGTTGCGGTACTTGTTCTCCGTCGGCTGGTTGGTTCCGGCGTTGTGCATCTGCTCGACGAACGTGCCCCAGCGGATCAGGTCCCACTTGCGAAGCCCCTCGAAGGCCAGTTCGCGTCCGCGTTCGTTGCGCACCAGGTCGCGGAACGAACGGTAGTCGCCGAGCAGGCTCTCGTCGGTCTTGACGCCCGCGCGGCGGCGGATTTCCCGGACGGCCTCCTTGGCCTGGTCGTCCGGCGCCCCGGCGTATTCGTTGATCGCCTCGGCGTACATCAGCAGCACGTCGGCATAGCGAAGGATCGGGAAGTTGATCGTCGTGTAGAGGCTCTTGGCCGACATCTGTTTCTCGTAGACCGTCTCACGGCGCCATTTGCCGGCATTGCGGACGGCGCACATCACCGTCGGGTCGTAAACCAGATCGGCGGGGTCGAACGCGTCCTCGATCGTCTGGTCCAGTCCTTCGATGTCGGGCATGGCGAAACTGTTGTTGTAGACCCACGGCGTCTTGAACATGCTCTGCGTCTGTTGCAGGTAGCGCGTCACGGTCTCGCCCTCCTTGTTCTTGTAGGAGATTTTCTGGTTGTTCATCCCGCGGTAGTTGTAGCCCGGCAGGTTCCACGTCAGCCGCTTGTCGATGACCGTGGCGCTGCCCGTTTCGTCGGCCGTGCGGTCGTTCTCCCAGTAGAGCTGCCAGAGGGTGTAGGAGCCGTTGTAATAGCCGTAGGAGTAGTTGCAGGCCCACTCCGAGTAGTTGGTCGTTCCCGACTGCGAGCGCAGGCCGATCAGGTCGCCGATGCGGCCGTTAGTCCAGTCGGTCGCGCTGGTGCGGTCGCCGAGGAATTCGGCCTCCCACATCGACTCGTGGTACTGCGTGTCGTACTGGTCGCGGATCATGTTGATGAAGACCTCCTCGTAGCTCTCGTTCAGGTCGTGCTTGTGCGAGGAGATCACCTCGTTGGCCCAGTAGGCGGCGCGGCGGTACATCTCCTTCTTGTCCAGTCCGTCGATCTGCTTGACGCTCTCGCCGGCCATGAAGAGGTAGACGCGGGCCAGGATGCCCTGGGCGACGGTCTGGCTGACGCGCGAGGGGGTGTTGTCGATGGGCTCGTAGAGGTCGGGAATCGTGGCTTCGATCTCGTCGGCGCACCATTTGAGCACCTGCTCCTGCGGCGTTGCGGCCATCTGCACGTCGTTGGGGTTGGGCGAGGTGGTCGCCTTGACGCGCAGGGGCACGTCGCCCCACGCCTGCGCCAGCAGGAAGTGGTAATAGGCGCGCAGGAACCGCGCTTCGGCGATGTAAAGTTCGATGCCCACCGAAAGTTTCTCGGGGTCGATCTCCGTCTTTTCGACGGCCTCGATGTAGCGGTTGGCGTTCTTGATGCCCTCGTAGAGTTTCGACCAGGCGTCGTAGATCGCCGCCGTGCCGGCGCTGTGGTTGTAGCGGTCGGGACGCGATTCGCTGTTGTTGTAGTTGTTGAAGTAGCAGAGGTCGTCCGCGTTGGCGATTTGCAGCGAGTAGTAGTTGCCGTAGAGCGCTTCGCTGTTCAGCACGCCGTAGACGCCCGCCAGACCGTAGATCAGCTTTTGTTCGCTGTTGTAGTAGCCTTCGCCGGGGATGATCTGCGGATCGGTGTCGAGGAAGCTGCACGCCGGGAGGGCCGCGGTGAGCAGCGCCAGCGTTCCCAGTTTCAATATGCTTTTGATTTTCATGGCGTAATGTTGCGTTTAAACCGTTAGAATGTGAGGTTTACGCCGGCCGTGAAGCCGAATGCGCGGGGATATGCCGACCAGTCGAACCCGGGCGTCAGCACCGAATTGCGGGTCGATACCTCGGGGTCGGGACCGCTGTAACCCGTCAGGGTCCAGATGTTGTCGGCCGAGACGTAGACGCGCATCTGGCTGATGCCCGCCTTGCGCAGCGAACGGCTCGGCAGCGTGTAGCCCAGCGAGACGTTTTTCAGCCGCAGGAACGAGCCGTCCTCGATGACGCGCGACGAGTACTCCTCGCGGCCGACGGCGTTTACGCGCGGAATGTTCGACGTGGGATTCTCCGGCGACCAGCGGTTGGCGTAGGAGGCCAGCTGGTTGGTCTGGCTCTTCCAGCCCGACTCGAAGACCAGCCGGTTGGCGTTCAATACGTCGTTGCCGTAGCTCCATGCGAAGAAGATGTTCAGGTCGAAATTCTTCCAGTTGAAGTTGTTGCCGAAGCCGCCCGTGTTGAGGGGCTGTCCGCAGCCGATGATCGTGCGGTCGTAGTCGTCGATGACCCCGTCGCCGTTCATGTCGCGGTATTTCATGTCGCCCGGCTGCATCGTGTTGCCCTTGAACGAGGGAACGCCGCTGACGAGGTTGCCCTTGTCGTCGAAATCCTCGGCCTTGTAGGTCCCGTCGTAGATGAAGCCGTACATCATGCCCGTGGGCTTGCCCACCTGCGAGATGTAGGGGAACTGCGAGTTGAAGCGCGTCTCCCACGATACGGAACTCTGGAGCGTGTTCTGTCCGTCGACCAGCCCGAGGATCCGGTTGCGGTTGAAGGCGATGTTGAACGACGTGGACCACTGGAACTGACGGGTCTTGACGTTCACCGTCTCGAGCGTCAGCTCGAAGCCGCGGTTGCGGATCTTGCCGATGTTGAGCATCCCCTGCTCGAAGCCCGACGAGGCGGGCAGCAGGGCGTAGAGCAGCAGGTCGCGCGTCACCTTGTCGTACCAGTCGGCCGTCACCTTGATGCGGTCCTCGAAGAACCCGAGGTCGAGACCCGCGTTCCACTGCTCGGTGGTCTCCCACTTGAGCCGTTCGTTGGCCATGTTCGAGACGTAGTAGCCCGGCACGCGCTCGCCGCCGAACACGTAGTCGAGCGAGCTGCCCGAACCCGGGTTGACGGTGATCTGCGAGTAGAAGTCGTAGGGGGTCTGCGTGCGGTTGTTACCTGTCAGGCCCCACGAGAGGCGCAGTTTGCCGTTGCTCATCCAGTCGCTCATCTTCAGCAGGTTCTCGCGGTTGAAGTTCCACGAAAGGCCGGCCGAGGGGAAGTAGCCCCAGCGGTTGTCGGAGGGGAATTTCGACGAGCCGTCGGCGCGGAACGAGAAGGTGAAGTAGTATTTGTAGCGGAAGTTGTAGTTGGCGCGCAGGAAGGCCGACATCATCCGCCAGTCGTAGTAGTTGCTCTGGACCTTCTGGTAGTTGCCCGTGTGGATGCCCGCGATGCCCAGCTCCTCGGAGGTGATCTGCGTCGACGCAACGCCGTCGTAGGTGTTCTTCTGTCCCTGGAGCGAGAGTCCCGCCATCAGGTCGAGGTTGTGGCTGCGCCCGACACGCTTCTTGTAGTTGAGCGTGTTTTCGTTCGACCAGCTCGTCTGGTCGGTCCAGTAGATGGCGCCGTTGACGCCCTTGCCGCTGGGCGAGCCGGCGTAGCCCGTGTAGGTTTCGCTGCCGTTGAACTCCTCGCGGCGGCGTTTGTTCAGGACGTAGCCGCCCGTGGTCTTGAACGTCAGGTCGGGGGTGATCTTCCACGTCAGCGCCATGTTGGCGTTGAGGTAGTCCACCAGCGTCTTGCGGTATTCGTTCTTGGCGGTCTTCACCGGGTTGAAACGGTAGTCGTTCGATCCGTCTACGGCTTCGTCGAGCATCGAGTCGAGGATGTCCTGCCCGGGAGGCGTTACGGGGCGGTAGCCCCAGACCGAGTACATCAGCCAGCCCGACGACGACGAGGTGGTCTGCGCCGTGGTGGGGGTCACGCCGTTGGTCGCCGTGCGCGAATAGTTGGCGTTGGCGTTCAGCGTGAGTTTTTTCGAGATGGGCAGCGTGAAGTTGGCCTTGCCCTGGTAACGCTGGAAGTTCGAACGGATGATGATGCCGTCCTGGTCGAGCGCCGAGAAGCCCACGTTGTAGCGCAGGCCCTCCTTGTTGCCGCCCGAGAGCGAAACGTTGTAGTTCTGCTGGAAAGCCGTGCGGTAGAGCTGATCCTGCCAGTCGATGCCCGGGATGGTGCGGTAGTCGTCGAGCGTCAGCCCTTCGCTGAAATAGCTTTTGTTCATCGTGTCCTCGCTGATCAGTTCGCTCTGAAGCCGGACGAACTCGTAGGAACCCATCAGGTCGGCCTTGTTGGCGATCTTGTTCAGGGAGAACGAGGCGCTGAAGTTCACCGTGGGCTTGCCCTCGTTGCCGCGCTTGGTGTTGATCACGATGACGCCGTTGGCTCCGCGCGCTCCGTAGATGGCGGTCGCCGAAGCGTCTTTCAGCACGTCGATCGACTCGATGTCCGCGGGGTTGATCGACGCGGCGAACGACCCTTCGGACGGGAATCCGTCGATGATGTAGAGCGGGGCGTTGCTCTGCGTGAGCGAGTTGTTTCCGCGGATGGTGATATTGGCTTCGGCGCCCAGCGAGCCGTCGCCCGTGGTGACGACCACGCCGGCGATGCGTCCGCCCAGCGCCTGGTCGAAGTTGGTGACGTTGGCCTTCATCATCGTTCCCAGGTCGGCCTTGGCCACCGATCCGGTGAGGTCGCGCCGCGTAGTGGTTCCGTAGCCGATGTTGACGATCTCCACGGCGCCGATCTGCGAGGCTTCTTCGGTCATCTTGACGTTGATCGCCGTGCGTTTGCCGACATACTCCTCGACGGTCGTGTAACCCAGGTAGGAGAAGACCAGCGTCTGGTCCTCCCGGACCTTGATCGAGTAGCTGCCGTTGGCGCCCGTGGCCGTTCCCGACTGCGTTCCCTTGATCAGGACGGTCACGCCCACCAGCGGTGCACCGTTGGCGTCAACCACGCGTCCGTCCACGGCGTTCTGCGCAAAGGCTTCCCCCCCCCGGAGTACCGATAGGGTCACCAGCGCTGCCGCGGCCATGCGTTTAAGTGCTTTTTTCATAAATTAAATCAGGTTGTGGGTAAAAATGGTTATTTCTTCTTGAGCCGGAACTCCACGGGCTGTCCGTGGCGGCAGGTTATCTTCAGCAGCGTTCCGGTATCGTGGGAAACGGCTTCCACGCCCGGATATTGTGCGGCAAGCTCCCATGCGCCGTCCAAAAGCACCTCTTTTTCGACGGGCCGGCTCTCCTGGCGCGTGGTGTAGGTTTTCTCCGTGAGGCCGAGGTCGGGCGTGCAGACGCTCATCACGACCTGTCCGTCCGCGTCGGTGCGCTCCATGACGATCGACTCCCCGGTCGCCTTGCGCACAAGCCCCTGGCCCGTGTATTCCCCGAAGCAGACGTAGCCCGTGATGCCCGTGGCGAGGTCCTTCACGACGTGGGCCGTGTTGTCCCGGCGCAGCACTTCGTAGCTGTCTTTCTTGATCACGCGCGTGATCTCCTTGTTCGTGGGCTGGATGTAGACCGCATATTCGTATCCGGCCTGCTTGGGGGCGCGGCCGTGGTCGATGTAAGCCGTGGCGAAGTTGCCCGTCTGAGGTGCGCGGGTCTTGTCGTTGGGCGAGGTCTGCTCCTGCTTGAGGATGTTCACCGCCGCGGCGTTTTTCACCACGTAGAAATTGCCCTTCGTGTCGGAGAGCGCCAGCCGCTCGCCGCCCTTCGAGAGGTTGAGCGGGAAGGCGTCGTAGATCTCGCCGTCGACTTCGAGCTGTTCGCCCGGACTGTCCATCCGCAGCTGGAAAAGCGTCGTTTCGGTGGGATATGCCTGATTATCGTTGTCGATGCCGCTGCCGAGGAAGACCATCCGGTTGTCGAAGCAGAAGACCGACTTGTGCGCCGTGGCCCCGGGGGTGAAGTTCTTGCGGTCCCTTTCGACGAACTGGAACGCCAGCACACCGTTGCGGCCTTCGAGCGACGAGGCGCCCGAGAAGCGTTCGGGGTTGCGCTCCATGAGCGTCCCCGGCAGCGGGCTTTCCAGTTCGGGGTAGGGCAGGTGGATGGTCGTGGCGCCCGGCACGCGGTTCCAGTCCCAGCCGTCCTGCACGAATCCGCTCGCGGCGGCCGAGACGGGGTTGCCCGAGCCGATGATCGGGGCCGAGCCGTAGCTCTGGTAGCGTCCGTAGCGGTTGTCGCGGGTGTAGATCTCCGAACCCCAGACGTCCGAGTTGTAGGCCTTGAGCGTCACCATCCAGTCGCCGCGGCGGTGGATGCCCGCGGCGCCGTAGTTATAGACGAAGAAACCCGAGGGCGTGGGACCCGCCGAAATGCCCTCCTTCTTGAAGAGGCTGTTCAGCTCCTTGTCCGTGCCTTTCAGACGCAGGTAGGCGCCCGCCAGTTCGGGGTCCGCGCCCTTGCCGCTGCCCGTCAGGTCGCCCAGTGCCGCGAGGTAGCCGAAGGCGTTGACGTCGGCGTCGGGGATGCGGCCGTTCTTGCCGAAGGGGTGGCGGCCGGCGAGACCGAGTCCCCAGTCGCGCAGGTCGGTGTAGTTGGCCATCGACATCAGCGCCAGCTTGAAGTTGCGGCGCGCCTGTTCCGAGAGGATGAAGTCGGTCCCGCGCGTGGCCTTGCACCAGTAGCCGATCATGGCGAACGCGCCGGTCGAATAGGCGGGGTAGAAGCCGCCGTGGTGGAAGGTCGTGCCGTCGGGCTTGATGCCGCCGATGGTGCCCGGCGTGAAGCCGAGGCTCCCCGAGAGCCATACGCCGAGGCCCTTCATGGCGCGGTACTGCTCGGCTTCCGAGGGCAGCATCAATGCGCTGATGAGCTTGGGGATCAGCAGCGTGTGCCACGAGTCGAGCAGCTCGTCGCGGCCGTAGACGTAGGGTTTGCGGGTCTCCGCCAGGCCGCTCCAGTAGGCCAGCACCTTGACGTATTCGTCGGTCTTGCCGCGTGCGGCGATCTTGTCGCGCATGAGCCACATGGCGTCGTAGATCTTGCGCACGTTGTAGCCGTAGTGGTGGTTGGTTCCGTTGCCGTGGCCGAAGGCGAAGCCCTGGTCGATGGCGTGGTCCATCACGAGAAAGAAATCGTCGTCGTATTTCGAATCTTTGTTGATGTGGCTGTTCAGCGCGAAGGCGTTGAGCATGTTCTCGATGTCGTCCAGGCGCAGTTCGCCTTTCGGGCGGTTGCACTCGTCGTTCGAGAGCAGTGGGGCGCCGATGATGCCGCCGTCGCCGGTGCGGCGGATCGCAGCTTTCCCGAAGGTCTCCAGCGCGCGCGGGATGATCGTGCCGTTGATGTAATTGGCGCTCGACATGTTGGCTGCGACGATGCTTTCGATGCGCGATTTCACGGCGTCGAGCTGGGCCTTTTCCGCGGGCGTGACGTCGCGCAGCGGCTCGTCGTATTCGTACTGCTCCCACTCCCAGAGACGCGCCCAGTGCCACAGCTCGCGTTTGAGGTTGCAGTTGTTGTCCGGAATCTGCTTGTCGGGGGTGATCTGGTCGTGGAGCTTGACCTCGGAGAAGGTCAGACGGTCGAGGAACAGCTCGCCGCTTTCGACCCCGGCGGGCGTCGAGATGACGAGGCGCGAAACCTGCTGCGAGGCGTGGTCGCCCGGCATGTCGTTGTACTTGATCCAGCAGGCGCGCCAGCCCGTGAAGTCCATGTGGAAATCGAACCGGTAGGGAACTTCGCCGGTGGGGGTCTCGAACGAGAACCGCATGTCGGCGTCGGCGGCCTTGGGGTTGTAGATCCAGAGCATGATGCCCGCGCCCTTGACCCGGAACGAGCGCATCAGCTGTCCGAAATCGTTGAAGCGGAGCGTCGACGGGGCGCTCCACGACCAGCGCAGCGAGCGGGTCCCGTCCTTGTAGTGGAGATCGCTCGATTCGGCCGTGCTGTTTTCGCCGCATACGAAAGCCTTGGGAATTTCCGTTTCGAAACTGATTTTGGCATCGATCGCCGCTGCGGCGGTCTGGTTCCAAAGGGTGGCGAACAACCCCAAAATCGCTGGCACAACGTATTTTAACATGTTTTTCATAGATTCATATTTGGTCAAATTTAAACAAAGAAATTGGATAACCAAAATATTAACGGAGGAAAATAATAAAAATTTTAGTTTCATCGGAAAAGTTTATTAAAATATGCTGCAAGTCCGAAAAATGCTTTATCTTTGTGCGAAAAGCCGGTTTGGTTTACCAAAATAATTACGTTAATTACCTACTTATGAAGATCTTATTTAAATATGCGACCGCCGCGCTCCTCCTGGCAGGAGCTGCTGCCTGCTCGCAGCCTTCGAAGCGCGCTTCGATCATCGACGAAAACATCGCCGTCGCCGAAAAACAGATCGGTATGCTGGCCGATTCGAGCGAGACGGGCGGTGTGATCCGCATCCCCTCGACCTGGAAGAACGGGCGGATCGACTACGTGCCCGTCGACGACTGGGTGAGCGGTTTCTTCGCCGGGACGCTGTGGTACATGTACGAACTGACGGGCGACGAGACGTGGGCCGCACGTGCGCGGAAGCATACCGAGATTCTCGACTCGGTGCAGTATCTGCAATGGCATCACGACGTGGGTTTCATGATCTACGACAGCTACGGCAACGGCCTGCGGCTGAAAAACGTTCCCGGCTACGAGGGCGTGATCGTCCAGACGGCCAAATCGCTCGCGACGCGTTTCCGCCCGGTTCCGGGCGTCATCCAGTCGTGGGACGCCGACCGGGGCTGGCAGGGCGAACGCGGCTGGCAGTGCCCGGTGATCATCGACAACATGATGAATCTCGAACTGATGTTCAAGGCCACGGAGTTCTCGGGCGACAGCACCTATTATAATATTGCGGTGAAGCATGCCGACCGTACGATGAAGGAGCACTTCCGCGACGATTACAGCTGTTATCACGTCGTGGACTACGATCTGACGACGGGCGGCGTGCGCGGACGCTGCACGGCGCAGGGGTATGCCGACGACTCGGCGTGGGCGCGCGGGCAGGCATGGGCCGTCTACGGCTATACGACCTGCTACCGTTACACAGGTGACAAACGCTACCTCGACCATGCGCAGAAGGTGGCCGGTTTCATGCTCGACGATAAGAACATGCCCGCCGATCTGGTTCCCTACTGGGACTACGACGCACCGAACATCCCGAATGAGCCGCGCGACGTCTCGACGGCGGCCATCATCGCCTCGGCGTTCTATGAAATGTACACCTATACGGGTGACGAACTGTATAAGCAAAAGGCCGACAGGATCGTCGAATCGCTTTCGTCGCCGGCCTACCGCGCTCCGGTGGGCGGCAACGGCGGCTTTCTGCTGATGCACTCCGTGGGCAGCATTCCGCACGGCAGCAATATCGACGTGCCGCTGAACTACGCCGACTACTATTTCCTTGAGGCGCTGATCCGCAAGGCCCGCGTGGAGGCGGGGGAACCTTTGTTTTAAACCGAATGTCCATGTATAAACTGTTGTTTCTCGCCGCTGCGTCGGTGTGGCCGCTGGCCGCACCGGCGCAGTCGGTGCGGGAGGTCGCCGATGCGCGGATTCTTTCGTTCGAGGAGTCTGCGGCGCCTTTTACGGCGTCGAAAGGCTCGTCGCTGTCCGTCTCGGGCGACCATTACAAGCACGGCGCGCACGCGCTCCGCTGGCAATGGTCGCGGGAGGGCGCCCAGGTGCGCATCGAATCCCCGGTGGGCTACCTGTCGGAAAATCCCAATCCCAGGGAGACCTCCGTTTCGACCTTCGTATTCTGGGTCTATGCCCCGAAGGCGCTCGACGGGAAACTGCGTTTCGAGTTCCGCAAGGAGGGGCGCACCTGCGCATGGTTCGACTACGGCCTGGAGTTCACCGGCTGGCGCGGGGCGTGGGTGGCCTTCGACCGCGACATGCAGGGCAGGCCCGAGGAGGGGATGGACGAGCTGGTCGTCACGGCGGAGGGCGTCAAACGGGGCGAGTTGTACTTCGACCACCTGATTCTCTCCTCATTCCAGGACGTGCGGCATCATACGGCCGATTTCCAGGCGCCGTTCATCAATGCCGCGACTACGAGCCACTGGCTCATTCTGCTGCAGTCGTGGCGCAACCCGATGCCTGCGGTCGCAGCCTCGATCGGCGAGGCCGAGAGGCGCGACATGGCGACCGTCGGGGCGCGCCTGCGCGAACTGCTGCTCGAAGGCCGGAAGCCGATGGCGATGAAGGCCCTGCGCAAACGCTTCGACGCATACGGCATTGCGGAGAATCCCGACGGAACGGTCCGGGGCAAGCCGATCTGGTTCGTGCGCTATGCCGAGACCTATATTAATCTGGGCCATCCCGACATCGGCAAACTTTTCAACGACAACGACCAGACGCTGCGCAAATACAACGACTTCATGTTCCAGGTCGCCGTGGCCCACGATGCCGCCGCGGACGCCGCCGAGCGGGCGGAACTGGAACGGATGTATGTGCTGCTGACGCGGCATCTGCTCGATCAGGGTTTTGCCGCCGGAAGTGCACTGGGGACCCTGCACCACCTGGGTTACAGCATGCGCAACTTCTATACGGCCCCCGTGGTGATGCGCGACGTGCTGCTCCGTGCCGGGCTGGAACACGAGGTGCAGCAGGCCATGGAGTGGTTCTCGGGCGTGGGCGAGGTGAAACTCCCGCCGACGGAGCCGGGCATGGACATCGACGCGTTCAATACCTCGCTCATCGGTCGTCTGGCGAGCATCGTGATGCTCCCGGACACCCCGGCGAAAGCGGCCTGGCTGGAGGCCTTCTCCCGCTGGGTCGACAACGGCTATAAGGTCACCGAGGGGACCGGACCCTGCTTCAAGAGCGACGGCACGGTCTTCCACCACCGCCACCACTACCCGGCCTATGCCGTCGACGGATTCAGCGGCGGGGCTGTGAACGCCGTGTGGCTGTTGTCGAAGACGCAGTTCGCGGTGAGCGCCGAGAGTCATGCCGTCCTGAAACGCGCGTTGCTCGAAATGCGTTTCTACTGCAACCTGCGGTCGTTCCCGCTGGCCCTTTCGGGGCGTCATCCCGACGGCCGCGGAGAACTGGTTCCGTGGCACTTTGCCCGGCTGGCCGTTGCGGGTACGCCCGACGGCAGCGGGGAGATCGACCCGGAACTGGCCGCCGCCTATCTGCGCGTGGCCAAAGGCGACGACGCCTACACGCGGCTGTTCGCCGAAAAGGGCTTCGCACCCGAACTTTCGCCTGCGGGGAACCGCGTCTACGGCTACAATGCCTCGGTGTCGCACCGGCGCGCCGACTGGCTGGTGACCGTCGCGGGCCACAGCCGCTACCTCTGGTCGGCGGAGATTTACCAGGGAGCCAACCACTACGGCCGCTACCTGACGCACGGCAGCATGCAGCTGCTCGGTGACGGCGATCCCGTGAGCGCCTTCGGCAGCGGGTTCCGGCAGGAGGGCTGGGACTGGCGGCACATTCCCGGAACGACGGCGCTCGAAATCCCGATGGAGCGGATGAAGGCCGACATCCGGAACGTCGACACCTGCTCGGGCTACGAGGAGATGCTCCTCTCCGACGAGGCTTTCGCCGGAGGCGTCAGCCACCGGGGCCGCGACGGGGTGTTCGCGATGAAACTCCACGAGCACGACAAATACAACGGTTCGCTGCGGGCGAGCAAATCGTGGTTTTTCTTCGGCAACCGCATCGTCTGCATGGGTTCCGACATCGAAAACAAGGCCGGGGGCGGTGTGCATACGACGCTGTTCCAGAATTTCCTGGAGAGGGATTCCGATACGCTCGTTGTGAACGGCGAGGCGGTGACGCAGTTCCCTTACCGGGCCGAACTCGCGGGCGGCGCCGTCCTGCGCGACAACCTGCGCAACGTCTGGTTCGTGCCCGAAGGTAAGGTCTGCGTTACGAAGCGGTTGCAGCGCTCGCTCGACGAGGAGACCGACGCCCCGACGCAGAACGACTTCGCGACGGCGTGGATCGACCACGGCAGCGGGGTTGTCAGCGGCGGCGGGTACGAATACATGCTGGTCGTGCACGCTTCGGACGGCGAGGCGGCCCGCTACGCGCGGGAGCTTCCCTACGAGGTGCTGCGCCGCGACGCCTCGGCGCACATCCTGCGCGACAGGCTGTCGGGTGCGGTGGGGTATGCGCTCTTCGCCTCCGGCAAGGTGGGTGAAGGGTTGCTGGAAAGCGTTTCGCTGCCCTCGCTGGTGATGATCGGCGGGGATGGCGAAGGGCTGACGGTGAGCGCTGCGGACCCCGACCTGCGTTTCTACGAAGGGCCGGGCGACGAGGTGTTCGACGCCGACGGCAAGCGCGTCGAGCGGAGCGTCTACTCCCGCAAATGGATCGACAATCCCTCGGGGGCGTCGCAGCTGGAGGTCGTGATCCGCGGCCGCTGGCAGCCGGAGGGCGATACGCCGGGATGCCGGATTGCCGTTGAAGGAGCCAATACTTCGCTGACCTTCACGTGCCGCGAAGGCGCGACGCGCGAAGTGAACCTGATTGAAATGAAATAAGATACGATGCTGAAAATTAGAATTGCAATTCCGTTCGCGGGCCTCGCCCTGACGGCCTGCGGGCAGTCGGCGGCCGAGCGCCCCAACGTGATCTACGTCTTTCCGGACCAGTTCCGCAACTCTTCGCTGGGGTTCTGGAACGACGCCGAATTTGCCTCGAAGGTGGGGTGGAGGGGCGATCCGGTCCTCACGCCCAACCTCGACCGCTTCGCCCGCGAAGCCACGGTGCTGACCGAGGCCGTGAGCAACTTTCCCGTGAGCAGTCCCCACCGGGGCATGTTGCTTTCGGGCATGTATCCCGAGCGGAACGGCGTGGTGCTGAACTGCATGTCGGAGCGTCCGGAAAGTTCGCTGCGCGAGGACGCCGAATGTATCGGCGACGTCTTCTCGGCGGCGGGCTACGACTGCGCCTACATCGGCAAGCTGCACGCCGACTTCCCGACGAAGAACAACCCCCAGCGTCCGGGGACCTACGTCAGCGACGCCGTTCCCGAGTGGGACGCCTACACCCCGCCCGAACGCCGCCACGGATTCAACCACTGGTACTCCTACGGCACGTACGACGTGCACAAGCATCCCCACTACTGGGATACCGAAGGCAACCGCCACGATGTCGACGAGTGGTCGCCGCGGCACGAGGTGTCGAAAGCCATCGACTATATCGAGAACAAGGGCGGCGTGCGCAATCCGCGAAAACCGTTCCTGATGATGATCGGCATGAATCCGCCGCATTCGCCCTACGCTTCGACCGACGACTGCGACCTGGAGGGATATGAACTGTATAGGGACAAGTCGCTGACCGAACTGCTCGTGCGCGACAACGCCGACACGACGATGGCCAAGGCTGCCGCCGCGCGTTACTATTTCGCCAACGTGAGCGGCATCGACCGTGAGTTCGGCCGCCTGCTCGCTGCGCTGGACAGGGCGGGGCTTACGGAGAACACGATCGTGGTTTTCGCTTCGGACCACGGCGAGACGATGACCAGCCATTCGACCGACGACCCCAAGAACTCGATCTGGCGCGAATCGCTGAACATTCCCTTCCTGGTGCGCTATCCGGGGCGGGTTCCGCACCGTGTGGACGACCTGCTGCTCTCGACGCCCGACATCATGCCGACCCTGCTGGGACTGGCGGGCCTCGGGGAGCGGATTCCCGCCAGCGTCGAGGGCCGCGACTACTCGGCCGTGCTGCGGCAGGACGCCGTACAGCCCGCGCGTCCGCGCGCCGCGCTCTACATGCGCAACCTCGACGGCGGACGCGATGCCGACGGACTGGTCCGGGGCTTCTTCGCCCAGGCGCGCGGCGTGAAGACCGCGACGCATACGATGGAGCTGCGCATCGGCCGCGACGGGAAGCTCGAAAGGGTGCTGATGTTCGACGATGCGGCCGACCCCTACCAGCTGCACAACCTCGCGCCGGAGGAGCATCCCGCGCTGTTCGCCGCGCTGTGCCGCGAACTGGCCGTGCTGCTGCGCGACAACGACGACGTGTGGTTCCGCGAGGGCGTGTTGTCCGACGTGGTTCCCTATGATACGAATAACTAACAATCAATCGGATATGAACAAATTGTTTCTGTGGATTGCAGCGGCTTCGGCCTTCGTGCTGCAATCGTGTGAGGACACCGACGGCATCCGCGACGAGATCGGGAGCCTGCGCGACCGGGTGGCCGCGCTGGAGTCGAAGATCGGCGGCGTGAACACCTCCATCGTGGCGCTCCACAAACTGATGGACGAGTCTACGATCATCGTCGGGATCGAATCCAATGCAAAGGGATACGAGATCGAGTTGAGCGACGGAACCCGGCTGCCCGTCATTCTCGGCGAAAAGATCGAGGCGCTGGTTCCCGTCATGGGCATCGACGCCGAGGGCTACTGGACCGTGAGTCTCGACGGCGGAGCCACCTCCGAGCGGCTGAAGGTCGGCGGAGAGTACGTTTCGGCCTGGCCCGTTTCGGGCGGCGACCACCGGCCCGGCGCCGAGGGCGTCACCCCGCAGCTGAAAGTCTCGGCCGACGGGGAGTGGCTCGTGAGCCTCGACGGCGGGGTGACCTACACGCCGCTGCTGCAGGACGGCCGGCCCGTCAACGCGCTGGGCGACAAGGTCGTCGTCAGTTACAGTTCGGCCTTCAAGTCGGTGACTTACGATGCGACGACCGGACTTTTGGCGGTCGAACTGCTCGACGGCAAGAAGCTCACGCTTCCCGTCTTCGACGATTTCGGACTGACGGTGACGGCTTCCGACAACGAGACTTTCCGCCTCGGGGAGACCCGGGCCTTCGAGGTCGTGCAGAACAACGTCGCCGAGGCGGTGATCGACGCGCCTGCGGGCTGGACGGCCGTGCTCGGAGAGACGACGCTGACGGTCAAGGCTCCCGCGACGTTCGACGCCGCTTCGCAGCAGGCGGCGATCTCGGTGACGGTCTATTCGGACAGGAAATACCGGAAACTCGTCACGCTGAACGTGACGCTGCTCAACGAGCAGCTGGATGCCGACGCCGCCCTGGCGTGGCGGAATTTTAAGGCCGGAACTGCGGATAACGTCCTGCTCGATTATTCGTATGCCGGTTACAAGCACGGCGAGGAGGCTCCGGCCGATGTCTGGGGACTGGGCTACAAGGTTTACAACGTCGTCGACTACGGCGCCGATCCCACGGGTGCGAAATCCTCGCGCGCGGCGTTGACTGCGCTGCTCAGGGAGTTGAAGCTCTCCGGGCAGAGCGACGCCGGGGCGAACCTCGCGAATGCCAATGCCCGGGCGGTGATCTATTTCCCCGAGGGGCGTTTCATCCTCCACAACGACGATGACAACGTGGTGGACGCAACCTCCGCCAATCAGAAATACACCGACTCGAAGGGTAACAACAAGAGTGAGGAAATTTTCATCCGCGGCGGTAATTTCGTGCTCAAGGGCGCGGGCCGCGGCAAGACGACGCTCGTCATGGACACGCCCAACCTGCCGAACAACTCGGAACAGATGTGGTCGTCGCCCATGATGATCAATATCAAGCACAATTCGGGGCTTTCGGACCTCACGACGGTGACGGGCGATGCCGCACGCGGCACGTTCTCGGTGGAGGTGGCTTCGGCGGCCGGCATCGGGAAGGGCGACTGGGTGTGCCTCTCGCTTTCGAACAACGACCCGACGCTGGTTGCGCAGGAGCTGGCGCCGCACCGGGTCGAGGGGAACATGACCGATATTCAGACCATTACGGTCGAGGACTATCACCAGGTGGCTTCCGTAAGCGGCAACCGCGTGACTTTCGTCGAGCCGATCATGCACGCCGTGGAGGCCAGGTGGGGCTGGAAAATCCGTAAATACCCCCATTATGAGAACGTCGGCGTCGAGGACCTTACGTTCGAAGGCCGCTCGAAGGAGAACTTCGGCCACCACGCCTCGTGGGAGGACGACGGGGCCTACAAGCCGCTCAACATGATGCGCCTGACCGATTCGTGGATCCGCCGCGTCGATTTCAAGGGCGTCAGCGAGGCGCTGTCGATCGTGTCGAGCGCCAACTGTTCGGCCTACGACATCGAGATCAGCGGCAACCGCGGCCACTCGGGCGTGCGCTCGCAGTCCTCGTCGCGCATCTTCATCGGCAAGGTTTATGACCACAGCCGCGGGCAGGCCGTGTCGCCGCCCTATACGAGCACGGGGTATTTCGAAAACGCTGGGCAGTACCACGCTTCGGGCGTGTCGAACACCTCGCTGGGGGCCGTGCTGTGGAACAACACGTGGGGCGACGACGCCTTCTTCGAGTCGCACTCCAAGCAGCCGCGCGCCACGCTCGTCGACCGCTGCACGGGCGGATTCGTGCAGTGGCGTTTCGGCGGCGACGAAACCAACGTGCCCAACCACTTGGGCGACCTGACGATCTGGAACCTGAACGCCACGCGTGCGGTGCACGATTTCGGGGCCGAGCCGTTCAAGTGGTGGCTCTCCTCGGACAAATGGTGGAAGACCATGCCGCCGATCATCGTCGGTTTCCACGGTGCGGCGGTCACCTTCGACGAGAGCCCCGAGCAGGTCAAATACCTCGAAAGCAACGGCGCGGCCGTCGAACCGCTGTCGCTCTACGAAGCGCAGCTGCGCCAGCGGTTAGGGTATGTTCCCGCATGGCTCAATTCATTGAAATAGAATAAAAACCAATTATATTATGAAAAAGTATCTGATCCTGATCTTCGTCGCGCTGGCTGCGGTTTTCCAGTCGTGCGACAACAACGACGACCTGTGGGATGCGATCGACGACCTGAAGAGCCGCGTGCAGGCGCTCGAAACGCAGGTCGACGCGCTGAACGGCAACATCGAGGCGTTGCAGAAACTCTACGGCGGCGCCACGATCTCCAAGGTCGAGAACGTCGGCGGCAAATACGTCGTCACGCTGACCAACGGCGAGACTATCGAACTGGTGCAGGGCAGCGAGGCCGAGGCCGTGATTCCGATCGTCTCGATCAACGACAAGGGCGAATGGCAGGTGTCGACGGACAACGGCGCCACGTTCACCTCGCTCGGCGTGAAGGCCGTGGCCGAGGACGGCACGACGCCCCGGTTCCGCATCGACGAGGCCACCGGCTACTGGCAGGTGAGCTACGACGGCGGCACGTCCTTCGAAAATGTGAAGGACACCAAGGGCCAGCCCGTCAAGGCCATCGGCTCGGGTACGGTGACCGACAAGTTCTTCGAGGAGGTGAAGGTCGACGGCAGCGACCTCTATATCAAGCTGCTCGGCGGCGAGGAGCTGCGCATTCCGATCGTGAGCGATTTCTTCTGCCGGATCATCACGCCGACCGAAGGCGTGCAGACTTTCGACGCAGGGGCCACCAAGCGTTTCGTGGTGGAGATCCGGGGTGTCGAGCAGGTGAAACTGTCGGCTCCCGAGGGCTGGACGGCGCGTCTGACCGATGCCGTGGATGAGAAGGCCGAATTGATCGTGACGGCTCCCACGGCCGTGACCCGCGCCACGGCCGACACGTCGAAGGACGTGGCCATCGAGGCCTTTGCGGCCGGCGGGCTTTCGACGGTGGCCAAAATCCAGGTCGAGAGCACCGGAACGGCTCCCGCCGCTCCGACGGTTGCGGTGACCAACTCCGCGACGGTAGAACCCACGCAGTCGGCGCTGACCTTCGACGTTGCGCCCTCGGCCAATGCCGACGGCTGGAAATACCTCTGCCTCAAATCGACGGAAGCGGCTCCCGCCGCCGACAAGGTTCTTGCCGACGGCACGGCCGGTGCGGGTACGAGCGTGACGGTCGAAAACCTCGAAGCCAATACGGCCTATACGATTTACGTGGTCGCCTATGCCGGCGACCTGACCAGTGAAGTGGCAAGCGTCGGGAATACGACGGCGGCGGAAGTGATCGACCAGAACGATTATTATAAGAGCGGAGTGGAGATCGACGGTGTTCGCTATGACCAAAATTCCGAAGGTGCGCAGTTACTAGAGGTGGCAGCTGATGCTGCGGCCGATGTTGATCTGCCGGTCAGCCAAGGCGGTATTTATTTCATTGATGATAAGAGTAATGCTTATGTGGCCGGAACTGCCAATTCACAAGGCGTGTCCAAAGATCTGGTAGTCATCGGCCGTTATGCCGATGCCAAGACCGAGATAAAGATGGGCAAATACTGGGCTTTGCGGAATCCTTCGGGATTGCTTGCTTTCAAAAATCTGAAAATCAATATGGTCGGAATCGGTAATTATGCATTTAATGCGACTGACCAGGGCAGCGATATCGGAGGTATGGGTACGCTGGTATTCGAGGATTGTGAAATTGCCTTCGATAAGACATTATTGACCATGTACAATGCTGCTACGACGGCAAGTGTAGGCAACATCGTGTTTCGTAATTGCAAACTGCGTTTCGAGGGTACGGCGACATCTTGTGTGTTTATTACTACTCAAAAGGTTGATGCCGGGTTGAGCGGATTTAAGAGATTGGTATTCGAGAATAATATCATCTATTCGATTACGGCCGGCGCTTCTTCTTCGCCGACAGCATTTTCGTTCCTGACGCAGGACAATGCTGCAACTAATACGCTTACGGGCTCGCTTTCGAATCTCGCCATAACATTTAAAAACAATACGCTGGTAGATATTATCAGTTTCGGTTCGTCTGCCGGATCTGGCTATTTCTATGTGGGTAAAATAGGGTCTGTCGATTTTTCCAAGAACCTGCTTTACAGTAACCGGACCGATAAATATGTGGCTGTTATGCGTGTGCAGTATGATTATAATGCGAATGGTCCGTGGCCTTCGATCAATTTGAATCGTACGGAAAATAAGGTTTATGGGACTTCGGGATGGAAGCTCTATTATGACGGTTCGGGGGCATTTACTCCGGGCGGGACGAATACCTATCCCAAGTTGACGGAAAGTCCGCTTACGACCTGCGATGTGGTCAACGGTAAGTTCGTTGTGGCAGACAGTTATGCTGGTTACGGCTCGACGCTTGAGTAGCGAATTTCTGATACAGATAAAGGCGGTCCATTATTGGACCGCCTTTATTGTTGGTGTGCATGGGACCGTCAGCCGATCCAGCTCGTCAGGATTTTCATGCCGCCGTCGGGCGTGAAGGCGAGCGAACGGGCCGAAGCAGGAATCAGGACTGTTTCTCCCTGGTGCACCGGAACCGCTGCGCCGCTGTCGTCGGTGAGCGTGCCGCGGCCCTCGATGCAGATCGCCACGACGAACGAGTCGAGCGCCGAGAGGTCGAGCGTCTCGGGGCGGGTCAAATCGTAGAGCGACGTGGTGAAATAGGGGCACGACACCAGTTCCACGCGCGTGTCCTGCGCCGGCTCGTAATGGGTCCGGTAGTCGGGCAGCACGGTGTAGTCGATGGCGCCCTTCGCCAGTTCGGTGTGCAGTTCGCGGGTGTTGCCGTTGGCATCGCGGCGGTTGAAATCGTAGATGCGGTAGGTGATGTTCGAGGTCTGCTGGATTTCGGCGATGAACGACCCTGCGCCGATCGAATGCACGCGTCCCGCGGGCAGGAAGAATACGTCGCCCGGTGCGATCTTGTAGTCGGCCAGGATGTCCGTGATCGTATTGTCTCCGACGCTGGCCTCGTACTCGGCCGGGGTCACCTGTCTCGAGAAGCCCGAACGCAGGTGTGCGTCCTTATCCGCCGACACCACGTACCACATTTCGGTCTTGCCTTTGGATTTGTGGCGTTCCCAGGCCAGTTCATCGTTCGGGTGCACCTGGATCGAGAGGTCCTGCCGGGCGTCGATGAACTTGATCAGCAGCGGAAACTCCTCGCCGAAGCGTTCGTAGTTGGCTTTGCCGAGCAGTGCGGCGCCGTGGCGGGCGATCAGCTCCGGGAGCGTCGTTCCGGCCTCGGGACCTTCGGCGACGACGGATTCGTTGTCCTTGACGCCCGAAAGTTCCCAGCTTTCGCCGATGTTGCGCTGGTCGGTGGCGATCCCTTTGTAGGGGGCGATCTTCTCGCCGCCCCAGATCAGGGATTTCAGAATCGGTTGAAATTTATACATGGTCGATATACTTTTATGCGTTCTCTGCGTCGAGCTGGCTCAAAGCGAAAGCGTATGCGCCGACCGAAATGGCCTGGCTCGCGCCGAGTTTCGAAACCATGACGCCGATGCGTTTCTGCGGGTCGTAGGCCACGTAGCGGTCCGTGCCGTAGACTTTCAGGGGCCGCTGCGCGCCCTTGGCGAATTGGCGGAACTCCGTTTCGTCGTCCAGGTCGTAGACCTTCATCTGCACGCGGTTGAGTTCCTCGCCGCCGATGGTATGCATCTTGCCGCGAAGCTCATTGAGCAGGGCGGGCATGATCCACTTGCGGGCTGCCGTGATGCCGCCGCCGATGACGATCAGTCCGTCCACCAGCGTCACGGCCGTAGCCATGGCGTCGCCGGCGATCTCGCCCAGTTCGGCGAAAGCCTTCCGGGCGGCTTCGGCGTCACCCGGACGTTTCCCGTCGGCGATTTCGCAAATCTCCTTGGGTTCGAACTTATGGTTCACGTCGCCCGACGCCTCGCCGTAGACGCGTTTGATGGCGCGCACGGCAACGCCCTCCTCGACGATCACCTCGGGCATCTTCTTGTGGCGCAGGCAGAAGGTCTCGACGCACGAGTTGTCGCCGCGGTTCAGCCGGTTGTCGATCACCAGCCCTACGCCGAAGCCCGTGCCGAAGGTGTAGCCGACGAGGTTTTTGTATTTCTTGGGGCTTCCCAGCGTTTCGAGCCGGGCGTTCACCTCGGGCAGCGCGCCTCCCAGCGCCTCGCCGTAGGCGAACAGGTCGCCGTCGTTGTTGATGTATACCGGGATGCCGAATTTCGCTTCGAGGAACGGACCCAGCGCCACGCCTTCGCGGAACGACGGAAAGTTCGGAAGATAGCCCCCGATGATGCCGTTCGGATAGTCGGCCGGGCCGGGGAATGCGAAGCTGATGGCTACGGGTTTTTCGGGCAGGCGGTCGATGACGGCCTGGAAACCTTCGACCATCGCCGCGAGGCATTTGTCGAGGTTCTTCGCATGCGACGGGAGGGTGATCGGCTCCACAATGAATTTGTTGGCCTGCATGGCGCCGAACACGAGGTTCGTGCCGCCGGCGTCGAGGGTGATGACCACCCGGTTGTCATGGCTGTACATATTGAGTAGTTTTGTTTGGATTGTCGGTGTTCCGGCAGACAAAGATACATAAAAATTGAACGGGAGCAAAACCGAATTGCGCGGAAAAGGCCGGCGACTGCTGCCGCCGGCCTTTTTCAGGACCCTTGCCTTGTGTCAGTTGTTTTCGGGACGCAGTTTGCGCACGACGGCGCCGGTCTGCCACATCTCGCTTTCGCGCATATCGCGCAGCTCCTCGTTGAGTTTTTCGCGGTAGTCGGGTTTGCTGTTCAGGTCGATCGAACGCTGGGCTTCGTTGCCGGCGGCCACCTCTCTGTACAGCTCTTCGAAAACGGGTTTCGTGGCGTCGCGGAATTTCTTCCACCAGTCGAGTGCACCGCGCTGGGCCGTGGTCGAACAGTTGGCGTACATCCAGTCCATGCCGTTCTCGGCCACGAGCGGCATGAGCGACTGGGTCAGCTCCTCGACCGTTTCGTTGAAGGCTTCCGAGGGGGTGTGTCCGTTGGCGCGCAGCGTGTCGTACTGGGCGGCGAAGATGCCCTGGATGGCGCCCATCAGCGTGCCGCGCTCACCGGTGAGGTCGGAGTAGACCTCGCGCTTGAAATCGGTTTCGAACAGGTAGCCCGAACCCACGCCGATGCCCAGCGCCACGACGCGTTCGAAGGCGCGGCCCGTGGCGTCCTGGAATACCGCGTAGCTCGAATTGAGCCCGCGGCCCTGGAGGAACATGCGGCGCAGCGAGGTTCCCGAGCCTTTCGGGGCGATCAGGATCACGTCCACGTCGGCCGGGGGTACGATGCCCGTGCGCTCCTTGTAGGTGATGCCGAAGCCGTGGGAGAAGTAGAGGGCCTTGCCCGGCGTGAGGTGCTTTTTGATTGAAGGCCATACGGCGATCTGCCCGGCGTCGGAGAGCAGGTACTGGATGATCGTGGCGCGCTCGGCGGCCTCCTCGATGCCGAAGAGCGTCTCGCCCGGAACCCAGCCGTCGGCCACGGCCTTGTCCCAGCTTTTGGAGCCTTCGCGCTGGCCCACGATGACCCTGAATCCGTTGTCGCGCAGGTTCAGCGACTGTCCGGGACCCTGCACGCCGTAGCCGATGACGGCGATGGTCTCGTCCTTGAGTGTTTCGAGCGCTTTTTTCAGAGGGAACTCCTCGCGGGTTACGACGTTCTCTTCGACGCCGCCGAAATTGATCTTTGCCATAGTTTTCGTGATTTTAAGTTTGTTATACGATCTGAAAGTTATTTTTCGTCTTTGTTGCCTTCTTCGTTGGATTCGGCCCTCAAACGGTCGATCTCCTCGAGGTATTCGTTCAGCAGCTCGCGCCGCGACTTGATGATGGCCACCGTGCCGCTGCGCACGAACTGCTGGACGCCGTGGGGTTGCAGCAACCTGAACAGCGCCTGCGTGTCGGCCTTGTGCCCGGTTTTCTCGACGACGATGTAGTCCTCGTCGATCTCCAGGATGCGGACGTTGTGTTTGCGCACCAGCTGCTCGACGTTGCGGCTGCGGGTCACCTTGTAGAGGGCGATCTCCTGTTGCACGACCTCGTCGGGGGTGTAGACGAAGGTCTTCAGCACGTCGATCTTCTTCTCGACCTGCCGCACGAGTTTGTCTACCTGGTCGGGCGTGGTGCGGACCACGATGGTGAATTTGTGAATGCCCTGCAACGCCGATTCCGAGGTCGTGAGGCTCTCGATGTTGACGTCGCGGCAGGTGAAGACGGTGGTGATCTGGCTCAGCAGGCCCACCTTGTTCTCCGAAAATACGGTGATGATGTATTCCTGTTCCATACGCTGTTTCGTTTTACTCGAACCGGATTTCCGATACCGGGGCGCCCGCCGGGACCATCGGGAAAATGTTCTCTTCGCCCTCGACGCGCACCTCCAGCAGGAAGGCGCCTTCGGAGGCTTTCATGGCGGCGATGGCCTCGTCCAGCTCCTCGCGCCGTTCGACGCAGCGGTAGGCAAGGCCGTTGCCGCGGGCGATCAGCCCGAAATCGGGATTGACCATCTCCGTAAAGGAGTAGCGGCGGTCGTAGAACAGCTCCTGCCATTGGCGCACCATGCCGAGGAACGAGTTGTTCAGCAGGACGATTTTCACGGAAACGTGCGACTGGAAGATCGTGCCCAGTTCCTGAATGGTCATTTGCAGACCGCCGTCGCCGGCGAAGAGCACCACTTCGCGGTCGGGCGCTCCGAGTTTGGCCCCGATGGCCGCCGGAAGTCCGAATCCCATCGTTCCGAGACCGCCCGAGGTGACGATGCTGCGCGTGCGGCGGAATCCGAAATAGCGCGCGGCGTTCATCTGCTGCTGGCCCACGTCGGTCACCAGCACCGCGTCGTTTCGGTAGGCCCGGGCCACGGCGGCGACCGCCTCGCCCATGCGGATACGCCCCTCGGCGGGGTGCACGGCCTTGCGGATGACGGCTTCGTATTCGATCTTGTCGCAGGTCCTGAACCCTGCGATCCATTCGCTGTGGTCGCGTTTGCGGATACGCTCGGTGAGGAGCGGCAGGGAGCGTTTCACGTCGCCCACGACCGCCACGTCGGCCGGGATGATCTTGCCGATCTCCGCAGGGTCGATCTCCAGGTGGATCACCTTGGCGTTGGCGCCGAAATGAGCCGGGTTCCCCGTCACGCGGTCGTCGAAGCGCATGCCCACGGCCACGAGCAGGTCGCACTCCTGGTTTTTGATGTTGGGCCCGTAGTTGCCGTGCATGCCCAGCATGCCCACGTTTTGCGGATGGTCGGTCGGCAGGGCCGAGAGGCCCAGCAGGGTCGAGGCGGCGGGCATGCCGCTCTTGTCGAGCAGCGCCCGCAGTTCGGCTTCGGCGTTGCCCAGGATGACGCCCTGACCCACCATGACCAGCGGACGGCGGGCCTCGTCGATCAGCCGTGCGGCCTGGTCGATGCGTTCCGCATCGGGTGCAGGCGAGGGGAGGTAACTGCGGATCGAGGTGATTTTTTCGTAGCGGAACGGGGCTGTTCCGCACTGTGCGTCCTTCGTGATGTCGACCACGACGGGACCCGGACGGCCCGAACGGGCGATGTAGAAGGCCTTGGCGATGGCCGCGGGAATGTCTTCGGTGCGCTTGACCTGGCAGTTCCACTTGGTGACGGCCTGCGTGATGCCGACGAAATTGGTCTCCTGGAAGGCGTCGGTCCCCAGCAGCGTCGAGCCGACCTGCCCGGTGACGAGCACCAGCGGCGTGGAGTCCATCAGCGCGTCGGCCAGCCCCGTCACGGTGTTCGTGGCGCCGGGGCCGGAGGTCACGAGGCAGACCCCGACGCGGCCGCTGACCCGGGCGTAGCCCTGTGCGGCGTGTACGGCGCCCTGCTCGTGGCGCACGAGGATGTGGCGCAGGCGGTCGCGGTAGTCGTAAAGCGCGTCGTAAACGGGGATAATAGCGCCTCCGGGGTAGCCGAAGAGGGTATCTACCCCCTCGTGCAGAAACGATTCGATCAGGGCCTTCGATCCCGTCATCGAGGGGTCGGAGGCCGTGCGTCGGTCTTCGGACCGGGCGGATTGGGAGGTATTCATGGTAAGAGCGGTTTCTATTCTTCGTCGATAATACGTACGGCTCCCTTGTCGGCCGAACTGACCAGCCGTGCATAGGCGCGCAGCGACGCCGGAACGCGGCGGTCACGGTCGGCGGGGCGGAAGCGCTCCTGTGCGGCCATGCGGGCGGCGATCTCCGCGTCGTCGGCCAGAAGGCGGATCGAACGGCGGGGGATGTCGATCTCGATCTCATCGCCCGTGCGGACGACGGCGATCTCCCCGCCCGAGGCGGCCTCCGGCGAGACGTGGCCGATCGAAAGCCCCGAGGTTCCGCCCGAGAAGCGTCCGTCGGTGATCAGCGCGCAGGCCTTGTCGAGGTGTTTCGACTTGAGGTACGACGTGGGGTAGAGCATTTCCTGCATGCCCGGGCCGCCCTTGGGGCCTTCGTAGCGGATGACGACCACTTCGCCCGGCTGCACCTCGTCGGCGAGGATGCCGTTCATGGCCTGCTCCTGCGATTCGTAGACCCGCGCCGGTCCGCGGAAGACGAACAGTTTTTCGTCCACACCGGCGGTTTTCACCACACAGCCCGAGCGGGCGATGTTGCCCGTCAGCACGGCCAGTCCGCCGTCGCGGAAATAGGCGTGCTCCGCGTCGCGGATGCAGCCCGTGGCGCGGTCCGTGTCCGGTTCGTCGTAATAGGAGTGCTGGGCGCCGAGTTCGCGGCTGTAATGGCCGGCCGGGGCGCTCAGCGCCCGGCGACGGGCGGCGTCGGTGACTGCCGGGCTGAGGATGTCGCAGGCCGTGATCGCTTCACCCAGCGTGCGTCCTTCGACGCGCAGCGCCGAGGTGTCGAGCAGTCCGGCGCGGTCGAGTTCGCCCAGAATGGCGAAGATGCCTCCGGCGCGGTTGACGTCCTGGATGTGGTAGTGCGAGTTGGGTGCGACCTTGCAGAGCACCGGAACCCGGCGCGAAAGGCGGTCGATGTCCTGCATCGTGAAGTCCACTTCCGCCTCGTGGGCCACGGCCAGCAGATGCAGGACCGTGTTGGTCGAGCCGCCCATGGCGATGTCGAGCGACATGGCGTTTTCGAAGGCGGTTTTCGTGGCGATCGAGCGCGGAAGCACCGAATCGTCGCCCTTGAAATAGTAGCGTTCGGCGTTGCGGACGACGAGCGCCGCGGCGTCCTCGAACAGCCGGCGGCGGTTGGCGTGCGTGGCTACGATCGTGCCGTTGCCCGGCAGCGAGAGGCCCAGCGCTTCGGTGAGGCAGTTCATCGAGTTGGCCGTGAACATGCCCGAGCACGATCCGCAGCCGGGGCAGGCGCAGCGTTCGATCTCGGCGATCTCCTCGTCGCTGCACGCGTCGTCGGCGCCCATTACCATGGCGTCGATCAGGTCGACGCTGCGGTCGCGGAACTTCCCGGCCTCCATCGGCCCGCCCGATACGAAGACCGTGGGGATGTTGAGCCGCATGGCGGCCATCAGCATGCCGGGGGTGATCTTGTCGCAGTTGGAGATGCAGACCAGTGCGTCGATCTTGTGGGCATTGGCCATGTATTCGACGCTGTCGGCGATGATTTCGCGCGAAGGCAGCGAGTAGAGCATGCCGTCGTGGCCCATGGCGATGCCGTCGTCGACGGCGATGGTGTTGAACTCCGCGGCGAAGCATCCGAGGGCTTCGATGCGCTGTTTGACGTATTGGCCGATTTCGTGCAGGTGTACGTGCCCCGGCACGAGCTGGGTGAACGAATTGGCGATGCCGATGACCGGCCGGCCGAACTGTTCTTCGCGCATGCCGTTGGCGCGCCAGAGGCTCCTGGCTCCCGCCATCCGGCGGCCCGTCGTGGTGACGGCGCTTCTGAGTGTGTGTTTCATCTTTTCGTTTTCGTTTCAGTCTCCCGCCGGGTCTGGTCCTGCAACAAAAAAAACCTTTCCCCGGTGGGAGAAAGGCTTTATTTTTCAATCAATTATACACGCCACCTTTCTCCCGTTATCTCCGAAGGACGACGAGCAGCAGGGTAATGACGTGAATATTCGAATGATTCAGGGCGTTCATAGCCGGTTTTCTGTGTTTGTTTTCAGCGACAGTGCATCCGCGTGCAGGGCAAGTCCGCTTGTTATGCCGGGTGCTTTCTGTCTGACTATGGCAAAGATATGGATATTAAATCAGTTGAACAAATAATTTCCTAAAAAAATTTAATATTGTAACAGTCCGAAAGCAGATTCTTTTCTGAAGTTCTCAACTGTGCGTGGCGGTTCGTGTTTGCTTACAATCTGAAACCTGTATTTTGGCTTCCGGATGCAGTTTACGGGCGTTTTCCTTCTGTGGCCCGGTTGGTATGCGCCGAACGGCTTTCATTTTTATTCCCGGAACTATTTTTGCAGCCCTTTTGTACTACTCCTATATATATAAAGGGCTGTCCGTGCAGCTGTGGGCTGCTTACAAATTGTTATATGGATTTGGATTATTAAAATATTTGTTTTATATTTGCCGATGATGGTTACCAAACGGCATAACACGACGACTGGGCGAGGTTGCGGATTTATCGGCAATCCCGTCGGTTGTGCTTATACCGGTATCTTCACGACCACTACAACTACCGCGACGACTACCACGACCCCCGTGGGGGTTCAGTAGTCAATATTCCGTCCGCATACCCGCGTGTGCACATTCCGGCCAAGGCTGCCGGAGCGGAAGCAGAAAATCAGACAACGGTAGTTCAATTCATCAAAAAAATTGGTATGAAACATAGTAAGGTTTTCGCGCCGGGAACGGTCGCGAATCTGGGGTGCGGTTTCGATGTGATGGGGCTTACGCTCGACGGCGTGGGCGACGTGCTGGAAGTGGGCGTTGCGGAAAACGCCGAGGGATTCGAAATCCGTAACCGCAGCGGGGTGGAACTCCCCGGAAATGTGGAGGAAAACGTCATTACGCCCGCCGTACGGGCTTTGCTCGAAGCCTACGGCCGTCCGGTGCGGGTCGAGGTGGAGATTCTCGAAAAGATCGCTCCCGGCAGCGGCATCGGGTCGAGCGCCGCCTCGTCGGCCGCCGCCGTCTACGGCGTCAACGAATTGCTGGGCCGCCCGTTCTCGGGCAAGCAGCTGGTGGAATTCGCCATGATGGGCGAGGCGCTGAACGGCGGTACGCCCCATGCCGACAACGTCGGTCCGGCGCTGTTGGGCGGCGTGGTGCTGGTCCGCGGCTACCGGCCCTTCGATATCGTGCGGCTGCCCGTGCCCGACAACTTTTTCTACGCCGTGGCACATCCCGGCATCGTGGTCAGCACCAAGGAGGCGCGCGAGGTCCTGCCGAAGCAGATTCCCCTGTCGGATGCCGTTGAGCAGTGGGGCAACGTCGGCGGACTGGTCGCCGGGTTTGCGCTGCGGGACGTGGCGCTGATCGGCCGTTCGATGCACGATGTCGTGGCGGAGCCGTACCGCAAGGGATTCATCCCCGGGTACGACGCGCTGAAGGAATGTGTGCTGGCCGGGGGCGCGCTGGCCATGAACATCGCCGGATCTGGCCCCTCGGTCTTCGCGCTGGCCTCAAGCTACGAGGCTGCCGTGCGGATTTCCGAGGAGATGAAGCGGCATTTCGAAGGGCAGGGAATCGGGTGTAACATCTATGCGGGCCGCGTGTCGAACGCCGGGGCGCGGGTTGTCGAATAGCAAAAACGAAGGACGATGAACTATTACAGTACGAGAGATCGGGAACGGGCGCACGGCTGTTCGCTGCGCGAGGCCGCGATGATGGGGCTGGCCCCCGACGGAGGGCTGTTCGTCCCCGAACGGATTCCGCAGGCCGATATGGCCGTGGCGGAACGCCTGGCCGCCGAGTCTTACCCGGCGCTGGCGGGTTATCTGGCGGGATTGTTCTTCGACGGCGATTTCGATCCGCAGGCCGTGCAGCGGGAACTGGACGGCCTTTACGACTTCCCCGTGCCCCTGCGCGTGGTCGGCAGGGGCCGCTATACGCTGGAGCTGTTCCACGGTCCGACCTGCGCCTTCAAGGATTTCGGTGCCGGGTTCATGGGCCGGATGACCGGCCTGCTGGGCGCCGCGGAGGAGAAACTGGTGATTCTTACGGCTACCTCGGGCGATACGGGCAGCGCCGTGGCGCACGGGTTCCATAACGTTCCGGGCGTCGAGGTCGTGGTGCTCTATCCCGAGGGAAAGATCAGCCGCCTGCAGGAGTGCCAGATGACCGTCCTGGGCGGCAACATCCATCCGCTGCGCGTCGCCGGGACGTTCGACGACTGCCAGCGCCTCGTGAAGGAGCTGTTCGCCGATGCCTCGTTCCGCCAGCGGCGGCGGGTGACGTCGGCCAATTCGATCAACCTGCTGCGGTGGATTCCGCAGGCGTTCTACTATTTCTACGGTTATTGTCAGTGGCGGCAGGCCACGGGCGGCGACCGTCCCGTCGTCGTCGTGCCGAGCGGCAATTACGGAAACCTCGCCGCAGGTATGCTGGCGCAGCGTATGGGGCTGCCCGTAGGGGGCTTCGTCGCCGCGTCGAACGTCAACGATGTCGTGCCCGAGTTCATCCGTACGGGCGTCTACCGTCCGCGGCCGTCGGTGCGGACCCCGGCCAATGCGATGGATGTCGGCGCACCGAGCAATTTCGAACGGATGCTGTGGCTCTGCGACGGCGATCCGGAGATGCTGCGCGCCGAACTGGAGGGATTCCGCTGCGACGATGCCTGCATCCGCCGGACGATCGACGAGCTGTATGAGCGTCACGGCTATTTCTCCGATCCTCACAGCGCGGTCGGCTATGCGGCTTCGATGGCTTTGAATCGCCCGGGCTTCTACCTCTCCACGGCGCATCCCGCCAAGTTCGGGGAGATCATCGAGTCGGTGACCGGAGCGCGGGTCCCGCTTCCGGAGCGGCTCGAACGGCTGACGCAACGGCCGCAATCCTCCGAACCGCTGGCGGTCGATCTTGCCGCCCTCGAAGAGTTCGTCGCGAACGTCTGAATGTGAAAATCCTCCGCCTGACCGGGCGGAGGATTCTTTCTTTTGTTGTATTTTCGGTTGTGTTTTCGGTTGCTTTTGCTTATATTTGTTGCGAAAAAGCAAATAAATCCGATACTAACGTAAAAAAACTTCCGATGAACCTCAAACGTCTGCTTCCTTTGCTGATCGTTCCGCTGCTGCTGACGGCCTGCCCGTCGGGCGCCAACCGGACGAAAAACGCTCCCGATCTGCGTAACCTGCCGCGCGAAATCCGCTCGGGCGAACAAGGCCCGTTCCATGTACAGGGCATTGCCGTCGATCTCGAACGCGGTTACATCTATTTCTCCTTCACGACCAAACTGCTGAAGATGGACCTCGAAGGCAACCTGATAGGCAGCGTGGACGGCATGACGGGTCATCTGGGCTGCCTGACGATGAATCCTGCCGACGGCCGCGTTTACGGCTCGCTGGAATACAAGGACGACGTGATCGGCAAGGGCATCCGCAGGACGCTCGACGCCGGGCAGGTGGCGCCTGAAGACGAAAAGGACCAGACGGGATTCTACGTCGCCATTTTCGACGTGGACCGCATCACGCGCCCGGACATGGATGCCGAAAAGGATCGCGTGATGACCACGGTCTATATCAGGGAGGCCGTCGACGACTATTTCGCAACGGCGGAGAACGGCGGACGGACGGTCGAGCACCGGTTCGGCTGTTCGGGCATCGACGGCGTGACCTTCGCGCCCCGGTTCGGGACGAAGGAGGACGGCGATTATCTCTATGTGGCCTATGGCGTTTACGGCGATACGCTGCGCACGGACAACGATTACCAGGTGCTGCTGGCCTACGACACGAAGGACTGGAAGCGTTTCGAGCAGCCGCTCTCGCAGGGCAGTCTGCACAAAAGCGGTCCTGCGGCGCCCGATCACAAATATTTCGTCCGCACGGGCAATACCTCGTGGGGAATTCAGAATCTGGCCTATGACCCTGCGTCGGGCAACTGCTATGCGGCGGTTTACAAGGGCAAGAAATTGCAGTATCCGAACTATTCGCTCTTTGTGATCGATGGCGGCAAACCCGCCCGCAAAGAGCTTTTGCAGGGATTCGATACGCCCACCGAGGGAGAGGTGCTCTCGCTGGTTCCCGCCGGGAAATCGGCCGGCGGCATTTACGGCTGGGATTTCAAATGGGGAACGACCGGCCTGTGCCCGCTCGGCGGCGGCTATTTCTACATTTCGCAGAACGCCCGTTCGAAGGAGACCAAACAGCAGAGCAGTACCGTTCGTCTCTACCGGTGGACCGGCGACGCGGATGCCCCCTTCCAGCTGGTCGAATAACCCTTCCCCGGTCGGTGACAAGCGCCCGGCTGCTCGCAGGAGCGGCCGGGCATTTTTTGTCGGTGGCACGAGGGTATGCCGGCGAATACAGCGGCGGTAAGCCTGTATGTTACCGGCTCATCCCCGGCTTTCCATGCTGTCGACCGACGGATTGACCATCACCACATCCTGTTCCAGCTGCCGTTCGGTGGGTGTCCCGTCTCCGGTTGCGGGCGTGATAGGGCCTCCGTCGGTGAGAACGTCGTCGGGGGTGATTTGCGTTACGGTGGTTTCCTGCGCCGGTTCCGGCTGCCGGGCGGCGGTTTGTCCAGCTCTTGTTTTGTCGGTATGTTTCATGGCTTCCTTTTTGGGCGGGGGTGCTGCAAAGGTCATACCGTTCCCGATGATGACAAGAGCCTTTACGGTTCCGGGTTCTCGAAGTCGAACCGCAGCTGCACGCATTCCGGGCAGGCCTCCGGCGAATTGCCGACCGTAAGGCCGATCAGGCGGATTTTGCGCCCGTGGAAATCCACAGCCGTCAGCAGTTCTTCCGACACGCGCCGGAGCGTTTCGGAGGAATCGACGGACGTGAATAGGGTCTTCGACCGGGTTATCTGCCGGAAGTTGTCGAACTTGAGCTTCAGGACGACGGTCTTTCCCTTGAATTCATGCCGCATCAGCCGGTTCCAGACCTCCTCGCGCACGGCCGACAATTCGAGCCGCAGCTGTTCCCGGTCGTCCGTGTCTTCGGCAAAGGTCGTTTCGGCCCCGAGCGACTTGCGGACCCGGTTCGGTGTGACCTCCCGTTCGTCGATGCCCCGGGCATAGCCGTAATAGCTGTGCCCGGCCTTCCCGAACTGCTGCACGAGCGCCGCTTCGTTCCAGAGCCGCAGGTCGGCTCCCGTACGGATGCCGAGGCGGTGCATCTTTTCGGCTGTCACCTCGCCGATGCCGAAAAAGCGTTCTATGGGCAGCCCGGCCACAAACTCCTCGATCCGCTCCGGCGGGATCGTGAACAGTCCGTCGGGTTTCCGGTAGTCGGAGGCGATTTTTGCCAGCATCTTGTTGACCGAGATTCCGGCCGAGGCCGTCAGCCCGGTTTCGGCGAGGATGCGGGCTTTGATTTCGCGGGCGACCAGCGTCGCCGAACGGGCGTGGCTCACGTCGAGAAACGCTTCGTCGAGCGAGAGGGGTTCCACGAGTTCGGTGTATTCGGCGAAGATGGCGCGAATCTGCTGTGAAACGGTTTTGTAGACATCGAACCGTGCCGGAACGAAGATCAGTTCCGGGCACAGCCGCTTCGCCAGCACGGACGAAAGGGCCGAATGAACTCCATAGGGACGTGCCTCGTAGCTTGCCGTGGCGACGACCCCGCGCGGTCCGTCATACCCGACGGCGACCGGGCGGCCCCGGTATTCGGGGCGGTCGCGCTGCTCTACGGATGCGTAAAAGGCATCCATGTCGATATGGATAATCTTGCGTTGGGACATCGGGCGTTCGTCGGACAAACGCAAAGATAATGCAAATTATTTCTTTTCGGCCGGCCGAATCCGGTACTTCATACCGGCAGGTTGAAGTACATTTGACTGTCGTCAACCTATATTGCGGACTGAAAATGGCCTCCGGGTTGGTGGAATGCGGACGGATTGCGTATCTTTGTCCTTGTTTATATCATTCGATGAAAAATGGCAGATGATTATTTAGGCCGAAAAATGGAAGAGTACCTGGCCCGTTCGGCATCCGGCCAGTCCAGTCGCAGGCCGCTGGTGACGTTGGGCCGGCTGTTGCTTAAAAACCGCAGCCATCGCGGTTACGATCCCCGCTTCATCGTGCGTGAAGACCAGCTTCGCCGCATTATCGGGGTGAATACCCGCATCCCCTCGGCGCGGAATCGGCAGGTCCTGCGGTTCCGGCCCGTCCTGGCGGACGAGGCGCCCGGGGTGCTGGCTGAAATCCGCCTCGGGGGAGCCTTGCCCGAGCTTCATTTACCGCTTCCGGGAACCGAACCGAATGCTTTTATCATCGTCTGCTCGACGGTTCCGGAGGATCGTTACGTCGATATCGATTTGGGTATTTCGGTACAGAGCATGCTGCTCCAGGCGGCTGAAATCGGATTGAACGGCATCTGTATCGGAGCGTTTGACAAAGAGCGGATCCGGCAGAAATTCCATCTGGAGTCCGAGCCGCTGCTGATCTTGGCCATCGGCAAAGGCATTGAGAAAATCGAATTGGTGGAGATTTCCGAGAACGACGACCGTCGCTATTTCCGCAAGAACGGCATACACTATGTCCCTAAAGTCCGTGTGGAGGATCTGATCATCAAGTAAGTCGCCCCCCCCCACTCTATATGTCGCTAAAAAATACGCGGTCCTTATGCTGGGTATTTGCTATCGGACATTAGAACGGTGGTATAATTCGGGATATATAGATCGTATCCGCATCGGCGGTAGGATTTATTTTCCGAAGAAGGAGTTATTGCGTGTAGCTTGACTTTCCGAGCAGGGTATCTCGACGCTTATCGGTCGAACTTCTTTGTCCAGAACGTCGATTTATAAGGAGCGGGGAATCTTGAAAAAATGCGGCTGATCGACTGATAAAAGGTCTCTGATCAGAGTAACCGGTTTATTGAAAAACAGTAAGCTTCCGATCGTTCTTTTCGGAAAATGAGCAGAAGAAGCTGTATTTGAAAGTTGATCGTGTAGACATAATCCAGACACTGCTACCACCCTGATTATTTGGACGTGTTGGCGTGAATGTGTCTAAAATATACCCTAAAATATACTTTTTTCTGATTTGGTACTTTATCGAAGGGTTTCATTTTTTTTAATTTTGTTATCCTACTAATAGGATAACTATGACCTTGAAGAATACCGCCCCCGAATTATGTACAACACAGCAAACAATCTGTCCGTTCTATACTCCGCAGTGGCCTGTCGGGTTTGAAGATATGTATTTGCCGAATGTGGGTTCCTGTTTTTCACACAATACGGCTGACCACTACATATTATTCGTATTGGGCGGAAAAATAGCGCTGTCTTTTTTCCAATATCAAGACAAACCCGTCGTAGCCGGAGAGATGCTTTTCATGCCCCGGAATATGAATTTTCATGGCCGGGTGATTGAGCCGGCCCATCTTCTGCTTCTGAAATTCAATGATGTGAGGTTTCCTTGTCTGGAGGAGCGCATACGTCGGCTGATAAAGAAAAAAGCGGAAGGTCATATAAGTTGGGACAGAGTTCTTATCAAGGCAGAGATGAGTCGCATTATAGAGGATTTAATCCATTACCGCGAACAAGGCCTTGCATGCAGTCATATCTACCTCATCAAAACTCATGAGATATATTTGGTTCTCAAGCATTTTTATACCGATGAAGAGCGTGCTCGGTTCTGCTACCCGTTCATCGGATATAATCCGGACTTCACGGAATCGGTAATAGCGAATTACACGCATTCGCGAACCGCCGAACAGCTTGCGGCTTGCTTGGGATACGGAATAAAAACATTTCGTAAACAGTTTAAAATCAATTTCGGAGTCACTCCTTATAAGTGGATGCAGCAGCAGATGGCGATTCAGATCCGAAGCAAACTGATGAAAAAAGAGATTCCGTTGAAACAAATCATGGCCGAATACGGATTTATGACCACATCGCATTTCATTATCTTCTGTAGGAAACATTTCGGTGGGACACCCATGGAAATCCGAAATGGCAAGGTCCCGGAAATACCTCCGTTGGTAGAGAGCGGCGCGAATGTGGATTTGACAAAGATGCAGCCTGTCAAATAACTCGTCGTTTTCGCCGATCAAAATCTCAAACAAAGTTTGGAAGTGGTTGTGGGTATGTTGAAAAGATTTGATTTCCAATAATTTATGGTCTATTTTTGTGGGGGGGGAGTGCAATGTTGAATGTTTCTGCCAATTATCAGACGCTGCTTGTTATCGCATTGACCGGATTTGCGTCTGGTATTCTGGTTGTTGTTTTTATGGGCCATCGTTACCGGAAAATTTTATGTGCCATGCGTAAAACTTATCATTTGATGCACGGGCAGGAGCGGCGTAACGAAACCATTGTCGAAGCACTTCCTGTGGGCCTTGAAATATACAATACCGATGGTTCACTGCGGCGGCGCAACCGGCGGATTTGCGAGATACTCGGTGAACCGGCCGACTGTAAAGGGACATTACTGACCAATCCCCGTTTTCCGAAGAAATTCAAAGACGCGTTTCTCTGCAAGGAATCTATTCGGGAAGATTTCATCTACCGGCCGCTCCATGAGCCTGACGACGACGTCTACGATGCAAATAGCCGGTATGTCGAATGCCACGGACGACCTGTGTTGGATGATAACGGTAAAGTCATTAACTATCTCTTCATCATCGCCGATACGACCCAACTGCACAATCAACGCAAACAGACGGAACGGCATCTGCGCATCGCGCAGGAAGCCATCCGGACATCGAACCTTCGGCTGTGGAGATTCGATACGCGCAGCCGGATGTTTGCATCGTTCAACGATCCGATTACGGATTATAACGGGGATAAAAAAATTTCCGCCGACGAGTATTTTTCCTATATGCATCCCGATGATGTGGCGTTGTGTCGGGAGAAACAGGCGCAAATGATTTTCGGGAATCCCGAACCGTTCGAAATAGAGGTGAGGGAGAAAACACCGGCCGATACACAATGGCAATACTGCACGGTCAGCGGGAGCCCTTTTAGTTGGGATGAAGCCGGCATTCCGTTGGAATATGTCGGATTCCGTCGTAATAATACCGCTATTTTGGATTTGATGCGGCAAAATAAGTTGATTCTGGACAATATCAATTCCGGACTCGTCTTTTTGTCTCCCGATTATCGGGTACAGTGGGGTAATGAAGCCGCCCGTATGAGATTCATGATGGAAGGAGCGTACAAAGACGGATGCTTGTGCTATGAAACAATCGGGAAACAGGCCCCATGCGCACATTGCGTCATGACGCGAGCCTTGCAAAGCGGCCATACGGAAAGTAAGATTTTCGAGCGCGACGGGAAAACGATTGAAGTATTCGCCACTCCCGCATACAATTCCGCCAACGAACTCGAAGGTGTCGTTTTGCGTTTGGACGACGTGACGGTGCATCACCGTCTGTTCAAAGAGTTGTATAAAGCTAAAAAGGATGCAGAACGTTCCGATAAACTCAAATCGGCGTTTCTGGCGAATATGAGCCACGAAATCCGCACCCCGCTGAACGCCATCGTAGGCTTTTCCGAATTACTCACTACGACAGAAAATCTGGAAGAGAAAAATGAATTTATAAAAATCATTCGGCATAATAACAATCTGTTATTGCAGATTATCGGCAACATCCTGAACCTCTCGAAAATCGAAGCCGGATATCAGGATCGTTATCCGGAAAGATTCGATCTCACCGATCTTTTTGACGAGCTCAAGGTATTGGCCGCCAACCAGAATTCCAATCCGGATGTGATGCTCTTGTGTGAGAACCCTCATGTGCACTGTTATGTACAACTGGACAAAAAACGGTTCTCGCAGGTTATGTTCAACTATCTGACTAACGCCATTAAATATACACCATGCGGTACGATCCGGTTTGGCTATGAATGTCGTGATGGCGGTATTCGCCTTTATGTCGCCGATACCGGTATCGGTATCTCCGAAGCCAATCAGTCTCGTGTCTACCAACGGTTCGATAAATTCGATGATTTTGCACAGGGAACAGGACTGGGACTCGCTATTGCCAAGGCTTTGACAGAGGCCGCCGGTGGCCATGTAGGTTTCGAATCGCATGAAGGGAAGGGGTCGATCTTCTGGTCGTGGGTTCCTTGCGAAATATCTTATGACTAGTCGAAGCCCGATTCCGAAATAGTTGATGTCTCTGCATTCATATCGCGGGTTGAAATTTCCGAAAGTTGCGAATCTCGATGCTGAAGCAATTTAAAGATATAAAATCATATCTATAATCCGATTTGTACTCGAATGCATAGTTTATTTTTCGTAGATCTGACTGGTGAAATAATCGATCTGAACGCACCTGACCGGACGAACGTCGGATTTCGGCGCAAAATTGAACGGTTCGTTTCTGATGCTGGTAATATAAACCGTACCGCCGTAATACGAGGTGTTTACACCCGTTTCATCGTTTACCGTCTGGGCATTCAGCGAGGCCGTCCAATACCGTAATCCCGGATTGGTGTCGGGATTGAAACTTGTGTTGCGGTTCTGCAAAGCCGAGGCGCTTGGATAGAACGAATAGGCTCCGTCTCCTTCGATAAAATAACTGCCGTTGGTGTATCCTGTGGAATTTCTCATCCAGCTGCCGTTGTAATATGCCCATGAACCGACGGTGTTCGATGTGATACTGTTCGTCTTTCCCCAGATTCCGGAGATGGGCATTCGGTATCCGAGCGGACACGGATCGAATATGGACTTATTGGCATCGACAGTTGCAAGTGCCGATTGCTTGTAGGTTTCCAGCGATTCTTTGGTTAGTATACCTCCATTCCATAAAGTATTTCCGCGTGAAATAGCCTGATTGTTTGTAAACCAGTCCCAAGTAGTAGTGTTTTTGGATGGCATATATTTACTCGGGTGGGCGATGCTGTAGGCAATGGCAGAGGCTTCTTCCGCCGGAATCTCGCTTTGAGAGAACTGCTCCCATCCAGAGCCGTCTCCATATCGTTTTCCGTTGGTGAAATTGTAGATGAAGGGGTCTTTACGTCCCCATTGATAGAACAGGCCGCGGTCAAGGAAATCTACGGGAGTACTCGAATTCGATGAGACTATCTTGATGCCGAGATTCGCGTTTCGGCCGGCGCCGAGGTTACGATCCATCATTTTGGTGGTCGGAGTTATGGCCGTACAGTTAATGATTGCCTCGGCATCTTCGGTTGACCAGATGTGCCATGACCACAGAACGGTATTCTTGTTATCGACGATGGCGATGACGGCATTGCCTCCGGCTGTACCCGTTTTGAAATTGATATAACCGTCGCCGCTGTAAACGGGAGCGCCGTCGATCACATTCGCATCTTGGGACGCATCAGTCGCATCCGTGGTGTTGGCTACCTCCCAGATGAGTTGTGCATGATCCTGAACGAGGATTTCAGCCTCCGTGAAACTGCCTTTGATAGTTGCATATTCCGTTGCACTTATTTTATAGTGGGTGTCGACGCCGTTTCCGCGAACCGAGGTCTTGAATTTGTACGAGCCGCCGGGTTTTACGACATAACAATTAGCCGAGCCGGACGCGGACAGATTGCGTACCGTCGACCAGCTGCTCCATTTAATTGTCATTTTTTTCAGTGCTCCGGGTGTCAGACTCATCGATTTTGTGGAGCTTTGTAGCATTTCACCGTTCGTCGTGAAGATGCGTATCCGGAATTTGCCCGTTGCTATCGGAGTGTTTGTTCCGTTTACGACGAAATAGATACATCCGCCTTTGGACACATCTATCCGGTCGGTTTCTGAATTTGCGTACCATGTTACATAATTCTCTCCCGAGCGTGCCGTAACATGCGTAAATGTCGGATAATCGTCAAAAGTTTTTTCACATTCAAAATCTCCGGACATGTAGTAACCTCCGTCACCGGCAGCCGCTATTTCGATGCGGGTCACTTGTTCACCTGCCGGTATTCCGAGGACCGTAGCCTGTTCTTCCGGGAGGGCTGGAATCGTCAGACGGATGATAGTGACTTTCGATTTCTGAAACTTAAGATTAATTCCGCCGGTTGGCAGTACGATGCCGTCAGCCGATTCGGCATAATTGCCTGATGTCAGATCCGAAATCATGAAATCGTAATTTTTGCCGAAAAGATTGTAGCCCTCGATCGACACTTTTCCTCCTAATTGCACGGTTGGAATCGTTCCGAAAATGGCGTTGCTCGTATGGTTCGGGGAATACGGATAGTAAGCGTACCATTCGCATGCGGAGTACCGGTCTCCCTCCCAGTCGGTAATTTCGGGGTGACTGGTAAACTCGCCTTCAAATGTGTGGGTTTCGGCGTTATATATGAACTTTCGGTTTTCCTGCAATACGACGCCCGATTTGTCTACGACATGCAGGCTGACAGCGTCGCCGTCTACCCATGACATTGCTCCCGTTTCTTCGTTCAGACTGGTGCGGGTTCCCGGTGCTTCTGCGCCTAATGAAACTTTGAAAGTGCGGGCTGTGGGGTGGGCTGGGGCAGGTTCTTCGTCAATGGGATTCTTTGAACACGATGCGAATGCGGTCAGCGCAATGTACATCGACAAATAAATAATGGTCTTCATCCTTAAAATTCCTGTTATTTCTACCATTCGTCGCCTTCGTCCTCGACATTCTTGTCCGGAATATCACCGTCGACTCCCGAACTCGCAAACCCGGCTTCAATACTTACATTCACGATCTCTATTTGAGGAGCAATGTAGGCAGGCAAACATGCCCCCCCCCGTGCAATTTTTTCAAAAACATTCATTTCGTTATTAGTTGTATGTTCATACTCTGATAATTATCGGACCCGATCCCATCAAAATATTTAGCGATGGTTTCCATCAGAAATTTGGAATCAATCGGCTTTGTCATATAGTCATTGCAACCGACATGAAAGGCAGTCTCCCGATTCGAGGGAAGTATTGATGCGGTCAGCACGATGATCGGAAGATCGGGCTTGAATTCCCGTATTTTTTCGATTGCGGTCAGTCCGTCCATGACTGGCATTTTCAGGTCCATAAGAACCAGATCAACGGCCTGCCGCCGGACTGTTTCGACTGCTTCATACCCATTCATTGCATGAATGACGTCGTGGTTTTCACTACGTAATAATATGTCAATAAACAGATAATTGCTTGCAACATCTTCGGCAACCAGAATCGTTTTCCCTTCCACTTTACTTTGGATAAAATTAAAACGCTGCAAAGTTACAGATCTAACATAAGGCTACCGGTATCAATTTAGGTAATAATTATACATATTCGGCCAATGCCATGATATATGCAGTTTTTTAACTTATTATGATGACTTTGAAATAGCTGTTTGGCTTGCTTTTGCGGATGTTTTTTGGGGAGAGGCGAGTGACGCGACCTGACATCCGGGGAGTTCAAGGTGGCGGTTAACCGAGGGATCTCGGTGGCCACTATAGCCGATGCCGTCAGGCAGCCGTACATCACCGAAGATGGGGTATTGAACCTCACGGCTATCTGGCCTTTGCATAGGACTTCACGCCTCGCTTCCCGAATAAAGAAGAGACCGGCTGACGATTGGAGTGACCTTTTTTCGTGCACAACAAGTTCTGCATCGCCGCGTCGATTGGGCTGTTCTCGAAACTGTCCAGATAAATCTGTGTAGTCGATAGGCCGGAATGTCCAACGATTCGGAAATGATTGCAATGTTTACTCCCGACCGCTTTAGAACGGTTGCAAATGTATGCCGAGCGACATAGGTGGTCAATGGCATTTCCACTCCTATCTGTTCTCCCAGCGTCTTTAATTCCCGATTGACTTTCCGCAAAACCTTGTGTGTGCGGTTGAAAATCTGCTGTGCCGTCTTGTGTTCCGAGCGGTCGAGAATCGGAAAGATATAATCTTCCTGTGCATGGTTGGTCTTGCTGTATTTCTCGATAATCCGCATGGCGTTCGGTACGAGTTGAAAGGACAGTAATTTCTGCGTTTTGTGACGGGAGTAGTAAATCCTGCCGTCCACAATATCACAATAACGCAGGGTAGCCATATCCGTAAAGTTGATGCCTGCCGTGTAGTAGGAGAATAGGAAAATGTCCCGTGCAAATTCGGCATAGTTCGTCCGATAATTAGGGACTATTTCCAATGTTATAAGTTTCTGTATATCGATAGTCTGTTTCAGATATTCGCCGACCGTGCAGTTTATTTTCCGTCCGTTTGTTTCCAAAAGATTGTCGAGCGTAACCTCTACCTCCAATGCTTCAAGACGTTTGATTTTGCGGCGGAGTTCGTCGATTTTGGTGTCGATGCGGAGTTGCAACGCCTGCAATTCGGGTGTTTGGCTCTTAACACGCTGATTTTCAAAACCCCACTCGTTAATGTTGAGTGTTACACCCGTGCTGATGTGTTTAAGTTTTCGGTTTTGTGTTAAACGCAGGTGAACGGGCGCGGCGTTTTGGCTGTTCAGTCTGTCTTTGCGAAAGACGGTGTTAATGCTGATATTCATTTGTTTGCATTGTTGCGCAAACAAGTTTAACCAACAGATTTAGTGTTAAACAAAGTGTTAAACATTTCCCCGAAAACGCCCTCTTTCCCACCCGAAAATCCCCGACAATAGGGCAGACGCACCAAAAACAAAAAAGACCGATAATCATTGATTATCAGTCTTTTGCTTTGTACCCCCTCAGGGGCTCGAACCCTGGACCCCAACATTAAGAGTGTCGTGCTCTACCAACTGAGCTAAAGAGGCATCAATCGTTATCCGATTGCGAGTGCAAAGGTAGCTATAATTTTTATATCTCCAAAAATTTTGCCGGAAAAATTTTGAAAAAATTCTGCTTTTTCGACCTTCGGAGTTATTCCAGCGCCTGTTTGTCGCTGTTCCATTCGCCGCCGGCGTCCGGGTAGATGAAAGGTCGCGAATCGCCGAAGCGCTTCATATTCAAATAGCTTTCATAGAGGTTGATGCCGTTCGCCGACTGGGCGGCCAGCGCGAAGGCCACCACCGACGGATGGCGCTTTGTGGTGTGATAGCTGTTTTCCGTGCGTTCGAGGTAGGCCGGCTGCCATTCGGGATCGTTGGACGGATTTCCGCCCTTGCGGCGCGATTCCCCGCTGCGGCGGGTGTCGATCGGTGCCTGCGCAATCACGTAGAGGCCCTGCACGTCGCAGAAGTTCAGCAGTGATTCGGGTACGGGACCCGGCAGCAGCTTGAGCGTGTTGAATCCCTGCTCGCGCAGCGCCGCGATTTCGTTTTCGGAGATCGTCGCGGGGACTTCGCGTACGCGCAAGGTCACGGGACGTGCGTTCAGCGACATCCGCCCGTCCTGCATCTCCACCGCACGGAAGCCGAGGCGGAGTTCCTGATATTCGGCGTAGCGGCCTTCGTGCTGGGTTTTGAGCCGCAGCGTGTACTGCGTGGGCAGTTCGGCGCTCCACAGCAGGTTCGAGGGAATGCGGGCCAGGAAACGCAGCGTGTCTTCGCGGCGCATGTCGAGGGTGACGTCTTTCTGCCCGGCCGCGGCATTTTCGCCCGTCGGCGTGAGCAGCTGGTAGTGGATGCGCGAGGAGCGCGGGTTGAGGGCCTCGCTTTTCACCACGACGGCGATCTCCGCCGTGGCGTTGCCGTCTTCGCCGATCCGGGTCCTGGTCACCACGTCGCGCACGCGCAGCGTGGGCTGGCTCATCAGCCAGGCTCCGCCGATGGCGGGCGCCGGGGACTCTTTCCAGCTTTCGAGCGGCGCCACGGACGACGGCTGCGCGAGGATGACTTCGAGCATGTTGCGGCCCTCTTTCGCCTGCCTGGTGATGTTGATTTCCGCCGGGGCGTTGCCGTCGGCGTTGTAGGCGACGGGGCTGCCGTTCACGCGTACTTCGTAGTCGCCCGACGCCCATCCCAGGTGAAACAGCACCTGCCGGTTGGCCCACGCGAACGGAACGGTGAACGGTGTCGAGAAGACGTTGTCCTTGAGGTTCCATTCCGTCAGCCGCGTGAAGTAGCGGTTGTCGCCGCCGTCGGCCGCCGTGGCCGCTTCGGTCGAAGGGTAGGCGAGTATCTCGCCGCGCGGCAGTTCGCGTCCGTAGGTGGGCGTGTACTCCTGTGCGCAAAGCCCGCAGAGGGAAAAAAGCGCTATGGTCGAAAGGATAGTCCGCATAAGTTCGTATATTTGTCCTCCGTAAAGATACAGAAATTTTTCGATACTGCGATGTCCGGGCTGCCCAAACTCAATTTTCCTGCCATCCGGCTGCGTGCGCGCCGCCGCGGCGACGGCGTGGAGGTCTGGGATTCCCTGCGGGGAGTCTACCTCGTGCTGACTCCCGAGGAGTGGGTACGCCAGCATCTGATCGCTTACCTGACGGCGCATTGCGGTGTGCAGCCCAAACGCATCGTCCAGGAGTATGCCGTGGCGCTCAACGGTCAGCCCCAGCGGGCCGATGTGGTGGTCGTGGGCGACCGGGCCGAGCCGCTGCTCCTGGCCGAATGCAAGGCCCCGGGCATCCCGATCAACGACCAGACGCTCGCGCAGGCCGTGCGTTATAATTCGGTGCTGGGTGCTCGCTACGTCATTCTGACCAACGGCCTGCGGCATTACTGTTGCGAATACCGCGACGGGGAGTATGTCCAGCTCGGCGGCTTCCCGGATCTTTCCGGCGATTGACCGTCTCTCTTGCGGGTTCTTCCGGCCGAATCGCTACAGATTTCGGAAATTCTTGTCGATGTATCCCTGGAAGGCTTCCTTGTAATTCTCGCCGATCGGTACGTACTCCGTGTCGTTGAGGAAGATGCGCCCTTTGACGTAGGCCTTGATCGTGCGCAGGTTGACGATGTACGAACGATGCACGCGCATGAACGACTCCGAGGGAAGCGCCGTCTCCATGTTCTTGAGCCGGAACAGCGTGGTGATGGTCGTTCCGTCGGCGAGGTGCATGCGCACGTATTCGCCTTCGCTTTCGAGGTAGACGATGTCGCTGATCTTCACCAGTGAAACCTTGTAGTCGGCCTTCACCGAGATATACTCCTTGTCTTTGGGCAGCGCCTCGGATTCCCCCTCCTGCGGCGGGCGCTGGTTGTGACGGAGTTCGTAGAGCGAATTGGCCTTGGCGGCCGAACGGCTGAAATCGGCGAAGCTGAACGGTTTGAGCAGGTAATCCACCGCGTCGAGCTTGAATCCCTCGACGGCGTATTCCGAATAGGCCGTGGTGAAAATCACCATCGGGCGGTCGATCAGCGCGCGGACGAAATCCACGCCGTTCAGGTCGGGCATGTTGATGTCGACGAAAATCAGGTCCACCTTCTCCCCTGCGAGCATCTGCTGTGCTTCCAGGGCGTTGTTGTATTTTGCGGCGAGGTCCAGGTAGGGAATTTTCGAGATGTAGTTTGTCAGCTGACGCAGAGCCAGCGGCTCATCGTCGATGGCGATACATTTAAGCATTGAGCGTCGGGATTACGAGTTTTACGGTATAGGTTTTCTCCTCCTCGCTGATTTCCAGCGAATAGTTCTTCGCGCCGTAGATCAGTTCGAGGCGTTTGCGGACGTTTTCCAGTCCGATGCCTGCGGGGTGTTTGCTGCTCTGCGCGGTGTGGCGGCTGTTGGTGAGCGTGCTGGTCACCTGTCCGTCGGCGTATTCGATCTTCAGGCGGATGAACGACGGGTGGTTGTAGCTTACGCCGTGTTTGAAGGCGTTTTCGACGAAGACGATCAGCAGCAGCGGCGGGATCGACAGCTGTTCGGGCAGGTTGCCGGGGGACTCCACGCTGATATTCACGGCGTCGGTGTAACGAATGCGCATCAGTTCGATGTAGTTTTTCAGGAACTGGATGTCGCGGTTGAGCGAAATGATTTCGCGGCCCGACTCGTAGAGCACGTAGCGCATCATCTTCGAAAGCTCGATCACGGCGTTTTTGGCCGACTCGGTGTCGATGTCGATCAGCGCGTGGATGTTGTTGAGCGTGTTCATGAAGAAGTGCGGGTTGATCTGGTATTTCAGGTAATCCATTTCGGCCTGCAGGTTCTGACGCTTGAGGGTTTCCATCTGCTGCTCGTCGCGCATCGACTGGTATATCAGCTTGATACCCGTGTTGGCCCCGGTCATGAAGAATCCCAGCACTACGCTCCAGTACATCTCCAGGTTCGAGAACGAGGCCTTGCGGTAGGCGTCGATCGCCTCGGGATCGTTTTGTTTGAGTAGGTGGTCCGAGAGGTGGTCCTCGTAGACCTGCACCAGCCAGAAGACGCTGATGATCAGCGCCAGGTTGCTCACGAGGTATTTGCCGTATTTCCGCCGGAGCATGTAGCGCGGGGCGAGGATGGCGTTGTGGATGATGAAGATGATCAGGTAGGGGGCGATCTGCCGCCATGCGATCAGCACGTTTTCCAGGTTGACGTGCATTTCGGACATCATCTGCGAGTTGAGGACCGGGACCAGTATGATGGCCGCCCAGACCATCACGTAGAGCAGGTTTTCACCGATGGCTTGCTTTTTCTGGATTTTCATGCTTCAAATATAGTGAAAGTTGAGAGCAAAGCCAAACTTGTTTGAGCTTTGCCGAGACGCATCCTGTATTCTGTAAATATAGTGAAAGTTGAGAGCAAAGCCAAACTTGTTTGAACTTTGCCGGAATGCGCCGATTCGAAAAAACACCCGGCTCCTTTCTCGGGAGTCGGGTTGTGAAAGAAAGCAGGTAACCGTACTAATTAGTGACGCCTCATTGTTAGAATGGATTCAGTGACTATGAAGAATTTTGGGATAGAGAATCCAATTGGTTACCTGCCTGTGTCCGTGTCTTTTATTTGTTCAACAGCGATGGTTCGTACAAATAGCGTTTGATGCTTCGTTTGGGAGTCTTCTCGAATTCGGTGGGGTAGAGCGTGATGTCTGTGACCCGCTCGTAGGCGGCCAGCTGCGCATTGAGTTCCTGCAGGTTGTTCTGCATGATCTGCGGCAGGTCGGCCTTGTCCACGCCCTCGGCCTCGGCCTGTTCGTAGTCGGGGACCACGAGCGCCTTGATTTTGCCGTTTCCGGCGTCGAGCACCAGCGATTCGAGTACGAGGTACATGTTGTTGAGTTTGTCCTCGATCTCCTCGGGGTAGATGTTCTGCCCGTTGCCCGAGAGGATCATGGTTTTCGAACGTCCGCGGATGTAGAGCGTGCCGTCGGGGTCCATCGTGGCCATGTCGCCCGTATGGAGCCATCCCTCCTCGTCGAGGACCTTATGGGTGTCCTTGTCGTTTTTGTAATATCCCTTCATGACGTGCTCGCCGCGGACAAGGATCTCGCCGGCCACGCGCTGCGGGTCTTCGGAGTCGATCTTCACTTCGAGCAGTCCTTTGAGGAACCGGCCGCACGAACCTGCCTTGAACTCGTTGTCGGGGGTGAAGCTGATCAGCGGGGCGCATTCGGTCATGCCGTAGCCGATCGTGATCGGGAACTTGATCTTCATCAGGAACGACTCGGTCTCCTGGTTCATCGGCGCGCCGCCGACGATGAAAATTCCGACGTTGCCGCCGAAGGCGTCCATCAGTTTCTTGCGGATCACCGAGTAGATGGCCGAGTTGAGCAGCGGAATCTTCATGGCGATCGACATGGGACCTTTTTCCAGCATCGGGAGCACCTGCTTGCGGTAGACCTTTTCGAGGATCATCGGCACGCAGCAGATGATCGTGGGTTTCACGACGGCCATCGCCTCCAGCAGGATTTTCGCCGCCGGAATCTTCCCCAGCAGGGTGACGTGCCCGCCGACGGCCAGCGGCGCGAGGAAGTCGAATGCGCAACCGTAGGCGTGTGCCAGCGGCAGGAACGACAGCGTGCGGCCGCCTTTCTGGAAATACCGCTGTCCGGTCTGGGTGTTGACCATCGTCATCGCGAACACCACGTTGCCCGTGAGGTTGTTCACCGTGAGCATCACGCCCTTCGAATAGCCGGTCGTTCCCGAGGTGTAGTTGAGCAGGATGACCTTGTCGTTGGGAATTTCGGGATATTTGATGTCGTTGACGCTGAATCCGCGCGGGTACTTGGTGCGGTAGTTCTTCACGATGTCGCGCTGGAACTTGGTGAGCGACTTGCCGTCGCGCTCGTAGATCGCATGGAAGTCCGTGAGCGAGAATACGGCCTCGATCTGCTTGATCTGGTCTTCCTCGATCACGTCCCAGAAGTTGTCGCCCAGGAACAGCAGGCGGCTTTCCGAGTGGTTGATGATATGGATGATGTCCGCAGGAGTGAAATCCTGGAGGATCGGCACGATCACCGCGCCGTAGGTGATGGTTCCTATGTAGGTGATGCACCAGCGGGGGTTGTTGCGGCCGATGAGCGCGATTTTGTCGCCTTGCTTGATCCCGGCTTTCTTGAAAAGCAGGTGGAGTTTCGCAATCTCCTTGGCCATTTCATAGTACGAAAAAGTCTCGCCCTTGAAATAGTCGGTCAGCGCCGACATTTCCCGGTTTTCCCGAAAACTCGTTTCGTATATTTTCAGCAGGTTTTCCTGTAACATGACTCTCGCTTTAGGTCTTTATTGCGGCGCAAAGATAACGTAAAAATTTATTTTGCCGTATGCCGGTCGCGAAATTTATCCTTTTATACGGATAATTTCGCCGAAAAGTCCGGAGGCAATTATTTCGTATCGTGCTCTTTGTCCCTCTTTTTCTGCTCCTCGGCATCGAGTTTCACGCGCCGCGGCTTCCAGATGAAGGTCTTCGACTCGGTTCCCGCCTTCAGCCGTTCGATGTTCTTGCGGTGGGTGTAGATCAGCAGGATGGCGATCACGAACGAGAATACCACGAAGGCCGTCGATCCGTTGACTTTGGGCGATATGAGCGTGAAGACGGGGAAACAGCATCCGGCGACCATCGAGGCCAGCGACACGTAGTGCGAGACCATCAGCATCACCAGCCACACGCCGAAGCACAGCAGCGCCACGGGGGGATAGATGCCCGTCACGGCGCCTACGAGCGTCGCGACGCCCTTGCCGCCGCGGAATCCGGCGAAAATCGGGAAGATATGGCCCAGCACGGCGGCGAACACGGCGACGATCTTGAGGTTTATCAGGTCGTTCTGTCCGATCAGGTCGTCGTACTGCATCAGTTCGATGATCGTCACGGCCACGAATCCTTTCAGGAAATCGAGCGCGAAGACCGGCAGGGCGGCCCGCCGGCCCAGCACGCGGAGCATGTTGGTCGTTCCGGCGTTCTTCGAGCCGTGCTCGCGGATGTCGATGCCGTAATATTTCTTGCCTATCCACACGGCGCTCGGAATCGAGCCGAGCAGATAGGCGATGATAATCATGGTGGTAGCCGTATATATCGTCAGGATCATCTTTTTCGCGTGTTAACTTGTTCATGCAAATATAGTCAAAAAATCCGTATATGGAAGCCGGGCCCGAAAAAACCGCCGCCGTATCCCGCATTTCCGGAGAATTTAGTATCTTTGCATTCTAAATGAATTAATGTATGAACACAAAGGCTTTGCTCGAACCGATGGGCTCGTGGGCGTGGTGGCGCTCGTGGTTTCTGATTTTCCTCGGCTGCTCGGTTATGGGCGCGGGGTTCGTGCTCTTCGTCAATCCCTACAAGTTCGTGCCGGGCGGGGTCTACGGCATGGGCATCGTGCTGCATAACATCTTCCCCTCGATCCAGGTCGGTACGTTCGGCTACATGTTCGACATTCCGCTGATGCTGACCTCCATGCTGATCTTCGGAGGCGGTTTCGGAACGCGAACGGTGCTTGCGGCGCTCTACACCCCGGGCTTCATGAACGTCCTCACGCGGCTGGTCTACCCGAGTCCCGAGGCCGTCGAGGCGCTGGACCCCTCGCAGCTGCTGGGCGGGCGGCTGGACCTTTCGAACGACCTGCTGCTGACGTGCGTCATCGGCGCCGTGGTGATCGGTGTCGGGCAGGGCATCGTCGTGCGCCAGCAGGCGACCACGGGCGGCACGGACATCGTGGGCATGCTGTTGCAGAAGTTCGCCGGGATCAAGTTCTCGACAGGCATCCTGCTGGCCGACGGGTTCGTCGTGCTGTCGGGACTCGCCGTGATCGGCTTCGGCTTGGGCACGGGCGAGGCCGCCGCGAACGGCTGGATGCTGACGCTCTATTCGCTCATCACGATCTACATCTCCTCGCGGGTGATCGCCTACCTGCTCGACGGCGCGTCGTACGACAAGCTGCTGTTCATCATCAGCGACCATCACGAGGAGCTGAAACGGTTCATCATCGACGACCTCGACCGCAGCGCCACCTACATCAAGTCGAAGGGCATGTACACCGATTCGCTGCGCGACATGATCTTTCTGGTGGTGAGCCGCAAGGAGGTGCGCCTCGTGCAGCATAAGATCAAAGAGATCGATCCCAAGGCCTTCGTCGTGGTGACGGATGCCTACGAAACCTTCGGGGAGGGCTTCAAGCAGTTCCCCGAGAAGAACGAGATACAGGCAGAATAAATGGATTTCAACATCAATACGCTGCGCCCGCTCCAGGGCGCGGGACGCAAACTTTTCATCGAGACCTACGGCTGCCAGATGAACGTCGGCGACACGGAGATCGTCGTTTCGCTCATGCAGCGGGAGGGTTACGTCTATACGGAGCAGATCGGCGAGGCCGACGTCATCCTGATCAACACCTGTTCGATCCGCGACAATGCCGAACAGCGCATCTGGGGCCGCCTGGCCGAGATGAAACGCTACCGGCGCCAGCGTCCGGGACTGGTGGTGGGCGTCATCGGCTGCATGGCCGAACGCCTGCGCGAAAAGTTGGTCGAGGGACCTGCGGGCGTCGATGTCGTGGCCGGACCGGACGCCTACCGCGACCTGCCGCGCCTGGTGCGCGGCGCCGAAGCGGGCGGCAAGGGCGTCAACGTGCTGCTTTCGACCGAGGAGACCTACGCCGAAATCGCCCCCGTGCGCCTCGACCGCAACGGCGTGAGCGCCTTCGTGGCGATCATGCGGGGGTGCGACAATTTCTGCTCCTACTGCGTGGTTCCCTACACCCGGGGCCGTGAGCGGAGCCGCGACGCGGAGACCATCGTCGCCGAGGCGCGGAGTCTGTTCGAAAACGGCTACCGCGAAGTGACGCTGCTGGGGCAGAACGTCAATTCCTACCGCACGGGCGACGTCGATTTCCCGGAACTGGTGCGCCGCGTGGCGTCGGTTTCGCCGCTGCTGCGCGTGCGGTTCGCCACCTCGCATCCCAAGGATATGAGTGACGGCCTGCTGGAGGTCATGGCCTCGATGCCCAACGTCTGCCGGGCAATCCACCTGCCGGCCCAGTCGGGCGCCACGTCGATGCTCGGCCGCATGAACCGCAAATATACGCGAGAATGGTATTTGGACCGCATCGCCGCCATTCGCCGCTACCTGCCCGATTGCGCCATTACGACCGACCTGATCGCGGGCTTCTCGGGCGAGACCGAGGAGGAGCACCTGCAAACCCTGTCGCTGATGCGCGAGGTGGGCTATGATTTCGCCTATATGTTCAAGTATTCGGAGCGTCCGGGCACTTTTGCCGAAAAGCACCTGGGGGACGATGTGCCCGAGGAGGTGAAGTCGCGCCGGCTTTCGGAAATCATCGCCCTGCAGAACGAACTGGGCCATGCGAGCAACCTGCGCGACGTGGGCCGGGAGTTCGAGGTGCTGGTCGAGGGCGAGTCGAAGCGCGACAAAAACCAGCTGTCGGGGCGCACTTCTCAGAACAAGGTGGTGGTTTTCGACCGCGGGGATCACAAGGTCGGCGATTACGTGAAGGTGCGCATCACGGGCTGTACGCCTGCGACGCTTTTCGGCTCCGTGCTGTAAATGCGGTATCGGGGGCGGATTTGCGTGCTTTCGGCCCGGACGCGTTCCCGTGCCTGAAATGAAAAAGCTTATAAATTAAATAAAACAATTATCTATGCGTTTCGACGAACTCGACCTGGAGGATGAAATCCTCGACGGCCTTGAGGATATGAATTTCCACGAGATGACTCCCGTGCAGGAGCATACGATTCCGGTGATCCTGGAGGGCCGCGACATTATCGGCTGTGCCCAGACCGGCACGGGAAAGACCGCGGCCTATACGCTGCCGCTGCTGAACAGACTGCTCATCGAGGGCAACCCCGACAACGTGGTGAAATCGCTGATCATCGTGCCGACGCGCGAGCTGGCGCAGCAGATCGACCAGCAGTTCCAGGGCTTTTCCTATTATGCGCCCCTTTCGACGACGGTCGTCTACGGCGGCGGCGACGGCAAGGGCTGGGACATCCAGAAGAACGGCATGCTGAACGGCGCCGACGTGGTGATCGCCACCCCGGGCCGTATGATCGCCCACCTGCAGAACAGCGGCGTCGACCTTTCGCACGTCGAATACCTGATCCTCGACGAGGCCGACCGCATGCTCGACATGGGTTTCTCGGACGACATCATGAAGATCATCTCCTACATGCCCGCCGAGCGGCAGACGATCATGTTCTCGGCGACACTGCCCCCGAAGATCCGCGAACTGGCCAAGACCATCCTGCGCAATCCCGCGGAGGTCAACATCGCCATTTCGAAGCCCAACGAAGCCATCGACCAGTCGGCCTACGTCTGCTATGAGAACCAGAAACTGGGTATCATCCGCGAGCTGTTCGCCGAGCCGACCGATTCGAAGACGATCATCTTCTCGTCGTCGAAACTCAAGGTCAAGGAGCTGGCTCATACGCTCAAGCGCATGAAACTCGACGTTGCGGCCATGCACTCCGACCTGGAGCAGGCGCAGCGCGAGGAGGTGATGCTCAACTTCAAGAACAACAAGGTGAAAATCCTCGTCGCCACGGACATCGTCGCCCGGGGTATCGACATCGAGGACATCGGCCTGGTGCTCAACTACGACGTACCGCACGACCCCGAGGACTACATCCACCGCATCGGCCGTACGGCCCGCGCGGCGGCCTCGGGCAGCGCCGTGACTTTCGTCAGCGAGGAGGAGCAGGGCAAGTTCCACCAGATCGAGAAATTCATCGAGCGGGACATCCGCAAGGCCGAACTGCCCGCGAGTGTGGGCGAGGGCCCGAAATACGCTCCCGACGAAAACCGCGGCCGCTTCGGCCGGGGGCGCGGGGGCCGCAGCGGGGGCCGTTCCGGTTCGGGCGGCGGCTCGGGCCGCGGACGCGGCGGACGGGGCGACCGTTCGGGGCGTAACGACCGGGACCGCCGCAGCGAACGCCCGGCGGCTGCGACAGCGGAATCTGCCGCCGCACAACCTGCTTCGCCGGACAGCGACCATGCTTCGGGCCGCGGCGAAGGCAACCGCGGAACCCGCGACCGCAGACGCCATCGCGGAGGCCGCAACCGCGGTAACAAGCCGCAGGGCGGGGGCGCTCCGCAGGGCGGCGAACCGACGCCGCAGGCATAAACCGAAAATCCCCGAAACTCTCGGTTTCGGGGATTTTTGTCGGCAGACCGCTTTAGCGTGCCGCCGCGGGATTCTTTCTTTTGTCCCACGCGGGATGCGCGGGGTCTTCGGCCGTCAGGGCTTCGGCGAGGCTGATACCCAGCGCCCGGGCCACGCCTTCGCCGTACGACGGATCGGCGTTGTAGCAGTTGCGCACGTGCCGCTGCTTGATGAACAGTTCCGAGTCGCCCATGGCGCGCGCCGTGTTCTCGCAGGTCGCCAGCTGGTCTGCGGGCGTCATCAGCCGCCACAGCTTGCCCGGCTGCGTGTAATAATCGTCGTCGAATTCGCGCTCGTCGTAGTTGTAGACCGCGCCGTCGACTGCCAGGGGCGGCTCCTTGAGGGCCGGCGTGTCCTGCCATTCGCCGTAGCTGTTCGGCTCGTAGGGCGTCGTTGCGCCGTAGTTGTCGTCGGTGCGCATCTGTCCGTCGCGGTGGTAGGCGTGGAATGGACAGCGGGGCTTGTTCACCGGAATCAGGTTGTGGTTCACCCCCAGGCGGTAACGCTGCGCATCGCCGTAGGAGAACAGGCGTCCCTGCAACATCTTGTCGGGCGAGAAGCCGATGCCCTCGACAATGTTCATCGGGTTGAAGGCCGCCTGCTCGACTTCGGCATAGAAGTTTTCCGGATTGCGGTTGAGTTCCAGAATGCCCACGTCGTGCAGCGGGAAATCGCCGTGATACCACACCTTCGTCAGGTCGAACGGATTGATTTTATAGGTCCGGGCCTGCTCTTCGGTCATCAGCTGCACCTGCATCAGCCAGCGCGGATAGTCGCCGCGTTCGATGGCCTCGAACAGGTCGCGCTGGTTCGATTCGCGGTCCTTGGCGATGACCGCTTCGGCCTCGGCGTCGGTGAGGTTCCTGATCCCCTGCTCGGTGCGGAGGTGGAACTTGACCCACGTGCGTTTGTTGTCCTTGTCGTAGAAACTGTAAGTGTGGCTTCCGAACCCGTGCATGTGGCGGAAGGAGGCCGGAATGCCCCGCGGCGACATCGTGATGGTCACCTGGTGCAGCGCCTCGGGCAGCAGCGTCCAGAAATCCCAGTTGCTGTTCGGACTGCGCAGTCCGGTGCGCGGGTCGCGCTTGATGGCGTGGTTCAGGTCGGGGAACTTCAGCGGATCGCGCAGGAAGAAGACCGGGGTGTTGTTGCCCACGAGGTCCCAATTGCCGGCATCGGTGTAGAACTTGATGGCGAAGCCGCGGATGTCGCGCTCGGCATCCGCCGCGCCGCGTTCTCCGGCCACGGTCGAGAAGCGCACGAAGCACGGGGTCTGCTTGCCGACCTCGGCGAAGATCGACGCCCGGGTGTATTTCGAGATGTCGTGCATCACGGTGAAGGTTCCGAAGGCTCCCGATCCTTTGGCGTGCATGCGCCGCTCGGGGATGACTTCGCGGTCGAAGTGGGCGAGTTTTTCGAGGAACCACGGGTCCTGCAGGGTTACGGGGCCGCGCTGTCCGGCTGTCTGAATGTTTTGGTTGTCGGCGATGGGCCGGCCGTTTTCGGCTGTCAGTTTCTTTTTGTTCATATGGCTTTTGTTTTTGGTTTGACGGATTCCCTGTTTGTAAATGTACGATATAATTCTGTGAATAACAAGCAGATAATATTGATAGTGCCATAACTAAAACTTATAGCAGCCAAAATCGTGCCCGAACGGAACAGCGTGCGGGCTGAAAATTTCCGGCCGAATGTGCGGATATTTCGGTCCGGGGCGTTATCTTTGAGAAACGGAACGGCGGTTCCGGGAATCGGGACCGTTCGCTGAAACAGTTTTGCCTGCAATGATTGATTTGAATTTCAGCCGTGAGTTTTTTGCGGCCATGCTGGTCACGGAGGTTGAGAAGGTCGGGTTTGCCGTCCTGATCCGGACATTTCCCGATGCAAGGGAATTGCAGCACCCCGCTGTCGTGATCCGGGGTATCCGGGAGTTTGCTTTCGATATTGCCGACGGTTGCTTCGTCCCCCTCGGGACGCGTTGCGACGGGAAGGTAGAGGTCCTGCGGTCCGGAATCAGCAAGTCCGGGGATGAAATCCGGTTCACGGCAGTGGATTACGTGTACCGGGAGTCCGAGTTCCGGAGAAAATATGTGGACCGGGTCGTCAATCCTTTTCTGAAATAAACCGGTCAACGGAACTATGGATATAGCATTCAGCACCCCCTTGAAGGGCAACCTCGTCCTGTGCCGCGACCTCCGCGATGCGGAGCTGACGCGGCGCCCCGACCTCTACAAATTCCTCTGGGTGCGGCAGGGCGCGCTGTCGCTGGAAGTCGACCATGTTCCGATGCGGCTCGAAGCCGGGGAGATCGTTTCGCTGACGCCCCTGCACCACGTCGGCAGCCTCCGTGCCGACGGCGACTGTCTTTCGCTGCTGTTCGACAGCAATTTCTACTGCATTTTCGGTCACGACGGCGAGGTTTCGTGCAACGGGCTGCTGTTCAACGGCTCCTCCGAACCGCTGCGGCTGGCGCTCTCCGCCCAGCGGCAGGAAGCCCTCGGGCGCATCGTCGACGAACTGTGCGCCGAATACGAGGTGAACGACGGCCTGCGCGAGGAGATGCTTCGCATGCAGCTCAAACGCTTCATTATCGTATGTACGCGCGCGGCGCGCGAGCATTTCGGGGTCGACGGGCCGCAGGAACAGTTGTTCGACATCGTGCGGCGGTTTTACGTGCTTGTCAACGAGCATTTCCGCACCCGCCGCCGCGTGCAGGACTACGCCGAACTGCTGCACCGCTCGCCCAAGACCCTTTCCAACCTCTTCGCCGCCTGTGGCCGCCCTTCGCCCTTGAGCGTTATCCACGACCGCGTGAACGCCGAGGCGCGGCGGTTGCTGCTCTACACCGACAAGAGCGCCAAGGAGGTCGCTTACCTGCTGGGATACGAGGACACGGCGGCGTTCAGCCGCTTCTTCGCCAAGATGAACGGCGAGAGCATCACCGGCTTCCGCCGCCGGACGCAACGGGAATAATCGCCAATATTTCCGGCGGTCCTGCTATCGTTCCGAAGGCCGGGAATGCGGAACTTTGCACCATCGAAACACTAAAAACCGAATAACGATGATGCAAAAACTCTCCGGCCTGTTTTACGGCTTTCTGAAAATCGCCGCCGGCTCGCAGCGGCTGGGCCTCGGTATGATCCGGGTTGCCATTCTGATAATCTTCGTCTGGATCGGCGGACTCAAGTTCTGGAACTACGAAGCCGAGGGTATCGTGCCCTTCGTGGCCAACAGCCCCTTCATGAGCTTCTTCTACAACGAAAAAGCACCCGAGTACAGGCAGTATAAACTGCCTGAAGGGAGTTTCGACGCGGCCAAACACGAATGGCACGTGAAGAACAACACCTACGGGTTTTCGCACGGACTGGGCCTGCTGATCATGTCGATCGGCCTGCTGACCTTTTTCGGGTTCTTCTCCAGGTGTGTGGGGATGGTCGGCGAACTGCTGGCCATCGTGATGACGCTCGGAACCCTTTCGTTCCTGGTGACCACGCCCGAGGTGTGGGTTCCCGACCTGGGGAGCGGCGAATACGGGTTTCCGCTGCTGTCGGGTGCGGGGCGGCTCGTGATCAAGGACACGGCCATCCTGGCGGGTGCCGTGGTTCTGCTCTCCGACACCGCCCAGCGATTGCTCGAGCGGCGGAAAGCATAATGCAAATCCCTCCGGAACTCCGGAGGGATTTGCGTTTGTCACGGAATAGGCCCTCCTTACTTCTGCCGGAAGTAAATCCGCATCGGGTTTCCGTTATGCGAAAGTCCCCCTTCTCAAAGGGGGATTCAGGGGGATTGTCAGCACCGGATTTTTCGGGACCGCCTGCCGTTCTGCCTTGCGATTCCGTCCGGACACCTACTTCTGCCGGAAGTAAATCTGCATCGGGACTCCCGAAAAATCCCAGTGGTCACGTATGTTGTTTTCGAGGAAGCGGCGGTAAGGCTCCTTGATGTACTGCGGCAGATTGACGAAGAACGCGAACTGCGGCGTCGGCGTCGGAAGCTGGGTCACGTACTTGATCTTGATATACTTGCCCTTGGTCGCGGGGGGCGGATAGTTCTCGATCAGCGGCAGCATGTAGTCGTTGAGTTCCGAGGTCGAGATGCGGCGTTTGCGCGACTGGTAAACGCGGATGGCGGTTTGCAGCACGTCGAAGATGCGCTGTTTGTTCATCACCGAGGTGAAGATGATCGGAATGTCGTTGAACGGCGCGAGTTTCTTTCGGAGGAACTCGGTCCACTCCTTCATCGTGTTGCTGTCCTTCTCGATCAGGTCCCATTTGTTGACCACGATCACGCAACCCTTGCGGTTGCGGACGATCAGGTTGTGGATGTTCAGGTCCTGCGATTCGAGTCCCTGCCGGGCGTCGATCATCAGGATGCAGACATCCGAATTTTCGATGGCGCGTATCGAGCGCATCACCGAGTAGAATTCGAGATCCTCCATCGTCTTGCCCTTCTTGCGCATGCCGGCCGTGTCGACGAGGTAGAAATCCATGCCGAACTTGTTGTAGCGCGTGTGGATTGAGTCGCGGGTGGTCCCGGCGATGGAGGTCACGATGTTGCGCTCCTCGCCCAGCAGGGCGTTCGTGAGCGACGACTTGCCGACGTTGGGACGGCCTACGATCGTGATGTGAGGCAGGTCCTCGTCCTCCTCGGAGACCGTTTCCACGGGCAGTGCGTCCAGAATGGCGTCCATCAGGTCGCCCGTGCCGCTTCCCGACATCGACGAGATGCAGTAGGGGTCGCCCAG
>UQKD01000019.1 GCA_900541585.1 uncultured Alistipes sp.
CCGTTTCGTAGTCGCGCTGCCCCAGACGCATCGAGATCAGCGTCGCGGCGCCCACGCCCACCAGCGAACCGAACGCCGCGGCGAGGTTCATCAGCGGGAAGGTCAGCGCCAGGCCCGAAATGGCCAGCGGCCCGACCCCGTGGCCGATGAAGATGCTGTCGACCATGTTGTAGAGCGACGAGGCCGTCATGGCGATGATCGCCGGCACGGCATATTGTACGAGCAACTTCCGGATTGACTCGGTTCCGAGTTCCAAAGCCGCCGATTTTATCTCCGTCATAGCCTATTCTCTTAATATTCCTTACCGGTATGTCTCCATCTCTCCGCCCCTGTCCGATACAAGGTTACAATGCCTCCAAAAATTCCGTCTTCGCCGCGGCCGGATACTCCGGCGTGGCGCCCGCGCACGAACAGACGAAAGCCGCGACCTTCGAGGCGAACGCCTGGGCCGGCCAGATGTCGTGCCCGGCAGCCAGCATCGCGCAAAACGCCGCCGTGAACGAATCGCCCGCACCGACCGTGTCGACGGGACGGACCCGGTTCCCGCGGGGAATCACATAGGCCGAAATCCGGTTCCGGGTAAACACGCGGCTGCCCTCGGCGCCCTCGGTGAGGATGACCATTTCGAGGTTCTTCCGGCGGTCGAGCAGCTCCCGGCACAGCCCGCCCGCATCGGCGTCGGGACATCCGGTCAGGCATCCGGCAACGCGCGGAGCCTCCTCGTCGCTGATCTTCAGAATATTGCAGCGAGCCATCGACTCCTCCAGCACCTCCCGCGAGAAGAAATCCTGCCGCAGGTTGACGTCGAACACGCGCAGCGTCCGCCGTTCCCGGCGAATCACCCCGTCGAGAAACCGCACGACGGTAGCGTGCGACGCCGCGCTGCGCTGCGCCAGCGAGCCGAAGCAGACCACGTCGGTCCGGGCGGCCAGCCGGGCCAGCGCGTCGGACCACGCCATTGCGTCCCATGCGCCGGGCAGAATTTCGTAGGTGTTGACCCCGGCGGCATCCCGGCGTTTGTCGACGACGCCGGTCGGCAGCTGCCCGACGCGGCAAAGCCCGTCGCAAAGCCCGCGGGCCTCCAGTTCGGCCGACACCGCGCGGCCCCGCTCGTCGTCCCCGACCGCGCTGACCACATGCACCTCCGCCGCATCCGGGCCGGAAATCAGCCGGGAGCACTTGAGGAAATGGTCGGCGAAATTGGCCGGTGCGCCGCCGAAAGTATATTCGTCCGTCACAACGTCGTGGTCGTAAAGCACCTCGCCCAGTCCGACGGCTACGATCTTGTCCGGATTCTCCATACCAGCAGGCCGTTTTATTCCAGTTCCCAGTCCGAGCCGTCCTTGCGGTCCTTGACGCGGATGCCGGCGGCCGTAAGTCCGTCGCGGATACGGTCCGACGCGGCCCAGTCCTTCGCCGCGCGGGCTTTCAGACGCTCGTCCAAAAGCATCTCGACCAGCGGCGTCACGTAGTCGCGTCCCGATGCCGTCCCGGCGGCCTTCTCGTCGCGCAGTCCCAGAATGTCGAAGGCATAGCGGCGCACGGTGGCCGTCAGCGCCGCGAGGTCGGCGGCCGCGATCGTCTGCGTGCCGTCGGCCAGCTGGTTGACGACGCGCACCCAGTCGAACAGCGCCGAAATGACCATCGGCGAGTTCAGGTCGTCGGCCATCGCCTCGGCGCAGCGCGTCTCCAGCTCGGCGGGATCGACCGTCGAAGCGTCCGCGGGCCTGATCTTCCCGAGCGTCTCGATGCCCTTCATCAGGCGGTCCAGCCCCTTCTCGGCGGCTTGCAGGGCCTCGTTCGAGAAGTCGAGCGTCGAGCGGTAGTGGGCCTGGAGCACGAAGAAACGGATCGTCATGGGCGAATAGGCCTGCGAAAGCTTCGGGTGCGACCCGGTGAAGAACTCCTCCAGCGTGATGAAGTTGCCCAGCGACTTGCCCATCTTCTGCCCGTTGACCGTCATCATGTTGTTGTGCAGCCAGTAGCGGGCCGAATCGTGGCCCAGCGCGGCGGTCGACTGCGCGATCTCGCACTCGTGGTGCGGGAACATCAGGTCCATGCCGCCGCCGTGGATGTCGAAACGCTCCCCGAGGTAGCGCGTCGACATGGCCGAGCACTCCATGTGCCATCCCGGAAATCCCTCGCCCCAGGGCGACGGCCACCGCATGATATGCTCGGGCGACGCCTTCTTCCACAGCGCGAAGTCGTAGGAGTGGCGTTTGTCCGACTGCCCGTCCAGCTCGCGCGTGTTGGCGATGATGTCGTCGAGGTTGCGCCCCGACAGCTTGCCGTAGTTGTATTTGGCGTTGTATTTCTCCACGTCGAAGTAGACCGAGCCGTTCGCCTCGTAGGCATAGCCGTCGGCCAGGATCTTCTTCACGAATTCGATCTGCTCGATGATGTGTCCCGAGGCGTAGGGTTCGATCGAGGGGGTCTCGACGTTGAGCGCGTCCATCGCCCGGTGGTAACGCTCCGTATAGTAGTGCGCCACCTCCATCGGCTCCAGCTGTTCGAGCCGGGCCTTCTTGGCGATCTTGTCCTCGCCCTCGTCGGCGTCGTGCTCCAGATGGCCCACGTCGGTGATGTTGCGCACGTAGCGCACCTTGTAACCCGAAGCCTTGAGGTAACGGAACAGCAGGTCGAACGTCACGGCGGGCCGGGCATGGCCCAGGTGCGGATCGCCGTAGACCGTGGGACCGCAGACATACATGCCCACGCGGCCCGGAACGAGCGGCTCGAAGACCTCCTTGCGGCGGGTGAGCGTATTGTAAAGTACGAGTTTGGAATCCATAATCGTGAATTAACGTTTTGAACGGGTAAAGTTACGACTTTTTCCGCAAACATCCGCGTCCTGCCGTCAAAAATCGAGCAGGCGGAAGCGAAGGTGAGAAATATACGCCCCTCCGGCGCAGGAACCGGGAATTTATCGTACCTTTGCGCCGATTATATGAAATTTCAAGACTTACGACTCTCCGAGCCGCTGTTGCGCGCCATCGGAGAAAAGGGGTACACGGATCCCACCCCCATCCAGCAACAAGCCATTCCTCCCGTACTCGAAGGCCGCGACCTCCAGGGCTGCGCCCAGACCGGAACGGGCAAAACCGCAGCTTTCACGCTGCCGATGCTCCAACTTTTAGCCGCCGAACCGGCCACCAAGGGACGCCGCCCGATCCGCGCCCTGGTGCTCACCCCGACGCGCGAACTGGCCATCCAGATCGACGAGTGCTGCCGCGACTACGCCCGCTACACCCCCATCCGCCACTGCGTGATCTTCGGCGGCGTCAACCAGCGTCCGCAGGTCGACGCGCTCCAGAAGGGCGTGGACCTGCTGGTGGCCACCCCGGGCCGCCTGCTCGACCTGATCGGGCAGGGTTACGTGACGCTCGACACGATCCGTTTCTTCGTGCTCGACGAGGCCGACCGCATGTTGGACATGGGCTTCATCCACGACATCCGCCGCATCCTGCCGCTGCTCCCCGAACGGCGCCAGACGCTCTTCTTCTCGGCCACGATGCCCGAGTCGATCGCCGCGCTGGCCGCGAAAATCCTCCGCGACCCGGTGCTCGTCACCGTCACGCCCCCGGCGTCGGTGGTCGAGACCATCGCGCAGACGGTCCATTTCGCCGAAAAAGCCGAAAAAAGCCAGCTGCTGATCGACCTGCTCACGGACTCCGATGCCAACCAGGTGCTGGTCTTCACCCGCACCAAGCACGGCGCCGACAAACTGGCCAAGATACTCAACCGTGCCGGAATCAAGTCGGGCGCCATCCACGGCAACAAGTCGCAGAACGCCCGCGTGAAAGCCATGAACGACTTCAAGACGGGCGAATGCAGGGTATTGATAGCTACGGACATCGCCGCACGGGGCATCGACATCAGCCAGCTGCCGCTGGTGATCAACTACGAACTGCCGGAGATCGCCGAGACCTACGTCCACCGCATCGGCCGCACGGGCCGCGCGGGATACGAAGGCGCGGCGTGGTCGTTCTGCTCGGAGGACGAATTCGAGTATCTCTGCGACATCCAGAAGCTCACCGGGCTTACGATCCCCACCGAGGGACCGGTTCCGGAATACGCCGTGCGCAAAGCCGTCCCGGCGCGGAAACCCGCGCAGAAGGCCCCACAGCGTCCCGCACGCACCCAGGAGCCGAAACCGGCCCGGAATGCCGGGGCCAAATCCGCACAGCGGTCCGGCCGGGATGCAGGCGCCGAACAGCAGCGGCCCGCCCGCAACACGGAACAGAAGGCCCCCCGCAACGCCGCGAAGGAGCCGCAGCCGGCACAAAATCCGGCGCAGGCCGACGCCGGGCACTCTTCCCGCCCGTCGCGCTCCCGCCGCAGACGGGGCACGCGCCCCGCACCGGGAACGCCCATCGAACCGGCCGGAAAAACAGCCTCCCGCCCTGCCGACACGTCGCACGGACAAAGCCCGAAGCAGGGGGCCGGAAACGCCTCGAAAACCGCCGGAAACAAATCCGCCGCGGGTGCCGCGCCGAAAAGCGCCGCCAACCCGGATCCGGGCCTTTCGGCAAAACCGTCCCGCCGCCGCAAACGCGGGGGTTCCGGAAACGCCGCCAGGTCCGTAGCGGCTCCGGCTGCCAAGTCCGCTCCGGCGGCGGCCGAGGCCCCGCAGAAAAAATGGTGGAAACGGTGGCTGTAAATGCATTTCACGTAATAAGGTTGGAAAAACCGCGTTAAATCATTACTTTTGCACGATAAGTAGTTACGAAAAAGTTTTCTCGGATATGCACTTCTACAAACGCTGGAACAACATCACGGGCTGGGCCGTATTCGCCGTCGCGGCGATGGTCTACCTGATGACGATGGAACCCGTCTCGAGCCTCTGGGACTGCTCGGAGTTCATCGCAACGTCCTACAAACTCGAAGTGGGGCATCCTCCCGGAGCGCCGCTGTTCATGATGCTGGCGCGCCTGGCCACGCTCTTCGCCTTCGGAAACCCCGACTACGTGGGCATCGCCGTCAACGCCATGAACTCGCTGGCCAGCGCCTTCTGCATCCTGTTCCTGTTCTGGACCATCACCCACCTGGCGCGGCGTCTGGTGACGCGCGACGGCGCAGCGCTTACCCGGGCCAATACGTGGGCCATCCTGGGTGCCGGGGCCGTCGGGGCCCTGGCCTACACCTTCACCGACACGTTCTGGTTCTCGGCCGTCGAGGGCGAGGTCTACGCGCTCTCGTCGATGTTCACGGCGCTGGTCGTGTGGCTGATGCTCAAATGGGAGGAGCAGGCCGACGAGCCTCACTCCTCGCGCTGGATCGTGCTGATCGCCTACCTGATGGGCCTCTCGATCGGCGTGCACATCCTCAACCTGCTCTGCATCCCCGCGCTGGTCTTCATCTACTACTTCCGCAAGACCGCCTCGGTGACCTGGCGAGGCATCGCCCTCTCGACGCTCGTGTCCGGGGCGATGATCGTCTTCGTCAACAACATCATCATCCCCTACACCGTCTGGATCGGGGCGCAGATCGACACGCTGTTCGTCAACACGTTCGGCCTGCCGGTCAACTCCGGCATCACGCTCTTCGCGCTGGCGCTGATCATCGGTCTGGGATGGGCCGCGTGGGCCGCGCACAAACGGGGCCGCGTAGTGCTGAATATCCTGCTGCTCTCGACGACGATGATCCTCATCGGCTACTCGTCCTACGCCTCGGTGACCATCCGCGCCGCGGCAAACCCGCCGATGAACTCCAACAACCCCAACAACCCCCACGCCCTGCTGTCGCTCCTGAACCGCGACCAGTACGGCGACCGGCCGCTGCTGTACGGCGCACAGTACTCGGCTCCCCCCGAGGGCGTGAAGGAGAAGAAGGTGTGGTATCTGGACGAGGACGGCAAGTACAAGACCGCCACGGTGCTCACGGGATACACCCACGCTCCGGAATTCATGCAGCTGTTCCCCCGCATGTGGAACTACTCGAAGGGCGAAAAGGCCTACAAGGAGTGGGCCGCCTACCGCACCAAGACCGAGACGCTGCGCGACGACAAGGGTGAAATCCTGCGCGACGCGCAGGGACGCCCCATGCGCGGCGAGACGCTCGACTTCGGACGCAAACGGGCCTACACCGACTCCTACGGCGACACCCGCACGGTCACCGAACCGACGTTCTGGGAAAACGTCCATTTCTTCTTCAACTACCAGCTTTCGTACATGTACTGGCGCTATTTCATGTGGAACTTCGTGGGACGCCAGAGCGACATACAGCCTTCGCGCACGACGATCACCGACGGCAACTGGCTCTCGGGCATCCGCTGGATCGACGAGAAATACGTCGGCCCGCAGGACAACCTGCCGCGCGAAATCGCCGAAAACAAGGGACGCAATACCTATTATTTCCTCCCCTTCCTGCTGGGACTCATCGGACTCGTCTACCAGCTGAACCGCGACCAGCGGAACTTCTCGATCGTGCTGTGGCTGTTCGTGATGATGGGCATCGCACTGGTCTTCTACTTCAACACCTCGCCCGGCGAGCCGCGCGAACGCGACTACGTCTATGCGGGATCGTTCTATGCCTTCTCGATCTGGATCGGATTCGGCGTGCTGGCCCTGCGCGACCTGATCGCGTGGATCACCAAGCGCAGCAACGTCACGGCAGCCGCCGCGGCCACCGTCGTCTCGATGAGCGTCCCGGCCATCCTCGCGGCCCAGAACTGGGACGACCACGACCGTTCGCACCGCACGATGGCCCGCGACATCGGCTGGAACTACCTCCAGTCGACGCTGCCCAACTCGATCATCCTCAACTACGGCGACAACGACACCTTCCCGCTGTGGAACAACCAGGAGGTCTACGGCGTGCGCCCCGACGTGCGGATCATGAACACCTCCTACCTCGGCGGCGAGTGGTACATCGACGAGATGAAGACCAAGGCCAACGACGCCCCCGGAGTTCCCTTCTCGCTGCCCAAGCACAAGTACACCTACAACAACGACATGATCTACGTCACCAACAGCATCGACCGTCCCGTGGAGATCAAGGAGGTAATCGACTTCGTGCGCAGCGACGACCCCCGCAGCAAGGTCAAGCTCGCCGACGGCACGCTGGCCGACTACATCCCCGCCAAGCGCATCGCGATACCCGTCAACAAGGAGAACGCCATCGCCTCGGGCATCGTGGCCGAGAAGGACCGCGACAAGATGGTCGACACGGTGTTCATCAACATCAAGAAGAATTCGCTGGACAAGAACCAGCTGATGATTCTCGACATGCTGGCCAACTTCGACTGGAAACGCCCGATCTACATGACGCAGGTCTACATTCTCCAGGACTTCGGGCTGATGGACTACCTCCAGTTCGACGGCTATGCCTACCGGCTCGTGCCGATCCTCACCCCGACGCAGAACCCCTACGAAATCGGGCGCATCGACGCCGACTACGCCGCGCCGCTGCTGCGCGACACGTTCCGCTACGGCAACCTCGAAGACCCGCGGGTGTACGTCGACTACTTCATCCAGTACAACCTGTCGGCCTCGCACGCACGCGACGCCTTCGCCCGCGTGGCCAAGGAGCTGCTGCGGCAGAACCGCGTCGGGGAGGCCGTCGAGCTGCTCGACCTGGGGCTGGAGCGGATGCCGACCTCGCAGGTGCGCTTCACCGACACCAACACCTACCCCTTCCTGGAGGCTTACTACGCCGCTTCGGCCATGGGGGACAAGGAGGCCGCCGCGAAGGGCGACGCCCTTTTGAGGGAGTATGCCCAGACGCTGATCGAATATATCGAGCACTACCTCCGTTTCGAAGGGGCGCAGGGCGACATGGTCTCGGGCCTTATCGACGAGAAGCTCGACCAGCTGGGCGACATCTACTACCTGGCCAGCTACGCCGACCGCAAGGAGGTGGTGGCCGAACTGAACGACTACTACCGTTCGCTGGGGGTCTCCGAGGAGAACCTGATCGACGTAGGCGACAAGCGCCAGCAGCCCGACTCGGCGCTGTTGCCCGCCGCGAAATAGCCGGAGCCGGAAATGAAATAACGCACGTAACGGAAGCATTACGTGCGTTATTTTTATTGCGGCCGCCCACCCGAAGCGGATGTTCGGGCAAACCAAAATCCGGGTCTACGTTTAAAAACGACATTTTTTGAGCCCGAATCACCCGATTGCACTCACCTTTCACTATATTTGCGGAATAAACCGTTTTTCACGAACCCAAACCAGAGAATTATGCCGCTTTTCATTCCGGAAGACTATACGGCCAAGCTCGCTCCCGAAACGATGGAGCAGGCCATCACCTATCTCAAGGAGATTTTCCCCGACATGCTGGCCCGCAGCCTCCGCCTGCGCCGCGTCACGGCCCCGTTGTTCGTCCTTTCGGGCACAGGCATCAACGACGATCTGAACGGCGTGGAGCGCGCCGTGTCGTTCCCGATCCGCGACCTGGGCGACCGCCGGGCCGAGGTGGTGCACTCGCTGGCCAAATGGAAGCGCATGAAACTCGGGGCCTACAAGATCGCCCCGGGATACGGGTTGTACACCGACATGAACGCCATCCGCGCCGACGAGGAGCTGGACAACATCCATTCGCTCTACGTCGACCAGTGGGACTGGGAGCGCACGATGCGTCCCGAAGAGCGCAACCTCGGCTTCCTGAAAACGACCGTCGAAACGATCTACGAGGCGATGAAGGCCGTCGAGGAGGAGGTTTACGAACTTTATCCCCACATCACGCCCATCCTGCCCGAGCGGATCACGTTCCTCCAGGCCGAGGAGCTGTTGCAGGAGTTCCCCGCGCTGACGCCCAAGGAGCGCGAGCAGGCGGCGGCCCGCAAATACGGCGCGCTGTTCCTGATCGGCATCGGCGGCGAACTGTCCGACGGACAGCGGCACGACGGGCGCGCCCCGGACTACGACGACTGGAGCACCCCGACCGAAGGCGGTTACAAGGGACTCAACGGCGACATCATCGTGTGGAACCCGGTTCTGGAGAGCGCCTTCGAACTTTCGAGCATGGGCATCCGCGTCGACGCCGAGGCCCTCGAACGCCAACTTGCGATCTGCGGCTGTCCCGAGCGGCGCGAAATGGAGTTCCACCGCCTGCTGCTCGAAGGGCGCCTGCCGCTTTCGATCGGCGGCGGCATCGGCCAGTCGCGCCTCTGCATGTTCTACCTGCGCTGCGCCCACATCGGCGAGGTGCAGGTCAGCATCTGGCCCGAGCGGATGATCGCCGAGTGCGCCGCCCACGGCATCTATCTCAAGTAAGGCGGCCTCCCGGAAGTAAGGGCGGTTCTCGGAAACGGGCCGGGCTCCCGAAGTAACCCGGCCCCGAATACCCGGCCTCCCCCGAAAGCCCGCCGACTACTCCAGATAAGACAAACCCCCGCTCTCGGAGCGGGGGTTTATTTATTTTCCGGCGGCAGGCTGGTCGGGGGTTTTGTGATCCTTTTTATTCCTGTTGTAGAGGAAACGCTTGATTTTGTGCGTGGGGGTCTTGGCGAAGTCGTCCTTCTCCTCGACGACCTCCGAAATCCGCGAAAAACGGTTGACCTTGGCGTTGACGAAATCCATGATCTCCTTCTTCAGCTGCTCGGTCTTGGCCTCCCAGGCCTCCTTCTTGCCTTCCCACTCCTCGCGCCAGTCGTCGATCATCGACTCGATCTCCTCACGGTTGAAGTGCACCAGGGCGATCAGGCGGCCCTCCTGCTCGGTGACGATCGAATCGGCGATGCAGACGTGCGAGTTGAGCACCGTCTCGATGTCCTCGGGATAGATGTTCTCGCCGCCGGGACCCACGATCATGTTCTTCAGGCGGCCCTTGATGTAGAGCCAGCCGTCCTTGTCGAACTCCCCGAGGTCGCCCGTGCGGAACCATCCGTCGGCCGTGAAAACCTCCTTCGTCGCTTCGGGATTCTTGAAATACCCCACCATCACGCTCGGCGTGCGGGCCACGATCTCGCCCTGACGAGTCTCGGGGTTGACGTTCTCCAGCCGCAGTTCGACACCCGGGGCCTGGGGTCCCGTGGAACCCAGCCGCACCATCGAAGGGGCCGCACCCGCCAGCAGCGGCGCGGTCTCGGTCAGCCCGTAGCCGATGGCATAGGGCACGCGGGCTTCGAGCAGGAATTTCTCGGCTCCGCCGTCGAGTTTCGCTCCCCCGATTCCGAGGAAGCGCAGACGGCTGCCGAAGAGTTTCATCAGCTTCTTGCCCGCGACGCGGTGGAGGTAGCGGCGGATGAAGCCGATGCGGTAGAGCGTACTCCAGAAGGAGTTGGAATTGAACTTGGCGAGCACCTGGTGGCGGTAGATTTTCTCGATGATCAGCGGCACGATCAGCATGACCGTCGGACGGATCGCCCGCAGCGCGGGCATCAGCGCCGAGGCCGTGGGCGGACGGTCGAGGTAGACCACCCGCGCACCCATCGAGAAAGGATAGATCATGCCGATGGAGCACTCGTAGGTGTGCGAGAGGGGCAGCACCGAGAGGAACGTGTCGTCGCCGTCGACCGGGAAGATCGAGGACGAAATATCGACCTGCGCGCAGAGCGCCGCATGGGTCAGCATCACGCCCTTGGGCTTCGAAGTGGTTCCCGACGTGTAGATGATCACGGCCAGATCCTCCGGCCGGGGGACGCCCGTCGAGCCTTCCCCGCGGACGCGCTGCGAGATGACGCCGAGGTTCTTGGTGCGGACCGCCACGTTGAGCCGTTCGATGGTCTGCTTCGAGAGTTTGGTGAAAAGTTTGTCCGACACGAGCAGGGCCTTGGCCTCCGAATGCTCGATGATCATGTCCAGTTCCTCGCCCGAGAAGTCGGGCAGGATCGGCACGGCCACCATGCCCGCCGACGTGACGGCGAAATAGCAGACGCCCCAGTTGGGCATGTTGCTGCTCAGCAGGGCCACCTTGTCCCCGGCGCGAAGCCCCGCTCCGGTAAGGATTTCCTGCACCCTGGCAATACGACGGCCCACCTCGGCGTAAGTCACGTCGTCGCCTTCGTACATCGAAAAAGCGACCTTCGACGCGAACTTCTCCACGCTGTTGCGGGCCAGTTCGTACAGTGTATTGATAGTCATCATGTGTTCTTTTTTAACTACGTTCCGATAACGCAAAAGTTTGGGGCGAAATTACTAATTTCCGGCTAAAAAACACTATTTTTGGCGTAAATTATCAATATGCTCGACCATCTGTACATCAAAAAGCTCGCAGCCGGAGCAGGGTTCGACCTCTGCGGCATCGCCCCGTGCCGCCATCTGTCCGAAAACGAGGAGCGGTTCCGCGCATGGCTCAACAGCGGTTACCAATCCTCGCTGGGCTACATGGAGCGCAACGCGGAGAAGCGGTTCGACGCCCGCCGGCTGGTCGAGGGCGCACGCACGGCCGTGGTCTGCGCCGTGAGCTACAAAAACCGCGTCGGCGAAGGCTACCCGCCGGAGCACCGGACGAAGGTAGCCTCCTATGCCTGCACGGAGGACTACCACACCACCGTCCGGGCGATGCTCGCAGGGATGCTCGACGCCCTGCGGAAAGTCAGCCCCGCCCTTCGGGGCCGCGCGTTCGTCGACACCGCGCCGCTGGCCGAAAAGCAGCTGGCCGTGGAGGCCGGGCTGGGGTGGATCGGCCGGCAGTCGCTGCTCGTCACGCCGCAATACGGGAGCTACGTCCTGCTGGGCGAACTGATCCTCACCGAAGAGGCCGACCGTTACGACACGCCGTTCGAAGAGTCGCGCTGCGGAACCTGCCGCAGCTGCATCGACAACTGCCCCACGGGCGCCGTCACCGCCGGGCGGACGATTGACACGGGCCGCTGCATCTCGTGCCGCACCATCGAGCGGGAGCAGCCCGGCGAAACGGACCTCCACGGCTGGATCTTCGGCTGCGACGCGTGCCAGAGCTGCTGTCCCTGGAACCGCCGCGCCCCGCAGCACCGCAACGCGGCGTTCGACCCCGTATTCGACCCGCTGGCGATGGACGCCGGGGCGTGGCTCGGCATGGACGAGGCGGCGTTCGAAGCCCTCTGCGGCCGCACGCCGCTGACACGCAGCGGACTGGACCGCATCCGACGCAACGTCAGGGAGTAGCGAGGTCGCGCATGCAACGCACCGGAAGCCCGAATCCCCGGGGATCGGGAATACGCTGGTAGACGGTCGCCGCGGTCAGTCCGAACACCCACGCCCCGAACGTGTCGGCGGGCGCCGGGGAACTCGACCAGTAGTAGCCCGAAGGCGTGAATACGAAAAGTCCGAATTCGTCGTAGCGATATCCGACTCCGGGATAATAGGTCGCGTCGATGCCGTTGTAGAGGAAGTTCCACCCCTGCACGAACGCCCCTTTTACCAGGGCCTCGCCGCTGGCGACGGTGGCCGTGCCGCCCGTCTTCGTAAAGGCGGTGAAGGCGTAGGGATGCGGTACGACCCATCCCGGCGGACAGGGGTCGAACAACGTCTTGGCAGTCTTCTGCCCCACCTCGTAGCCCGTGGGATTGCCCCACAACTCGTTGTTGCGGAACGCGGGACCGTTGCCCTTGCCCGCCCCGTAATACCAGTCGTAGGAACTGCCGTCGGTCGTGGTGATGAAGATGTCGGGATGCGCCGTGGCGTAATACGTATTGCCCGTGTAACCGGCGTACTGCCCCAAGGCTCCCGAAGTCTGCACCGGCCTGCGGTAGGTGATGTAGGTCTGCGGCGCACCCTGCGCGTCGAAGATCACCTTTCCCCACGGGAAGGGATCCTTGCGGCCCCACTGGTAGAGCGGCGCGCGGAACGAACGGGCATACGGCCCGTCCTCCTTGTAAACGGCCCCCAGATTGCGGTCCATCATCCGCACCGAACCCGAACCGTATTCGTTTTCATAATCCGACGGAAGGATATAGGTCTCGGCAAGGGCCGTCAGCGCGGCGTTGTCCGCATCGGTGATCCAGATATGCCAGCTCCACAGCGCCTCGTCGGACGACGCGTCGGCGTAAAGGCCGATGACGGCGTTGCCGCCCAGCGACACGGGGCGCGACGTCAGCGTGAAATAGATCTTCCCGCCCTCCACGCGCAGGCTCGCAGGATCGATCAGCCGGGGGCTGCTCTGCCACAGCAGGCGGGCCGACGCTCCCGACAGCGCGGCGGAGAGCGTGCGCCCCTCGTAACGCCCGACAGCCGCAGCGAGGGCCTGCGAAATGACGCCGTTCCCGGCGACCGTGGCGTCGAACGAATACTCCTGCCCGGCGACCGAGGCGACATAGCAGTTGGCCCGCTCTCCGCCGCCCGAAAGGTCCACGGCAGGCTGCGGGGCCGCGCCCGAGGCCACATCCTGCGTGATGACCTTCATCTGCGCCGCGGCGATGACCAGTCCCGGACGGGTGTAGGTGGCCGTATAGCCGTCCTCGGTCCGCACCACGACGTAGACCTTCCCGCCGCCGCGCGAATAGTCGGCAGGATTGACCGTCAGCCAGACCTTCACCGGCTCGCTCCCCAGCGCCGGGGACTCCGTAAGAGCGAGGCTGCAATAGTCGATCTCCGCCGAGCCGCCCGCATACGCCGCCGCGTTGTTGCCCGAAGCGGCGGTCAGATCGAACGAAAACGCCCCGGCCAGGTTGGACATCCCGCCGAGATTGCCCCCGGAATCGACCGTCGCGGCGGGCGAGCAGTAGAGCGTCACCTCCGAGAGCCGCTTCCCGGCCATCGTTCCCGAAGCCGTCAGACTGACTTCGACCACCGCGAAGGCGTGACGGAACGCCAGCGCCGGGAAATCGCCCGTCGCGCTCCCGACGGCCCCCGCCACGAGGAAATCCGAATCGCCCAGATGCGACGAGTCGCCCGCAGCGGCCTGCACCTGGGAAGTCTCCAGCGTAAAGGCGACCGCCGAAGCGTCGTCCGACGCCTGCTCCGACCACGGGTAATAGGCATAGAGCGTATAGCCCGAAGCGCCCTCCGTGAGGGAGATCTCGCCGCTGAACGTGCCGCTGGCCGCGGCCTCCGCGCCTTCGAACGTCAGCGGAACATTGACCGAAGTGAATGTGTCGCCGCTCTTGACGTAGACGCCGATCCGGTCGCCGGGCGTCCAGAGGACGTTGTAACCGTCCGCGGCCAGTTCCGTGCGGGTCTCGGGGGCCGCCGCCGCAATCCGGACGCTGCGCGTGAATGTCTTCGGCGGAACCGGCTCCCCGGTCCGGTCGGCCGTGCAGGCGCACAACAACCCGCATCCGACCGCCGCAATCGCAAACCTATTCATTCCACTCCTCCCGGTCGAAACCTTCGACCTCGCCGTCCACGGACGAAGCGGCGAATCCGCGCCCGATGCGCACCTCCGTCACCTCGGCCTCCGGCCGCAAATACGTTTCCCTTTCCATCGTTACGAATCGTTAAATGCCGGAAAAGGAAACACATACCGTACCAAACCGCCGCCGACGGCAGGGCATAAAGAGAGCGGGGTCCGAAATTCGGAACCCGCTCTGCGGTTTATTTCATGGATCGGGAGGTCCGGCCGTCTGCGGCCCGGAAGCCCTTCGGAGACCCGGCCCCCTCGCGGCCCGGAGGCTATTTCGTCAGTTCGGCCAGCGCGGCTTTCGCACTCTCGACAGCCGGTCCCGCCGTCACCTTCCGGAAGGCCTCGATGGCCTGCGGCTTCATCTCCTTGGCGTTGTAGGCGGCGCCCAGCGTCAGGTACATCAGGCTCACATCCTCGGGATCGGTCTGCACCTTGGCGGCGGCCTCGCCCAGTTCGATCACCTTGTTGTAATCCTTCTTGCTGGCATAGGCCTGCAGACGGACCTTCTGTGCCAAGGCGTTTTCGGGGTTCTTCGCCAACAGCGCGTCGGCCATCGCGATAATACCGTCGAAATCGTTGGCAGCCTGGAGGGTGGCCACCTTGTTATTGGTGTAGAGAGCGATCATCTCCTTGGCCTTGGCGGCGTCATCGGCATACTTGGGGTGCGTCTTGGCGGCCACCGCCTCGTAGATGTCCATACCCTTCTCGTACTCGCCCATCTCGCAGTAGCTCATGGCGAGGTTCAGCGCCATCGCCGTATTGTCCGGGTCGGCCTTGTAGCCCTTCTCGAACACGCCTGCGGCGGTCGCATAGTCCTTGTTGTTGAAAGCGTCGCCGCCCTGGATCTGGTAGATCTTGGCCACCCAGCCGTTGGCCTTGGCCATCTGGCTCATGTCGCCGTAGAGTTCGGCCAGCTCGGCCGACTTGGTGAAATTCTTCAGCGCCTCGTCGTAGTTCTTGGTCCGGATCGCTCCGCCGCCCAGCATGAAGTAGCATTTGGGAAGCGTCGTCTTGGCCGTGGCCACCAGCGATGCGGCCTCCTCGTTGTCCAGCCCCTGCTCGATCACCTGTTCGAACTTCGCGGCCGCGCCTGCGAAATCCTTGGCGCCGAAAGCGGCTGCGGCTTCGTTGTAGATTGCAGTAACGTCCTGCGCCGAGAGCGACACCGCCGCCAGCAGCGCGATTGCCGATACAAATAACTTTTTCATTGCTTTTCTATTCGATTTTTAAGTTTTTCAGTTCATGCGCCCCGTTCCCGAAACGCGCTGGATGCAAAAGTATAAAAAAAATTCCTTTGTTACCAAATCTATCCGCGTAAACCCGCGAAAAAACTGCTCATCAATTCCTCGCACTCCTCCCGGAGCACCCCCCGCGCCACGGTCGTCCTGGGGTGGAACACCGCCTCGGAGTAGCGCCGGAAACCCTTCTTGGGATCGTCGGCGCCCCACACCACGCGGCTCACCTGCGCCCATCCGATCGCCCCAGCGCACATGATGCACGGTTCGACCGTGACGTACAACGTGCACTCCTGCAAGTATTTGCCTCCGAGCGTCGCGGCGGCGGCCGTCAGGGCCTGCATCTCGGCGTGGGCCGTAGGGTCGGCCAGGGTCTCGACGAGGTTATGGCCCCGTCCGATCACCGCACCTCCGGCCACGACGACCGCGCCGATGGGGACCTCCTGTTGTCTTAACGCTTTCCGCGCCTCGTTTAGTGCCAGACGCATGAATTTTTCGTCGGTTTCGTGCTGTTCCATGCCGGATTGTTTTCGGCAAAAGTAACCATTTTTTCCGAAGAACGCGCCCCGCCCCCGCAAACCCCGTCCGGAAGCGGCGCAAAGGCGGCAATTTCGATTCAAAACCGACCTTTCCCCGAAAAGAAAAAATCAAAATCGAAAAAACGCTTGCATTCTATTGCAGAATTTCTATATTTGCAAATGGAATAGTCCACAAAACACTTAAATTCAATTCGCTCCGACAAAGAAAACACATTCTGGCCCCAAACCGGCCCAAACCATGCACTCTGTATTTCGAAACCACACCAATTACTAACCAGAACCAATTAAAACCATTATGGAAGAAACTCGCCAAAAAGCACCCGGGAACAGGCATTTTCCGGCAGTCCTGCGATTCATCGCCGCGCTGCTGCTGTCCGAAACCCTATGCCTTGCGTGGGGGGGGGAAATGTCTCCGCACAGATCCGGAGCATCTATGTAACGGTAGATGCAACCGATGCAAGCATCCGGGAGGTCCTCGAATCGATCGAGTCGCAGAGCGACCTGCGGTTCGTCTATCCCGATGAAGTAAAACCGATCCTGACCAAGGTCGTAACGGTCAGCGAGAAAAACATCAGCGCAAACCGGATTCTCGACCAGATCCTGCCCGGCGCCGGTCTCCAGTACTCGGTCAGCGGCACGCAGGTCCGCATCTACCAGGCCGCCAGCGGTTCGCGCGACGTCGCCCAGACGGTCAGCGGCACAGTGATCTCCGGCACCGACAACTCTCCGCTGGCCGGCGTGATGATCTACGTCGAAGGAACGACGGCCGGCACGATCACCAACGGCGACGGCTCATACACCTTCACCATTCCCGCCAAATCGAAATACGTGACCTTCTCGTACGTCGGGTTCGACACGAAGAAGCTCCACGTCGAGGATACCGAGCTGTTCAAGCTCGTATCGCTCGCCGAGCAGAGCAACACGCTCGACGAAGTCGTGGTCATCGGCTACGGCACGCAGAAAAAGGAGTCGATGGTCGCCTCGATCACCTCCGTAAAACCCTCCGACCTGAATATCACCTCCAGTTCGCTGACCACGGCGTTCGCCGGCAACATCGCCGGCATGATCTCGCGCCAGACCTCGGGCGAACCCGGCTACGACAGCGCCTCCTTCTACATCCGCGGCATTTCGACCTTCGGGTCGAGCAACGCGCCGCTGATCATCCTCGACGGCGTGGAGGTGTTGAGCAACATGCTCAACAACATGCCTCCCGAGTCGATCGAGTCGTTCTCGGTGCTCAAGGACGCCCAGGCGACCTCCGTCTACGGTTCGCGCGGCGCCAACGGCGTCATCCTCATCAACACGAAAAACGGCCGCAACTCGGAGAAGATGAACGTCTCGGTCCGTCTGGAGAACACCTTCTCGATGCCCACGATGGTACAGCAGGTGGCCGACGGCGTGACCTACATGCAGCTCTACAACGAGGCAGTCTTCAACACCGCCAAGGAGACCGGAACGCTCCACACCTACCAGCCGTTCTACTCGGCCGACAAGATCAACGGCACGAAGGCGGGACTCAACAAGTACCTCTATCCGAACAACGACTGGTATGACCTGATGTTCAAGGATTTCTCGGTCAACCAGAACCTCAACCTCAACATCCGCGGCGGCGGCCGTAAGGTCAGCTACTTCCTCAACGCGGCGGTCTCGAACGAAAACGGCATCATCGCCGACATCGAGCAGAACCCCTACGACGTGAAGATGAACCACCAGAAGTACATTTTCCAGAGCAACGTCAGCGCCAACATCACCAAGACGACGATCGTCGGCATCAAGGTCAACGCCCAGCTGGAGTACAACACCCGCCCGATCGAGGACATCGGCAATTTGTTCTACTACTCGATGCGCGCCAATCCGGTGCGTTTCCCGGCCACGCTCCCGGCCGAGGAGGGCGACACGTTCGTGCGCTACGGCAACAACGCCTCGTGGGACACCGGCGCCACCGACCTCAACCCGCTGGCCAAGCTGGCCCGCGGCTACGGCAAGCGCTACTACTCCTACATGACGACGGCCTTTACGCTGGACCAGAACCTGGATTTCTTCACCAAGGGCTTGAGCGCCAACCTCACAGCATCGTTCTACAACTACACCTATTCGGCGACCTACCGCACGGCGACCCCCTACTATTTCAAGGTCGAGGACGGCAGTTCGCTCAATCCCGACGGCACGGCCAACCTCATCACCAACTCGATCGGCGACACGGGCACGACCTACCTGACCAGCACCGACGGCAACGGCGGCCACCGCCGCTACGCGTTGCAGGCCTCGCTGAACTACGCCCGCAAGTTCGGCAAACACGACGTGGGAGCCATGTTCGTCTACCGCATGAACGAGAAGAAGAACAACATCGCCGGCACGAGCGAAGAGAACCTGCTGCCCTACCGCGAACAGGGCATGGCGGGCCGCGTGACCTACGGATTCGACAACCGCTACCTGTTCGAGGCCAGCTTCGGCTACAACGGTTCGGAGAACTTCGCTCCCGGCAAACGCTGGGGCTTCTTCCCCTCGGCGGCCGCCGGCTGGGTGATCTCCAACGAGTCGTTCTGGGACGGCATCCGCAAGACGGTCAGCAACCTGAAAATCCGCGCCTCCTACGGCCTGGCGGGCAACGACGCCTTGAGCGAGCGCTTCCCCTACCGTTCGATCGTGGCCATGGGCGAGGAATCGGGATTCTACTATAACTGGAACACCCAGGGCAAAGGCCCGCAAATCACCACCTACGGCAACCCCAACGCGACGTGGGAGGAGGCCAAGAAACTCGACATCGGTCTCGAACTGGGACTGTTCAACACGCTGAACATCGAGGCTGCCTACTTCACCGAGGACCGTACGGGCATCTTCATGCGGCGCACCTCGCTGCCTTCGTCGACGGGCCTGCTGGGCGTTACGCCCTACGGTAATATCGGCCGCGTGAAATCGCACGGCGTAGACCTTTCGGCCGTCTACAACAAGCAGTTCGGCAAGGACTGGTCGCTGAGCCTGCGCGGCACGTTCACCTTCTCGCGCAACGAAGTGGTCGAGAAAGACGAGGGCGACCTGATGTACGACTACATGTCGGTCGTTGGACATCCGGTCAACGCCATCACCGGCGTGCTGGTCGCCGACGGACTGTTCACCTCGCAGGAGGAGATCGACAACTCGCCCAAACAGCAGTTCGGCAACTACACGGTCGGCGACATCAAGTACCGCGACCTGAACGGCGACGGCATCGTCGACGGCAACGACGTGACGACTGCCGGCAGTCCCACCGTTCCCGAAATCCAGTACGGCATCGGCGCGACGGTGAAATGGCGCAGGCTCGACTTCTCGTTCATGTTCCAGGGCGCGTCCAACGTATCGCTGCGGATGTACAACATGCACCCGTTCTGCGACGCCTCGCACTTCGGCTACGGCATCACGCAGTACATCGCCGACAACCACTGGTCGGAGGAAAACAACCGCGCCGACGCGGCCTATCCGCGCCTGACCTCGCAGTTAAGCTCCAACAACACCCAGAGTTCGACCTTCTACATCCACGACGCCAAGTACCTGCGTCTGAAAACCGTGGAGCTGGGCTACACCATCAAGAAATTCCGCGTCTACCTGTCGGGCAACAACCTCTTCGTCATCTCCCCGTTCGACTACTGGGATCCCGAGAAGGGCGGCGGCCACGGCCTGACCTACCCGTTGCAGCGCACGGCGAAGATCGGCGTTCAATACCAATTCTAATCCAAAAGAAGACACCGTTATGAAAAAAATAGCATTGGCGTTAGCCCTCCTTCTCGCGACCGCATCCTGCGATTTCCTGGATGTCGTCCCCGAGGGCAGCCCCACGCAGGAGGATATTTACAAAACCCAGGCCCAGGCCGAAAAGATGCTCTTCATGATCTACGGCAAGTGCCCCGACCTGTTCCATGCGCAGGCCATGCCCGACCTGAGCGGCGGCGACGACCTGATTTCGAGTTACTATGGATCGGTGCGCTATTTCTCATGGAAGAGCCTCGTGTACGCCACCTCGCAGGAGTCCCCGACGAACACCTACTTCAACATGTGGGGAACGACCACGGGGCTTCCGACGGGTTACTACTCGTACAACATCTACGAGGGCATCCGTTATGCCTACAACTTCCTGAACAACATCGGCTCGGTTCCCGACATCACGGAGGCCAACCTGCGCATCTGGTCGGGCGAGGCGCACTTCCTGATCGCCCACCTGCACCAGATCCTGCTGGAGTACTACGGTCCGATCGTCCTGGCCCGGGAGGAGATCGACCTGAATGCGCCGGCCAGCAGCGTGAACGTGCCGCGCAGCACCTACGACGAGTGCGTCAACTTCATCGAAGAGGAGTTCCGCAAAGCCGCCGAGATGCTGCCCGACTACTGGGGCCCCATCCAGTACGGCCGCGCGATCAGGGCCACGGCGCTGGCCTACCGCGCCCGCCTGCTGCTCTACGCCGCGTCGCCGCTGGTGAACGGCAACTCGGAATTCTACGCCGATTTCGTCAACAAGGACGGCACGCACCTGATCAACCAGACCTACGACGCCGAGAAGTGGAAACGCGCGATGGACGCCGCCAAGGAGGCCATCGACTGCGTGGAGGCTTCGGAGGCGACGGGAGCCTACACGATGGACGGCCGCAAGCTGGGCCTCTCCGTGTCGAAAAGCTCCAGCGTGACCGACCCGTTCGAACTGGGACGCGCCAACTACACCTACGTCTTCACCGGCGACGGCAACTCGACGCAGTTCATGAACCAGAACGAGTACCTGATGAGCCTGAACAAGTCGGCCTCGATCACCTACACGCAGCGGCAGTTCGGCTGCCACCTGGCCAGCGACTACACGAAGGTGTCGGGCGCCTACCGCGGCTATTCGTGCCCGACAGTCGAGGCGGTTCAAATGTACTACACCAAAAACGGACTCCCGTGGGAGGACGACCCCGAGACGAAGGACATCGACCCGCTGGCCTACAACGAGGCGGCCGGGACGGTCGAGATGCACCTCCACAAAGAACCGCGTTTCTACGCGTCGGTGGGTTACGACCGCGGCACATACCGTTTCAACGGCGGCAAAATGACCATCAAGGCGCACAAGGGCGAACCGCAGGGCTTCACCGGCAGCTATGACAACGAATACCAGTCCTACAACGGCTATTTCTGCCAGAAATGGGTCAACGAGCAGTCGAAGATGACGCTCAACTCAAGCGGCAACTACGCCGTCAGCACCTACATGAGCTACGTCTACCCCTACATGCGCATCGCCGAACTCTATTTGAGCTACGCCGAGGCCGACTTCGAGTACGACGGCACGTTGAGCGACTACGGCTACGAGTGTCTGAACAAGATCCGTTCGCGCTGCGGCCTGCCGACGTTCCAGGAATCGTGGAGCAGGGCCGGGGGCATTCCGTCGGGCGACAAGCTGCGCGACATCATCCGCCGCGAGCGCTCGATCGAGTTCCTGATGGAGGGACGCCGTTTCCACGACATCCGCCGCTGGAAGATCGCCGAAAAGTGCCTGCGCCCCATCCCGAAGGCCTGGAATATCGAGGGCGACACGCCCGAGAAGTTCTACAAGCTGGTCGACATGAAGGAGAACGACACGCGCATCTTCACCACGCCGAAACACTACTGGCTGGCGATCCCCAACTCGCAGCTCAACATCAACGGCCAGCTGGTTCAGAATCCGGGTTATTAACCATTAGCGAAAGGAAACGATTATGAAAAAACTATTTATAGCGCTCGCGCTGTCGGCGGCAGCCTGCCTGGCCGGGTGCTCCGACAACGAAGAGGTCGGATACGACATCGGCTCGAAGGTGCTGATCCCGAAAAACGGCCTGCAACAGGTCGGCCTGACGGCCGACGCCACAGCGGTCGACTACGAGGTGTGGATCTACCGCAGCGGCTACAACGAAGGCGTCTCGACGGCCGCGCTGTCGGTCGACGCCGAAGCGCTGGCCGCCTACAACAAGGCCAACGGCACGGCCTATGAACTGATGCCCGCGTCGTGCTACGACCTCCCGTCCGCCGCCGTGCGGCTCGACAACGACGCTCACACCGCGAAGGTCGGCATCCGGCTCGACGTCTCGGCGATCACGGCGGGCAGTCTCTACGTGCTTCCCGTTTCGGTCGACAGCCCCGACACGGAGGTGAACGCGGCCGCCGCCACGGTGCTGATCTTCCCGGTCCGCCCCGAGGCGGAGGAGCCTGAAAACGCCGGATGACCCGGCGGGATCAATCAACTGAAAAATTAACCATATAACCTTCCCATTATGAAAAAAGGTTTTTTACCGGTTTTTCTGTTCACGGCTTTCGCCCTGGCACTCTGCCCGTCGTGCAACGACGACGAGACGGCCGAATGGAAAGACGTCGATTTCTCGGTAACTTCCAACCTCACTCCCGAAACCGGGACCATCCCCTACGAAGGGGGCACGGTCGTGTTCACCGTAACGACCGGCGGCAAGTGGACCTATGCGATAGACCAGAGCAAGACCGACTGGTTCACCCACCCCACCGTCGACGGCATGACGTTGGCGATCCTGATTCCGGAAAACACCGTGAGCAGGGAGCGCTCCGGCGTGGTCCGGTTCATCTCGGTCTCGGACCCCACGCTGGCCGAGGAGTTCACCATCACGCAGGAACCCGGACCCGTACCGCCCGAACCACCGAAAGCCGACCTGCTCGACGTGGTCTTCCACGCCGACGGCACGGCCGAGGACGTGTCGCCGCTCAGGAACGAGGTGCTCTCCTACCCCGGAACGGCGCTGACCTGCTATTACCACGACGTCTACAAGCGCATCGTGACCAACTACACGCACACCCCGGGACAGAATACCCGCAAGGACTCCTATTACCGGGTGGACTACTACACGAACGAAACCTTCAAAAACGGCCTCGACGACGGACACACGCTGGAGGTGGTTTTCCGCTCGAATGAAAACAAGGGCACGGCGGAGTACAAACCTTTCGCGGCGCATCAGGCCGGCGGCACGGGTTTCCTGATCTGCAAGGAGGGCCAGGGAGGCCATCCGGCCTGCATCACGTTCCTTCCCAACGTAAGCACGACGGGCAAGAGTTCATGGATCTGGGCGCAGAGCGACGTCTATCCCGAAATAGGCCGCTACTACCACGTCGTCGGCGTATGGGACAAAAACGAGGGAAAAGCGTACGTTTACGTGGACGGCGCATTGAAAGGCACGGCCGACGCAGCGGGCAATCTCAATCACGCCTCGGACGGCGCGCGCTGGTTCGCCGTGGGCGGCGACTCGGCGGTAGGCTCGATGGGCAACGCATGGAACGGCGAGGTGGTTCTGGCCCGCGTCTTCGACGATGCGCTGACCGGGGAACAGATCGCCCTGCTCTACAAGGATGCGATGTTCGCCGGCCAGACCCCCGTGGAGTTCGACCTCTCGAACCTCACCTGCCTGACCAGGTGCGAGATCGGCGCGGGCTACACCTACACGGTCTACGGCAACGGTTTCGCAGCCGGCGACAAGGTGAAGTTCACCTCGGCGGCCGACGTAACCGCAGCGTTCACGGCCGACGCCGCGTTCACCGAAGCCTCCGGCGACAATACCCTTCAGTCGCTGGCCGTGACCATCCCCGCAGAGATTCCCGCCGGAACGGGACGGTATTTCATGACGCTTGTCCGTGCCGGCAGCCAATACCCGCTCGGCACGGTCGAATTCACCGTCAGCGACAATCCCGACATCTCGATGCCCCGGATCATCGCGCACCGCGGCCAGCATCAGGACGGCGTGGAGAATTCGACCGAGAATTCGATCGCGGCCCTGGCCAACGCCCAGAGACTGGGTATCCACGGCGCCGAGTTCGACGTCTGGATCACCACCGACGACGTGCCGGTCATCAACCACAACGCGACGGTGGCGGGCAGCGACCTGCGGATCGAGGAGAGCGCCTATGCACAGATCAGGGATCTCACGCTGGCCAACGGCGAGGTGCTTCCGACCCTCGACGCCTACCTGGAGCAGGGAGCCAGGGACGCCTCGATGAAGCTGATCTGCGAGATCAAGACCCACAGTTCGGCCGCAAGCAACACGCGGGCCGTCAACGCCGTCGTGGCCGCCGTCAAGGCGAAGTCGATGGAGTCGCGGGTCGATTACATCGCCTTCGACTACGAGGTCTGCAAGCAGCTCCGGGCGGCCATGCCCGCGGCCGGCGTACAGTACCTGGGCGGCGACAAGGCCCCGGCCGAAGTCGCGGCGGACAAGCTCTCGGGCATCGACTACCAGTATTCGACCGTGCTTTCGAAAAAGCCCGAGTGGGTGACGGAAGCCCACGCCCGCGGAATCGAGGTCAACGCCTGGACGGTCAATTCGACGGCCGACATGATGGCCTGCATCGCGCTGGGTGTCGACTACATCACCACCGACAACCCCGCCACGCTGAAAAAACTGCTGGAGACACCGTTCGTCACGGCTCCGAAATAACCGCGGAGGCTCTGCCCCGAATTTCTGGATTCGCAGGCCGGACGATTGTCCGGCCTGCATTCTTTGCGGAATCCGCGTTTTTTTATTAGTTTTATACCCGAAATCAACCTTTTATACGACAACCCTCTATGAAGAAACTTTCAGTATTGGCATGGGTCGGCGCGGCGTTGCTGTCCGGCGGCATGCTCCGGGCGGAAAACATCCTGCTCTCGACCCGGAATTCCTCGCTGCTGCTGACGGCGGAGAAAGGCAAAGCCCCTCTGTTCCAGTATTTCGGGGCGCGCGTCACCTCGCCCGGCGACATCCTCGCCAGCGGCGCGGCGTTCGGCGATGCGGCCTACCCGCAGTTCGGCGCCCAGTGCCACCGCGAAGTAGCCATCCAGGCGACGCACGCCGACGGCTCGATGTCGCTCGAACTGGTGGTCGAATCGGTGTCGCGCGACCGCGGGAACGGCTCCGAAACCACCGCCATCGCCATGAAGGACAAGCACTACCCGTTTTTCGTGACGCTCTTTTACAAGACCTACGACGACTGCGAGGTGATCGAGACGTGGACCGAGATCAGCCACACGGAGAAGAAGCCCGTGACGCTCTACCGGTTCGCATCGGCCTACATGCCCGTCCGCCGGGGCGACACGTGGCTGACGCATTTCCACGGCACGTGGGGCGCGGAGTGCTACCTCCACGAAGAGCCGCTGACCGACGGCATGAAGGTGCTCAAGAACAAGAACGGCGTACGCAACACCCAGACTGACAACCCCTCGCTGATGATCTCGCTCGACGGACGTCCCCGGGAACTGACGGGTCGTGTCATCGGCGGCACGCTGGCCTGGGCCGGCAACTACCGCATCGCTCTGGACAACGACAACACCCACACCACACACCTCTTCGCGGGCATCAACGAGGAGCAGTCGCAATACACGCTGCAACCCCGCGAGGTCTTCACGACCCCGGTGTTCGCCTTCACGTTCAGCAACGAAGGCAAGAGCGGCGTGAGCCGCAACATCCACTCTTGGGCGCGCCTCCACCGGCTCAACCACGGAACCGAACTGCGCGACGTGCTGCTCAACTCGTGGGAGGGCGTCTACTTCAAGGTCAACCAGGAGGGCATGGACCGGATGATGGCCGACCTGGCGGATCTGGGCGGCGAACTGTTCGTGATGGACGACGGCTGGTTCGGCGACAAATACCCGCGCAACAACGGCGAGACGAGCCTCGGCGACTGGACGGTCTGCCGCGAAAAGCTGCCGCAGGGCATCAAGGGGCTGACCGAGTCGGCCCGCAGACACGGCGTGAAGTTCGGCATCTGGATCGAACCCGAGATGACCAACACCCGGAGCGAACTCTACGAAAAGCATCCCGACTGGGTGATCCAGCAGCCCTACCGCGAGAACCGCAAGGGCCGCGGCGGCACGCAGCAGGTGCTCGACCTGTCGAACCCCGCGGTGCAGGAGTTCGTCTTCGGCGTGGTCGACCATCTGATGACCGCGCATCCCGACATCGCCTACATCAAGTGGGACGACAACATGACGCTCTACAACTACGGCTCGACCTTCCTGCCGGCCGACCGGCAATCGCACCTCTACATCGAGTACCACCGCGGCATGGACAAGGTGCTGCGGCGCATCCGGGAGAAATATCCCCGTCTGGTGATGCAGTCGTGCGCCAGCGGCGGCGGCCGGGTCAACTACGGCGTCCTGCCCTACTACGACGAATTCTGGACCAGCGACAACACCGACGCCCTGCAACGCATCTACATGCAGTGGGGCGTGTCGAACTTCTATCCCGCCGTGGCGATGGCCTCGCACGTGAGCGCCTCGCCCAACCACCAGACGGGCCGCAGCGTGCCGCTCAAACTGCGCTTCGACGTGGCCATGTCGGGACGCCTGGGGCTGGAGCTGCAACCCTCGAAGATGACCGACAAGGAGAAGGAGTTCGCCCGCAGGGCGATTGCCGCCTACAAGGAGATCCGCCCCGTCGTACAGCAGGGCGACCTCTACCGGCTGATCTCGCCCTACGACAAGACGGGCTACGCTTCGCTGATGTACGTCGCCCCCGGAAAGGACCGCGCCGTCTGGTTCGTCTACAAGCTGGAACACTTCCTCAACATGCCGTCGCCGGCCTTCCGGATGGCGGGTCTCGACCCCGGCAAACGCTACCTGATCACCGAACTGAACGTCGACGGGAAGCCGGTCCCGCAGGACGGCAAGACCTTCAGCGGTGCGTTCCTGATGGAGAACGGACTCGAATTCGCGGTGGGCAAGGAGTATGCCAGCCGCATCCTCGAACTCAAGGCGGTGGAGTGACCCCGACGGAAACAGACAGCAACGGTCCCCGGATTTCGGGGACCGTTTTTTTGAAAAAATCCGCCCGGAAACTCCGGACGGACCCTTTGCGGAAGCCGCTTTTCAGAAGCGCCAGCCGACATTGAGCTGGAACACGCCGTTCTTCGTGGAGGTGTCCTTCTCGATGTTGACGAAGCCGAAGTTGTAGTTGGCCGAAACCATCAGGCCCCACCCGAACTGGTAGCCCACGCCCAGTCCCAGTCCGAAATCGGCCGTGCGGACCAGGTCCTTCACACGCTCGCCGCCACTCTTGGCGCGCACGTTGAAGCCCACCTGCGGACCGGCGAAGACATTCAGCCCGCCCAGCACGTAGTACTTCGCATAAACGGGGATGTTGATGTAGTCGAGGTGGATTTTCTCGGAGCCGATCTTCGTCCCCTGCATCGAGAAGAGGACACCCGGCTCGATGCCGAACTTCTCGGTGAGGAGGATTTCCAGCGAGACGCCGGCATTCAGCCCGGCGATCGTGCTGCCGTCGACGTGCGACAGGCTCGAAAGGTTCAGACCCACCTTGGGAATGATGTGGATGCCCTGCGCATGGGATTCGAATCCCGCGAACGCAAGGGCCGCCAGCAACAGAGTAGCGATTTTTTTCATAATTCAGTGCATGATTGGTTTGACGTGAAACGGGGTATAAAATTCCGTGCCATTTCCGCATATTTTTTCCGCGCAGCGCTTTTTCACTTCCCGCCGGACCGGGAACGCAAATAAAATACCCGTTCCGTTTCCTTTTTCTCGGGACTTTTATTTAACTTTGCAGGTTACAAGAACAAAACGTAAATCGTACAAAATAAATTTCATATGTACAGAACCCATACCTGCGGCTGCCTCCGGGCCTGCAACGTCAACCAAACCGTCACCCTGGCCGGATGGGTGCAGAAAGTGAGGAACCTCGGCGCCATGACCTTCATCGACTTGAGGGACCGTTACGGCATCACCCAGATCGTCGTCGAGGAGCACTCCCCCGCCGAGGCGCGCGAAACGGTCTGCCGCGTGGGCCGCGAGTGGGTCATCCAGGTCGTCGGCAAGGTCGTCGAGCGGCAGTCGAAGAACCCCAAAATGCCGACGGGCGACATCGAGGTCACGGCCGAGAAGGTGGTCATCCTGCACGAAGCCGAAGTGCCCCCCTTCACCATCGAGGAGGTCTCGGATGGCGGCGACGACCTGCGCATGAAGTACCGTTACCTCGACCTGCGGCGTCCGCCCCTGCAACGCAACATGATCCTGCGCCACAAAATGGCCCAGGAGATCCGCCGCTTCCTTTCGGACGAGGGATTCCTCGAAATCGAAACCCCCTGCCTGGTGGGTTCGACGCCCGAGGGCGCCCGCGACTTCGTCGTGCCGAGCCGCATGTCACCCAACCAGTTCTACGCCCTGCCCCAATCGCCGCAGACGCTCAAGCAGCTGCTGATGGTCGCCGGCTACGACAAGTATTTCCAGATCGTGCGCTGCTTCCGCGACGAAGACCTGCGCGCCGACCGCCAGCCCGAGTTCACGCAGATCGACTGCGAAATGTCGTTCGTCGAGCAGGAGGACGTGCTGGAGATTTTCGAACGCTGGGCCAAGCACATGTTCAAACACGTGATGAACATCGAACTGACCGAGCCACTGCGCCGCATGCCGTGGATCGAGGCGATGGAGAAATACGGCTCGGACAAACCCGACCTGCGGTTCGGCATGGAGTTCGCGGACATCACCGACCTGGCCAAGGGTCACGGCTTCCCGGTCTTCGACGAGGCCGAATACATCACCGGATTCGCCGCCACGGGCTGCGCCGCATACACCCGCAAACAGATCGACTCGCTGACGGAGTTCGTCAAGCGGCAGCAGATCGGCGCCAAGGGCCTCGTCTGGATTCGCGTCGAGGAGGGCTGCGTGAAGTCGTCGATCGACAAGTTCTACTCCCCCGAGGAGGTGCGCGCCATGGCCGAGCGCTGCGGCGCTGTGGCCGGGGACATGGTCTTCATCCTCTGCGGCAAGAAGTTCAAGACGCTGACGCAGCTGTGCGCCCTGCGCCTCGAAGTGGCCCAGCAGCTGGGCCTGCGCGACCCGCAGAAGTTCGCCCCGCTGTGGGTGGTGGATTTCCCGCTGTTCGAGTGGGACGACGAGACGCAGCGTTACTACGCCGTGCACCACCCCTTCACCTCGCCCAAACTCGAGGACGTCGAATTCCTCGACAGCGACCCGGGCCGCGTGCGTGCCAACGCCTACGACTTCGTCTGCAACGGCACGGAGATCGGCGGCGGTTCGATCCGTATCCACGACTCGAAGTTGCAGGAGAAGATGTTCGAACTGCTGGGCTTCACGCCCGACGAGGCGCAGAAGCGCTTCGGCTTCCTGATGAACGCCTTCAAGTACGGCGCGCCCCCTCACGGCGGACTGGCGTTCGGGTTCGACCGCTTGTGCTCGCTGTTCGGCGGGTCGGAGTCGATCCGCGACTACATCGCCTTCCCGAAGAACAACGCCGGCCGCGACGTGATGCTCGACGCCCCGGGTTACATCGACCAGACGCAGCTCGACGAACTCTGTCTGGAACTGAAGAAGCCGGAGGAATAACCCGGAAAACCGACAGCATACGGCAGGCGGACTTCTCGTCCACCTGCCGTTGTTTTCATCCCGGGTTGAATCTCCCAAATCACGCTTTTATCCGCATCTTCACGACGAACTTTTCGGAACCTCCGGGCAGCAGATTCAAGTTGAATCGCTTGAATAGGTTGAAAAACGAGGAGAGGTCGCAGGAAGTTTCAATGGCAACCAGCGAATCGTCGGTTTCTGCCAGCATGTCACGACACAAAAGCGCGAAGATCATTTCGTCATAATGCGCGTAGAATTCAAATCCCACGACCGTATAACGTTCCGCTTCACGGACACTTCCGGGAATCAACGCATTCAGATATCCCTTTTCGAGGTAATCGCTGATATCGGCGGCGACCGTACCGGTAAAATCATTATACCGAGTTTTTGCCTTCATGAGAATCAGTTTAAGTTTGCCGCAAGACACCCTTTGCAACCCACATATAAAGAAAGCGTGGTGCCGAAGTCTTATTTCAGAATCGTAGGTCGTAGGATACCTTGGGAATAAAATAAGCGACAGCTCCCACGCCTATATCCGCGAGATACGGATACGACGCGGCAAGATGCGTGCCTACTCCCAACCCAAGTGAATTTCCTACGTTCACGATTCGGGAACAGACTTACACTTTCCGTGTTTGTCAGTATGTAGGGCAAATATAGGAATTATTCCCGGAATTTCGTATATTTGAAGCCCCAAAGCACCGATATTAATTATGCCGAACATTCCTTTAGCCGAACGACTACGCCCCCGCACGATCGACGAATACATCGGGCAGGAGCACCTCGTGGGCAAAAACAGGGTGTTCCGCAAGTTCTTCGAGACGGGCAACGTCCCGTCGTTCATCCTCTGGGGACCTCCCGGCGTGGGCAAGACCACGCTGGCGAAGATCGTCGCCACGCAGTTGGAACGTCCGTTCTTCACCCTCTCGGCCGTTACGTCGGGCGTGAAGGATGTGCGCGAGGTAATCGAGTCGGCGCGCAAGCAGCGGTTCTTCGACCAGAAAGCCCCGCTGCTGTTCATCGACGAAATCCACCGTTTCAACAAATCGCAGCAGGATTCGCTGCTGGGAGCCGTCGAGCAGGGCGTCTTCACGCTCATCGGCGCGACGACCGAAAACCCCTCGTTCGAAGTGATCTCGCCGCTGTTGAGCCGCTGCCAGGTCTACATCCTCAAGTCGCTCGAAGACAAGGACCTGCAAACACTGCTCGACCGTGCCCTGACGACCGACACGGAACTCAAGGAACGCCGGATCGAAGTCGCGGAGACCGGCGCGCTGTTCCGCTTCTCGGGCGGCGACGCGCGCAAGCTGCTCAACATCCTCGAAATCGTCGTCGGGGCCACCGACGGCAAGGTGACGATCACCGACCAGTACGTCACCGACTGCCTCCAGCAGAACATCGCCCTCTACGACAAGAACGGCGAACAGCACTACGACGTCATTTCGGCCTTCATCAAATCGGTCCGCGGCAGCGACCCCAACGCCGCGATCTACTACCTGGCGCGGATGCTGGCCGGGGGCGAGGAGCCTCGGTTCCTGGCCCGGCGGCTGGTGATCCTGGCCTCGGAGGACATCGGGCTGGCGAATCCCAACGCCCTGCTGCTGGCCAACGCCTGCTTCGACACAGTACACAAGATCGGCATGCCCGAAGCGCGCATCACGCTGGCCGAGACGACGATCTACCTGGCCACCAGCCCCAAGAGCAATTCGGCCTACATGGCCATCAACAAGGCGATGTCGCTGGTCGAGCGCGACACCACGAACCGTCCCGTGCCGCTGCACCTGCGCAACGCCCCGACCCGCCTGATGGACAAGGCGGGCTATGGCAAAGGCTATAAATACGCTCACGACTACGCCGGGCATTTCGCCGAGCAGGAGTTCCTGCCCGAGAGCCTTTCGGGCACGAAGTTCTACGAACCCGACACGCAGAACGCCGCCGAGGCGAAAATCGCCGAACGGATGGCGCAGTTGTGGAAAGACAAATACAAATGAAACGCATCGGCATCATCTCCGACACCCACGGAACCTTCGACGACACGCTCCGCGCATTTCTGAAAGACGTGGACGAAATCTGGCATGCGGGCGACATCGGCTCGATCGAACTCGCCGACCGGATCGCCGCCTTCAAACCGCTGCGCGCCGTGAGCGGCAATATCGACGGCGGCATGACCCGCCGCGTCTACCCCGCATTCCTGGCTTTCGAATGCGAAAGGGTGCAGGTGCTGATGACCCACATCGGGGGTTATCCCCGCCATTACGATCCGCGCGCCGTACAGAAAATCCAGTCCGTGCACCCGAAACTCTTCATCGCCGGGCATTCCCACATCCTCAAGGTCGTCTACGATCCCGTCTACGACCTGCTGGCAGTCAATCCCGGCGCCGCCGGGGAGTTCGGATTCCACAAGGTCCGCACGGCCGTGCGCCTTACGATCGACGGCAGCGACATGCGCGACATGGAGGTCGGCGAGTGGCCCCGCAAATAAAGACCCGGCGGACGGAGAGCTAAAAAGACGGAGAACTAAAAAGGAGTGTTCAGGAGAGCCTTTTCCGTCACGAAATCACCCGAAATAAAATTTTATGCCCCAAAAGGCCGGAAACGCATTCCGGCCGGATTTTGGTGATCGTCAGCGAAATGCCCGGAACATTCCGGCAAGTCGCACTACAAAAAAGGCAACCCTATACAATTCCGCCCGAAAGCATTCCAATACAGCCCGCAAAGCATTGAAGGTCAGCCAGTAAACCCGAAGCCTTGGGACCGTCCCGAAAATACCTCCCCGACGGAAACGCCTCTGTGTCAGCCACCACAGTTCAGGCACTAAACAAAAACGGCCGCATAATAATCACATACGCGCTCACGTTAGTATAGCGAATTCATAACGACGACGCAACATGCAATTGAAGATTTCGAAAACGCTGGAGGGCATCATCGCCCGCTCGGCATTCAACACTACGAAGGCGGGAATGACGCATTCGCTCAAGGATTTCCTCACGCTGGAGCTGCTCCGCGAAGAGGGGTCGCTCGCCTACCAGCTTTTATCCTCCCGGCTCAAGGACTGGGAGCTTTATCAGGTGCGCCTGCGCATCGAACGCGAGGTAATCACCGCCAAACAGCAGGAGACCCGGTCGCCCGAGGAATATTACCGCGATTTCACCGAGGAACTGCTCGCAATGCCGGGCGTCGCCCGGAGCGTATCGACGGCCCACGCGCTGCTGGCCATCGTCAGCGACCGTTCGACGGCGACCGCGCGCGTGCTGGAGATGTACGGCGTGACGGCCGACAGCGTGTCCGAGGACCTGCAGAAATTCGCCGTGGGCGACGACTTCCGCACCGAAGTCCAGGTTCACATGCTCGACTTCGGCGAGGAGAACAAGGCCGGGGAGAAAAGCCCGGCCCACCTGCTGGACAAGTTCGGCGTGAACCTCACGCGCCAGGCACGCGAAGGGAAGATCGATCCGGTCATAGGCCGCGAGCAGGAGATCGAACGCGTGGTGCAGATCCTCTCGCGCCGCAAGAAGAACAACCCGATCCTGATCGGCGAGGCCGGCGTGGGCAAGAGCGCCATCGTCGAGGGGCTGGCGCTGCGCATCGCGCGCGGCGAGGTTCCCTACACCATCGCCGACAAGACGCTCTTTTCGCTCGACGTCTCGTCGCTCGTGGCGGGCACGAAGTTCCGCGGCGAGTTCGAGGAGCGCATGCAGCAGCTTCTGGACGAACTGCGCAAGGCCAAGGACACGATCATCTTCATCGACGAGATACACACCATCGTGGGCGCCGGCTCCACGCAGGGCAGCCTCGACACGGCCAACATCCTCAAACCGGCCCTCGCGCGCGGCGAACTGCAAACCATCGGCGCCACGACGCTCGACGAGTACCGCGAGAACATCGAGACCGACTCGGCCCTCGAACGCCGTTTCCAGAAGGTCGTGATCGAGCCGACGACGCCCGAGCAGACGCTCCAGATCCTGCGCAACATCGCGCCCCACTACGAACGCCACCACAAGGTGCGTTACACCGAGGAGGCGTTGCAGGCCTGCGTGACGCTCACCGGGCGTTACATCACCGACCGCTATTTCCCCGACAAGGCCATCGACGTGCTGGACGAGGCCGGCTCGCGGGCGCACCTCCGGTCGGCACGCGAACCGGAGGAGCTGCGGGCCATGAAAACAGCGCTCAGCGACGCCAAACGCGAGCGCCGCGAAGCGGTCGAGGCACTGGTCTACGAGAAGGCCGCCTCGGCGCGCATGCGGGAGATCGCGCTGCGCTCGAAGCTGGGCGAAAGCCGCGCCGAATGGAAACGCTCGCTCGAAAGCAACCCCGTGGAGATCACCGCAGGGCATATCCAGGAGGTGATTACCGCCATGACGGGCATCCCTGCGGAGCGCGTCTCGGGCGGCGAGATGAGCCGTCTGCAAACCCTGCGCGAACACCTCGCCAAGCGTGTCGTGGGACAGCAGGAGGCCGTGGAGAAGATTTCGCGCACCATCCGCCGTTCGCGCGCCGGGCTGAAGGACGAAAACCGCCCCATCGGCGTCTTCCTCTTCGTCGGCCCCACGGGCGTCGGCAAGACGCTGCTGGCCAAGGAGGTGTCGAAATGGCTGTTCGACGAGCGCCGCGGGCTGATCCGGATCGACATGAGCGAATACGGCGAAAAACACAACGTGGCGCGCCTGATCGGCTCGCCCCCGGGATACGTCGGTTACGGCGAAGGAGGCCAGTTAACGGAGGCCGTGCGTCGTCAGCCCTACGCCGTGGTGCTCTTCGACGAGATCGAAAAGGCCCACCCCGAGGTCTTCAACGCCATGCTGCAGATCTTCGACGAAGGGCACCTCACCGACGGCTCGGGACGCAAGGTCGACTTCCGGAACACGATCATCATCATGACCTCGAACGTGGGTTCGCGGGCCGTGGTCCGGAAATCGGTGCAGGTGGGTTACAGCACCACCTCGAAGAGCGCCGTAGCCGACGTGACGCCCCAGAGCGAGTACCGCAAGGCGCTGGAGCAGACCTTCGCCCCGGAATTCCTCAACCGCATCGACGACATCGTGCTGTTCCGCACGCTGGAAATCGCCGACGTGGAACGGATCGTCGACCTGGAGTTGCAGGGACTGATGGCCCGCACGGGCAGGCTGGGCTATAAGGTGAAGATCACCGACGGAGCCAAGCGACGGCTGGCGGCCATGGGCTACGAATCGCGCTACGGCGTGCGTTCGCTCAAGCGGACGCTGATGGACAACGTCGAGGAACCGCTCTCGGCGCTGATCATCGACGGCAAGCTCCACGAGGGCGACACCGTGGTCGTGGAGTCGGACAAGGGCCACGGCGTGAAGCTGCGCGTGGCATAACCGACCGCTTACAGAGAGGGACCGGGATCGCTTCCCGGCCCCTTTTTGCATTTTTCCAGCGGGAAACGATGCGAAATTTTCCATTTTTCCTAAATTTGTGTGAATTTTTCATATCTCCTCACTGAAACCGAATGCGTCCGATTTCTTTGAAAGCCCTCACCGGGTCCCTGTTCATGACTCTCTGCGCCGCGGCGACGGCGCTCTCCGCAACCACTGAAGCCGACAGCCTGTCCGCGGCGCTGTCCCGGGCACGCACGCCTGCCGAACGGGAGCAGACCTATGTCCGGCTGGCCGACCTCTGCACCGACAGCACGGCGCTCGCCGCCGTCTACTGGGAAGCCGCACTCACCGAAGCCGCCGGGGCCGGAGACGACTACGGATGCCGGGAGGCGCTGGACCGGCTCGTGCAGGGGTTCTCGGCGAAGCAGCCCGAACGGGCTTTGGAGTACGTCCGCCTTGCGGACAGCCTCCTGCCCGACCGCCGCTTCGCGCTGTTCCGCGCATCGCTCAACGCCTTCTGGCTCTGGAAGCAGATGTCGGTGGCCAACTCGTTCGAAGCGATCGACCGCGCGCTGGCGGAGTTCCGCGAACGGCAGCCGGGCAGCCTCACCCCCGAGGAGGAGATCGAATGGGAGTTCCTCACGGGACTCTCCATCGACTATTCGTCGATCGCCACCGAAGCCTACGGCAACATCCTCCAGGCCATCCCCTATGTGGAGCAGGCTCTCGCCAAGCTCGAAAAATACCCGCTGGAGGAACGCGTCCACTTCGAAAAACTCTGCCGCGAGGAACTTGCGGACATCTACCTCTACGCCGACGATCCGCGCGCCGCCGGGCAGATCGGCCGGTGCATCGACCTGCACCGTGCATGGATGGCGGCCGACACGCGTTTCGAACGCCCCCGCCGCGACTCGTCGGAATACCTGATGCGGTCTTACGGCAAGATGGTCTTCCTGGGCGACCTCCTCGCCCGGGAGGAGGTGGATGACTACTACAACAAATGCATGGAACTGGCGCGCGGGCGCGACGACCGCGAGGAGATATACAACACCAGCGCCCGTTATTACCAGCATGCGGGCGACTACGAGCGGACCGCAGCCTACATGGATTCGCTGCTGACCCACTATGCCCAGACCGGCAAGAAGGCGGATCTCGGCTCCATCTACATAGCGCAGTCGCACATGTATGAAAAGGCGGGCGATTACGAAAAGGCACTCAAAGCCGTGCGGGAAGGCAACGACTTCCGTTATTACAGCCGCATGGACCAGGCGCAAAGCAAACTGGCCGAGATGCAGGCGCTCTACGACGTCAACCGCCTCGAACTCGAAAAGGTACGGCTGGCCGACCGCAGCAAATTCTTCCTGCTTATGGCCGGCGGCATCGTGCTGCTGCTGCTCGCCGGCTGGGCCGTCTACCAGCAGACGATGGTCCGGCGGCTGAAACTGGCGCGCACGCAGTTCATGGCGGCCAGCGAAGAGGCGCAGCGCCAGAGCCGCCGCGCCCAGGAGAGCGAACGGATGAAGACCGCCTTCATCAACTCGATGTGCCACGAGATACGCACGCCGCTGAACGCCATCAACGGCTTCTCCGAACTGCTGCTCACAGAACAGGACCCCGCGGCCCGGCAGGCCTTTCAGACCGAGATCGGGAAGAGCACCAAGGCCCTGACCGTCCTGCTGGAAAACATGCTGGAACTTTCGCAGCTCATCAGCACCGAAGACCCGCTCCCGGTCGCCCAGACCGACATCTGCCTGCTCTGCGCCGAACGGCTGGAGCTGCAGAGGCAGCTCGGCGACAATCCGGCGGTCGGCTACGCATACGAAGCGGTGGAAGAGGGCATCGAGATACCCACCAACGCCTTCTACCTGACGCGCGTCCTCGACAACCTGCTGCATAACGCCGCCAAGTTCACCGCCGCAGGACGCATCACACTCCGTTGCCGCAACGACGAATCCCGGCGCACGCTGCAAATCAGCGTCAGCGACACGGGCATCGGCATCCCGCCCGAAAAGCAGGAGTGGGTGTTCGAACGCTTCACCAAGGTCGACCCCTTCAAACCCGGTTCGGGCATCGGGCTTTACCTCTGCCGCCTGATCGTCACCCGCCTCGGGGGCGACATCCGCGTCTGTCCCGAATACAGCGGGGGCTGCTGCATCCGCATCGAACTGCCCTACTGATCCGCACCGCACGCAACCTTCGCAGCCCCTTCCGACGCTTTTTCGGCTCCGGAAGGGGTTTGCGAATTGCAATCCCGCCGGAAATGGCTATCTTTGCACCTCAATACCCGAATCGAATGTACAGTTTCGCAACATACAAAGACCAATACAAGGCCAACCTGCGGCTGGCGCTGCCCGTGGTGCTGACACAGCTGGGGCAGATCCTCACGCAGGTCGCCGACAACCTGATGGTCGGCCGCTACGGCGGCAGCGACCCCACGCCGCTGGCCGCCGTCTCGTTCGGCGGCGCCGTCTTCTTCATCCTCTTCATCGCCGCCATCGGCATCGCGCTGGGCATGACGCCCCTCGTGGGCGAACTCTACGCACAGGGCGACCGCGAGAAATCGTCGGGGCTGCTGCAAAACGGCATCCTCTTCTACGGACTGCTGGGCGTGGCGATGGCCGCCGTGCAGTACGCCGTCATTCCGCTGATGTACCACCTCGGCCAGCCCGCCGAAGTGGTCGACATGGCCATCCCCTATTACAGGATGCTGGTGTGGAGCATGCCGTTCATCATGCTGTTCTTCACCTTCAAGCAGTTCCTCGAAGGCGTGGGCAACACGAAGGTCGAGATGGTGGTCACGATCGCGGCCAACCTGGCGAACATCGGTTTCAACTGGGTGTTCATCTACGGCCGCTACGGATTCCCCGAGATGGGCGCCGAAGGCGCGGGCCTGGGCACGCTGATGTCGCGCATCATCGCCCCGATACTGATGATCGGCTACTTTTACAGCCGCAGCAAATACCGCGTCTACCTCGAAGGCTTCTCGCCGCGCAACTACTCGTGGACATCGGTCAAACAGTTGCTGCACATGGGCCTGCCGATCTCGATGCAGATGTTCCTCGAAGCCTCGGCCTTCGTCGGCACGGGAATCATGATGGGGTGGTTCAACAAGGAGACGATGAGCGCCAACCAGATCGCCACGACCATCGGCAACTGCGCCTTCATGATCGTCATGTCGATCGGCGCGGCCACCACCATCCGCGTGTCGCACTGCTACGGAGCGCGCGACATCGGCCAGCTGTCGCTCGCGGCCAAGGCGTCGTACCACCTCGTGCTGGCGTGGAACGCCCTCGCGGCGCTGGTTTTCATCACGATGCGCAACATCATCCCGACTTTCTTCACCACCAACGCCGAGGTGATCGCCATCGCCTCGAACCTGATGGTCTTCGCGGCGCTCTACCAGCTCTCGGACGGCATTCAGAACGTCTCGGTAGGCATCCTGCGGGGTATCCAGGACGTGAAGATCATCATGCCGATCGCCTTCGTGTCGTACTGGCTGCTGAACCTCCCGGTGGGCTACCTGTTCGGCTTCACGATGGGCATGGGTCCTTCGGGGCTTTTCCTGGGCTTCTCGTTCGGGCTGTCGGCCGCGGCGGTCATGATGATCGTGCGCATCCGCCGCAGCATCCGCAAACTCTACGTAACGAAATAAAATATTTTTCGTATCTTTACGCAAATTATACCCGATAATGGATACCGAAAAACAACATACGGGCGCCTGCAAACCCGAAGTGGGCCGCGGGTGCGCCTTTTGTAACTGCGGCTCGGAGCCGGAAGCCAAACTCTGCGACGGATGCTTCAAGCTCCACGAAACGGCCTGGCTCGACGAGTACCCGGTCAACATGCCGAGCGACATCGTCGAGGTGCGTTTCAAGAACACCCGCCGTTCGTTCTACCAGAACGTCAACAACCTCGACCTCAAACGGGGCGACATCGTGGCCGTCGAGGCGTCGCCGGGCCACGACATCGGCGTCGTGTCGCTCACGGGCGACCTGGTGGCGCGCCAGATGCGCCGCACGGGATTCAACCCCTACAACGGCGAATACAAGAAGATCTACCGCAAGGCCAAGCCCTACGACATCGAAAAGTGGCAGGAGGCCATCGCGCTGGAGCACGAGACGATGATCGCCTCGCGGCAGATCGCCGCCGACATGGGCCTGAACATGAAGATCGGCGACGTGGAATACCAGGGCGACAAGATCAAGGCCATCTTCTACTACATCGCCGATGAGCGCGTGGACTTCCGCGAACTGATCAAGGTCTTCGCCGAACGGTTCCACATCCGCATCGAGATGAAGCAGATCGGCGCCCGCCAGGAGGCCGGACGCATCGGGGGACTGGGCGCCTGCGGCCGCGAATTGTGCTGCGCGTCGTGGATGTCGAGCTTTTCGAGCGTCACGACCGGGGCCGCGCGCGTGCAGGACATTTCGCTCAACCCCCAGAAACTCGCCGGGCAGTGCTCGAAGCTCAAGTGCTGCATGATGTACGAATACGACACCTATGTCGACGCCCGCCGGGACTTCCCGCGCCTGCGCGAGCCGTTGCAGGCCGCCGAAGGCGAATGGTTCTGCGTCAAGAGCGACGTGCTGGCCGGGACGATGACCTTCTCCTCGTCGAAGGAGGCGATGGCCAACGTCACGACGCTGCCCGTCTCGCGCGTGCGGGAGATCATGGCGCTGAACCGCCAGGGCAAGAAGGTCGAACGGTTGCAGGACGCCGACGACATCCGGACGGACGCCGAGGAACCGACCTACCGTTCGGAGGAGGACAGCATCACCCGCTTCGACCAGGCCAAACGCCGCAAGCGCGGCGGCCGCAACAGCAAGGGCCGCGGCGAACAGGGACGTCCCGCAGGACAGAACGGACAGACACCGCAGGAGTCCGGCGGGGAGAGCCGCCAGCCGCGTGAAGGGCAGTCCGGCCGTCCCGACCGGCAGCCGCGCCGCAACGACCGACCGCGCAACGGCGGAGAGCGCCAGAACGGCGGCAACGGCGGCAACGGCGAACGTCCGCGCAACGGCAACAACCGCGGCGAGAATAGCAACCGGGCCGAAAGCAACGGACGCGAACCCCGCGAAAGCAACGGAGGTAGCCGCGAGGACGGAAACCGCAGCCGCAACAACCGCAACCGCCGGCGCGGCAATGGCGACAACGGGAACAACAGCGGAAACGGAGGGAACGCCCCGGCCGGCAATAACGGCAACAGAGGCGGGAGCACAGGCAGCGGCAATAACGGCGGAACGCCTCAAAACCAATAGCGCGGTGAAACGCTCGGCAGGGCATATTGCGGCCGTGGCGGCCGCGCTTCTGGCCGGGAGCTGCATTTCGCCGCACCAGTCGGCGGCAACCGACGTCAGCCCCGCCCGGTGGGACTCACGGGCCGAAATCCGCCTGCCGAACGCCGACACCGTGTCGTTGCGCGACGCCGTGATCTTCCTGCGCTGCAACGACCGCTTCGCGGAGGACACGCTGACGGTACGCATCGCCACCGTGACACCCGATTCGCTCCGCTTCGGAGAGTGGTTCCTGCTCGCCATCCCCCGCCCGGAAGGTCCCGCGGCCCTGATGCGCGAGGCCGTGATCCCCTACCGCCGCCGAATCCGCCTCACGCAGCACGGCGACTACCGCTGCTCGGTCACGCCGGTCCGCCCCGTCCGCGGGGTCGAGGCCGTCGGCATCGACCTGCAGGAAAGCAGATAACCGAAAACACATCACCGCCCTGCCGACCCCGCAGTCCGGCGGAACAACATACCACTATGGGCAAAGACAAGCTCCGCAGGTTCCGAGAGAACCTGACTTTCGAATGTTTCGTGCAACCCGAATTCGACGAGGTGTTCCGCCGCGACCACCCGCTCAAAGGGAACTGGAACCGTGATTTCTTCCGCAACGACAACCCCATCGTACTGGAACTGGGCTGCGGCAAGGGCGAATACACCGTCGCACTGGCCCAGCGCGATCCGCTGCGCAACTACATCGGCATCGACATCAAGGGCGCACGCATGTGGCGCGGCGCGAAGACCGCCACGGACCGCAGGATGCACAACGTAGGCTTCCTGCGCACACGCATCGAGTTCATCGACGCGCTGTTCGCCGAAAATGAAATCTCCGAAATCTGGATCACCTTCCCCGATCCGCAGCTCAAGACCCGGCGGGCCAAAAAACGCCTCACTTCGCCGCTCTACCTGGCCTGTTACGCCCGCCTGCTCCGGCCCGACGGGCGGATCAACCTCAAGACCGACTCCAAGCACCTCTACGCCTACACCGGCGAGGTCATCCGCCATTACGGACTGACTTGCGAGGTCTCCGAAGCGGACATCTACGGCTCGGGATTCGCCGACGAAGTGCTTTCGGTCAAGACGGCCTACGAAACCCGTTTTCTCGAGATGGGACTTCCGATCACCTACACGCGCTTCGCGCTGGGCGGCCGGCGCGAATTCCCGTGGTTCGACTGGGAGGAGGACGACAAGGCGGAGAAGGACAACGAGGCCGAAAGACAACTCCGATAACCCGGCTTTCCCGCCATGCAGACCGACACCGCCCGGCTGGAAATCCGGCTTCTGACACCGGAGCAGCTGATGCTGTGGCTGGACGACCTGCCCCGGCTGGAACGGAGGCTGGAGTGCCGCTACCGGGCCGAACCGCTTGCCGGCGATTTCCGGACTATCGTCGAAATGCAACGCACCGCGACCCTCGCCGACGCGGCCAGTCCGCAATGGCACAGCTTCTGGTTTCTCATCCGGAAAACCGACCGTACGGTCGTCGGCTCGGCGGTCTTCAAGGAGCGTCCCGATCCGGAAGGCTGTGTCGAAATCGGCTACGGGCTGGGCCGCGCATTCGAACGCAACGGCTACATGTGCGAGGCCGTCGAAGCATTGTGCGCCTGGGCTTTGCGGCAGGAAGGCGTCCGGCATATTACCGCCGAAACCAACACCGACGGCTTCGCCTCGCAGCGCCTGCTCCTCAAATGCGGATTCCGCGAACGCAGCCGCGCGGAAACCTGTCGATGGATTCTGTAAACGGCTTTTCCGCCGCCCGCCGCAATCTCCGGTCCACGCCATCGACCTCCACACTCTCCACATCTTCTCCGCACCGTCCCACTTCATCCGTTCCGGTCTGCTCCTCCCCGCCGCCCTTCCATCCGCTGTTATTCACCGCCATCCTCGCCTCCGGCTTCTCCGCGCCACCTCTTTTATAATATAGGTATCCATTATTTTCGCCCCGTCTACTAATTTTTTAGATCAAAAATTTGTTTTACTAAAAATTTAGTAGTAAACTTGCATTGACAACATTCCCGCAGGCGGCATTCGACGGCCTACGGCGGACCGGAAACGAACCGGAAACAGGATAACAGACACAAAAGCACAATAACCATGGATACCAACATTTCGGAACTGACTCGCGGCGAGGAGGAGATCATGCAGATTCTCTGGCGGCTGGGCGACGCAGTGGTCAACGACATCATCGCCCGGACCGACGAACCCCACCCCAAGTACACCACCGTCGCCACGTTCCTCAAAATCCTGGAGAACAAAGGCTTCGTCAGCCACAGGGCCGAGGGCAAGAGCCACCGCTACTTTCCGCTGATCGGCCGCGAGGAGTATGCCCGGGGCGTCATGTCGTCGATGCTTTCCAACTATTTCGACGGTTCGCTGGCCCAGCTGGTATCGTTCTTCTCGCGCCATGAGAACATCCCCGCCCGGGAGATGGACGAAATCCTCGAAATCATGCGCAACGCCAAAAAATAGCCCGCCATGAAACCCCTCGCCATCTACGCCCTCGAAGTGCTGGCCTGCAGCGGCGTGCTGCTGGCCGCCTACGCCATCCTGCTCGACCGGCGCGTGCGGTTCGGCTGGTGCAGAGCCTACCTGCTCGCATCGACTCTCCTGGCGGCGGTCATCCCGCTGCTGCGCATCCCCGTCTGGCCGGGCGAGGTGGTCGAGGTCGCCCCGACGGTCGCCCTGCCCGCGACCGAATGGACCGCAGAAGTGGTCGAAGAGGCGGCTCCGGCCGTCACGCCCGAAACGGTGTGCCTGACGGTGTACCTGATCGGGGTCGGACTGGTCGCGGGGGTCATGCTGTGGCAGGTCGTGCGCATCCGCCGGCTGCGGCGCGGCGCGGCGATCACCCGCACAGAGCGTTTCACGCTCGTGCGCACCCCGCAACGGATCGCGTCGTTCTCGTTCTTCCGTTCGATCTACGTCTGGGACCAGATCCCGGCCGGCGAGTTGCAGGCCATCGTGGCCCACGAGGCGAGCCACGTCGCCCACCGCCACTCCGCCGAGCGCGTGGCGATGGAGTGCATGAAGGCCGCGCTGTGGTGGAACCCCTTCGTATGGCTCGCCGCACGGCGGCTCACCGAGGCCGAGGAGTTCGAAGCCGACAGCGACGTGCTGGCCGAAGGGTACGACATCGAACATTACATGAAAACCATATTCAGGCAGCTATTCGGTTATAGTCCGGAAATAGCCAACGGGCTGCGGGATTCCTTAACCAAAAAACGCTTTAAAATGATGACAACAAAAACTTCCGGCAGGCACTCCCTGCTGCGGCTGGCGGGCACGCTTCCCGCCGTGATAGGACTCCTGTGCGCTTTCTCGCTGACCACGCGCGCCGCCGAGGTCCGGATTGCAGACAACGACGGTGAACCCGAAGTCTTTTTCAAAGCTGCCTACATGCTCAACGACACGGAGGTATCGGCCGACAAGATTCGTCAGACCGACGTCCGTTACAGTACGACACGAATGGGAGACGAAATTCCTGACGAATTCAAGGGCCGGGATTTGGATTTCGTATTCTGCTACACAACCGACGGCAAGCCGCACAAGGTAAAAACAATCGACATCGAAGGCCGGATACGCTTCCCCGACGGCCGCGCGGCCGAAAACATCTCCGTCTATGCAGGACACCCTTTCACAGTTCCCACCAGCAAGTCTGAACGGGAAAGACTCTGCGCACAAACCGATGCAGACGGACGCTACCACATCAAAGGTCCGGCCGAAGGCGAAATAACCTATGCGCTCGGTCAATTCGCCATCGGGGGCAGCAGTTACAAAAGCAACGGCGGCAGTCGCTACATGATGGGAGACCTCGAAATTCCCTATCCCGACAGCGCCCGATGGGAGAAAGCCGTGGACGACACAGGCAAAGTCGTCCTGACAAACAGAATCCCCGAAAACGACGACCAACCGGGAGAAACGAAGATTACCATGCTTTCCAAAAAAGTCTCCCTAACCGTCCTCCAGAACGGCAAACCGCTCCCGGGCGCAATCGTGCTGATCAGCGGATCGAACGTCGGAACCGTGACCGGCAAGGAGGGCACGGCACAGATTTCAGCGGCCCCCGGCAACGAACTGACAATCTCCTATGTGGGCTTCGAAACGCAGAAAATCCGCGTCTCCGATAAATCCGGAGCGGAAAGCCATGTGATTGCGCTGAAGGCGGAAGACAATAACCTCGACGCGGTCAGCGTCACCCCCGGCGACAACAAAACCGCCGCGGACAACGAAAACGCCTCCATGCGGAAAGCCTCGCTGACAATCAACCTGGCCAACGCGGACGGCCGGATCGCGGGGGCGGCCGTCGGGGCTGCCGTGGTGATCTCGGGCACGAAAAAGGGCGTCGTAGCCGACGCCGCGGGACACGCCCGGATCGAGGCTCCCGAAGGCGCCGTGCTGAAGATAAGCTATCCCGACTACCGGCCCGCCTCGGTCGAGGTCGGCGATCAGAGCGACTATGTCGTTCTGCTCTCCCCCGAAAGCGACCGAACGAACCGAAAGTCCTCGCCCGACAGCAGCGGAAAACCGGGTCCGATCTTTGTCGTCGACGGCGTCGAGCAAGCGAGCATCGACGACATCGACCCCAATACGATCGAACGGATCAGCGTCCTCAAAAATCAGTCCTCCATCGCAGTATACGGTTCGCGGGGTAAAAACGGCGTGATCGTGGTCACCACCAAAGGCGCAGGCAAACCGGCGACTGACGAAGTCGTTTTCAACGAGAAAACCGGGTCGGTCGAAATCACCTCCGCATCCACGGAAGACATGCCGTTTCTGATCGCCGAAAAGATGCCCTTGTTCCAAGGCGGCAACCTCAACGCATTCCGCACCTGGGTGCAGGAACACCTCCAATACCCCGCCGAGGCCGTGAAACGGAACATCCAGGGCCGCGTGGTCGTGACGTTCACCATCGAAAAGGACGGCTCGGTAAGCAACATCCAGATCTTGCAGTCGCCCGACAAACTGCTTGCCGACGAGGCCCGCCGCGTAATCGCCTCCTCGCCCGCCGGAGCATGGACGCCCGGCGAGCAGCGCGGCGAAAAGGTGAGCGTGAAATATACGCTGCCCGTCGATTTCCGCACCAAGACCGTGAAAACGACGGACGAAGCCGCTTTCGACGAGAAAACCGGAACGGTCAAAACCGCCTCCGCGCCCGCTGAAGACAGTCCGTTTCTCATCGCCGAGGTCATGCCCTCGTTCCGGGGCGGCGACATCACAGCCTTCCGCAACTGGATACAGATGCACATAAAATATCCGGCAGAGGCGCTGAAAGCGAAACTCTACGGGCGCGTCGTCGCATCGTTCGTCATCGAGAAGGACGGCTCGGTAAGCGACATCCAGATCTTGCAGTCGCCCGGCAAACCGCTTGCCGACGAGGCCCGCCGCGTAATCGGGGATGCTCCGGCAGATGCCTGGACACCGGGCAGACAGCGCGGCCAGGCCGTCCGGGTGAAACTCACCGTGCCCGTGGATTTTCGGATTCAGGGCGCAGACGGCAAAACGTCCGAACGGACTGAAAAGCCGAAGGGCAGTCTCGACGAAATCGTCGTGGTGGGCTTCGGCGCCCCCGAAAAATAACCCGCCTCTTACCATCAGCGGCAGCCGGTTTCCGTCCCGAGTTCAACGGGAGCCGGCTGTTTTTTGCGTTTGCCGGATTTTTCACTATATTTACCCGACTAAAAATCCGCATTCCCTGCAAACCCCGAAACCATGGATGTAAAGATAGCCCCCGACTGGAAGGAGCTCCTCGCTCCGGAGTTCGAAAAACCCTATTTCGCGCAGCTCACGGAGTTCGTGCGGCAGGAATACGCCTCGCGGCGCATCTTCCCGCGCGGCAGCAACATCTTCCGCGCCTTCGACAAATGCCCGTTCGACAAGCTGAAAGTGGTCGTCATCGGCCAGGACCCCTACCACGGTCCCGGACAGGCCAACGGGCTTTGTTTCTCGGTCGCGGACGGGGTTCCCTTCCCGCCCTCGCTGCAAAACATCTTCAAGGAGGTCTCCGACGACACCGGCACGCCCATACCGCCTACGGGTAACCTCGACCGCTGGGCCGAGCAGGGGGTGCTGCTGCTCAACGCGGTGCTCACGGTCCGCGCCCACGAAGCCGCGTCGCACGCCGGCCGAGGCTGGGAGACCTTCACCGACGCCGTGGTGCGCGCCATCGCCCAGCGCAAAGAGGGCATCGTCTATATGCTCTGGGGCAGCTACGCCCAGAAGAAAGGCGCCATCGCCGACCCGCAGCGCAACCTGATCCTCAAAGCCGTGCACCCTTCGCCGCTGTCGGTCTACCGGGGATTTTTCGGCTGCCGCCACTTTTCGCGCGCCAACGAATACCTGCGCTCGATCGGCAAAGAGCCGATCGTATGGTAATCCGCCGTCCGAAAGACAAAAATCCCGGCCCTGCATTGCGCAAGGCCGGGATTTTTCGAACTGCTCGGGATTCACTATCCCAGATAGGATTTCAGGAGTTTCGACCGCGACGAGTGACGGAGGCGGCGAATCGCCTTCTCCTTGATCTGGCGCACGCGCTCGCGCGTCAGGTCGAACTTCTCGCCGATCTCCTCGAGGGTCATCTCCGAGGTTCCGATGCCGAAGAAGTACTTGATGATGTCGCGCTCGCGCTCCGTGAGGGTCTCCAGCGCGCGGTCCACCTCGGTCGACAGCGACTCGTTGATCAGCCCGCGGTCGGCGTTGGGCGAATCGGGGTTCACCAGCACATCCAGCAGCGAGTTGTCCTCGCCGTCGGCGAACGGGGCGTCCACCGATACGTGGCGGCCGGCGACACGCAGCGTGTCGGTGACCTTCTCCTTCGGGAGTTCCAGTTCCGTGGCCAGCTCCTCGGGCGACGGCGTGCGCTCGTGCTCCTGCTCGAAGCGGGCGAACGCCTTGTTGATCTTGTTCAGCGAGCCTACCTGGTTGAGCGGCAGGCGCACGATGCGCGACTGCTCGGCCAAAGCCTGGAGGATCGACTGACGGATCCACCACACGGCATAGGAGATGAACTTGAAGCCGCGGGTCTCGTCGAACTTCTCGGCGGCCTTGATCAGCCCGAGGTTGCCCTCGTTAATCAGGTCGGGGAGGCTCAATCCCTGATTCTGGTATTGCTTGGCTACGGACACCACGAAACGCAGGTTGGCTTTGGTGAGCTTCTCGAGCGCTTCCTGGTCTCCTTTCTTAATTCGCTGGGCGAGTTCCACCTCCTCCTCGACCGTGATAAGCTCCTCCTTGCCGATTTCCTGCAAGTACTTGTCCAGCGAGGCGCTTTCGCGGTTGGTGATGGACTTTGTAATCTTTAATTGACGCATATTTTTCTAACTATCCTAATAATATTGCAATCCATAAACCCGCCCGGGCTGCGGTTTACTCCACCAGCGTGTAGCTTGCCGAACGGCCGTTGGGATAAACGCCGTCGATCGAACGGACCTTCTCCGTCATCCGCTGCATGTCGCTGAGCGAATAGACCGGGCGGTCGTTGATGTGAGTGATCACAAATCCCTGCTTAACACGGGCACGGGCCAGAATTCCGTCGGCCTTGATGCCGACCACCTGTACGCCGCCCTTGATGTCGAGTTCGCGGCACAGTTTGGCGCCCGCATCGGCGAACTTACCTCCGAGCGCATCGACGACATCGACATCCTCCTTGGTAACCAATTCCGTTTTACCTGCTTTATTACGCAAAGTAACGTCAAATTGTTTCACCTTTCCGTCTCTTTTTACGGATAATTTAACCGTATCGTTGGGCCGGCGCTTGGCGATCTGCTCCTGGAGCGTCGAAGGCTCAACAATTTTCACGCCATCGATGTCCAGAATCACGTCTCCCTTGCGGATTCCGGCCTCCGAAGCGGCTCCGCCCTCGACAACTGCGGCCACATAGGCTCCGCCCAGGTCCTTGATGCCCAACTCTTTCCCCTCCGTATCGAGGAAATCCTGATCCACGACGCGGAACTGTACGCCCAGCAGGGCGCGCTGCACGACGCCGAACTCCTTCAGATCGACCACCACCTTGCGGACGATCGACTCCGGAATGGCGAACGAATAGCCCACGTAGCTTCCCGTCTGCGACTTGATCAGCGTGTTGATGCCCACCAGTTCGCCGTGGGTGTTGACCAGCGCGCCGCCCGAGTTGCCGGGGTTCACCGCCGCGTCGGTCTGGATGAACGACTCGATGCGGAAATCGTTGGGAATGGCTCCCAGCTGACGCGCCTTGGCGCTCACGATACCCGCCGTGATGGTCGACTGCAGGTCGAAGGGCGAACCGATCGCCAGCACCCATTCGCCCAGACGCAGCGCATCGGACGATCCGAAAGCCAGCGTAGGCAGCTCCTTGCCCTCGACTTTCAGCAGCGCGAGGTCCGTCGCCGAGTCCTTGCCGATGAGCTTGGCGTCGAACGAACGGCCGTCATTGAGTTTCACCTTGAGTTTCGAAGCCCCGTCCACGACGTGGTTGTTCGTCACGATATAGCCGTCCTCCGAAATGATCACGCCCGAACCGCCGGCCCGCTGCTCACGGTACTGCGGACGTCCGTCGCCGCGCCCGTAATCCTGCGGGATTCCGAAGAACTCCAGGAACGGATCGTAGCCCCGGCGCTGGGGCATTTCGACCTGCTGGATGGCCTCGATGTTCACGACGGCCTTCACCGCATTCTCGGCGGCGTAGGTCAGGTCGGGATACTGCTCGGCCTGGTAAGATGTAAATTGCGTCCCCAGCGCGGGCGTACGTTCCACCTCGCGCTCGATGTATGCGACGGAACCTCCGCGGTCCGCGGAAACCGTCCACGCCGTAAGTCCGCCGGCTGCGGCCGACACGGCTACGAGTCCTAAAATCAAAAATGCCTTTTTCATAATAAATTAAATGTTTTGGTTCTATTAATCAGAGGCAACTTCATTCCATAAGCGGTATTTTCGGTTCTATTTTTCGAAGGACAAACGCACGAAAACGGCCGGTTAGTATGTTCATTCCGCACAAAAATCGAGGCATCCGCCACGGACGCCCCGATTTTTCAGCATATCCGGACGCTAAAGGCCGAATTCCTTTCGGATCCGATCCACGGCATCGAGTTTCTCCCAGCCGAAGAACTCGATCTCGCGCTCGGTCTCGACACCGTTCTCCCAGACCTTCTCCACCGCCTTATAGGGGCGGTTGCCGAAGTGTCCGTAGGAGGCCGTGGCCTCGAAGATCGGGTTTTTCAGGCCGAAGCGTTTCACGATGGCTGCGGGACGCAGGTCGAAGAGCTTCCCGATGCGGCGGGCGATCTCGCCGTCGGTCATGCCGGCCAGCGCCGCGGGACGGGGTGAATTGTAGGTGTCGACATAGATCGACAGCGGCTGCGCGATGCCGATGGCGTAGCTCAGCTCGACCAGAATCTGGTCGGCGACGCCCGCCGCCACGAGATTCTTGGCGATGTGGCGCGCGGCATAGGCCGCCGAGCGGTCCACTTTGGACGAGTCCTTGCCCGAGAAGGCACCGCCGCCGTGCGCGCCGCGGCCGCCGTAGGTGTCGACGATGATCTTGCGGCCCGTGAGTCCCGTGTCCCCGTGGGGGCCTCCGATCACGAACTTGCCCGTGGGGTTCACGTGCAGGATGTAGTCGTCGCCGATCAGCGCGGCCAGCTGGTCGCCGGCACGCTCCAGACGCGCCTTGACGCGCGGAATGAGGATCGTGCGCACGTCCTCACGGATCTTCTCCTGCATCAGCTTCTCCGCCTCCTTCTCGCTGCGGCCTTCGCCCGGGAGGATGAACTCGTCGTGCTGCGTCGAGACGACGATCGTATGCACGCGCAGCGGCTTGTTCGTCGTCTCGTCGTACTCGATCGTGACCTGCGACTTCGAGTCGGGGCGCAGGTAGGTCATCACCTCGCCTTCGCGGCGGATGACGGCCAGTTCCTTGAGGATCACGTGCGAAAGGATCAGCGTCGCGGGCATCATCTCACGGGTCTCGTTGCAGGCGTAGCCGAACATGATGCCCTGGTCGCCGGCGCCCTGCTCCTCCTCGGCTTCGCGGACGACGCCCTGGTTGATGTCCGACGACTGTTCGTGGATGGCCGACAGGATGCCGCACGAATTGCAGTCGAACTGGTACTCGCTCCGGGTGTAGCCGATGCGGTTGATGACGCGGCGCGTGACGGCCTGCACGTCGACATACGCCTCCGAGCGCACTTCACCCGCCACGACCACGAGTCCCGTGGTGCAGAGGGTTTCGCACGCGACCTTCGAGTTGGCGTCGCGGCGCAGGAATTCGTCGAGGATTGCGTCGGAAATCTGATCCGAAACCTTGTCGGGATGTCCTTCGGACACCGATTCCGATGTAAATAAAAAGCCCATTTTCATACATTTTTAATGGTTAAACGTATAAAATGGGAAAAATTGGCTGTTGAAAATAAAAAATGTGCTGTTTTAGCGATTTTTTATTGTGGTTTGCAATCAGTCAAATCTTTCCACATTTCCCCGCTTGACAGACGGGACTGCAAAGATAGGCATAATTTCGGAATCTGCAAAACAAAAGCCACCGCATCGGGCGGTGGCTTTTGCACATTCTATATAATAGGTTCGGCGGCGACCCGAAAATCGTTGCCGCCGAAGCCAAACGATCTCCGCTATTTCCCAAGCATCTTCTTCACTTCGGCGGCGACGGTTGCCCCGTTGTAACCGAACTTCTCGTCGAGCACCTTGTAGGGAGCCGACCAGCCGAAGTGGTCGAGACCGTGGATCACGCCGTTCTCGCCCACAAGTCCCCGCAGGTTCACCGGGAGACCCGAAGTCATGCCGTAACGCGCAACGCCCGCAGGCAGCACGCTCTCCTGGTACGAACGGGGCTGGTCGCGGAACAGTCCCTCGCTCGGAACGTTCACCACGCGGACCGGAATGCCTTCGGCGGCCAGCAGTTCGGCGCCTTCGATCAGCGTCGCAACCTCCGAACCCGTGGCGATCAGCACCGCGGCGGGTTTGGCGGCATCCATCACCACATAACCGCCCTTGGCGACCTGCGCAGCCTCCTCACGGCGGCTGGACCCGAGCGTCGGCAGGGTCTTGATGTTCTGGCGCGAAAGCACGAGCGCCACGGGACGGTGTTCCTCGACGGCCAGTTTCCACGCCATGACGGTCTCGTCGCCGTCGGCCGGGCGCAGCACGAGCATCGAACGCTCGTCGTGGTGGTTGCGCAGGTGCTCCATCAGGCGGATCTGCGCCTCGTGCTCCACGGGCTGATGCGTCGGCCCGTCCTCGCCCACGCGGAACGAGTCGTGCGTCCAGACGTAGACCACATGCAGGCGCATCAGCGCCGAGAGGCGTACGGCGGGCTTCATATAGTCGGAGAACACGAAGAACGTGCCGCAGACGGGAATCACGCCGCCGTGCAGCGCCATGCCGTTCGCAACGCAGGCCATCGTCAGCTCCGAGACGCCCGCCTGGAAGAATTTTCCGGAAAAATCGCCCTTCTCGAATGCCTTGGTCTTTTTGAGAAAACCGTCGGTCTTGTCCGAATTCGAAAGGTCGGCCGAAGCCACGATCATGTTGTCGATCTTCTCCGCAAAGACGCCCAGCACCGTCGCCGATGCGGCGCGCGTGGCCACATCGGCCTTCACCTCGATGGACTTATAGTCGATTTCGGGGAGTTTCCCCGCAAGGAAATCGTCGAGTTTGCGCGCCAGATCCTTGTGCTCCGCGCGCCACGACTTCTCGACGGCGGCCTGCTTCGCAGCCCACTCCCGGAGCGCTTCGCGGCGCTCGGCGAAGGCCTCGCGGCTCTCCTCGAAGATGGCGAACGGATTCTCCGCGTCACCGCCCAGGTTCTTCACCGTAGCGGCGAAATCGGCCCCGGCGGCCGTCAGCGGCTGGCCGTGGGTCGAGACTTTGCCCTCGAAACTCTCCCCGGCGGGGCCTTTGGCACCCTTGCCCATGACGGTACGGCCGATGATGAGCGTCGGACGCTCGGTCTCGCTCTCGGCAGCGACCAGCGCTTCGCGGATCTCATTGATGTTGTGTCCGTCGACCGACAACACGTTCCAGCCCCACGCCTCGTACTTCATGGCCACGTTCTCGGTCATCACCTCGTCGACCTTGGTCGAAAGCTGGATGTTGTTCGAGTCGTAGTACATCACGAAGTTCGACAGTCCCAGATGGCCGGCGATGCGGCCCACGCCCTGCGAGATCTCCTCCTCGACAGCGCCGTCCGAAATATAGGCATAGGTCTTGTGCGCCATCCATTCGCCGAAACGGGCGGCCATGAAACGCTCCGCAATGGCGGCTCCCAGGGCCATGGCATGTCCCTGTCCCAACGGTCCCGAGGTATTCTCCACGCCGCGCATCACGTCCACCTCCGGGTGTCCCGGCGTCACGCTGCCCCACTGGCGCAGCGACTGCAGGTCTTCGGTCGAATAGTGCCCGGCCAGCGCGAGCGTCGAATAGAGCATCGGCGACATATGGCCCGGATCGAGGAAGAAACGGTCACGGTAGGGATAAGCCATATTATCGGGGTCGTAACGCAGAAACTCGGTGAAGAGCACCGTGATGAAATCCGCGCCGCCCATGGCGCCGCCGGGATGTCCCGACTTGGCCTTCTCGACCATCGCGGCCGAAAGGATGCGGATATTATCGGCAACGCGCGTAAGTTTTGAATTCGTTGTAGACATGGAGTTAGTGTTTTATGCGTTTTAGCTGTTTATTTCCGGCAAAGATAGCCAAAAAGAAATTATCCGACTTGTTTAAGCTCCAAAATATTTGCTTTTTCTATCTTTTTCTTTGCGTAAGGCAAAGTGACGGTAAACTTCCGGGCGTCGGTCGAGGGGATGTCGAACATCGTGTCCATCATGATCGCCTCGCAGATCGAGCGCAGTCCGCGTGCGCCGAGTTTGAACTCGACGGCCTTGTCGACGATGTAGTCCAGTGCGTCGTCGTCGAAGGTGAGTTTCACGCCGTCGAGTTCGAACAGACGCTTGTACTGCTTGACGATGGCATTCTTCGGCTCGGTGAGGATCGAGCGCAGGGCCGCGCGCTCCAGCGGCTGCATGTAGGTCAGCACCGGGAGGCGTCCCACCAGTTCGGGAATCAGTCCGAACGACTTGAGGTCCTGCGGCGTGACGTACTGCATGAGGTTCGAACGGTCGACGGGGTCGGCGTTCAGCCGCCCGTAGCCCATCGCACGGGTGTTCAGCCGCTGGGCGATCTTCTTCTCGATGCCGTCGAACGCGCCGCCGCAGATGAAGAGGATATTGCGCGTGTCGACCTGGATGAATTTCTGCTCGGGGTGCTTGCGGCCACCCTGGGGAGGCACGTTTACCACCGTCCCTTCGAGGATCTTCAGCAGCGCCTGCTGCACGCCCTCGCCCGAAACGTCGCGCGTGATGGAGGGGTTGTCGCCCTTGCGTGCGATCTTGTCGATCTCGTCGATGAAGACGATGCCGCGCTCGGCCTGCTCGACGTTGTAGTCGGCGACCTGCAACAGCCGCGAGAGGATGCTCTCGACATCCTCGCCCACGTAACCCGCTTCGGTCAGCACCGTCGCGTCGACGATCGTGAACGGCACTTTCAGCAGTTTGGCGATCGTGCGGGCCATCAGCGTCTTGCCCGTGCCCGTCGGGCCGACCAGCACGATGTTCGACTTGTCGATCTCGACCTCGTCCTCCTTCGGGGCGTACAGCAGCCGTTTGTAGTGGTTGTAGACCGCCACGGACATATACCGCTTGGCGGCATCCTGCCCGATGACGTACTGGTCGAGAAACTCCTTGATCTGCGCCGGCTTGAGCAGCTCCTCCATCTTGAGCGGAGCCGCCGCGGGGCGCCGTCCCCGTTCGGAGGCGATGTCGTTGTCGAGGATGATCTTATAGCCGTTTTCGATACATTTGTTACAGATATTCGCGCCGTCCGAACCCTGGAACATGATCTCCACGTCCGTGCGCTTGGCGCCGCAGAACGAGCAGCAGTCGCCGCCGTTCTTGTTGTTGTTCTTGTTCTGTGCCATGCGGTTTACTTGTCTCGTTTGGAAAGCACCTCGTCGATCAGTCCGTAGTCCTTCGCCTCGCGGGCCGACAGCCAGTAGTCGCGGTCGGCGTCCTTCTCGATCTTTTTGACCGGGACGCCCGAGTGGACCGAGAGGATTTCGTACAGTTCGCGCTTGGTTTTCAGAATCTCGCGCGCCGTGATCTCGATGTCCGAGGCCTGACCCTGCGCGCCGCCCAGCGGCTGGTGGATCATCACCCGCGAATGCGGAAGCGCCGAACGCTTGCCCTTGGCACCCGCCGTGAGCAGCACGGCGCCCATCGAGGCGGCGAGTCCCGTGCAGATGGTCGCCACGTCGGAGTTCACCAGCTGCATGGTGTCGTAAATGCCCAGTCCGGCCGAAACCGACCCGCCGGGCGAGTTGATGTAGATCTGAATGTCCTTCTCGGGATCGACCGATTCGAGGAACAGCAGCTGGGCCTGGATGATATTGGCCGCGTCGTCGTAGATCGGCGCGCCGAGGAAGATGATGCGGTCCATCATCAGGCGCGAGAAAACGTCCATCGTGGCGATGTTCAACTGACGCTCCTCGATGATCGTAGGCGACACGTAGGCCGCGCTTACCGACTGGAAATCATGCAGTTTCAGCGAACTGATCCCGCAGTGGTTCCGTGCGTATTTTTCAAATTCTGACATAGTCGTATTTATTTACTCTTCATATTCCACTGGTTAGAAGCGCGGAAAACCGCCGCAGGCACTCCGAACTTCCTGTCGCCCTAAAAACCCGCTTTTTAAGCGGGCGCGGAAAACCGCCGCAAGCGCCCGGCCTCCTGCCGCCCTCAAAACCCGCTTCTTAAGCGGGTAAAGCACAAAGGACTTTGCAAACATCACGCCTGCAAAGTCCAAAGATAGATAAAAATCCGCGAAACTTAAAGCTCCTTCGCCAATTTAGCGAAATCGTCCGCAGATACGGCTTTTTCAGTTACCTTGACCTTCGATTTGACATCCTCGACGACCTTCACCTCATAGAGCTTCTCGTAAATCTTCTGGCCCTGATCCTTGTCGGCGAGAATCTTCTCGGCATAGCCCTCCAGCATGTCGTCCGGCGCCGAGGGCATGCCGTACTGTGCAAACTGCGAGGCGGCCAGCGCCTTGGCTTCGGAGAGCGCCTCCTCCTTCGAAACGGTGATGCCGTCGGCCTTGATGAAGTGCTTCTGGAGGTAGTTCCAGGTGAACATCTTCAGGAACTGGTCGAAATCCTTCTCGATGTCCTCCATCGAGAACTTGCCCTCGTTGATCGTATAGAGCCAGCGCTTGAGGAACGCCGCGGGCATCTTCAGGTCGGCTTTCTTCACGAGGTAGTCGCGCACCTGCAACGTAAAGAGGTAGTCGCTCTCGCGGCGCAGTTCGGCCTCGATCTGCGCGTCGATGAACTTGTCCAGCCCGGCTTCATCCGTGACGCCGCCCTGCGGGAAAGCCATCTTGAAGAACTCCTCGTTCAGCTCCGGCTCGGCGAACTTGCGGATTTTGGTGATCTCCAGTTCGAATTCGGGGTTGATGCCCTCCAGTTCGTCCTCCTTGACCTGCAGGCAGGCGGCACGCTGGGCGGGATTTTTATAGAGTTCGTTGATATTCACCTTCATCTTGTCGCCCACCTTCTTGCCGATGAAAGGCTTGCGGCCGGCCTCGTCCATCGAGATCAGGCCCACGTAAGCGTCCGCCACGTTCATCTCGCCGTTGTCGAGCGTCACCGACAGCGCCTCGTCCGAAGTCACCTTCTCGGCGTCCACCAGGCGGCCGAAGCGGCGCAGGTAGTTCGAACGGTAGTCGTCGTGCATCTTCTTGTCGACCTTGATCTTGTTGTAGGTCAGCTTATCCTTGTCGGAAAGTTCCAGCTTGATCTCGGGAGCCTCGCCGATCTCGAACACGAATTCGAACTCGGTGGCGTTGTCGAAATCGAAGTCGCCCTGCTCCTCCGCGGGGATCACGTCGCCCAGGTAGTCGATGCCCTCCTTCTGGAGATACTCGAAAACGGCGTTCGAAGCCTGACGGTAGGACTGCTCGGCCAGGACGCCCTTGCCGTACATCTTCTTGACGATGCCCATGGGGACCATGCCCGGACGGAATCCGGGGATGTTGGCCTTGCGCTTGTACTCGCGCAGGGACTTTTCGACCTCCTGCCCGTAATCCGCCTCGCCGACAGTCACGCGGATCAGCGAGTTATTCTCGCCGCGTTGTTCTCTTACAATGTTCATAATGAATGAATTATATTTGTTATTCTTCGTATTTCCGTTCAGAATCGGGAGGCAAAGATACGAAATTATTCCATTTCCGGCAAGACATTACCCGTATAATATGGTCAAATTATGATATCTGGTTTGCTTTTCCTACCTTTGGGGTCGTAACGACCCTTTTGCCGGCCGGAAGGTTTTACCCAACCGTGCGCAATTCCGTTTTGATCCCATCCGACTTTTTCGTATCTTTGAGATAGACTGGTGGCATTGATTTCATCACCAGCGAAGTAGAAGAATTTTGCAAGAGAAAGGGCAACGGATAAGTAAGCCTAAAGCGTTCGGAATCGCTCTGTTTCTCATGCTGTCAAACAACTCTATATAGTATTGCAAATATAGATATTTTTGAGAAATAAAAGTATCGAGACACTGTTTTCTCAAATGATTTTTGCGGACGAACTATATAAAGTTTCGCGATAAGAAGCGGTCATCTCTTCGATCAAAGAATATCTAAAAAAACTGAAAAATGCACCGATCGGATATTCGTTGATATGCGCATTTGTAAAGAATGTGTGTTCGCATCGGAACAATCGAAGCAGTTCGGATTATCACCCATTCTCTTGATAGGCTTTCGGCGAACACCCGACCTTCTCCCTGAAATACTTTCCGAAGAAGGATTGATTGGCGAAGTTGAGCATATCGGCGATCTGCTGCACGGTATATTTGCGGCTTTTGAGCAAGGCTTTCGCCTCGAGAATGACGAAGTCGGTGATCCAGTCGCCGGCAAAGCGGCCGCTTACCCTGCGAACGACCTGCGACAGATATTTGGGCGTCACACACAGCACATCGGCATAATAGGATATACTGCGCTCCTTTATGTAGCTTTTCCGTACTTCGTCCATAAACTGCGTGTAGAGTTCCTGTTGCCGGCCGCTTTTCACTTCCGTTTTTTCGTTGCCGGAATCGGCAGCGAGCAGATATTTGTAGCAATTATAGATCAGCACTTGCGTATATCCGAGCAACGCCCCCTTACGGAACGGATTGTCTGTTTCAGCAATCTTCGCCTTCATCAATCGGTAAATCACCATCAACTCTTCCATCGCCTCGAACGGCAAATGCCAGAGAGGCGAGGCGTACAGGCGGCGTTGCAGTGACATCGTAGCCTCGATCTGAAGCGCGGTCTGAAAGTATTCGGGAGTGAAAGCGATCACGGCGATTCGGGCATCGTCGCTCATCCCCCGGTACTCCCCGATGGTTCCATTCTGAACAACCAGAACATCATTGGTCCGAAGTTCGAAATCCTGCAAATTGACTTGAGCTCGCATTTGTCCTGCCAAACAGAGCAAGGCGACCGTAAAGGAGAGTTTGACCGGATGGTTTACAAATTCGAAATCCGTATCCGATTGTTCCGACGTTTCGTTGAAATTATCTATCAGAATGAATTCATTGTTTAAATGAACCGCCGCGCTTTCTGCGGACAATCGGATCAGATCGAAATCCCAATAAGCCTGTTTCATATTTTAATCATTTAACCTTTCGATGAGCAAATATATGTGTTTTTATCCATATAATACCGAATTGTCATCCATTAGGATAAATCGTCATTCCATTCGACGATACGACACTTCGGATAAATAGAGAACTTTGCAGCGAAATAGAAAATAATCATTAAAAACCGATAGAAAGAAATGAAAAGATTGATTACAACGGTTCTCGTCGCCGGCACGCTCTGCGCCTGCGGCGCTCCGCAGCACGAGAACTCCGTGCTGCGGAGCGTCGAGCTGACCACGCCCGTCTCGATGCAAGCGACCCGCATGAAATGTTATCCCGGCATCGTCCGCGAAGCCCATACCATCGGATTGGGGTTCAAAACGGCCGGACAGATCGAACGCATCTGTGTAAAGGAGGGCGATTACGTCCGGCGAGGGCAACTGCTCGCCGAGCTGGATGCCGCCGACTATCGGTTGGGCGTCGAGGCGTTGCAGATTCAATACGACCAACTCGAAGAGGAGGTAGCGCGCACGAAGCAGCTTTTCGACCAAAAGAGCATCTCGGTCAACGATTACGAAAAGGCGGTCGCCGGACTGAAGCAGTTGGGGGTGGAGTTGCAGGCGAACAAGAACAAATTGGACTACACGAAACTTTATGCGCCGACCGACGGATACGTGCAGGCCGTGAACTTCTCGCCTGCGGAGATGGTCGATGCGGGTACGTCCCTGTTCACGCTGCTGGACGTATCGCATATGGAGGTCGTAGCCGATATACCGGCTGCCGAATACCGCCAGCGCGACAGCTTCGTCCGTTACCGTTGCAAGGCCGACGGCATCGACGGGGAGCTGCCGATGAAGTTGCTGAGCCTCACGCCGAAAGCCGACGGCAACCAGCTCTATCAGTTGCGGATGACCTTTGCCGGACAGCCCGACAAACGGCTGACGGCAGGCATGAACGTGGAGGTCGGCATCGTCGTAGAGGATACAGCCTCCGCTCGCGGGATTGCCGTGCCGCTGTGCGCGATTTTCCGCGACAATGAGACCGGCGAACCGTGCGTGTGGGTTTTCGGGGCGGATTCCACCGCCCGCAAACGTCCCGTCGTACTCGGCGGAACGGATACCGAAGGCCGTGCCGTCGTCGTCGAAGGGCTGACGGGCGAGGAGCGTATCGTGCGGGCGGGCGTTCATGTGCTTCGGGACGGAGAGCGTGTGCGTGTCATCGAGAAACCGAGTAAAACCAACGTAGGAGGATTGCTGTAATGAAGATGACCGAATTTTTCATGCGGCGGCCGGTGCTGTTCTGGTCGCTCATGGCGGCAATCGTGATTGCGGGCGTGCTCGCATTCGTGCAGATGCCTAAATTGGAAGATCCTGCCGTTTCAGGTAAGCAGGCGATGGTGGTGGTCGCGTGGCCGGGAGCCAGTGCGCACGATGTGGAATTAGACGTGGCGCAGCTTATGGAGGACGAATTGCGCGCCCTGCCGAATGTCAAGAAGGTAAAGACCGAGTGTCGGAACGGTTCGGCGATGTTCACCGTCGAGTTTCAGATGACCGTGCTGGAAAAGGAGCTGGAGCAATATTTCGACCTGCTCCGCCGCAAGGTAAACGATGTCGCGTCGCGTCTTCCGCAGGGGTGCTACGCTCCGGTGGTGGTAGACGATATGTCGGATGTCTACGGTATTTTCTATGCCCTTACGGCCGACGGTTACGATTATCCCGAAATGTACCGCTATGCCAAATACCTCCGCCGCGAACTGCTCGACGTGAAGGGCGTCAAGCGCATCAACATCATCGGTGGCCGCGACGAGGTAATCAACATCGTACTCTCCAAAGAACAGATCGCCCGCAACGGCATCGTTCCCACACAGATCATATCGGCCTTGCAGGCGGCCGGCAAGAAAGTCGATGCGGGGAAATACGCCAGCGGCGACGAGCGGATCGCGCTCTACGTCGATTCGGCCGTCGAAAACGAGGAGGACATCCGCAACCTGACGATTCGGACGCTGGACGGAAAGTCGATGCGTATCGGCGACATCGCCCGCGTGGAGCGCACTTTCGCCGAGCCGCAGCGGAACGGATTTTTCGTCGACGGGAAACCCGCATTGGCCATCTGCGTGGCGATGGAGACATCGGCCATCGTTCCCGACGTGGGTGAGGCGGTCGATGCCCGTCTGGCTGAAGCGATGAAGCGTGTCCCCGCCGGACTGGAGACCGAAAAGATCTTTTTCCAACCCGACAAGGTGGATGAGGCGATCTCCTCGTTCATGTGGAACCTCGTCGAATCGGTCGCCATCGTCATTCTGGTGCTTATCTTCACGATGGGACTGCGCAGCGGCCTGATTATCGGATTCGGGCTGGTGCTCACGGTCGCCGTGTCATTCCCCATCCTGCTCGTCTGCGGCACGACGCTGCAACGCATCTCGCTCGGGGCGTTCATCGTGGCGATGGGTATGCTGGTCGACAATGCCGTCGTCATCATGGACGGCATCCTGATCGACCAAAAACGGGGACTTGCTCCGAAAAGCTATCTCTACCGCATCGGGCGCAATACGGCCATGCCGCTGTTGGGCGCTACCGTCATTGCCGCTTCGACGTTCCTCTGTGTATACCTTTCGCCCGATACGGCCGGAGAATACGCCAAAGACCTCTTCTTGGTATTGTGCGTCAGTCTGCTGACAAGTTGGGTGCTGGCTTTGGTGCAAGTTCCCGTCTGCGCCAAGTCATGGCTGCCGAAACGGGAAAAATCGACCAAAAGCGGATCGGATGCGGTCATGAACTCGCCCGTGCATCGCGTCGTGCGGCGCACGATCGCGCTGCTAATCGACCGCAAGCGCACGACCATCGTTGCGGCGTTCGGTGTGCTGTCGCTCTGCATCTTCGGCATGACGAAGGTAAAGAACCTCTTTTTCCCCGATTTCGACTACAAACAGTTCGTCGTCGAGTGCTTCTTTCCCTCGGCATCTGACGCCAATATAGTACGCGACCGGCTGCTGACGATGAGCGACCGGCTTATGGAGAATCCCGCCATCGACCGTGTGGCCATCAGTCAGGGCAGTGCCCCTGCCCATTACTGTCTGGTGCGCCCCATAACCTCGGGCGGCGACTGCTACGGCGAACTCATCGTGGACTGCAAGGATTACCATACGGTTTTGGAGCAAATTCCTATTATGCGGCAACAACTCCGCGAACAATATCCCGATGCCTATATCCGCATCCGCAAGTACAACTTTTCGATAACGACTTCGCATACCGTCGAGGTGGAGTTCACAGGCCCAGACCCTGCCGTGCTGCGCGATTTGAGTGCGCAGGCCGAAGCCGTCATGCGCCGCTCGCCCTACGTGGATGCCTATTCGGTGCAGAACAACTGGAAACCTACGGGCAAATCCTTCGTGGCCGAATACGTGCAGCAGGACGCCCTGCGTTCCGGCATCGTGCGCGGCGATGTGGCGGGTGCGCTGTTGGCTGCGACGGACGGGATGCCCGTCGGCGTATTGAACGATCAGGAACGCATGGTAACGCTCAACCTGCAAGTCCGCAACAGCGACGGCAGCCGTATCGGCAACCTCGAAGAGATACCGGTTTGGAGCATGATGAATGCCCGTCTGTCGAACGAAGAGCTGCAAGGGGCACTCTCCGGCGGCAAGGCGATGAGCGAGTTGCAGGACAAGGTGTTCCGCTCCGTACCGCTCGGAAATGTCGTCGATCATGTGCGGCTCGATTGGGACGAAGATGTCGTCCTGCGACTCAACGGCCGGCGTGTCATCGAGGCGGAGTGCGACCCCGATCCCGACCGCGACGATGCCACGCCCGCCAAAGTCGTCGCTTCGATTCGGGACGAAATAGAGGCTATCCCGCTGCCCGAAGGCTACACGATGCGCTGGGTGGGCGAAGGCGAAATACAAGGCGAGGCAATCGGCAATCTGATGAAATACGTGCCGATAACCCTCTTTCTTATTTTGGTCATCCTGCTGTTGCTGTTCAACAGTTGGCGCAAGGTAATCCTTATCCTGCTCTGCCTGCCGTTCGTCTTCTGCGGCATTACCCCCTCGCTGCTGTTGAGCGGTCAGCCGATGACCTTCATGGCCATCATCGGCATGATGGGACTGATCGGCATGATGGTCAAGAATGCCATAGTGCTCGTGGACGAGATAGGCCACCTCCAAGCCGAAGAGAAAGCCGCACCCTACACCGCCGTCGTGGAGGCCACCGCATCGCGTGTGCGCCCCGTACTGATGGCATCGCTGACGACCATCGTCGGCATGATTCCGCTTGTCGGCGACCCGATGTACAGCTCGATGGCCATCACAATTATGGGCGGCCTTACGGTCGGCACGGTCATTACGCTCGTCCTGCTGCCGCTTTTCTATGCGGCATTGTTCCGCATTCGTAAACCTGCAAACGCATAAAACAATGAATAAAAAACAGATAATCACTACCTGCTGTGTCGTTTTACTTTCCGTTTCCGGCGCATCGGCACAGCAGCAGCTTCGGATTTCGCAGGCCGAGTGCCGCGAAATGGCACTCGCACATAGCGAGGATCTGCAACGGTCGGAAAACGCGCTACGTCAGGCGGAACTCGACCGCAAAATCGCCAAAACAGCATTCTTGCCCAACGTCGATGCTTCGGCGACAGGGGCTTATGTACTGCCCGACATGGATATGATGGGAATGAAATTGCGTATGCGCGGCACTTATATGGCCGGCATCAACCTGACGCAACCCATCTACACGGGAGGCAAAATCACGACCGGCCACCGTTTGGCCCGTATCGGCGAAGAGGCTGCCGCCGAGCAGCTTCGCATGACCCGCATGGATGTGTTGGTCGAGGCCGACAATGCCTATTGGACCTATATCGCCGTCGGTCGTAAAGTGCGTATGCTGGAGAGCTACCACGCACAAATGGATACCTTGTACCGTCAGACGGCGGCGGCGCTTGCGGCGGGTATGGCGACCGAGAACGATCTGTTGCGCATCGACGCCAAACGCAGCGACATCCGTTATCAATTGCAGAAAGTGCAGAACGGAGCCGACCTGTGCCGGATGTCGCTTTGCCGTATCGTGGATGTGAATTTTGACACCCAAATAGAGGCGACCGATACGGCTTTTGTCACCTCGCAGCCCGACCGGCTTTCGGCCGAAACGGCAGCCCGACCCGAACAGCACCTGCTCGAAAAGCAGGTCGCAGCCCAAAAGGAGCAGATTCGTATGGCTCGTGCCGATATGCTGCCTACCGTCGGGCTGTCGGTCGGCTACTCCTACTACGGCAACCTCAAACTCAACGGTACGGCCGATGCCGGAGGCGGGACGATGGTTCCCTACTCGCAGAAATTCCGCGACGGCATGGGGTTGGCCATGCTTTCGGTGAAGATTCCGATTTTCCATTGGGGCGAGAGCCGAAAAAAGGTACACAAGGCGCAGTATGAACTGCGGAATGCCGAACTCGATCTGCAAAAGAACAGCCGTCTGCTCGACATCGAGGTACGGCAGGCAATCCAAAACGTGCAGGACGGTTTTCTGCTGATCCGCACGGCTGAAACCGGCCTGCAACAAGCGTCCGAAAACCTGCGCGTCATGCGCAACCGCTACGCGGCGTCGATGGCTCCGCTGACCGACCTGCTCGATGCACAATCGCAGTGGCAGCAGGCCGAAAGCAATCTGATCGAAGCGCAAACCCAATACAAAATCTATGAAACGGAATACCTTCGGGCGACGGGGCGGTTGGAGTAATCGACTCCATAACAAGATAAAAAAGAGGTTATATAATGTTTGTTTTTGTTGGAACCCTCGAAAAGGATGTCGAGAAGAAGCTGAAAAAGATAGAGTGTTCCGATTTGAATATCTTGAAAAAATCATTGGAGGCATCGCTCGTTCTGGGCGATGCCTTTCAGCGAATGCGGGATTTCGTTGCGACCTACACATTCAAGAACGAAGCCGAAGAAATTCGATTCTTCAAGGAAATAAAGCCTCGCTTGTTTTATCGCCTGCTTTACTATCGCAAGGTCTACAACATTGAGATGAATCGCCCCGTAGGTATAGAATCCCAACGGGCGTATTTGAATGACGAATTGGCAGCCATCAACCGATACAACAACAAACGATCCGATTTCATTCATTACTATCGTTCGGGACTTACTCATTTGGACTCACTCTACTATCTGCGAGGTCGTGTAGATACGGCATTGTATCTCGAATCGTTCCATTACGAGCGTGATCCGAAATTTTCGACCAACGCCGATTTCAAGGTAGCAAAACTATTAGCCAATGAACTGCTGTCGGTATATCTGAAAGGTGAGCTGGAGGTCCTGGAATATATCAAACCTCATATATCGGACGCAGATTCGCTGCCCGTGGTACGTCTGACATGGCAGGACAGCAAAAACGGATTTGATAGAGTTGATTTACATGCTCGATAGCAAGCGAAGTTTCGGCAATGTTCCTCTCACGCAGTTGGCAGCTTATATCGCCAACGTCTTCAATATCCAACTCGATACAAATCTTTCACGTACCTTCTGCGACATGAAATTGCGCAACAATTCTACTCCGTGGATCGACAAAGCAAAACAAACCCTGTTGCAACGGATACGGACATGGAGGCCGAAGAACAAGAAATAACAGAAAAATTGCCATCGCTTTCTGAATTCTTCGCAAAGCGCCACGATTCGTCGGCCGACAGCGGCCAGTTCGCGCGTTTCATTCTCCAATTTGTAGAGCAACGCGAGTGCTTTTCGTTCCGAGAAATGCGTGTGCAGCAGTTTCACGATCTGGTTGTAGTTCGTTCCTATGGCTCGGAATTGGGCGTGAAACTGCGTCAATTTGGCGACGTATTCCAGCGTTCCGCGATCGGTCTTAATCACACGGAACACATCGCCGAAGACCCGGGCTTTGATAAAAGTCGCTTTCGACAATAGCCCCGATTGCTCGTACATTGTCAGAAATCGGGCGTGTTCCGTGTCGGTAAACCGCACCATGACACAATGCGAGGCGGTATCCGTTTTTGCGGGGCGTCCCCCTCGACCTCTGCGAGTCGGTCTGTTTTTCTCCATAATCGAAATTTTACGGTAAGGTCATCGCCTCGCCGAGTTTGAAAATTGCGATTCTTTCGTGGCGGAGCCGCCTATCGAAAAGCGCCGACTTCGGAGGTGCTTTCTCCCCTTGCGGGCAAGCTGTTTTCCGTTACGGAAATAGTTTCGGGTAACGGAAAACACAGCTTGCTGTTTGCCCTTTGCAAACAAGACCGTCCGCTTGTCGGACGGCTTGTCGAACCTGCCGCCGTAAAGACGGGCAAGGCGGCTTCCATTCCGCGTCGGAATCGTTACAGCGGCAAAGATACCGACCTATTCAATCGGCTGTATAACATGAAATTGTGCCGCTCGCTGCCACTTCGCTGCCACAAGCATCCATAGCGAAAAGCGAGCTTATAAGGGAGCCTGACAAGTGCTTTCTTTGCCCTTGCAATCGGCTATACGACCGATGATACAGCCGACCGAACATACAATCATATGTCTGTCCTGCCGGCCGGACGACCGAACATCCGGTTGTCGGGTTATCCGGCTGACTGCACGGCTACATGAATGGTTGTCCGGTCATACGGTCAGCCGGTCAAACGATAAAACGATCATCCGGTCATACAACCGACGATAGGACCGTATGTCCGGCCGATAAGATGATCGATCGGATAGCCGACCGGCCGACTGGCTGGCTGACCGACTGAATAGCTGTAAATACGATCAACCTTATGTATAACTGTAAAAACGATTGAATAATGGAAAAGAAAAATTTGTGCGTGGCATTCTCCACCCAAAAAAGCAGAGCCGGCATGCCCACACTACCGCGCCGAGCAGCAGCCACGCCGTCCGACTCGGCCCTATGTCAAGTGGAAGGGTGGAGGATTTCTGTTTCCGTTTATTTTTCTCTGTGCTTCTCATAACCTTCGACTTTTTTTATATGCCTTAGCGGAGCCGGTACGGATGGAATCTGTTTCGGGAGCTCGGAAGGTTCGGAATCCGCTCACGACAAGATTTTTGCGGAAAATACGCTTCACCCAAAGGGCGTAAGGAAGATTTTCCGCAAAACCACCGTGCGGCCCGATCTTGTAAGAGCGCCGATTCCGGGAATACCTTCGCTGCCGATAACAGATTCCATCCGGCACCGGCCCGCGCAGACAGAACTGAACGAGGAGAAGGTTAGCGGAGAGAAGTACAGAGAAAAACATGGGGCCGTGAACATATCCCATCTTCGTTTACGGCCTAAGGACGACGGTCAGTTCAAGTATATAAATGGGCCGAGTAACTTATATCGTTAGGCGGCCCCTAAGTTAATATTCCATTTTCTCTATCTTCGTTCGCAGGTCTTCTTTGAGCGCCATATCTTGATATTCGGCACTTAAACTATCGAATATCTCGGCAATGACCGGATAAGTAAATCTGATTCGATCTGCATATTGCTTGTATTTCATGGATTCTGCTTTCTCCAATGAGCCTCCTTCCAAAGCGGGCCGGACAGTTACACCTCGTTTATTGATTAATCTTGTCCGAAATCCGCTGTTTATATCGGAATTATTCAGATTTTCAATAATTTCACAAATCGCTTTCGGGGGATAACCGTTTATTTCTGGATAATTGGCAAGCAGTTCTCCGATAGTGTGATCAACATGTGTCAGTTTATGCGCTTTTGCTCCTAATTTGCGTAGTTCCTGAATATATTTGTTCAAACCGCATTCATCTATCTTGTATCCCTTATCAACGCATGGAATTCGTCGCAGATCCCACAATATATCGAAAGCAAGACGTGCGTAAATCCGTTCATTCCTTTGCTCCATCTTATTCAACTCACTTTGTCGCTCTGCCGGATCTGAAGATAGATACGCATAATTCAAAATATACATTAAACTCTGTGGATTCGACATGAGTTCGTCTATCAGTCGAATTTTCGTGGAATGGCCATAGTGTTTCAACAAGTTATAAAAAATAAATTCTATAAGGAATAGTTTCTCCGTAGCGACGTCGGCCCGTTTGTCTAAGGCAACAATAATCTCACTTAACTCATATCGGAATTCAATCTTATCACCAGGAGGATGGGATATTATTCCTAATATCGTATCGACAATGAGTTGAGATGGAATCGATTGAGTTTTCAGAGTGTGATAGATAATATTGATGGATTCCTCATAACGGTGCGCGGTATTAAGTTTATTGATAAGGAAGATATTATCTTCCTTTTTTTCATAGACACCAATTTGTGCATGTTCCCAATAATTTAATTGGGCCGATGCTGGAAGCGTTTCGATATATTGCCATATTGTTTCCGATGTATGTATAGACGTTACGGCTAAAAGAATGCCATCCTCGAATGCGTCGAATTTTAATGATTTAATTTTATCTATGAATTTTTGAACGCCGAATCGCACGACATAATTACAAAAGAAACCTCGTGCAAACTGCTTTAAGACTTCAGACGCAGATTTAACGATATTCAATATTTCGTTGAAATCTTTTTGCTTGCATATGTGGGCATATGTTCCGCCGACAATGTATGGACATCCGACGATTTGAGAAAGTTCGTATATTCCGTTTATCCCATGAATTTTATAAATTTCCCGTAGTGCATTACTGCGAATTTTTAGCTGTTCCCTGTAAAGCGAGGGGAGATCATGATCTTTTCGATTTATCCCCAATGACTCCAAACAGAAATCTTTAAACATCCAACGATATTTCTGGATGGGATCTCGTGCCTCGATTTCTTGCAACAGATATTCCCATTTATTTATTTCATCCGACCCCAAAGCCCATTTGGCATCCGGATATGATTTGTGATGATATATCGTATCGCGTATTTTATCCGTTATAGCATAGTTGTCGATGAAATTAGTTTTATTGCGAAGGATATATCCGAATAATAACGCCCTGTTTGCTTCTCCTATCGATGATTGATCGGCAAGTTCAAGCACGTCGCACACTTGCTCTTCCGATAAGTCGCAAATATCGACCATCAGTCGGCAAATATGATTTATGGCGATTATTACGTCTCCTTGCATTGGTTGCGGTCTCTCTTGTCCGAATCTGCGCCAGCGCATAGGATATGTAGGACAAAGTGTACTTCTATCCCATTCATTAACAAGCTTTTTACATAATCTGAAAATTTGTTCGGGATATTTTTTCGATAAGGTGGTTAATATTTCAAGTCTTTGCTCGATAGACGCATATGTTTGGGGATACCAAACGGTATATGTCGTTTGCAATGAATTGATCGGTTTATCGGCCGTATTCAGCGTGTTCTCTATAGATGACAGTTCCAAGAGAATCTGACAGACAGGCAATAGCAAGTCTGTCTCCCATAAAAGCATATTGAAAGATTGGAGAATCTCCGTATAATTTTCTCCGGGACCAAAAATATCGACCGTATCGCTTTTGGGGGTAAATAACCGCCTTATGATAGAATCTTTTTTCTCAATATCATTCCTTATATAATTGACATAGCAACGCGGTGCGGCTTCTGCAATAAGATGAAGCACACGCTTGTTGGAATACCACCATTCTATCGTAGATTTATTGAGAATATCTCGAATTAAAGAATCTATCCATACATTTCCTCGCTGGAGAGTTTGTAGAGTCGTGGATTCACTGATTAAGGAAATCAATATCGCACTTTGAAATATTCCCTCTTTGAGCCATCCGGAATAGTGTTGTTTGTTTTCCCAGAATCGCAATGATGTTGAGACGAGTTTTTCAGTAGCATCGGGGTCATTGTCCTCTGTTATCTGATTGACTGTATATTCGTAATTGGTGAAATCAGTTATCGAAATATGATTACTTGCATGCCAAAAAGCATCGTATGGAGATATGATTCTCCAC
>UQKD01000020.1 GCA_900541585.1 uncultured Alistipes sp.
AATGCTCCCGCAGGAACTCCTCGATACGCTCGTTCCGGGACTGCTTGCCGGGGACAGAAACGCTGTCTGACGACTTATTGGCCATCGCGCTCGCCGAGAATCCGTTGAATGTCCGAAGCGCGGTAACGAACCTTGTTACCGACCTTAACGGCTTTCAGATACCCTTTGCGGTTCCAATGCCAGAGCGTCGCGTCGCAAACATCGCATAGCTCTTTGACCTGCTCTTTGGTCAGGTAACGTTCCTTGCGGGCTTCAGTGACCTGTGCTGCCAGCTCTTCTTTGGCGCGGTCGATAAGGCTGTTGGAAAAAGCCAACAGATCCTCGCCGCTTACCTCCAGCCGGATGCTGCCCGGAGCGTCCCGGAGGATGGATAATAAATCTTTCATATATTGCTTTCCGCCCGTTGTGAGGCGCAGCCTTCCGGCGGACAGGAAAGCAACGCCGCCGCCCGGAAATCCGAGCGACGGCGCAAATATAATGTTATGATTGAGCGATATTTAAGCGTTTAATTCGCGGTGTGTTAAGACGAATTTAACGAGCCTTATTGCGATAGAAAATCTTTTATTTCCCGGATGATAAGGGCTTCGCCGCCCCGACTGCTGACAGTCGATCCGATGAGCAGAGGTTCCGTCAGGCGGCTGTATGCTTCCTGTATGCCCCGCTCGTGGACAATGCGGATGTCAGAGCCGTATTCCGCTTGCAGGGCATCGCGGAACGGTTTGATGTTGGTTGGAACTACCAGATAGCGCAATTCATCGAGTGCGATCTTCAACCGTGCGATGTCGGTCTGGGTGTGTTTCTTTGTGAGGTATTCGCCGATCTTTTGCCGCAACTCGTCGGGATGCGTGACAGCCGGCGAAAACATGTCCATCAATGATTTGGTCGTACTCGGCCGGCCGGGTTTCCTCTTTTCACCCGTATCTTCGGCCGGAAGAGGGCCCGCAGCCCATTCCAGCACCCGGTCGCTTTCGGCCAGCCGCATCGCTTCGCGGTGAGCATCCCAGTCCTGCTTGGTGCGCAGTTCTAGTTTGATGGAGCGGGAGATCAGCAGTTTGATCGTGGCGCTCATGGTCATCTTCTGCAAGAAACCCAAATCGGGCGAACGCCGCAACTCTTCGCAGCGCTCCACCATCCGTTCGAAACTCTTGCCGAAGTAGAGCCAGTAAAGCATGGCCGGGATAGTGGAATCCTTGTCGGGTTGTTCGCATCTCCGGATAAGGTTCTCTGCAAGATGGCTCTCCTGTGCGGCCTGCTCGATCTCATCGACATGCTCGAACAATCCTTCATTGGCTTTGTCGGACATGAGGCGCCGGTACCGGGGGATAAGGGACATGGCTTGGAACATGACCGATTGGCACCCTGCATAGTCACGGGCGTTCATCGCCTCTTCGAATGCGGCGTATTCGTCGGGGTGGGTGTCCATCCATTCCCGCAACTTTGCTTTGAAAGCCTCGTATTCCTGCTGGCCCATAAGTCGTAATGTGTTATAATCCGATTTTCAGGTAAGAATCCCGCCGTCCGAGATACATATTCCGGTAATTCTCTTTCAATTCATTGGATAAATAGGAGTTGGCGATCAGCGTATCTAAAAGCGGATAAGAGGTGCAGAATTTGTCGAGTTCTCGTCGGACAGTTTTGTCCGGGAGTCCTAATCTTTTGCCGAATTCCCGGAAAGTTGTGCCGTTGGTCATTCCATAAGGCATGTATTCGGCGGCGTTGTCTTTCAGCAACCCTTTGTCGAGGGCGAATATCCGGTCGTCTACATGCAGTTTGGTATTTATCAGGTCGTATGCCGGAGAAAGGCGGAAATCGCCTGATTCGGTTTCGAGTACCGAGAAATTTTTCAGATGGGCGTCGCCGTTGCAAATCAGAAAATTGAATATGATGAGATCGAAAAATTTCAGAGTCTCTACTTTCCATGCGGGCAGGTATCGTCGAATCAACTCTCCGCATTCTTCGTATGTTAAGTACTCATATTTGTAATTCTTACCGCCGTTTTGCGTAGTCAGTCCGGCGAGCGATGCGAAATCTTCTTTTCTGCGCTTTGTGCCGTCGGGTTTGACATCGAACCGTCTGGTGATATAAGCCGGTTCTCCTCCTTTGAAAAAGCAAAGTCCGTTTGCGGCCGTTTCGATTCCGAATACCTGTGACGCGATTTGCATGGTCAGATTTTCATTCGCAGAACTATATATCCGATTGCGGAAATCGCTTAACTTCGGTTTGAGGATATAGTGGCCTTGTTCGCCTTCTTGAGTTAAGGCCAATTTGCCGTTGCGAACGATCATCGAATATTTGGGTTGTACTCCTGACAGCGAGATTCGCTCCTGATTGTGTAGAAACTCTTCTTGGTCTGCGGAATTGTTGTCGTCATCAATGGGTGTATAATCCAAAAATGGAGACACTTGTCGGCCATCGAACAGATGTTTTATCGCAATCGGAGAGTAGCTGTCATATCCTTCGGCCAATGTGGATGGGCAAATCGTAATCGGATTCATTGTTATAGGGGTTTTACAGTTACCGCTCCGGCAACATCCGTTTGTGCTGTCGCCAGCAGAATGCCGAAATGGTCGTTTTCATCGATATGCAGCATGCGGGATTGTACGATGCGGTTGCGGCCCTCAGAAAGCATGTTGCTGAAAAAGGGGAACAGATAAGCCAATCTATACTCCTGCTGTGTTTTGGGTAATGTCAGACTGACAGCTGGCTGCATATCATCTGCATAGTATGTGTCATCGTATTTGAAAACGTATTCGGTCGGCGATATTTCTGTCAATATGCCGGCTAACTTGCCATTCATGTATACTGCTCCTTGTCTCATTGTATATTTCCTTTAATCATTATAAATTTGAGTAATTAAGACATCAGAGTATGGAATAAGTCCGAGTTTTCATTGGTCTTCGAGACCGGAAGTCATGTTCCGACCCCATACTCTTTACATCAGAATCCGGATAGTTCGTAAGGTGTCCGAACCCGCATTCGCAATGAAGGACCAAGATGTAACAGATGTCATTAGACGTAAACAACAAACGGCCATGAGGTACATTGGGATCGATGTGAGCAAAGCTACGTTTGTGGTGGCTTACTCCTCTGACAAAGGAGGAGAAATCCGTACTTTTAACAACACGACCACCGGGATCAAGCAGTTTATCGGTGCTCTTCCCAAAGACAGCAGTATCCACTGTGTCATGGAAGCGACCGGGAACTACAGCGCAATGCTGCTGTACCTGCTCAATGTCGCCGGGATTGCTGTCAGCATGGAGAATCCGCTGAAGATAAAGAACTTCGCCAGAGCCATGCTCTCCACGGTCAAGACTGACAAGATCGACGCTCGGCTCATAGCTCTCTATGGGGAGAAGATGAATCCGCAACCTTTCAAGATACAGGGAGAGGCTATCCTGCGGCTCCGACAGAAGAGAACGGTCATACGGCAGCTCACCAAGCAAATTACTGCTATGTCGAATCTCCGAGGCTCCCTCGCTTATCTGCCTGTTCCGGACAAAGGAGCGACTCATACCGTAGACGAAACGATCGAGTTCCTTGAAAAGAGGCGTGACAGGCTTCAATCGGAACTCACGGATCTTGTCGAAGTCGAGTTCAGCCGACAACTCGCACTGCTGACGACCATCAAAGGCATAGGCATAACGCTCGCCACGGCACTCATCATCACTACCGGAGGCTTCACTTACTTCCAGAATGCCAAACAGGTGTCCCGGTATCTCGGTATCTGTCCTACTTACGAACAATCCGGAACTTCGGTAAACATCAGAGGACACATCAACCGAAACGGAGATGCATATACCAGAGGACTTCTCTATGTGGCTGCATGGACTGCCAGCAGGTTCAATACTAAATGTGGGGAAACATACACGCGGCTCCGGCAGAACGGGAAGCCTGGAAAACTCGCCATGATCGCTGTCGCAAACAAGCTCGTCAGACAGGCTTTTGCCGTTGTCACCCATGATAAAGAGTATGTCGACGGATTCGTCTCCAACAGACCTTAGCATGAACAATCTTCCGATATGTTTACTCTTTTTCCGCATTTTTTAATATAGTTCGTAATTCATTCCGCTGTTTGATTCCGATTTGTAGTTCCAGCCCCAGCGTATCGAGTATTTTTTCAAGAACTTCGATCGTGGGATTCCCTTCTCCGCGCTCAATTTTTGTGAGCGTATTGATACCCACGCTGGCTAATTCCGCAAGTGTCCGTTGCGTTATTTTCAACATCTTGCGGCGCTCTTTTATTGCATTACCGACTTTGTTCATAAATCCCAGTTTAATGTGATTTTAATGCAAATATAGCGCAATTTATGGATAAGTCAAATAAAATCACTGTTTGCTGTGATTTATGATTGCGGGCTAATGTTCGTTGCATTCCGACCGCGCTGCGGACGCAATCATCTCCTTTACGACAACAAATCTACTAATTCTTTTTTCATTTCATCGTCAATGATGCGGTAACGTGCGAAAGCCTTGCTGCCTTCCTTATGTCCGCTCAAAGCTCCGACCAAATTGGGGTCTTTGACCTGCTTATACAGATTTCCGACGAATGTCCGGCGGGCCAGATGCGACGAGGCGATCTCGTAAAGCACCCTCTTTTCTTCTTCGCGGGTGGTGGGGTTTATGACCGTAACCAACCGCTTCAATCCGGCGGCTTTGAAAATCCGCTTGATCGCCAGATTGTATTTCTGCTCGGAGATGAAGGGCAGCAGCTTGTCGTCGTCCAGACTTTTGTAACGGGCTGCGATCTCTTTGGCTGTCTGATTCAGCGGAACCCGCACGGTCAGTGGCCGCCCTTCCTTGGTCTTGCGCGGTATGTACTCGATGGCTCCGTCGATCAGATTCGATTTCGTCATTTTCAGCAGATCGCCCACCCGGCAGCCGATCAGACATTGAAAAACGAAGATGTCGCGCTGAACGGCCAGTTGCGGATGCCGCATCAGATTCGTGCCGTAAATCTTGTGCAACTCCTCGACCGTGATATAATAAGGCGTTCCGTATGTGCATTCCTCCAACGGGAAATCATCGAACGGTCGGTTACGGGTCTTTTTGTTGCTGTTGCACCAGTAGAAGAAAGTTCGGATGCGCGAGAAACAATCCAATAACGTATTCTTTCCTCTGGGTTGCGGTGTGCGTGCTTCGGGTATAGCTTCGTAGATTTCCGGGTAAAGAGCGCAGTAGCGGTATTCATTTTCCAAAAAATCCCAAATATTCCGCAAGGTATCGGCCGTTACTTGATCGATGTCCAATACGAATGCTTTTTGCTCCCTCTTGGTTGTCCGGATATAAAGTTCATACCGCTGTAATCCTCGTTTGATGACCCGGTAATTCTTTTTGCGGACATCGGAAAGACGGTGCTTTTCGAGAAATTCGTCGAACAATGCGATCAATGTCGGTTTGGCCGTTTCTTCCGTGGCCGTTTCGACATTGTACTTTTGCGGATTGTAATATTGTTCCAAAGTCTCTTTCAGCCACTCTTTCTGAGGTTCTGCCGTCTGTCGGGACTGATAGGCTTTTTCGAGGTAGGACTTGAGTTTGCGGGCTTCATCGTTGTAATAGGAACGCATTTCGTCGTCGCAAACGATTTTGCTTTTGACCTGTTCGGCCTTGTCATCCCAAAGATTGGGGTTGATGGTGAGCCGGGTCGGTGCGACCATATCTACCTGCCTGCCGTCCCGCAGACGCGCGTAAATGGTCGCCTTGGATTCTGTATCATAGCGCTTTACGCTCTTTTTGATAATAAGAGTTATTTTCATAGTACCCAGATTCCGGATTGACATAGCAAAAATACGAAAAATTCCCCACATTTTCCCCACATCTGCTAAAATATGTTCAATTAGAATTTATCAGGTAAAATGGTTGAATATTTATATAATATTGATAATAAATAAAATAAATACGAATTTATTGATTCTTACCTCTATTTAAGTTTAATAGGATTTAATATATTCAAATGCGGCTCCGGGTACGAAAAAAATCGCTTAATTTGTTGGTTATGACAAGTTAAGCGATTTTTTGATTGTTCCCGCATGTGAAAATATGCTCTTGGGCGGGTTATCTTTTGTGAGGTGGCTGGAATATATCCAATGATTCGTCATAGACAGGGCTGTCGATCCCGAGGAATGACAGGACGCTGTGAAAGACATGATACTGGCCCACCTTTTTCTCCGTATCTATTTTCATCGCTTCATCCGATGTCCACACGATGAACGGAATCTCGATCTGTTCCTTCGGCGCGACAAGTATGGGCACGCCGTGCATATACAGATTCCCCTCGCCGAGGGACTCTCCGTGGTCGGATACGAAGATCACGCAACTGCGTCTTTGGGGAATCCCGCGAAGAATTTCTATTACGGAATGAATGAGATAATCCGTGTAGACGATGGTGTTGTCGTAGGCATTCATCAGCTCCTTCGGATCCGCTTTGGACATCTCCACCGTAGTGCATACGGGACTGAACACCTCGAACTCCGGCGGGTATTTCTTATAGTACGTGGGGCCGTGGCTGGTGCTGGTATGGAGTACGACGAGCATCTTGTCCTTGCTGCCGGAGAGTATCTCTTCGCGGAGGCCTGCGAGCAGAATGCCGTCGTACCTGTCGTCGGCTTCGGGATTCCGCTCCTTGAGCTCTTTCGGCTTGTAGTATTTGTCGATATGTACGGGAGGCTCTCCCCAATTGTTGCTGCGCCATACCACATCCACGCCGTTTCGGCAGAGATAGTTCGGAAGGATTTCGTAAAGTTTGTTGGAAGGCTTGTGGTCGAGAATGGCCTTCACGCCTGCCGTGGTATAGGTCGCGGCCGCATCTGCAATCAGTGCGGTTACACTGTCTTTCTCCAGAAGCGGATTGGTCGGCTTGCCGTATCCGTATAAAGAGAAATTCTCCCTTCTGGCGGATTCTCCTATTATCAGCACGCATACATCCTTGCCGTCGGAAACGATCTTCGCGTCGGGCAGGGGAATCTCTTTCCGGTTCTGCTTCTTTACGGAATTGTAGTAGCGTACGGAGTTGACCGTATACGACCACGGCATGACCAGACTGCCGAGCTTGGGCGCGTTGCGGTCGATCCACGGCCAGTTCTGCATATTGACCAGCGCGATGGCCAAAGAAACCGCCAGTGCGATGCCCGTGCGGGCGAAAAAACGCTTCCAGCTTCCGTAGTCGAACCGCCTTGCAAAAATGTAGATGCATGGAACCACACCCAGGAAGAGGAGATACCATACGGCAGACCATGAGAAGAATCCGGAAGCCTCCGAATACCGGGTGTTGAATACGTTCCCCATCATCTTGTCCGTGATGAGCACCTGGTATGTGTTTATGAAATAGAGGCTTATGGCATTGCCTATGAATGTGAAGGCAAGGATGCACTTTCCGACGAAGCGTCCGAGAAAGAGCACGAGGTAATAGACGAGAAAATTGAGCGCGAACATCAGCACGCCCAGCCCTCCGGTGATCAATACGCCGTTGAAGCCCCCTTCGATGTTGCCGAGCACCAGCCGGAAGAACGGCCAGTGGAACGCCACGAGCGTAAACAGGCTGAGTACCGAAGATATGCGGGTGAGGTCGGTCTTTTCTTTCAGAAATTTTACCATTTGATAACTGTTTTATAAAATATAAGGATCACTCCCGCGCACAGGACAAGAAGCGTAAAGTTGAAAAGAATCGTCAACGGGATGTTTACCGTATGCGACGGAGCCATATAGGGAGTTTGTGCCACGGAAGCGTCGTATCGTGCGAACGGATTGGTGTAGATCACCTCGCCGTCGGGAAAGTAGGCGGTAATGCGTGCGTAGGGGTCGTCGTCCGCCATGGTATAGCTGGCCTCGGACGAGTTCCGGGCCAGCGACAGAGTGGTGTGATCCTGCCCCGTCACCTTGATACTGTCCGCCTGGCGCGACAAGGCGATGTAGATCGTTTCGCCGTCGAGGCCGATCTTCTCGACCGACGGCAGATTCCTGTTTCTTGCGTATTTCACCTCCCAGTCCCCGTGGCCGTAGTCGGGGACGCGCATCGCATAATAGCCGCCGCCGAGAAGCGTTTCCTTTATGTCTTCATACCTCGCGGACGGACAGCGCAGGAAATTGCACCTTACGGCGATACGGCTGGACTTATCGGGATAGTGCAGATCGTCGTTGGCCAGCCCGAAACTGTAATGCCCGGCACTGAGGGCCCAGTCCCAATACTCGTTTTCGGTGCTCTTTCCGCTGTCGAGTTCCATGATCCTGTAACCGCCGAGTTTCTGCATGAGGCTTTTCGACGTGCCCGTCGTTCTTAAGGGGTGATTCATCTGGATGAAATCGGACTCCTTTCCGAGCAGGTCTAACTGGAATTGTTTTTGGGAAGCGAAAAGCGGGATCAAATGATCGAAGCGGTTGACTTCGTCGCAACCGAATACCAGCTTATGGTATTTGAATAGGTTGATACCGTGTTCGTAGACATTGACCTGCAACAGGGAATCGTATGGATGTAGGGTCAATTCATTGTGATTCGAGAATGTTACGATGTCATATCCGAATTTCCGGTAGGCTTCATCGGTTTCGGCCGGCCAATATTCGCACTCGTTCAGGATGCCCTTTACGCGCGTATGTGTATGAAAATTGGCTCGTTTCCAGCATATGTCGGATTCCCCCCCCGGTATGGGTTAAAAATGTCGGGGCCGCTGAAGGGTTTAGCCTCACTGAAATCATATACAGGGCTTACGCTTGTCACAAAGATTGCCAGCAAGGCGATCAGTATGAGCGAGACGATGGTTTTGCCCAATGCGACCGATATCTTTCGCAGCATGTAAATCAAAGTTCGTTCATTTGGATGCAATGCGTTTCCCATAAATTAATGGCTGAAGATAATTGCTGCAAAGTTAACAAAAATGCGGCAAGAGCAAAAGGGAAAATAGATGTGTAGAAACGACTGAATTCGGATTTGGTACATTAAAGTAATATTGGGGATGTTTTTGCGGGTGGAAGCGCAAGCCGGAATGGGATCCTTTCCGGCGCTTTCTGGCTGCGGTTGGTGAAAATAATCCGCGATTTCGGGCGGTTTCTCGGAAAGAAGCGTTATCTTTGCCGCAGGTTTGGTTCTCTCCTTCCCGGGCGTGGAAGAGAGCGAAAAGGGAATCGGGTGCAAGTCCCGGACAGTCCCGCTGCTGTGAAACTCCGCGAAGGTTCCGAACATCTCGCCACTGGTCCGCAAGGACCGGGAAGGCTTCGGAACAGGAGCAAGTCAGAAGACCTGCCAGGCCGATTCGACGTCGTGAGACCCCGGGGGATGGGTGTTTGACATCGGTTATGTAATGCTTATTGTTTTATGTCGGACTTTGCCGCCGGGTGTCGCACCTTTCGGCTCACGGGATTTTTCCCGGACGGAAGCCGACCGGATGAGGATTGGATATGGAATTAATCGAACGATTGTTATTTGGCTCCGAGTCGCTTTGGGGCGGAGGCGTGGCCCACTCGGTGCTGATTCTGGCGCTGGTCGTGGCGTTGGGTGTCATGCTGGGCAAACTCAAGGTCGCCGGGGTGTCGCTGGGTGTGACGGGCATTCTGTTCGTCGGCATCGCCTTCAGCTATTTCGGTATGAATATCGACGAACACCTGATGCACTTCCTCAAGGAGTTCGGACTGATCCTTTTCGTCTATTCGATCGGCCTGCAGGTCGGACCCGGATTTTTCTCCTCGTTCCGCAAGGGCGGCGTCACGCTCAACAAACTGGCGGTGCTGGTGGTGGCGCTGGGTGTCGCCACGACGGTGGCGCTCTACTATATTACGGGATTGTCCATGACGACGATGGTCGGCGTGATGTCGGGCGCCGTGACCAACACGCCCGGACTGGGTGCCGCCCAGCAGGCTTTCAGCGACATGCACGCCGGAGCCGATGCCCCGGACATCGCCACGGGCTACGCCGTGGCCTACCCGCTGGGCGTCGTGGGAGCCATCCTCACGCTGATCGGGCTCCGCTACCTGCTGCGCATCGACGTGAAGCGCGAAGAGGCCGCCGCCGGACAGGACTCGGACGCGCAAAAAGACCTGACGACCCGGCGTCTTTCCGTCGAGATCGGCAATGCCGCCGTCAACGGCAAGACCGTGGCCGAGATCCGGGACCTTGCGCTGCGGGATTTCGTCATTTCGCGCATCAGCCGCGGCGGCGGGAGTCCCGAACTGGCCGACGCTTCGACGGCGCTCCATTGCGGCGACCGCATCCTGCTGATTGCCGCGCCCCGGGATGTCGAGGCGCTGGTGGCTCTGCTCGGGCGGGAGGTCGACGCCGAGCCGATGGTCCATGACAAGACGATGATTTCGCGGCGCATCCTGATCACCAAGCCCGAACTGAACGGCAAGACCCTCTCCGAACTGCGGGTCCGTTCCACCTGCGGCGTCACGATCACGCGCATCAACCGTTCGGGCATCGACCTGGTGGCCTCCGGAAACCTGCAATTGCAGATCGGCGACCGCGTGACGGTCGTGGGACCCGAATTGTCGGTGGCCCATGCCGAGCGGCTTTTCGGCAACTCGCTCAAGCGGCTCAACCACCCCAACCTGATTCCCATTTTCATCGGCATCGCGCTGGGCGTCGTGCTGGGCAGCATTTCGTTCTGGATTCCGGGCGTTCCGCAGCCCGTGAAACTGGGGCTTGCCGGAGGTCCGCTGATCGTGGCCATCCTGATCGGCCGCTACGGACCGCACTACAAACTGGTCACCTATACGACGATGTCGGCCAACCTGATGCTGCGCGAGGTGGGCATCTCGCTCTTCCTGGCGGGTGTGGGACTGGGCGCGGGCGAGGAGTTCGTGCCGACGCTCGCGGCGGGCGGATATGTCTGGATCGCCTACGGGGCCGTGATCACCGTCGTGCCGCTCCTGCTGGCGGGCATTTTCGGACGCTTCTACTACAAACTCAACTATTATACGCTGATCGGCGTTCTTTCGGGGGCCTCGACCAATCCGCCTGCGCTGGCCTATTCGGCCGAGCAGACCTCGTCCGACGCTCCGTCGGTCGGTTACGCGACGGTTTACCCGCTGTCGATGTTCCTGCGGGTGCTGGCGGCCCAGCTTTTGATACTGATATTCGGTTAAACACAAAAAGGTGCGGTAAAGAAACGGCGCGTTACTGCCGTAACAGGCCGGAAGAGATTCGCAGTCGGCCGCGCTTTTTTCAAAAACGAACGCTTATGAATATCGTACTGTATGGAGTTCCGGCGAAGACCGCCGGCCGGATCGCAGGCCAGTACGGCCTGAAGGTGATCAACTCGCCCGACAAGTTCGACGCATCGGGAACGATGGTGCTTGTTCCGCCGATAAGCACCCCGCGCTACCTGCTGGCATTTTACAACGCCATGCTGCGCCACGAGGACGATGTCGATGCGGTCATCATCTGCGGCATCGAGTCCTGCGAAGCGGCCTCGACGGTGCAGTACTGCACGCCTCCGGGGAAATTCTTCTCCCTGAACGGCGGGTTGGACGAGGAGGAACTCCTCTCCGAGCTGCGCCTGATCCTCGATTCCCTCTTTGCCGAGGGCAATCAGCTCAACGTCTGACCGCGCGTCAGGCTTCCTGCAGGTCGGCGAACCAGTAAGCGAAGGTTTCGGTCGTACCGTCTTCGAGGCGGATGTCGTAACTCCTGCTGAACGGTTCTCCGAGGTGGAACGGCACGGGCTTGCGGAAAAGCGGCCCGTCGTAGCAGAATGTGTGGTATTCGCCGTTCTCCCCGTTGGGGTCGGTCCCGGCGGGCAGCGAGGTGACGAACGCGTCATCGACCGTCCGTCCGATGGCTGCGGCCCCGGGGCCGCCGGCCGTCGTCGTCACGACGACGGTTTTCAGCCCCGTCGCCAGGAAATCGCGTATGACCTTTTCCGAAGACTCTCCCCACAACGGTTCCACGACCTTGATTCCGCAGGGCGCCAGTTGCTGTTCGCGGTATTTCCGCACGTCGTGCAGGAAAATGTCCCCGAAGATGAAGTGCGTCACGCCCTGCTTCCTGAAATGTCCGACAGCCCGCGACATGGCGGCTCCGTACTCCTCCATGCCGCCCTTCGGCGTTAGGTCGATGGCGTAAAGCGGAATGCCGATGCTTTCGGCCTGTGCCTGCAACAGCGGCAGGGGGATCCCGTGCATGGACGAGCGGCGTGTGCCGCGGTCGAAGGTCGTCAGCAGGGCGACGATCTCGTACCTGCCCGACCGGACGGCCCGCAGCAGGGCGTGCGCCGAATCCTTGCCGCCGCTCCAGTTGAAAACCGCCCTTATCCGTTCCATACGACCGATTCTGCGTCGTGGAAAAATCCGCATACGAGCGTCAGGTACTCGGGCATGCGGCCCCCGCTGCCCCACTTCAGCTCGATTCCGAACAGTTCGGAGGCCGTGCGCGCCACGTCGAACCCGCAGGCTTCGAGCGACGGCCGCACCAGTTCCGGATGGCGGCAGGGCCTGCCTTCGGGGCGCGTGCAGCTTCCCTCGGGGCAATGGATGCACGTTCCGACGTAGGCGAACGACCGTCCGCCGTATTGCCCTTCCATCTCCAGCAGCAGCCGTTCGAGCCGCTGCCGTTCGGGAAGGATCAGGCGTCCCGCTTCGGAGGCCGGGAGACCCGGCTCTTCGGGCGTGATCCTGGTGGCGACGAGCAGGGCCGTGCCGTAGCGCGTGACGTACTCCCCTGCGTCGAACCCGAACGGCGGGCATCCCCAGCTGCGGCCGTAGTTGCCGCACTCCCGGCAGTAGCCGCCCACCCGTTCGGCGTCGCGGAAGCGGGCGACGTAGTCGGCGGCGGGCAGTTCCGCCGTGAAATCCGCGGCGGTGTATCGAAACGAATGATCCATACGGCAAAGTTATGAAAAAAACGCCCATTCCGGGCGGTTTTCGCGATATTTGCCGTGGGAGCCGGCCGTAAACCGTTGCATGGCAGACAACGCTGAACTAATCTCTGGATTTCCGGCTCCCACCGGCAAAATGGCGTCGCGTCACGGCTTGCGCCGGAACAGCTCCGTGATGTCCTCCATCGTCCCGTCCCGTCCGACCCGATAGAGCCGCTGGTTGGTCGCCGGTGCCGTCAGCGGGCCCAGCGCCTCGACCCATCCGCCCAGCTTGACGTAGTCGAACGCCGCGGACTCGAAACCCTCCGGCAACTCTTCCCGGCCCGAGTACCACGCCGTGCGCAGCTCCGGGCAGGTTTTCCGTACGGTCCCTGCCAGCCGGGCGATCTTGTGCGGCCCGGCGTCGCCGCCCATGAATGCGACGCAGGTCACCGAACGTCCGTAACGGGCCAGCAGCCCCAGCAGTTCCGCCTCGTCGAGCACGCGCCCTTCGTCCGCCTGCAAGTGCGGGCTGTGGCATCCCGGGCAGCGGTTGGGACAGCCCGTGATGTTGAGCGCCAGGGTCGTTTCGCCGGGAATCTCGGCGAACACCACGTCGAAATTGTGATACCGCACCATCCTACTCCGCCTTGGCGTAATAGCGCCGCGCGGCCTCCTGCTGGCGAGCCGCCGAGAAGTTCGAAACGCGCTTCATGTAGCCGATCACGCGCGTCAGGTAGTCCACGTCGTCCGAGTGGCATGCGGGGCACTCCTTCAGGTAGCGTTTGTCGATGTGCCCGCACTTGTTGCACACCGTGTTGGGGATGTTGAACGTGAAGTAGTTGCATCCTTCGGCGGCCGCCACGCGCAGCAGGTGGCGGTACTGCTCCTTCGAGAGGTGCTCCTCGAGGTTCATGTGCAGGGCCGAGCCGCCCGTGAGATGCTCGATGTAGCGGCGTCCGTGGAGGCGGAACTTGTCGATGACGTTCAGCGACTCGTCCTCCACGACGTAGAAATAGGAGTTGTAGCAGTCGCGCGGCACGGCATATCCGTCCTCGCGGTCCCACTTGGCGTGCTTCACGCCGACGTTTTCCGCCGGGATCATCTCACAGTTGAACATCACCTCCTTCGAGCGGTATTTCCGGTTGTAACGCTCGATCAGCCCCAATACCCCCTGCACGAAAGCGGCGTAGTCGTCGTTGTCGTCGATGCGGATGCCCAGGAATTCCGCAGCCTCGACCAGTCCGTTGACGCCGACGGTGAGATACTGCCGTGCGAGGTTGATGTACCCCGCGTCGAAGAGCGGCAGCATGCCCTTGGCCTTCAGTTCCTTGAGGTTCTCGTTGTAGGCTATCTGCACCTTGTGCACCAGGTCCACTATCTCCTCCAGATGGGCGAGGTAGTGCATGCCGTTCTTCACGGCGTACTGGATACAGCGGTTCAGGTTGATCGTCAGCACGCTCTTCGAACCCGTCGAGACGCCTCCGGCGCCCAGCGTGTAGCTGAACCCGTTGTCCCGGATCTCGTTCCGCAGGCGGCAGCACGACGACAGCGAGTCGGCGTTGTCGCTGATGTAGGTGAAGAACGAGTGCCCCGCGGCGTACATTTCGGCCGTGAAGTCGCCCCACTCGCGGTCCATCACGTCGCCGTCGCGGGTCAGCAGCGCCATCGTCTCGACGGGGAAGGTCAGCACGGTTTTCGTGCGTTCGCGGTTGAACCACGTCATAAACCGTTTCTGCAACCACGACAGCGACTCCCAATGGGGTTTCGAGCCGTCCGGGAAGACGAATTCCCCGAAAAGCGACTCGAAATAGTAGCGGTCGTAGTAGGCGACGTTCCAGAACACGGCCTGGAAATTCCGCGCCCCGGTGGGCTGGTTGATCGAGTAGACGATCTGCTCGAAGCAGTCGGTGATCATCTTGTCGATCGTGCGCCGTTTCTTCGAGAGGTCGACCACTTCGTCGGCGCGCGTGTAGTAATCCTCGCCGTACTCCTGTTCGATGAAATAATTCATGTACATCAGGAATTCGGGCGTCGCGCAGGCTCCCGAGAGCATCGACGAGACGATGAAGACCATGTTGACGAACCCGCCGCAGAACGACTTGAGGTTGGTCGGGCGCGTCGAGTTGCCGCCCACCGACAGCGTGCCGCCCAGCAGCCACGGGTACATCGTGATCGAGGCGCAGTAGTTGGCCATCGACGTTTCGTCGTTCTTGTAGATGAAGTGGCCGTTGAGCAGACGCAGGTATTTGTCCGACAGCTCCTTGCCGTACATCTCCTTGATGCGGTCGGTCAGCAGACGGCGGTTCAGGCGGATGAAGTTCCGCTTCGGGAGTTCGCCGATCAGCGTGGCGATGTTCTTGTTCTCGACGTTGGCGTTGGCGTCGTATTTCGACCCCGTTGCGGGGTTCTTCGCGTCGCAGTAGTTGATCAGGAATTCGAGTTTCTCGCGGTCTTCGCGGTCCTCGGAGTGCTTCTGGCGGTAGAGCATGTAGCTCTTGGCCACGGCGAAATAACGCTCGGCCATCAGGGCCACCTCCACCTGGTTCTGAATCTCCTCGACCGACATGCCGTCCGAGACGCGGACGCGGCTCAACACCGACGTGAGGTCGTCGTCCGTGGCGTAGCCGCCCACCGAGAGGAACGCCTTGCTGATCGCGCGTTTGATCTTTTCGACCGAGAACGGCGCCCGTTTGCCGTCGCGTTTGACGATGTAAATTTCCGAAATGCCCATATTTATCCCATATTTGTTGTGTGCCTGTGCGGTGCGAAACCCCGTTCTCTTCTGCTGCGGCCGCAGAAAAGGGCGGAATTCCCTCGAAAAACATGTTCGGTATAAAAAGGTCCGGGTATCGCCCTAAATCCCGAAGGCGGCTATCCTTCCCGGCAAGGCAGGTCTTCTGACTCGCCCCTTCCGCACGCCTTCCCGTCCCGGGGGACAGTGGCTAAAGAGTGTGCGGAACGCAACGGGGCTTACAGCTACGGGAATAGTCCCTGATTTTCACAGGAGTTCCCTTTTGATCTCGTGCCGACAGCCGTCGGCGGAGAACCTTGCACGAAAGCAAATATAGGGATAGTTCTCCGGAAAGGAAACAAGCTTCGGGGCTTTTAATGAACATTTTGTGAACAAACGCGCGCGCCGGCACGCCCCGGGCGGATGGCTCCGTTCCGCCGCGGGCAAAAAAAAGACATCCCCAAGGAACGGGGATGTCTTCCACGGGACGTGCCGCTTCCGTTATTTGTCCAGATCGACCAACTCGTACTGCCGGCTGCCGATGCCGATGGCCTCGGCGTGTTCGAGCGTGTGGATGCCGTGGCGCGACTCCATGCGTTCGATCAGATGGACCTTGCCCTCGTCGGGCGAGGCGTACACCAGGTCGACGCACGCCTGGTCCAGCGCCACGGGGTCCAGCGAGGCGAGGATGCCGATGTCGCCCATGCGGGGCGGTTCGGGATGCGCGTCGCAGTCGCAGTCCACCGAGAGGTTGTTCATAACGCTGATGTAGAGAATCCGTTCGCCGCAATGGGCGGCGATCGCTTTGGCCGCTTCGGCCATCGACTCCAGAAAATCGTCCTGCGCGGGCAGGCTGCTCCACAGTTTCTCGGTGTCCTCGGTCTTTCCGGCCGAGTGAATCCACGCTTTTCCGGCCGACGAGGCGATGCCGATGGAGATGTTCTTGATCGCGCCGCCGAATCCGCCCATCGCGTGCCCCTTGAAATGCGAAAGAACCACCACGAAATCGTACTCCGGGAAGTGAGAGCCTACGATGTCGTATTTGAGGTGCCTGCCGCCCTCGACGGGCAGGCGCACTTCGCCCTCGGCGTCCATGATGTCCACCGGAGCGATGGCCGTGAACCCGTGGTCGGCGGCGGCTTTCAGGTGGTCTTCGGTCTTGGCGCGTCCGCCGCCGTAGGCCGTGTTGCACTCGACGATCGTGCCCTTCACCGACTTCACCAGATCGCCGATCAGGGCCGGTTGCAGGAAATTGTTGCCTCCCGGCTCTCCGGTCGAGAGTTTCACGGCGACCTTCTTCCCTTCGGCCTTCCGGCCCAGGGCCTCGTAGACGGCTTTCATTCCCGCGGGCGAGATGTCGCGGGTCATGTAGACTTTGGCGGGAGCCGCCTCCGCCGCCTTTTTGTCGTTGCCCGACGCACAGCCGGAACCTGCGGCCGCGAAATGCAAAACAAAGGAGATCATACAGATTTTTTTCATCATGGCTATTTGCGTATTACGTACTTTATAAAGAGGTATCCGCCGAACACCTGCAATAACATGCCGGGAATCCCGATCCGGAAATCCTGCACGGCGGCCGTGAAGTTGCCCGTCAAGGCCCATTCCCCGGCCGATCCGACGATCTGGTAGAACAGCACGACGGCGGCGAGCAGCGCCACCGACACGCGGTTGAAACGCCGGGCCGCATACCCTGCCGCTCCGGCCAGCAGCGCCGATTTCACGAGGATCGCCGGCAGCGCCGTGACGGCGGGCATCCCGAACAGCGCGGCGTTCACGAGCGGCGAAGCGAGGGCTGTCAGCAGTCCCGTGCGCCAGCCGTATTTGTAGGCGCCGACGAGCGTGAAGAAGTAGATCGGCAGCATCGTGGGACCTCCCAGCTGCACGAGGTGGCACAACTGCGGCAGGACGATGTTGCCCGCCGCGAACAGGGCTGCCACGAGGTATGTACGCGTCTCGCGGTAGCCTGTCGAATAGAGTGTTACAGAGGATGTTTTCATGGTTATTTCAATTAAAGGTTTAACTTCAGTCCGCCGAAGACCGTCGCCCGGGGCATCGGGTATCCGGCATTGATCTCATAACGTTCGGCCAGCAGGTTTTCGCCCCGGACGAAGATCGTCAGCAAACGGTTTACGCGCAGCGACGCGCGCAGGTTCCAGAGCACGAATCCCGCTTCCCGGACTTCCGGATCGGGAGCCGCCGCCGTGTAAAGCCCTGCGATGTACTGCACGCCCGTCGACACCGACCAGCGGCCCTTCCCGAAATCGCCTCCGGCGTAGAGTTTGTGTTCGGGGGACGCCGGCACGGGATACTCCATCCGGAGCCAGCTGTAATTGGCATTGACGCTCCATCCCCCGCCGATGCGCCATGCGGCGTCGGCCTCCGCGCCCCAGTTTTCGATCCGAGCCTGGTTGAGCAGGATGTTGCGGCCGTCTGCCCTGCCGCGCCGGATGATGTCCTCGCCCTCGATATAAAAGAGGTTGACGCCGTACGACACGCTTCCTCCGGCCAGCCGCTGGGTCCACGAAAGTTCGTAGTTCCACAGCCGTTCGGGCTTCAGATCGGGATTCTTCACCCCGAACATGTAGAGTTCGCGGAGCACCGGGTTGCGGAAGCCCTTGCTCACCATCGCCTTCAGCGCTCCGTCGCGTGCGGCCCGCAGCGAGATGCCCGCCTGCGGAACCCACTCCGTGCCGGTGCGGGTGTGGTGGTCGATACGCACCCCGGCGTCGACGGTGAGGCGTCCCAGCGACTGCCGGAAATCGGCGTATCCGGCGATTTCGTCCTCCGCCTGGTTCACGATCGGCTCCTCGCGGCCGTCTGCCGTGAACCGGTTCCACGCCCGGCCCCCGAAACGCTGCCAGTCGATGCCCGCCGTCAGGCGGCTGCCGCGCCACAGTCCGGCGCTCTGATACCACGAGACGCCCAGCATCCGGTCCTTCGAGTTGAAACGGTAGTCGCGCGGCTCCTCGCCTGCGCCGTAGCCGTCATTGATCCGGTGACGGCCCCAGTTGTAGAAGAACTTCAACGCGCCCGAAGTCCGGTCGTACGAGTTTTCCAGTGAGACGGATGCCATGCCGCGCGTGATGCGGGAGTCGTTGTCGAAGACGGGCGCGGTGATTTCGCCCGGATTCGAGGCGTTGAAGTGTGTCAGGTTCACATCGGCGTAAGCGTTCCAGCGGCGGCTGATCTCGTAGCCGACCTTGGCATATCCGCCGTACTGCTCGAAACCCATGTCGGCGCGGTGGCCGTCCGTGCGGTTGTACGAGCCGGTCACGACGCTCGTGAAGCGGCCTTTGCGGATGCGGTTGGCTGCTTCGGTCTGCAAGGTGTTCCACGAGCCGTAGCCCACGTTCAGGTCGGTTCTCACGCCTTCCTCGCGCTGCCGGCGGGTGACGATGTTGATCACCCCGCCCATGGCGTTCGAGCCGTAGAGCACCGACGCCGGTCCGCGCACCACCTCGACCCGCTCGGCGAGCATCGACTGGTAGGCGTCGGCGATCGGATGGCCGAACAGCCCCATGTACTGCGGATGCCCGTCGATCAGCACGAGCATCTGGGCCGCCGACCCTCCGCCGATGCCGCGCAGGCTGATGCCTCCGGCCGCGCCGTCCGAGACGCCGTAACCCATCACGCCGCGTCCCGTGACGAACAGCCCCGGAACCTGTTCCGTGAGCAGCGGAAGCACCGATGCCTCCTGCCGGCGGACGATTTCGTCGCGGTCCACGACCGCCACCGACATCGGCAGGTGGCGGATGTCCGAGGCGTAGCGCGCCCCCGTCACCACCACCGAGTCGATCGCGACGTTCTTCGCCGTCTGCCCGGTCTCCTGTGCGCCGTATGCGGCGCCGGCAGCCGTGCAGGCCAGTAAAATCGAAAGAATCTTGTTCATTGTTCCGTATTTGTTTTGTTTTTCGGCCTCCCCGCGCCTGCGGCGGACCGGGTCCGGGTGGCTTGCAGTCTCCCGGGCGAAGGCCGCGGACGGTCCTTTCGTACTCCGCCGGAATCAGGGTGCGCCCTTGCCGGCCGTCAGGAACCCTTCGATCAGCGGCAGGCACTCTGCGGCGCTTCGCGCCCCGGCGCAGAGCCGCTCCACGGGGCAGATGCCGTCCCCGGCGCGGTTGATGATGTGGGGCACGGCGACCGTATAGCTTACCGGAATCCCGGCCCCGTTCAGCAGTTCCAGCGCCGCGTGGCTCACCACATCGGCGAACAGCTTCCTCACACGGCCCGCGGCCATCAGCGCCGCGGCGCCCTTCCCGACCACCTTGTCGGCCACGAACGCGCCGTCGAGCAGTTCCGGCTCCTCGTGCAGCAGCCTCCAGAGGTCCCGGACGCCCCGTTCGCGGAATATCCGGATCGTGTCGCCGTTGCGTACGACGCACGAGCATTTCTCGGCGAAGAGCAGGTCTATGGCCTGCCGGTCCTTGTTTGCGTTGTCTGGTCTCATCTTTTTCCGGATTTGCGGTCAATAGCCGAATCGTTCCGCCGCGCGGCGCATCGACGCGACGATCTCCACGCCGAACGGGCAGCGCGTTTCGCACGCGCCGCAACCGATGCACTCCGAAGCGTGGTGCGTGAGCGCGGCGTAATGTTCGCGCACGGTTTCCGGGATTTCGCCCTGCGCCACGGCGAGGTTGTGGAATTTGTTGACCGCCGCGATGTCTATTCCCGCCGTACAGGGGGCGCAATGGCCGCAGTACATGCAATGCCCTTCCCAGGTAAACCGCTCCATGCCGGCCATTGCGGAGGCATAGTCCCTTTCGGCGGGCGATGCGCCGCACCAGTCGAGTGCGGCCCGGATTTCGTCCTGCGTCCTGCATCCGACCATCACGGATGCCACGCCCGGACGCGTCAGGGCATATTCGATGCACTGCACCGGCGTCATGGCCTTCCCGAACGGAGAATTCTCCTCGCTCAGCAGGTCGCCGCCGCCGTATACCTTCATGACGTCGATGCCCACGCCCGACCTTTCGCACAGTTCGTAGAGCCGTTCGCGGTCGGGATCGATGTTGTGCAGCGTACCGGCGTAGCTCTCCTCGGCCCACAGGGCGTCGACGTCGTCGCCGGCCGGTTGCAGGTCGTAGCAGGGGTTGACCGAGAACATCAGCACGTCCACCAGTCCCGTTTCGACGGCCATCCGGGCCACCGCGGGATTGTGGCTGCTCATGCCGATATGCCGGATCCGGCCCTCCTCCCGGAGTCTTTGCGCGATGCGGATGATCTCCCCGCCGAAGACGCGGTGAAAATCCGCCTCGGCGTCGACGTAGTGGATCATGCCCACGTCGAGGCAGTCCGTCCGCAGCTGTTGCAGCTGGAGGTCGAATGACGCGAGGGTTTTCTTCGGGTCGCGCGTGCGCAGGTACTGCCCGTTCTCCCAGGTCGTGCAGAGGTGTCCCTGGATGATGAAGTTCCCGCGGCGGCCTTCGAGCGCCGCGCCGATGTTCGTCCGCAGTTCGGGATTCGGCGAGTAGATGTCGACGAAGTTGACGCCGTGTGCGATGGCGAAGTCGAAATCGGCGCACACCTCTTCCGCCGTTTTGTGGATGAAGCCCTCGCAGCCGAGTGCGACGGCGCTCACGCGCAGGCCCGTTCGGCCCAAAATTCTGTATTCCATGATCGTCCTCCTTTTTTCCGTTTCGTCGGGTTCCGGAATCCGGTCCCTCCCGTTCACAATGCAAAGATAGACCGAAAACGGGATTTCCGAAGTAGCCGGATTACGGAAATTCCTACCTGAATTACTGATTCGGCGCTCCGGAAACGAACCGCCCGCCGATCGATAGATTGGCGGGCGGTTTTGTCTTGCGCGTATGTATTTATCGGTATATCTCGTTCAGCAGGCGGGCCAGGCGGTGTCCGCCGCGCAGGAACTGCCGTTCGACGACGGGCGTGTACTTGAAGATGTAGTCGTACGAAATATCGGTCCCTTCGGGGCTGAAGGCGTAAATCTCCTTGCAGATTTCGTGCGTCTCCTTCACCCAGTCGGCCGGTTCCCCGGCGGCGATCTGCGCGGCCTCTTCGTCCGTCAGCCGGTCGATCTGCTGCTGCCATTCGCTGTAACTCCATTTGTGGGCCGCCTCGGGGATGTTCGTGTCCCAGGCCGAATGCAGGCTCGTGTCGCGGCCGAAGAAACGCACGGGCCGCTTGTTGCCGCCCAGGTCGCTCAACCGTCCGAGGTGCATCGGACAGTGCATGTCCCCGACCAGGTGAATCAGCATCTTGAGCGAGATCGTCTCCTCCTCGGGCGTGAGGCGCCCCGACTTGAGTTTCTCCGTGAGTTCCGTCACCGCCGTCAGCACGTCGCCCTTGGGATTCCGGGGCATGCTCTCCAGCGTCTCGCCTTCGTCGATATTGAGGTAGTGCCAGGTTTTCGAATAGGCGTATTCGGGCCAGTAGCTGGCGAAGTCGAGCCAGTTGGCGATGTACACGGGCGAATAGCCGTCGAGCGCCTTGCGGACCTTCTCCGCCGCTTCGGGCGTCAGGTGGCATTCGGCGATGTGCGCCGTCACGTCGTGCCCCTTCTGTCCCCACGCGAACGCCCCGCGGGCGAAAAGGAGACACAAGCCCATCAGAATCAGTCTTTTCATCTATGCCTGGGTGTTTGCGGTCCGTGCGGTCAGTGGTTCATCGTGGCGAGGAACTCCTCGTTGGTGTCGGTGAGTCCCATCTGTTTCTGGAGGAACTCCATGGCCTCCACGGGATTCATGTCCGAGAGGTACTTGCGCAGCACCCACGTGCGGTTCATCACGTCGCGCGGCAGCAGCAGGTCTTCGCGGCGGGTTCCCGAGGCGATCACGTCTACGGCCGGGTATACGCGCTTGTTGGCCAGCTTGCGGTCCAGCTGCAACTCCATGTTGCCCGTACCCTTGAACTCCTCGAAGATCACCTCGTCCATTTTCGAACCGGTGTCGATCAGCGCCGTGGCGATGATCGTCAGCGAACCTTTCTCCTCCGTGTTGCGGGCCGCGCCGAAGAAGCGCTTGGGCTTGTGCAGGGCGTTGGCGTCGACACCACCCGAAAGCACCTTGCCCGAGGCGGGCTGCACGGAGTTGTAGGCGCGGGCTAGACGGGTGATCGAGTCGAGGAAAATCACGACGTCGTGTCCGCTCTCGACCATGCGTTTGGCCTTGTCGAGCACCATCTCGGCCACTTTCACGTGGCGCGAGGCCTGCTCGTCGAAAGTCGAGGCCACGACCTCGGCCTTGGAGTTGCGGGCCATTTCGGTCACCTCCTCGGGGCGTTCGTCGATCAGCAGTACGATGATGTAAACCTCGGGGTGGTTGTCGGCGATGGCGTTGATGATCGACTGCATGAGCACCGTCTTACCCGTCTTGGGCTGGGCTACGATCAGTGCGCGCTGGCCCTTGCCGATGGGGGAAAAGAGGTCCACGATGCGCGTGGACATGTTGTTGTGGCCGTTGCCCGTGAGGCAGAATTTCTCGCTGGGGAAGAGCGGTGTCATGAATTCGAACTGCACGCGGTCGCGGATGTATTCCGGGGCCAGACCGTTGATTTCGTTCACGCGCACCAGCGGGAAGTATTTCTCGCCCTCCTTCGGGGGACGGATCGCGCCGTTCACCGTGTCGCCGGGCTTCAGTCCGAAGAGCTTGATCTGCGAAGGCGAAACGTAGATGTCGTCCGGGGAATTGAGGTAGTTGTAGTCTGCCGAGCGGAGAAATCCGTAGCCGTCGGGCATGATCTCCAGCACGCCTTCGCCTTCGATCTCCCCTGCGAAGTCGTCCTTGGTGATGACCTCCTCCTCGACGTGCCGGGGAGCGTGTTCCGTGTGGACCTCCTGCGCGGCGGCGGGAGCCGCCTCCTGCACCGTCTGCATTTCCTGCACCTTGGGCTTGCGGCCCCGGCGCTTGGGTTCGGCCTTCACAGGCTCCGCCGCGGGCGTTTCGGCCTGCGGTGCAGCCGCTGCGGCTTCCGGTTCGGCAGCCGTTGCCGGCTTGGTCTCCATCGGGAGTTCCGGTTCTGCCGCGGCCTCCGGCTGCGGGGCTGCGTTTTCGTTCTTGGCCAGCCGCGGACGGCGTCCGCGCGGGGCCTTGACCTTCGGTGCCGCGGCCTGCGGGACTGCTTCCTGCACCGGCTCTGCGGCGGCTTCCGAAACCTGCCCTTTCGCTTCGTCCTTATTTTCCGCGGGAGCCTCCTTCGGGGAGTCCGTTCCGGCGATTTTCTCTATCAGTTCGCGCTTTTTAACCATGACGTTCTTAATACCCAACACTTTGGCTATTTCACGCAACTCGGCAAGGCTTTTCCCTTCCAGCGCTTTCAGATCTTGCATAGTTTATTTCCGTTGAATGTGATTTTCAGAAACAGGACGGTCGCCCTGTTCGTTGGAATTCGCATGCAAAGATAATGCATTATTTCGAATTACAAAATAAAAAAACGCCTTACTTCCCTGAACGGCAGGGTGAAGGGGATTGTCCGGGGGCGAAATACCTACTAATGGCGATTGCGGGTCTCGGAATTTTGCGCGACCTTTGTTCCGGAAACAATGAAAGCAGGAATTTCAGCCATTGCATTGTTTGTATTGTTAATGTTTGTGTGTGAAAAAACCTTCCGCGCCACGGAAGGTTTTTTTGTGTCAGTTTGCGCTCCGGTATTCGTTGGGCGAGCACCCCACCACCTTCTTGAACAGGCGCGTGAAGTGCTGCGGGTAGCGGAATCCCAGTGAGTAGGCGATTTCGCTGATCGAGCGTCCGGGGTCGAAGATACGCTCCTTGGCGATGTCGATCACCTTGAGCTGGATATACTCCTGCGCCGATTTCCCGGTCTCCTTCTTCACCAGATCGCCGAAATAGTTGGCCGAAAGGTGCAGTTGTTCGGCGCACCAGCGCACCGACGGCACGCCGTCCTGCTCGGGGCGGTCTCCTGCGAAATAGTCGCCCAGCAGGCGTTCGAATCCGGCCAGCACGTCGCGGTTGACGTTGTTGCGCGTGATGAACTGACGTTCGTAGAACCGCGTGCTGTAATTCAGCAGCAGCTCGATGTTCGAGACGATCAGCGTGCGGCTGTGTTTGTCGATCGCGTGTTTCAGTTCCGACTGGATGTTCAGCAGGCAGTCCAGCACGACCTGGCGTTCCTGCTCCGAGAGGTGCAGGGCTTCGTTCACCTCGTAGGAGAAAAACGTGTAGCCCGCGATGTTGCGCCCGAGCGACGTGCCGCGCAGCAGGTCGGGATGGAACAGCAGCGCCCAGCCTTTGGGCTGGTAGGTCTGCCCGTTATTTTCGTAGCCGATGACCTGCCCCGGGGCCAGGAAGACGAGCGTGCCCTCCTGGTAGTCGTAATAGTTGCGTCCGTAGCGCAGGTCGCCGCACTTCACCTCCTTGAGAAATATGGTGTAAAAGCCGTAGACCTGCCGTTCGAAGCGGGCGGGGCCGCATTTCGAAAAGTCGATGACGCTCACCAGCGGATGCAGCGTCTCCACGCCGCGCGATTCGTTGAATTGGAAGATGTTGTCGTATTTAACCACCGTGTCCATGTCCTGAATAGTTTTGTTTGTCACAAAATTAACAGAATTTTCGATACCTGCTCCGCCTTCCGTCCCGAATCGGTAATTATGGTACGACGAACCGTAATCGGGGTATGCCCTGCGTCCGTTTCCCGCCCTACTTTTGCAGTGTGGAATTGTGTAAAAGGATAAAAACGATGAAAAAGAGACTTATTTTGGCGACGATGGCGGCCTTCGCCGTTTCGGGAGCCGGGGCGCAGCCGCAGCAGCCCTCCAAGAAAGTGCTGGTGGCCTATTTCTCCCACAGCGGCAACACCCGCGAGGTGGCGCGGCAGATCGGCGAGGCCACGGGCGGAGATCTGTTCGAGATCGTTCCCGCGACGCCCTACCCCGCGGAATACCAGGCTGTGGTCGACCAGGGCAAGAAGGAGATCGCAGCCGGGGTGCGTCCCGCGCTGAAAAACCCTGTCGGCGACCTTTCGCAGTACGACGTGATTTTCGTCGGTTCGCCCTGCTGGTGGGCGACGATCGCGCCTCCCGTGGCGACGTTCCTCACCTCCTGCGACTTTGCGGGCAAGACCGTCATTCCGTTCATGACCCACGAGGGCAGCGGCATGGGCCGCAGCGAAGCGGACATCCGCAAACTCTGCCCGCAGTCGACCGTCCCCGACGGACTGGCCGTCCGCGGCAGCGCGGTGCGCAACTCGAAAGAGGCCGTCGGAAAATGGGTTAGGTCGCTCGGATTGGCAGAATGACGAAAAAAGGCTTCGATTGTCGAAGCCTTTTTTTATTTATCCGCAAAAATAGACGCAGCCGTAGATCAGTCCGGCCGCCAGGGCGCCCAGCAGCGGGCCTGCCACGGGAACCCAGCTGTACCCCCATCCGCTGCCTCCTTTGCCCCGGATCGGCAGCAGGGCGTGCGCCAGCCGCGGCGGCAGGTCGCGCGCGGGGTTGATCGCGTAGCCCGTCGTGCCGCCCAGCGACATGCCGATGGCCATGATGAGCATCGTCACCGGAAGGCTTCCCAGACTTCCCATTCCGATTTCGGGGGTGTTCTGCTCGTTGCCGATGGCCAGGATCACGAACACCAGCAGGAACGTGCCGACCACCTCGCAGAAGAGGTTGCGCGGTTTGTTCATGATGGCGGGCATCGTGCAGAAGACGCCCAGTTTCGCCGCCGGGTCGTCCGTCGCGTCGAAATGGTCCTTATAATAAAGGTAGACCACGACGGCGCCGCAGAATCCGCCCAGCAGCTGGGCGGCGACGTATCCCGGGACGTACGCCCACGGGAACGACCCCGCCACGGCCAGTCCCACCGATACCGCGGGATTGAGGTGCGCGCCCGAATAGGGACCCGCGATCAGCACGCCGCACATCACGGCCAGTCCCCAGGCTATCGTAATCACGACCCAGCCGCCGTCGAAACCTTTCGATCGTTTGAGGATGGTCGATGCGACCACCCCGTCGCCCAGCAGTACGAGCACCAGCGTTCCGATGAACTCGAACAGGCATTTGGTGAAGAAGGTAATTTCCATGTCCGTTTCCTTTTATTCGTTTCTGTCGTGCAAAACCCGCCGCACGGCATCTTCCCAGCCGGCGACGGCCTTTGCGATCTGCGTGCGGTCGGCCGCGGGTTCGAAAATATGCTCGGCCTGCCATTGCTTCCTGATCTCCCCGATGCTCTCCCAATACCCCACGGCCAGCCCCGCCAGGTAGGCGGCGCCCAGCGCCGTGGTCTCCGTCACGCGGGGGCGGATGACCTTCGTCGCGAGCAGGTCAGCCTGGAACTGCATCAGCAGGTTGTTGCGCGCCGCTCCGCCGTCGACCTTCAGTTCCACCAGCGAGACTCCGGCGTCGCGCTGCATCGCGTTCACGATGTCCAGCGTCTGGTAGGCGATGCCCTCCAGCGCCGCACGGGCGATGTGTGCCGCCGTCGTGCCGCGGCTGATGCCGCTGATCGCGCCCCGGGCGTACTGGTCCCAGTGCGGGGCCGCCAGTCCCGTCAGCGCGGGCACGAAGTAGACGCCGCCGGTATCGGGAACCGACGCCGCCAGCTCCTCCACCTCCGACGAGGAGCGGATGATCCCCAGCCCGTCGCGCAGCCACTGCACGACCGATCCGCCGACGAAGATGCTCCCTTCGAGGGCGTAGCTGACCTTGTCGCCGATCTTCCAGGCGATGGTCGTCAGCAGGTTGTTCTTCGAGACGATGGGTTTTTCGCCGCTGTTCATCAGCAGGAAGCAGCCCGTGCCGTAGGTGTTCTTCACCGACCCCGGCTCGACGCACATCTGCCCGAACAGGGCCGCCTGCTGGTCGCCGGCGATGCCCGCGATGGGAACCTTGTGGGCGAAGATCGTGGTTTTCGTCGCTCCGTAAACCTCGCTCGACGAGCGCACCTCGGGCATCATCGACGCCGGAATGCCGAACAGTTTCAGCAACTCCCCGTCCCATTGCAGCGTGCGGATGTTGAACAGCATCGTGCGCGAGGCGTTGCTCGGGTCGGTCACGTGCACCTCGCCGCGCGTCAGCCGCCAGATCAGCCACGTGTCGACCGTTCCGAACATCAGCTTGCCTTTCTCGGCCCGCTCGCGGGCGCCCGGCACGTTGTCCAGAATCCATTTGATCTTCGTGGCGCTGAAATAGGCGTCGATGATAAGGCCGGTCTTTTCGCGGATCCACTCTGCTTTACCTTCGGCCTTCAGCCGGTCGCAGTACTCCGAGGTCCGGCGGTCCTGCCACACGATGGCGTTGTAGACCGGTTCCTCCGTTTCGCGGTCCCATACGATCGTCGTCTCGCGCTGGTTGGTGATGCCTATTCCGGCGATGTTCAGCCCGTTGATGTCGATGGCCGCGATGGCTTCGGCGATCACCGACGCCTGCGACGACCAGATTTCGTGCGGATTGTGCTCCACCCATCCCGGTTTGGGAAAATACTGGGTGAACTCCCGCTGGGCCATCGAGCAAATCTGCCCCTTGCGGTCGAAAACGATGGCGCGGGAACTGCTCGTTCCCTGATCCAATGACAAAATGTACTGCTCCATATTTTTTCGGTTTAATCGTTGCGCGGAATCCTGCGGGACGCCCGGAGACGCCCGATTACAAATCTATGAAAAATTTCCGGGATTCGAAACGAAACCGCCGGGTTTTTTATCGAAACTTTGCGGGAGGCCGTTTCCGGGAATATCCTGCCTGACGGGTCCGAAGCGTGGCGATCGGATCGTATAAGTCGGTTAAACAAACATACTTTTTTGAATTGTCCTTGAAACTTTCCGGTTTATTCCTATTTTTGTACCGGACATGAAAGAGATACAGCAGGAGATCATCCCGAATGCGAACGAGGACCTTTTCATCCTCCTCAATCGCCTCATTCCCTGCGGCGTCTTTCTGCCGCGGGCAGAACGGTCCGGATCGCAACGGCGCTGCCCCGGTCCGGATTCGGCCGGCTGCTGCGAATCACCCATCTGCAACAAACCCGATAAACCAACCATACGATTATGAAACGCACATTACGTCTTTTGCTGACCGTAGGAGTGTCTCTCGTCTGCGTCAGCCTGTTCGCCCAAAAGTTTCCCAACTATCCGATCCCGCAGCAGCCCGACACGCTGCGCATCCTCGGCATCGGTAACAGCTTCACCGACGACGGCATGATGTACCTGCCCGAGTTGCTGGAGGCTGCCGGCATCCGGAACGTCGTGCTGGGACGGCTCTATATCGCAGGATGTTCGCTCGAACGCCATTGCCGGGAATATGCCGGCAACGCCCCTGCGTATATCTATTACAAGTCGACGTCCAACCGCTGGGAGACCGTTTCGAAGAAAGCGACCCTGTTGGACGGAATCACCGACGAACGGTGGGACGTCGTGGTGCTGCAACAGTCGTCGGGCAAATCGGGCATCTATCCGACCTATCAGCCCTGGTTCGGCCGGCTGGTCGAAATCGTGCGATGGAACTGCCCCAATGCCGGAGCCTGTATCGCCTGGCAACAGACATGGGCCTATGCCCGCAATTCGCAGCACCGGGATTTCGGTCGATATGAGAAGAGCCAGCAACTGATGTACCGGGGAATCGTCTCTTCGGTCGAACAACTCATGCGGGAGACCTCCGTCGAAGTGGTCGTCCCGTCGGGCACGGCGATTCAGGACCTGCGCAGCACGGCGCTGTGCGACTCGCTGGACCTGACGCGCGACGGATACCACCTGAATCCCGGGGCCGGACGTTACACTGCGGCCTGCGCATGGTTCCAGACACTCGTGGCCCCGGCCTTCGGGACGAACGTCGCCGGGAACGGCTCCCGTCTGGCGGGAACCCCTCACGAGCTGACGCCGCAGGAGGCCGAAGCCTGTCAGGAGGCGGCCCGCAGAGCCTGCATCCGGCGGTTCTCCGTTTGGACGGAACCTGTCGCCGACGAGGGCGGGACGGCAGCCCGGTAGCGGTCGGGGTTGGGACGGGCATTCCGCCATGCGGATATAGGTATCGTTCCATTCGCCGGAGCATTCTGCCGGATGTGGCTTCGAAGCCGGCCCGGCCCCCCCCCTCCAAACAAAAAAGAGGTCTGCAAAGACCTCTTGGAGCGGAAAACGGGATTCGAACCCGCGACCCTCAGCTTGGGAAGCTGATGCTCTACCGACTGAGCTATTTCCGCGTTACGAAGTACAAAGTTACTCCGTTTTTTTTATTTGTCAAGTTTTCGGCGGCTGAAAAATGCGCCTACCCCACGATTTTTTTCAGCGACGCGAGGTTTTCGGGGTTTTTCAGGTTGCGTCCCTCGGCCGAATAGAGGTAGTCGAGCCGGTTCCGGAAATGCTCCTCGACCTTCCCGCGCACGACCTTCATCGTGCTGTTCACCAATCCGTTCTGCTCCGTGAAAGCCTCGTCGACAATGGCCAGTCCCGCAGGCAGCCACCGTTCCGGAAACTCCCCGGCATAGGTTCCGCCGGCACGGTAACGGTCGACCTCGGCGCCGAGAATCTCCGCTGCGACGGCCGTGCGCTCCGCTTCGGGCGTCCTGCGGGCCTCCAGTTCGCGGCGCAGCGCCTCGCGGTTGGGAACCACGATCGCCCCCGTGAACGGGCTTTGGTTGTTGTGCACGATGATCTGGTCGATGTAGGGCGACTTGTCCACGATCGCCTCCTCCATTCCCTCGGGACTGTATTTTTCGCCGTCCGAAGCGATCAGCAGACTCTTGAAACGTCCCAGCACATAAAGGAAGTCGTCCTCCGAGACGTAACCCATGTCGCCCGTGTGGAGCCATCCGTCGCGCACGGTGTCGGCCGTGGCTTCGGGATTCTTCCAGTAGCCTGCCATGACGTTCTCGCCGCGGACGACGATTTCGCCCTTCTGCCCGCGGGGAACCTCGCGGCCCTCCTCGTCGAGGATCTTCAGGTCCAGCGGAATGAGTATCTTGCCCGACGATCCGAACCGGTGCCAGTGATGTTTGGGCGAGTTGGTCGAAATCACGGGCGTCGCCTCCGAAAGTCCATATCCCTGGAACATCGGGATCCCGATGGCGTAGAAGAACCGCTGCAACTCCGCGTCGAGCAGCGCGCCGCCCCCGACGAAGAATTCGAGGTGGCCTCCGAACGCCTGCCGCACCTTGCGGAACAGCAGCGCGTCGAAAATCCCGACGACGGGAGCCAGCACGATGCGCCATCCGCTGCCCCTGCCGTACCCGTCTCGGTTGTAGACGTATGCCGTGCGGAGCGCGAGGTTGAAAAGCCTCTCGGTGAATTTCCCTTTGGCCCGGATGGAGCTTTCAATGCTTTTCCGGAAGTTCTTGGCCAGTGCCGGGACCGACAGCAGGAAGTGCGGCTGCACTTCGCGGATGTTCTGCGGGATGTTCTTGAGCGTCTCCATCGGCGTCGCTCCGACCTGCACCGTGGCCACCGAGGCTCCGCAGGCGATCATGATGTAGAAACCCACGACGTGTGCGAAACAGTGGTCCAGCGGCAGGATGATCAGCGTGCGGAAATGCGGCGGAATATCGACCCGCGACAACGCCTGCTCGACGTTGGCCGTGTAGTTGCGGTGTGTCAGGATCACGCCTTTGGGGTCCGACGTCGTGCCCGAGGTGTAGGTGATCGTGGCGTAATCGTCATTCCGGATCGCCTGTCCGATCTTCATGAACTCCTCCCTGTTCTTGGCGAGGTATTCGCGGCCCAGCCGCTTGAGCGTTCCGTAGGCCGTCTCTCCGGCTTCCAGCGGAATGTGCCCGAGGACGATCACCTGCTCCAGCTGCGGCAGCCCGGCGCGGATGCGGCGGATCTTCGGCAGTTGGTATTTCGACACGAAAACGGCCTTGACCTCGGCGTGCCGCATGCGGAACACGAGGTCGTTCGACTCTTCGAGTTTCACCGACAGGGGCACGCTGACCGCCCCGGCGTAGAACAGTCCCAGTTCGGAAATGATCCACGCGTTGCTGCCCTCGGCCAGTATCGCCACCTTGTCTCCGGGGCGGATGCCGAGCGCGGCGAGTCCGGCTCCGGCTTCGAGCGCCTGCTCGCGGGTCTCGGCATAGGTCGTAGGCTCGAATTTGTGATGGCGTTTTTCGAGCAGAAAGGTCTTGGCCCCGTATTTCCGCACGGAGGCCTCGAAGAGGTCGATGATGGTCTTTTTCATGGCTCTAATCCATTTTCAGCACGGCGAGGAATGCCGACTGGGGTACTTCGACGTTACCGATCTGGCGCATGCGTTTCTTGCCCTTCTTCTGTTTTTCGAGCAGCTTTCGCTTACGCGAAATATCGCCGCCGTAGCACTTCGCCGTCACGTCCTTGCGCACGGCCTTGACCGTTTCGCGGGCGATGATCTTGGCGCCGACGGCGGCCTGTATGGCGATGTCGAACTGCTGGCGGGGGATCAGCTCCTTGAGCTTCTCGCACATTTTGCGTCCGAAATCGTAGGCGTGGTCCGTGTAGGTGAGCGACGAGAGTGCGTCGACCGGCTCGCCGTTGAGCAGGATGTCGAGCTTGACGAGTTTCGAGGGCTGGAATCCCGTGCGGTGGTAGTCGAACGAGGCGTATCCTTTCGAGATGCTCTTGAGTTTGTCGTAGAAGTCGAAGACGATCTCCGAGAGGGGCATGTCGAAGTTGATCTCCACGCGGTCCTGCGTGATGAAGGTCTGGTTCTTCATCACCCCGCGCTTGTCGATGCAGAGTTTGATGACGTTGCCCAGGAATTCCGACTTGGTGATGATCTGCGCGAGAATATAAGGCTCTTCGATCTTGTCGATCTTCGTCACCTCGGGCAGTCCCGAGGGGTTGTGCACCTCGACCACGTCGCCCTGCGTCGTGGTGATGCGGTACGACACGTTGGGCACGGTCGTGATGACGTCCATGTCGAATTCGCGGTACAGCCGCTCCTGAATGATCTCCATGTGCAGCAGCCCGAGGAATCCGCAGCGGAACCCGAATCCGAGCGCCAGCGAGCTTTCCGGCTCGAACGTGAGCGAAGCGTCGTTGAGCTGCAATTTTTCGAGCGACGCGCGCAGGTCCTCGTACTGGTCGGCCTCCACCGGGTAGACGCCCGCGAAGACCATCGGTTTCACGTCCTCGAAGCCCGCGATGGCCTCTTTGGCGGGGTTGGTCACCGACGTGATCGTGTCGCCGACCTTCACGTCCGACGAGGTCTTGATCCCCGAGCAGATATACCCCACGTCCCCGGCCCTGATCTCCTGCCGGGGCTGCATCTTGAGTTTCAGCACGCCCACTTCGTCGGCGTCGTACTCGCTGCCCGTGTTGAAGAATTTCACGAGGTCGCCCTTGCGCAGCGTGCCGTTGAAAACGCGGAAATAGGCGATGATCCCGCGGAAGGGGTTGAACACCGAGTCGAAGATCAGCGCCTGCAACGGTGCGTTTTCGTCGCCTTCGGGGGCCGGGATGCGGTGCACGATGGCTTCCAGCACCTCCTCGACGCCTATTCCCGTTTTTCCCGATGCCAGCAGAATATCCTCGTCCTTGCAGCCTATGAGGTCGATCACCTGGTCCTTCACCTCGTCGATCATCGCCGAATCCATGTCGATCTTGTTCAGCACGGGGATGATCTCCAGGTCGTGCCCCACGGCGAGGTAGAGGTTCGAAATCGTCTGCGCCTGAATGCCCTGCGTGGCGTCGACCACCAGCAGCGCCCCTTCGCACGAGGCGATTGCGCGCGACACTTCGTACGAGAAGTCGACGTGTCCCGGGGTGTCGATCAGGTTGAGCGTGTACCGCTGTCCGTCGCGGGCCGTGTACTCCATCTGGATGGCGTGGCTCTTGATGGTGATTCCCTTCTCGCGTTCGAGGTCCATGTCGTCGAGCACCTGCGACTGCATTTCGCGCTGGTTGAGCGTGTTGGTCTTTTCCAGCAGACGGTCTGCGAGTGTCGACTTGCCGTGGTCGATGTGGGCTATGATGCAGAAATTTCGGATGTTTTTCATATATAAGGGTAAAATCTTCGGCAAATATACATAAATTTTTGAATATATCGGAGGGCTTCCGTTTGCCGGAATGGCACAAATTGCTTATATTTGCGACTTCAACAAGTTAGGTTAAAGATGTTAAGCAGACAAATCGCATCCAAGCTCCGGGGCTACGAGACCCCGTTCTACCTCTATGACATGGCGCTGTTGCGCCAGACCCTCGAAAGCGTCGTCTACGAGTCGAAGAAATATGGCTACAAGGTCCACTACGCCATCAAGGCCAACTACGACGACCACCTGCTGGCGGTCATCCGCGAATACGGGCTGGGCATCGACTGCGCCTCGGGCAACGAGCTGCGCAAGGCCGTCGAGGCCGGATTCGATCCCAAGGGCATCGTCTATGCGGGCGTGGGCAAACGCGACAAGGAGCTGAAATACGCCATCGAACAGGAGATCCTGGCCATCAACTGCGAGTCGATCCAGGAACTGGAACTCGTCAACGCCTTTTCGGCCGAAACGGGCAAAGTTACCGACATTGCGCTGCGCATCAACCCCGACATCGACCCCAAGACCAACCACTGCATCGACACGGGTCAGGCGGACAGCAAGTTCGGCATATCCTACGAAGAGGTGCTCGAACACGCCGCGGAGATCCGGTCGCTCGAAAACGTCAACATCATCGGACTGCACCTGCACATCGGGTCGCAGATCCGCGAGCTGCATGTCTTCGAGAACATGTGCAACAAGGTCAACGTCATCGTCGAGAACCTCGAAAAACTGGGCTGCAAGTTCCGTTTCGTCGACGTGGGCGGCGGCCTGGGCGTCAACTACGACGTTCCCGAGAACGAGCCGATTCCCAACTTCGCGTCGCTGTTCTCGATCGTCCACAACCACCTGCGCATCGGCGACCGCGAGGTGCACTTCGAGTTCGGGCGTTCGATCGTCGCCGAATGCGGCGAGCTGATCACGACGGTGCTGTTCAACAAGACCACCGCTACGGGGCGCAAACTGGTGATCGTCGACGCTTCGATGACCGAGCTGGTCCGCCCGGCGATGTACGGTTCGTACCACAACATCGAGAACATCACGGCCAAGGAGGAGGAAGCCCCCAGCGAAAAATATACGGTCGTGGGCACGGCCTGCGAATCGACGGACGTTTTCGACGAGAACGTCAGCCTGCGCAAGACCCACCGTGGCGACCTGCTGACGATCAAGTCGGCCGGGGCCTACGGCATGTCGATGGCTTCGCGCTACAACCTCCACGATCTTCCCGGCGCCGTTTACAGCGACGAAATCAAATAGATAAAGGCGGCTCCGGCCGCCTTTCCTCATCGCTATGTGGCTCACTTTGGCATTCACCTCGGCGGCGCTGCTCGGCTTCTACGACGCGGCCAAGAAAAAGGCCCTCACCGGAAACGCCGTGCTGCCCGTGCTGCTGCTCAACACGCTTTTCTCGACGCTGTTCTTCCTGCCTGCGATCCTCTCGGCGGAACTGGGCCTCGGGTGGTTCGACCACACCCTTCTGGCGACGGCTCCCGGCACGTGGGAGGCCCACGGGCTGGTCGTCCTGAAGTCGGCCATCGTGCTCACTTCGTGGATTTTCGGATACTTCGGCATGAAGCATCTCCCGCTCACCATCGTCGGCCCGATCAACGCCACGCGCCCCGTGATGGTGCTCGTCGGGGCCTTCGCGATCTTCGGCGAACGTCTCAACGCCTGCCAGTGGACCGGCGTTGCGCTGGCCCTCGTGTCGCTCTTCCTGCTGAGCCGTTCGAGCCGCCGCGAAGGGGTCGTCTTCACCCATAATGTCTGGATTCTGTTCATCGCCCTGGCGGCCGTGACGGGCGCCGTCAGCGGGCTTTACGACAAGTTCATCATGGCGCGCCTCGACCCGGTTTTCGTACAGAGCTGGTACAACCTTTACCAGCTCGGGATGATGGCCGTCGTGGCCGGCATCGTCTGGTGGCCCCGGCGGCACGCCACCACCCCGTTCCATTGGAGCTGGGCCATTCCGCTGATCTCGGTGTTCCTTTCGCTGGCCGACTTCGCCTACCTCTTCGCCCTGCGCGATCCGGACGCCATGATCTCCGTGGTCTCGATGGTCCGCCGCGGCTCGGTCGTGGTGTCGTTCCTCTGCGGCGCGGTGCTGTTCCGCGAGCGCAACCTGCGTTCCAAGGCCGTCGACCTGGCCTTTATCCTCGTCGGCATGATCTTTCTCTGGCTCGGCTCTCATTAAAAAACGGGCACGGAACGGATGGTTTGCACCACGACCGTCCCGTGCCCGCTGAAAAAGCCTCTTGAGCCTGTTAGATCAGCTGCTCCAGCTGATTGACCGTCTTGCGGATCTCCTCGTCGCTCGGCGAGAAGTCCTTCAGCGCTCCGGCCAGATACTGCTCGTAGGCATAGAGGTCGATCACGCCGTTGCCCGAGAGGTTGAACAGAATGGTTTTCGATACGCCTTCCTCCTTGGCTTTTAGCGCTTCGCGGATCGTCGCGGCGATGGCGTGCGTCGACTCCGGAGCCGGGATGATGCCTTCGGTCTGGGCGAACAATACACCCGCGGCGAGGGTCTCGACCTGCGGCAGCGACTGTGCCTCGATCAGCCCGTCCTTGAGCAGCTGGCTGACGATCGAACCCGCTCCGTGGTAGCGCAGGCCTCCGGCGTGAATGTCCGACGGCTGGAAGTCGTGGCCCAGCGTGTACATCGGGATCAGGGGCGTGAATCCCGCCACGTCGCCGAAGTCGTACTGGAACTCGCCGCGGGTGAGTTTCGGGCATCCCGAAGGCTCCACGGCGATCACACGGATCTTCTTCCCTTCGGTGAAATTCTTCCGCAGGAACGGGAAGCCGATGCCCGCGAAGTTGCTGCCTCCTCCGAAGCATCCGATCACCATGTCCGGCTCGGCGTCGGCCATCTCCATCTGCGCCACGGCCTCCTGGCCGATGACCGTCTGGTGCAGCACGACGTGGTTCAGCACGCTGCCCAGACAGTAGCGCGTATCCTCCGGACGGCGCAGGGCCATCTCCACGGCCTCCGAAATGGCCAGCCCGAGGCTTCCCGAGCAGTGCGGGTCGCGGGCGAGGGCCGCACGTCCCGATTCGGTCAGCGTCGAGGGCGACGCCACGCACTCCGCGCCCCAGGTGTTCATCATCAGGCGGCGGTAGGGCTTCTGGTCGTAGCTGACCTTCACCATGAAAACCTGGAGGTCGATGCCGAAGTGCTTCGCCGCGAAGGCGATCGACGCGCCCCACTGCCCGGCGCCGGTCTCGGTGGTCAGGTGCTTGATGCCCTGCTTGTAGTTGTAATAGGCCTGCGGCACGGCGGTGTTGGGCTTGTGCGAACCCGCGGGCGACACGCTTTCGTTCTTGAAAAAGATCTTCGCGGGCGTTCCGAGGGCCTTCTCCAGCCCCGTAGCGCGCACGAGGGGCGTCGGGCGCCATATCCTGTATATCTCCTGCACCTCTTCGGGGATGTCGATGTAACGCTCGGTCGACATCTCCTGGTCGATCAGTTCCTCGGCGAAGATCGCCGACATTTGCTCTTTCGTGACGGGCTGTTTCGTCGCAGGATGCAGCGGCGGCAGCGGTTTTGTGGGCATGTCGGCCACGATGTTGTACCATTGCGTGGGCATCTGGTTTTCGGAGAGGCAGAATTTTTTCGTTTCCATTGTCGTTATCGGTTTTTGAATGTTTGATTGTGCCAAAGAAAAAGCCCGCTGTTTACTGTCTCGTAAACAACGGGCTTGTGTATTTTCGGGCTTTCACTATACACGCGCGGTTCCGCACTCATTGTTCACGAGAGTCAACGAGCGCCACCACCATGCCTGTATGTTGAAATTGCGAATCATCTTTCAGCTTTGTTTCTGCAAATATATGCGGTCGGTTCGTAAAATGCAAATTTTTTACGAATTATTTTCGACACCTATATATGTAAGGATTTTTTACCGTACTTTGCGGAAAAATTTATATTTTTGCATAATTATCCGCAAATTCAAAACTTATCGATATGAATATTTCGTATAACTGGCTCAAACGTTATGTCGCGACCGATCTCCCGGCCGAAAAGGTGGCCGAAATCCTGACGGACATCGGCCTCGAAGTCGAAGGCTTCGAGAAGATCGAAACCGTGAAAGGCGGCCTTCAGGGCGTTGTCGTCGGCGAGGTCCTGACCTGTGCCGATCATCCCGATTCGGACCACCTGCACCTGACCACAGTCGACGTGGGGGCCGCCGAGCCGTTGCAGATCGTCTGCGGCGCGCCCAACTGCCGGGCGGGACTCAAGGTGCTCTGCGCCACGGTCGGTGCGGTGCTCTACCCCGACGGCGGCGACGAGGAGTTCAAGATCAAGCGTTCGAAGATCCGCGGCGTGGAGTCACTGGGCATGCTCTGCGCCGAGGACGAACTGGGCATCGGGGCTTCGCACGACGGCATCATGGAACTTCCGGCAGACGCTCCCGTGGGCATGACGGCCAGGGAATACCTGCATATCGAGGACGACTATCTGATCGAGATCGGACTCACGCCCAACCGCGTGGACGCCGCGTCGCACATCGGCGTGGCGCGCGATCTGGCCGCTTACCTGAAGAGCCGCGGCGAAAACACCGAGGTGAAACTGCCCGACGTTTCGGCCTTCGCTCCCGACAATCACGATCTGGAGGTGGCGATCCGCGTCGAAAATCCCGAGGCCGCTCCCCGCTACGTCGGCGTTACGGTCACGGGCTGCAAGATCGGTCCGTCGCCCGAGTGGATGCAGAACTGCCTGCGCGCCGCGGGCATCAATCCCAAGAACAACCTGGTGGACATCACCAATTTCGTGCTGTTCGAGCTGGGCCAGCCCCTGCACGCCTTCGACACCTCGAAGATCGAGGGCCGCGAGGTCGTGGTCCGCACCTGCCCGGAGGGCACGCCCTTCGTGACGCTGGACGGCGTGGAGCGCAAGCTGACGGACAAGGACCTGATGATCTGCTCCGCCGAGCGTCCCATGTGTATCGCCGGAGTCTTCGGGGGCCTGGACTCGGGCGTGAGCGACACCACGACCGACGTATTTATCGAGAGTGCCTATTTCAACCCCGTGTGGGTGCGCAAGACGGCCAAGCGCTTCGGCCTGAATACCGATGCGTCGTTCCGCTTCGAGCGCGGCATCGACCCCAACATGCAGGTCTACGCCGCCAAGCGCGCCGCCCTGCTGATGAAGGAACTGGCCGGGGGTACGATCTCCGGCGACATCACGGACATCTGTCCGGAGCCGGTCGGGGACTTCGTCTTCGATCTCTCGCTGGCGAGGGTCGACGCCCTGATCGGCAAGCCGATCCCCGAGGCAACCGTGCGTACGATCATCGCGGCGCTGGAGGTGAAGATCCTCGCCGAGCGGGACGGCGTGCTGACCGTCGCCGTGCCGCCCTACCGTGTCGACGTGCAGCGCGAGGCCGACCTTATCGAGGACATCCTGCGCATCTACGGCTATAACAACGTCGAAATCCCCATACAGGTCCGTTCGACGCTCTCCTATGCGCCGAAGCCCGACCGCAACCGTCTGATGAACCTTGCCGCCGATTTCCTCACGGCCAACGGGTTCACCGAGATCATGTCCAATTCGCTGACGAAGGCCGCGTATTACGAGGACCTGACCTCCTGCCCCGCCGAGCGCTGCGTGCGCATCCTCAATCCCCTGAGCGCCGACCTGAACGTGATGCGCCAGACCCTGCTGTTCAACATGCTGGAGGCCGTCGGGCTGAATGCCAACCGCCGCAACGGCGACCTCTGCCTCTACGAGTTCGGCAACTGCTACTTCTACGACGAGTCGAAGCGCACGGAGGAGAACCGCCTGGCGGCCTATTCCGAGGAGTATCGCCTGGCCATCGCCGTCACGGGCGTCGCCACGCCGCAGTCGTGGAACGCGAAGCCCGTGAAGGCGTCGTTCTTCACCCTGCGTGCTGTCGCCGAAAAACTGCTCCGTCGCTTCGGCATCGACATCTACGCGCTGAAGACCGAGACGCTCGAAAGCGACCTTTTCAGCGAGGGACTCTCGCTGTCGCTGGGCGGCAAGGAATTGTTGCAGATCGGCTCCGTGGCCGCCGCCATCCGCCGCCGGACCGACGTCAAGCAGGACGTATATTATCTGGAAATGAATTTCGACGCCCTTGTGAAATCCACGAAGAAGCTGAAGATCGTCGCCGGGGAGCTTTCGAAATTCCCCGAGGTCCGGCGCGACCTGGCGCTGCTGGTGGACAAGTCCGTGACCTTCTCCTCGCTGCGCGACGCGGCCTTCGCCGCCGAACGCAAGCTGCTGAAAAGCGTCTCGCTGTTCGATGTCTACGAGGGCGACAAACTCCCCGAGGGCAAGAAATCCTACGCTTTGAGTTTCATTTTGGAGGACAAGACCCGCACGCTGGACGAGCGGACCATCGAGCGTGTGATGTCGAACCTCACCCGGCAGTTCGAGCAGAAGTGCGGCGCGCAGGTCCGGGCCTGACGAACTTTCGGCAACCGAAAAACCGCCCGGCCCCATCGCGAGCCGGGCGGTTCTCTATAAAATACACCGATGCGACGATTTTCCAGAATATTTGCGTGGACGACCCCGCTCTTCGTTGCGGGAGCCGTGCTGTTCTTTACCAAAGCCGCCGCGCTCCCGTTTAAAGTCGCCTATCCGGTCCTGCTGCTGGGCGTGTCGACGCTCCTGCTGCGGCGCCGGGAACTGCTCCCGTTCGGGTTCGCCTTCCTGTTCTCTGCCGCCGGCGACGCCGTGGGTGCCAAGGGATTGTTCATTCCCCAGATGGCCTTCTTCGCACTGGCGCACGCCGCCTATGTGTGCTGGTTCCTGCCCCGGGCGCAGCGTACGCCCCGAGCGGCTTCGCTGGCCGTCACTGTCCCGCTGCTCGTCTTCCTTTTCGCCGTCATCGTCCCCGAGGTTCCGGTCCCGACCGAACGTATCGGCGTCGCGGTCTACGGGCTGGTCATCGCCGCGATGCTCTGTTCGGCGCTTCAGTACGACGGGGCGCACGCCGCAGGTTTCCGCTGTGCGGCCCTGCTGTTCGTCTTTTCCGACGCGGTGATCGCCTGGAACCGCTTCATCGGACCCGTTCCCGCCCGGACTTGGGTCATCATGACCACCTACTACCTGGCGCAATACCTCTTTTTCCGTTTCGCCGTCAAAACCGCGATCCGGGACTGACGCACTTACAGCACCGGTTTCACCTGCGGCGGCTGGATCGTCACGTAGGGCGTGCCGTTGTCGTCGCACGTCGAGACGATCCGCACGGCCTTCACCGGGCGCGTTGGCCGCAGCGTGACGCTTCCCATTTCCAGATCGCCCGCCCGCTCGAACCGTACGCCGTCGTACGACACTTCGGCGTAACCCGTCGTCACGATCGTCTTCGGCAGCTGGCGGTTTCCCGTCTGCAAATACATTTCGCGGCACGTCACCGGCTCGCCGAACGTGTAAAGTATCCAATCCTGCTGCCGGCAGGCGCGGCGCGTGCGCGAAAGACCCTTGTAGGTCTCGGCGTTGGCATAGGGGAACTTCGCGCTCTCGCCCATCGAGGTCGTGATCGCCACGGCGGGCGTAAGGGTCCGCCAGCGGGACTTGTCGGCCACGTAGGGGCTGCGGGCGGTCCCGTAACGCGAGTAGAAGCGGTAGAGGTGCGGTTTTCCGGTGCGGACCGGAGCCGTATAGCGGTGCTCCTCCGGAGAGCCGTCCACGAGGTAGTAAATCGCCGAGCCGTCGTCCGCCGCAGCGGTGAACGCGCCGTCCTTGTAGCCGGCCTTCGGCGGGAACAGCCGGAACCGGATGCCCATGGCCGCCATCCGGTCGTAATGTTTTCCTTTCAGCTCTTCGTAATAGGCGTCCCACCCTTCGGCGTTGCCGCTCCAGGCGATGCGTGCGAGGGCGCAGACGCGCGGGAAAAGCATGTAGTCGAGGTAATCGGGCTTTTCCGGCTCGTGTGAGACGTAGGCTTCGCTGAAAAACGCCCCCTGCAACCCCTCGACATTGCGCATCTGTTCGGGGCTGAACTCCGTGAGGCCGAAGCCGTAGACCTTTTTGGCGTCGAAGATCGCCGCCCAGTCGTGCCCGTCCTCGCGCGGCGACTGGCGCATGTCGAAATAGAAGTACTGGCCCGGCATCACGACGGTGCGGTAACCCTTCGCCGTGGCGTCGAGGCAGGCCTTGACGCTCTCCCAGCCGTGCACGCGGCACTCCCGGGTGAAGGCCCCCGTTCGCACCGCCTCGTTCCACACCGCGGGCCGTTTGCCGTGCGAACGGAGGATTGCGGCCATGCGCTCCATGAAGAGGTCCTCCAGCCGGTGCGGGTCGGTCATCCCCTCCCGCTTCATCAGCGCCCGGCAGTCGGGACACCGCTCCCACTGCGACATGTCGACCTCGTCGCCGCCCACATGGATGTACTCCGAGGGGAACAGCTCGCACAGTTCGCCCAGAATGTCGCCCAGCAGCGCGTAATTCTCCTCCCGGGCCACGCACCATGCCGAACGGTAGTCGTAACCGTTGGTCGACACGGTGTCGGGCGGATAGTTGCAGCGGATTTCGGGATGCACCGAGGCGATGTTGCGGCTGTGGCCCGGCAGGTCGATTTCGGGAATGATCTCGATGTTGCGCAGGGCGGCGTAACGGATCAGTTCGCGCATCTCGCTTTGCTTGAAGTAACCGCCATATTTCTCTGACCACTTGCCGTATACGGGTCTTACAGGCGAGTCGCCGCCGCGGAAGCCGCCGATCTCGGTCAGCTCGGGGTGCGAACGGATCTCGATGCGCCACCCCTCGTCGTCCGACAGGTGAAGATGCAATTTGTTGATATTGTGGTAGGAAAACAGGTCTATATAACGCTTCACTTCATCCATTCCGATCCATGTCCGCGCCACGTCGAGCATCATTCCCCGGTAGCCGAACCGCGGCTTGTCCTCGATCCTGGCGCAGGCGATGCCGGTCCCCGGGGCGATCCCCCTGCGGGCGTAGACTTCGGGCGGCAGCAGCCGGAACAGTTGTTGCAGGCCGTTGAAAACCCCGCCGCACGTGGAACTTCCGATCTGAATGTGGTCGGGCGCGATGTCGAGGGTATAGGCCTCCGACGGCTCCCCGTCCGGGGCATCGAGCGTCAGCACGACGGAACCCTCTCCCGCCATGCCGTTGCGGACCTCGCACCCGAGGTATTCGGCGGCGTATTCGGCCAGGGGTGCCAGTTCGCGGTCGGCGGAGATTGTCGTTCTGGGACCGAACGTGAAGGTCCCTTCGCGGGGTGTCGTCTTTTCGGGAACGGGTTGCGCCGCAGCGGTGCACAGGCCGCAAAGGGCTGTCGTCAAGGGGATCAGAAGTCGTAGTTTCATGCGACGGGAGGATTTTGTTTCCCGCAAAGTTACTTTTTTTCCGCCGAATGTGCTACCTTTGTCCGGGTAAAACCCCGGTTTTAGCGGGTGAACGGAGCGAATCACGGACAAACGCGCTTCTGCGCCCGGTGTGAAAAAACAATTTACGACTATGGAAGATAAACGCCTGAAGGCTACGGCCCGTCTTTTGGAGGTGATGAACACCCTGCGCCGCGAGTGCCCCTGGGACCGCGAGCAGACTTTCGACTCGCTGCGCAGCAACACCATCGAGGAGACTTACGAACTGGCCGACGCCATCACCGACCACAATATGGAGGGCATCAAGGAGGAACTGGGCGACCTGCTGCTGCACGTGGTGTTCTATTCGAAACTGGGCGAGGAAGAGGGTGCGTTCGATTTCGGCGACGTGGCCGACGCGCTGTGCGACAAGCTGATCTACCGCCACCCCCACGTCTACGGCGACATCCACGCCAACACGCCCGACCAGGTCAGGGAGAACTGGGAGGCGCTGAAACTCCGCAAGAAGAACCGCAAGAGCGGCACGCTGGGCGGTGTTCCGCGCTCGCTTCCGGCGATGGTCAAGGCCTACCGCATGGGCGAAAAGGCCGCGGGAGCGGGCTTCGACTGGGAGCAGAAGGAGGATGTCTGGGACAAGGTCCGCGAGGAACTGGGCGAAGTGGAAGCCGAGATGAAATCGGGCAGCCGAACCGACCTCGAAGGCGAATTCGGCGACCTGTTTTTCGCGCTGATCAACGCCTGCCGCCTCTACGGCGTGGACCCCGAATCGGCGTTGGAACGCACGAACAAGAAGTTCATCCAACGCTTCAATTACATGGAGGAACACGCTGCGGCAAAAGGACATACGCTTCACGAAATGTCGCTCGACGCGATGGAGAAGCTGTGGCAGGAAGCCAAACAGGTGTAAGACACCTGTTTTAGGGGCGATGGACGGTTATCGCGCTGGACGAGGTTTTTTACGCTACCATTTAGAATAACGAAATATGGCACTTATACGAAAAGTCCGCGGGCATACGCCCGTGATCGGAGAAAACACCTTTCTGGCCGAAACGGCCGTCATCCTGGGCGACGTGACCATCGGCCGCGACTGCTCGATCTGGTACAACGCCGTGCTGCGCGGCGACGTGAACCGGATCGTCATCGGCGACCGCACGAACATTCAGGACGGCGTGGTGCTCCACACCATCTACGACAAGGCGAAGCACCCTTCGCAGACGATCATCGGCAACGACGTTTCGGTGGGCCACAACGCCATCATCCACGGCGCGGTGATCGGCGACAACTGCCTGATCGGCATGGGCGCCACCCTGCTGGACAACGCCCGCATCCCCTCGGGTTGCATCATCGCGGCCAATGCGCTGGTGCTCTCGAACGCGCAGCTGGAACCCGACTCGGTCTACGCGGGCGTCCCGGCCAAGAAGGTCAAGGAGGTGACTGCGGAGCAGCGCGAGGAGATCATCCGCCGCACGGCCCACGACTATATGCTGTACGCCTCCTGGTACGGCGAGCCGGAAGAATAACCGGGTTTCCGTTCCGCCCGACGCCGCAAAGCGGCAAAATGATGTTCCCGGCCGTCGCCTGAAACCGAACAAAAACTTTCACCCATGAAACTGCAATCGAAATACGCCGATCTGGTGCTCAACCTGCTGGTTGCCGTGGCGATCAGCCTGGTGGTCAATTTCTCCTACGTGCTGCTGATGCTCGTGGACCTGAACAGCGACAGCCAGCCCCGCCCTTCCGACCAGGGAGTCATCGAGCGGTCCGACGAGGGCGTACTTTCGGTGCACCCCGACGGCTACGGATACCTGATTTACGAGAACGGCGACAGCGTCTACGTACCCACGCGGCGCATGCGGTGGCTGGGGATCTCGCCCGGCGACCGGATCGTCGCGGACCTGATGCCGCCGCGCTCGGAGAAGGCGCATCCGATGCTGGCGGAAATCCGCCGGCACAACGGCGGGGAGTTCGATTACAGCAAACTCTACAACGGGCCTTCGAAGATGACGGAACTGCTCCTGCAGCTGTTCTACTACCTCGTCGTGTCGTTCGTCATGCTTTCGATCCTCACGTCCGTCAGGCGCAACTACTCCATGTCGCGCTTCGTGCGCCGCTGCCTGTGGTGCTGCGTCGCGGCGGCCGCGCTCTACTGCGTGGCGCCCGTCACGGCGTGGCACACGGGGCGCATCGAGCTGAATTTCATGAGCGGACGGATGTTCGACTACATGCTGCTGCTCAAATGCTCGTTCGCTGTGGTGGCGTCGATGCTCTACGGGCGCATCTACGTGCTGATCTCGCAGCGTCAGGCCGTCGTCGTCGAGAACGAGCGGCTCAAGAACGAAAACCTCACCACACGTTACAACATGCTCGTCGGGCAGATCAACCCCCATTTCTTCTTCAACTCGCTCAACTCGCTGGCGATGCTCGTGCGCGAGAAGCACGACCAGAAGGCCCTGACCTACATCGACCAGCTTTCGTACACGTTCCGCTACATCATCCAGAACGGCCAGAGCATGCTGATGACGCTCGACGAGGAGCTGAAATTCCTGGAGGCTTACAGCTACCTTTTCAAGATACGCTACGCCGACAAACTCTTTTTCGACATCGACGTCGACGAGAAATACCTCGGGTGGAAACTCCCGGCCTTCTCGCTGCAACCGCTCATCGACAACGCCGTCAAGCACAATTCGATCACCCGCACCAAGCCGTTCCACATCTCGGTCCGCACCGAAGAGGGCCTGCTCGTGGTGTCGAACCCCAAGGTCCCCAAGCTCGAACCCGAACCTTCGACCGGCATCGGGCTGGAGAACCTGCGCAACCGCTGGCACCTGATCACGGGCCGCGACATCGAAATCGCCGACGACGGCACCACCTTCTCCGTGCGCATGCCGCTGCAAAATCCCGCCGTATGATGAAAGCCCTGATTATCGAAGACGAAACCGCCGCCGCACGCAACCTCGCGGCGATCCTGCGGCAGACCGCACCCGGCGTGGAGATCGTGGCGACGCTCGAAAGCGTCGAGGAGAGCGTCGAATGGCTCCGCTCGAACCCCCATCCCGACCTGCTGTTCATGGACATCCACCTGGCCGACGGCGATTCGTTCCGCATCTTCGACGCCGTGGAGATCACCGCCCCGGTGATCTTTACGACGGCCTACGACCAGTACGCCCTCGAAGCCTTCAAGGTCAACAGCATCGACTATCTGCTCAAGCCGCTCAACGCCTCCGACGTGGGCCGCGCGCTGGCCAAGCTGCACCGCCTCACGTCGGTCGAGCGCAGCGACTACGGCTCGCGGGTCCGCACGCTGGCCGCCAGCCGCCGCGAGGATGTTTTCCTGGTCCACGTGCGCGACAAAATCATCCCGCTGCACCGCGACAGGATCGCCTACTGCTATACGTCGAACGAGAAGGTCACGGCCTACGGTTTCGACGGCGCGGCCTACCCGCTGGACAAGACCCTCGAAGCGTTGCAGGGCCTGCTTCCCGAGGCCGAATTCTTCCGGGCCAACCGTCAGTTCATCGTCGCGCGGCAGGCCGTGAAGGAGATCGCCGTGTGGTTCGGGAGCCGTCTCACGCTGCACCTCACGGTCGAAACTCCCGAGCGGATCGTCATTTCCAAAGCCCGCGTTCCCGAATTCAAGGCGTGGCTGAAGTCGCTTCACCCTGTCGAATAGGCGGTTGACCCCGCCGTTCTGCCGTTTCACCCGGGGCCTGGCTCCGGGTTTTCGTTTTGGCGTTACCTTTGCATCAGGAACTCCGGAAAACCGGATTGCCGGAAAACAAAAAGTGATCCACAACCAAATTCGAAAAATTATGAAAAAGAGGATTTTTGCAGTTGCCGCAGCCCTCTGCCTGATGGCGGGAACGGGCGCTTTCGCACAGGAGGCCAAGCCGGCCGCCGCTCCCAAGGAGCGCCCGACCGTGGAACAGATGGCCCAGCGCATGACCGAACGCATGCAGAAGGAGCTGAAGCTCACCGACGCGCAGGCCAAGGAGGTTTATAACCTGAATTTCCAGCAGATCAAGGAGATGCAGGCCATGCGCGAAAAGATGCAGGAGGCTCGCAAGGCCGAGGCCGAGAAGATGAAATCGATCCTGACGACCGAGCAGTTCGTGCAGTGGTCGCAGATGCAGGCTCCGCGTCCCGGCGAGCGCGGCCCGCAGATGATGCACAAGGGTGACCGTCGCGGAGGCGGTAAGGAATGCTGTGACAAGCCCTGTCCGAAGAAGGACAAGAAGGGAAAGGAGTGAGGTTAGGTCTCTCTGCGGCTTGTTACGGCCGGGGCGTCGGTTTTGGTCGACTGACGCCCTTTTTTTGCCGATTCGCCCCGCGGCGGGCATAAAATTGCCGCAAAAAGGTTAACTTCGCGCCCGCCTAAACAGCGGGATTTATGGGCGCATGGAACGCAACATCGCTATCGAACCGGTTCTACGCCCGCTTAAGGCGCGGGATTCCGGTTCGAGTTGCCCCGAGAAAGAGAACACACAAACAGAAGATATGAAACGAATACTACTGACTACCCTGCTGACATTTTTTGCCGCCGCGGCATTCGCCCAAAGGGGCGGCGTCACAGCCACGGTCGTCGACGCCGACACCGGGGAGAGCGTCGCCGGAGCGGTGCTGACACTCTCGCCCGTGAAAACCCCGGAAAAGAAACAGTATTTCACCTCGGCCTTCAAGGGCGCGGTGTCGATTCCGTCGCTCGCCTACGGCGAATATTCGCTTTCGGTGGCTTTCCTGGGCTACAACAACCTCGACACGACCTTTCGGGTCTCGGCTTCGAAGGTCAGCCTCGGACTGCTGAAACTCAAACCGGGCGTGCAGATCGAAACGGTCGTCAAGGAGGCCAAGGCGCTGCGCACCTCGCAGAAAGGCGACACGGTGAGCTACAATGCCGGGGCGTTCAAGGTCGTGGCCGACGCCGATGTCGAAGGGCTGCTGAAGAAGATGCCCGGCATCACCGTCACCGACGGTACGGTCGAGGCGCAGGGCGAGACGGTCAAGAAGGTCTTCGTCGACGGCAAGGAGTTCTTCGGCGAGGATGTCACCACGGCCATCAAGTCGCTTCCGGCCGAGGCCGTCGACCGCGTGGAGGTCTACAACAAGCTCTCCGACGCGGCCGAATTTTCGGGCATGGACGACGGTGAGGGCTACAAGGCGCTCAATATCGTCACCCGTCCGGGCATGCGGCAGGGCCAGTTCGGCAAGCTCTATGCCGGATTCGGCTACGACGCCGACACCAAGACCGAAGACAAGTTCAAATACATCGCCGGCGGCAATGCCAACGTGTTCAGCGGCGACAGTCGCATTTCATTCATCGGCCTGTTCAACAACGTCAACCAGCAGAATTTCTCGTTCGAGGACATTCTGGGCGTCTCGGGCGGCGGTGGCGGACGTCGCGGCGGCATGGGCAATTACATGGTGCGTCCGCAGAGCGGCGTGGCGTCGGTCAACGCCATCGGCGTCAACTACTCCGATACGTGGGGCAAGCGCAACCAGGTGACGTTCCAGGGCAGCTATTTCTTTAACAACACCAACACCGAGAACCGTTCGACGGTGGAGAAATGGTACGAGGCCCCGATGATCCCCGATACGCTGTCGACCAACGGCTATTCCGACACGAAGGGCTACAACCACCGGTTCAACGCCCGTCTGGAGTGGAAGATCTCCGAGAACCAGAACCTGATGATCCGCCCGCGTTTCAGCTACCAGTCCAACGACCCGTGGAGCCGCACGACCGGATGGCAGTACGGCGCCCCCGCCGACGGCGGCAGCGGTTACAGCCGCACGGACAACTTCAGCGACGCCCTGCGCCACGGCTACAACGTGGGGACGAGCGCCGTCTACCGGGCCAAACTGGGCAAGAACGGCCGCACGATCACCCTCGACGGATCGTTCAGCTATTCGGACAATACGAACAATTCGAACTCGTGGTCGAACATCCTCGCAACCCGGCCCGACCGGCCGGCGGTCGACCCGGAGACCGGCGTCTGGGACCCGGCGAACTACACCGAACTGCGTTACCTGCGCAATCTGGCGCCGTCGTCGTCGTACAGCCTGCGGGGCAGCTTCACCTACACCGAGCCGGTGGCCAAATACGCGCAGGTGAGCTTCCAGTACCGTGCGTCGTACAACTCGCAGGAGCGCGACAAGCGTTCCTATATCACGGGCGACGATTTCTCGATCGCGGGACTTGCTCCCGACCGCTCGCTGTCGAACTCCTACGAGAGCGGCTACCTGACGCAGAGCGTAGGCCCCGGCTTCCGCTTTTCGAAAGAGCGCAACACGTTCGTGGCCAATGTCTACTACCAGCGTTCGGCCCTCGACGGACAGGTCGTGCGCGACGATGCCGAGAAGATCAAGCACGCCTACAACAACGTGACCTATTTCATGATGGGCCAGCTGAACATCAACCGTGAGAACTCGCTGCGGCTCTTCGTCTCGTCCTACACCGACAGCCCGTCGATCACCGACCTGCAAAGCGTTTACGACGTATCGGACGCCCAGAACATCAGCCACGGTAACCCCAACCTGAAACCGACCTATTCGCACCGGGTGAATTTCCACTACACCAACTCCAACGTCGAAAAGGGCCGGACCTTCATGTGGATGTTCTCGATGAACACGACGCTGGATTACACGGCCCAGCATCTGGTGCAAAGACCCGGCGACATCACCATCGACGGACAGGCCTATTCGCCCAATTTCTACTCGACGACCGAAAATCTCGACGGTTACTGGCAGTTGCGGACCCACCTGAGCTACGGCCTGCCGATCGGGTTTCTCAAGTCGAATTTCAACATCATGGCGGGCGTCATCTACACCAAGACCCCCAGCATGCTGGGCGGCGCGGTGGACGCGGCGACGGGTATGATTTCGGGCGGCGAGCGCAACGACACCAAGAATATGGGATACGACTTCCGGGCCGTGCTGGGCAGCAACATTTCGGAGAACGTCGACTTCACCCTCTCGTGGAACGGCACCTACAACGAGGCCACCAACTCGCTGAACACGGACAAGTCGAAGAACCGCTATTTCAACCACACGGCGCAGGGGAACCTGAAGGTGGTTTTCCCGCTGGGCTTCACCTTCACGGCGAGCGCGGCTTACTCGCAGTATATCGGCTTTACGAACGATTACTCGGAGGATTACCTCCTGTGCAACGTCTGGCTGGGCAAGAAGGTCTTCAGGAACAAGCGCGGCGAAGTGATGGTCGGCGTCAACGACCTTTTCAACCAGAACCGGGCCTTCTCCCGCTCGACGGGTTCGGGTTACACGCAGAACTCCACCAACAGCGTCATCGGCCGCTACTACATGGTGCAGTTCAACTACAACCTGCGCCGCTTCGGCAAAAAGGGTTCGCGCAATATGAAGGATTACGACGGCGTCGAGTCCTCCTCCGGTTCCCGCCGCATGGGTCCCGGCGGTCCGGGCGGACCTCCTCCGGGCGGTTTCCACGGACCGCAGTAACGGACCCCGCGAAACGATTTTGAACAGGTTGACGAGATCATTCCCGTCAACCTGTTTTTTTCAGGCCTCCGACGACAGAAATAGAATTTTTATAAATCGTATTTTTTATTTTAAAATTTTCAATAAAATACTTGTATATACTGAAAATTTTGACAATATTTGTATGTAATTGTATCTCCGCATGATGGCCTTCCGCGGTTGTTTTCCGCCAAATCGCTCTGGGCGAACAACATACGTGCTAACAGATTAAATGATGATGCCATGGAGAAAACAAGTACAATGAAACAGGCAAGGAGCTCCGTATTGGTTGCCCTTGCTTTGATCTGCGCCGTTTCGTGCGCAAAAATCGACGACGGATCATCCGCTGTCGCACCGGAACAGCCCGTTCAGCCTACCGTGCTCTTGCCGACGCGCAGTTACGAAGAGGCCCTTTCCCTTGCCCGGAAGAGCATCGCCCTTGTCGACCGGGGCCAAACCCGCTCGGCCACTGCCCGTTCGATCCGCAGCGAACGCGGCCAATGCGTCACTACCCCGTCTACGCGCAGCGGCGTCGGGACCGACACGCTGATGTATGTTTTCAATTTCGAGGGTGACGACGGCTTTTCGATCATTGCCGCCAACCGCGCCGTCGATCCCGTGCTGGCTGTCGCCGAGAAGGGGAACTACACCTACGGCGAGCCGACCGGCGTGGAGAATTTCGATTTCTATATGGACGTCATGGCGCAAAGTCTGGCTGTGATAAAGCCGCCGAAGTTCGACACAATACGCACTACGCCTAAATTCAGGACGGTGGAGGTCAATGAATCCCGGTCCTGCGAGCCGCTTATTCCGGTTAATTGGGGGCAGGGGTTTCCCTATGGAGACTATTGCAGCAATAAGACATCAGGCTGCGTGGCGACAGCCATTGCGCAGATTATGGCCTATTACCGTTTCCCGCCTTCTTTCACGACGACCTACACCGATGCTCCGCATGCGGGAGAAACGATCGCTTTGAACTGGACTTATCTGATAAACTATTCATACGGATACCAAATATCCGCATTGTTGCGTGAAATCGGAGAAAGAGTAGATATGGACTATACTGCGCCAAATAGTAGCAGTGCTTCATCAAACAATGTCCCGAATTGTATGAAATCTTTTGGATATGTCTGTTTTAATGGGCTTGTAAACTATTTTAATGGGTCAGTCCAAGGCGCGTTGGACAAAGAGCGTCCAGTATATGTCGATGGACGGAATGCGGCAAACACAAGAGATGGACATGCTTGGGTTGCTGACGGATATAAATATTCACGGATTGGAACGGAATATTACGAAGAAAGGCTGATAAAAGACGGATTACGCCCAGCACATTACGAATATGTGCTGATAAGTTCCGATGTTGAAACTACCAATATGATACATTTTAATTGGGGAGCCTATGGAATGTTCAATGGTTATTATACCCCAATGAGCAGTTATACTGTTAATGGTACTACATTTAATGGAATTAAAATGATAGATTCAATTTGGTTATATAGATCTGCAAACTCAAAATAAAGCAATTATGAAAAAGATTATTATTATTTTAGTTCTGTCGTCGGCGCTGCTGTCGGCATGCGAAGGTGATCCCGAGATTGTTCCGCGAACACCGACGGAGACGAAAATCCAGGAACTTATGGTCGGTTATGACGGCAAAATAGATATGGCTGCATTTGTAGCTGATGCACAGCAAGGGGTTTGGATGATCGATGAGTATGATATGATTTATACCAATGGAGAGGTCCTTAATGGACAGGATCTTTCAGGGGGTGCTTTCCTTGACAATATGATGCTTTTTCCTGACGGTAGCTGTCACACATATATATGGCTTGGATATATTCTCGGACCAACCGTATATCTCGAATCGCAATGGAGCGTCAGCGACCAGTCGAAGAATACGCTTTCCCTTTACAGTCCCCGGATCGAGGCAGAGGCAAAAACGGCAAATTTCGACCAGTATGCCGCCCGGACGACGCTCGAACTGCTCTATTACAAGGACGGTGTGTTCGTAATGAAAGGCTTGCAACCGTTCGGATCCTGGGGCGGGAAGACTTCAAACGGTGTTTATAAGGATTACTGCCGGGTTGTCGGGCATATCGCCACAGACAAGGAAACGGTGGATAAATACCTGTCGTATATCTCCTACGAGCAGTATAAGGAGGAAAATCCCGATAAGTTTTAGATCGCCACTTACTCACAAAAAAAGACGCCGGGCCGAACCCCGACGTCTTTTTTACAGATAAGAGACCGATTCCCGATTACCAATTGTTTTTATGAATTCGATCCACGGTGCGGATCTCTTTCTGTTTGGGCAGGAATGCGTTTTCCGCTGGATAGCCCATTGTGAGCAGACAAGTGAATTCGTAATCTTCGGGAGCACCCACGATTCTCTTTATCTTGCCGGCTTCGTCTCCCACAGGAATATGGAACACGGTTCCCAGACCTTCCGAAGCGGCGGCAAGCAGGATGTTCTCCAGCGCGCACCATGCCGAAGCGAAGTAGTTGAGCGAGCTCTGCTCCGCAGGTGCGAGCAATGGCCATGTCAGTTGGCGAAAGAACGGGATGACGAGCAGTCCACTCTCCATGAGCATCTTTTGCTGTTTGGGCAGTGCGTCGGCGAACATCGCCATTTTGTCCTTGTCGCCGGACTCGTCCACTTCGGAAACGAGTTCCTTGAACTTCTCCATGTTCTTTGCGAGCGGCGCAATTACCTTCGCGATGTTTTCGCGGCCGCGCACCACGACGAACTCGAACTGGCGCAGATGGTCGTTGGTCGGAGCCTTGAAAGCTGCCGACAGAATCTTTTCCAATACTTCGTCCGTGACTTCCCTGTCGGAAAAGTCGCGGATGGTTCTTCTTTTCTCCAATACTTCGTAGAAATCCATAACAATACGTTTTTAGGTAATACTTGATGTTCCTGTCTGCAAAGTTACGCCGCTTGATTGTTGCGTATTTGCTATATTGTTTTTGATATTTGTCGTATATTTGCATTCGGACCAATTTATGTCCCCCCCCCTCTCATGGAAGACACAGCCATCCCTTACGAACTGCCCGAAACGAAGGATCACTCGTTTTTCTTCATCGACCAACGGGTCGAAACAGGCATCGAAGCCAAACTACACCGGCACGATGCGTGGGAATTGTATTATGTCGTCCACGGGTACGGGAACAGGATGGCGGGCGATACGTTGCAGGCTTTTTCGGCGGGCGATGCGGTGCTGGTCCCGCCCGGCATGCTCCACCGCTGGATCTATGCACCGGATTCGACGGACGATGACGGGCGCGTCCGTTATCTGATGGCGGCTTTCAGCCATTCGCTGGTGGAACGGTGCATGGAGGTATTTCCCGAAGTGCGCAACCGTCTGGCGGGCGTCGTCTTCCCGACCGACGCGCTGAAATTCGGGTCCGAGAGTTCCCGGATCATCCGAAAAACACTCGCAGGGATGAACGATCTGGACGAGTTGGGACGTCTGTGTGAAATGTTCCGGCTGCTGCCCTTCATCTTCACTTCGTCCGACCGCACTTTTGCCGGCAGCCCCATGCGCATCGAGCGGGACGTGCGGCGTATGCAGCAGATATGCGCCTATGTGATGGCACACTACGTCCACGCGATCTCCCTGGACGAGATCGCCGCGGAAACAGGTATGAACCGGGCTGCGTTCTGCGCGTATTTCCGGCGATGCAAGGGAATGACTTTCTCGCAGTTTGTCACCCGGTACCGGCTGAATACGGCCTGCGAACTGTTGAAGCATTCGCAGAAACAGGTGTCGGAGATATGCTTTATGGTAGGTTTCAATGATTTGCCCCATTTCATCCGGGTTTTCAAGCGGGCCACGGGGATGTCGCCCTCCCGGTACCGGGCTCACTTTCAATAAGGTGATCGGAGCTTGAACTTCCTTCGCAGGCGGTGATAACGAATTTTCCCGGCAGGTATGATGCCCGCCGGGAAAATTCGTCATGGCTGCAAAACCGGGATCACTCTCCTCGGTTCTCCGGACCCCGTTTTTTGAACTCTCGCTGTTCGCGGCCGATCACCTGGTGAATGCCGATGCAGGCCAGTCCGCCGTATACGACCGTGAGGATGACGAGCCACTTGATTTCGGCGAAAACCTCCGGGATCGAGGCCCCCATGGTCTGTATGCGGATGAACCCGTTGACGCCGTGGCTGCTCGGGAACAGCTGTCCGAGGTTGAACAGCCAGTCGGGAATGCCCTGGCGCGGGTACGATACGCCGCTGAGCATCAGCACCGGGATCGAGGTCCACAGCAACAGCAGCAGCGAGTTTTCGCGGTAGCGGAACAGCGTCGAGACGGCGATGCCCATGGCGATGCAGGCCGCCAGGTAGGCCGCCATGAAGAGCACGACGGCTCCCGTCGCGCCGTTCATCGGGAAGTGGAACAGCCGGTAGTGCAGGCCGAGGATATAGGTGCAGGTCACAGCGTAAATCAGGGCGTAGACCAGCCCGCGACCCAGGACGATGGGCAGCGTCGACATCCGCCGCCGCCCCGCAGGGCAGAGTTTGCGGTAAAGCCCGAATTCGCGCCACGTGCCGCCGATCATGCCGATGCCGATCAGCATCGTCTGCTGGATGATGACCATGATGATCGCCGGCATGACGAACGTGCCGTAGCCCAGATAGGGATTGAACAGGTTGTGCGACTCGTAAATCACGGGCTGGGTCGTGGCCTGCGCCTGCGGGATGTTAGCCCCCTTGGCGATCAGGCGCTGGAATTCGACCATCGCTCCCGTCTTGCCGATCGAGGTCACGACCTCCTGGAAAACCTGGCGGTACATCAGGAAGTAGCTGGCGTCGGCGTAAATCGCCACGTTGGCCTGCTCTCCGCCGTAGAGTTTCTCCTCGTAATCCGACGGAATGTAGACCACGCCGTAAATCCTGCGGCCGTAGAACAGTTCCTTGGCCTCCTCCATCGAGGTCGGGTTGTAGGCCACATAGGTGTTCGGTCCGGCGTTGAAGGTGTCGATCAGACTGCGGCTGGTTGGCGTGCGGCATTCGTCCACCACGCCGATCGGCACGTTGCGGAGCACCTGCGATCCGTAGGCCAGCGAGTAGGCCGTGGCGTAGATGATCAGTGCGAAAATCAGAATCAGCATCACGCCCCCGTCCTTGAAGATCGTTCGGAACTCGTTGCGGATGACCGACCCGAGCTGCTTCCAGTAAGAGGCTGTTTGTTTCGTAAATCGGCTCATATCACAATCTCCCCCAGAATTTTTCCTCCGTGCACACCCTTTTCAGGCGCGGCAGGCACAGGAGCGGTAAAACGATGAACAGCGACATGTAGCAGAGGTCGGGCAGCGAGTAGACCCACGGCGTGCCGCGGAGCATCTGGTCGACGAAAATATCGGTGTAGAAGGTGAACGGGAAGATCTTGCTCACCCACTGCATCGGCTCCCACATGGCCATGATCGGGAACGTCAGTCCCGAGAAGGTGAAGGCCAGCACCGAATATCCGCCGCCGATTGAGAGCGACAGGCGCAGGTTGGCCAGCAGCGAGACGATCAGCACCGAGATCGACTGGTAGCTCAAAATAAAGAGCAGCGTGCCGATGAGGATGACCGTAAGACTGCCGTTCAGCGGCGTTCCCACGATCTTGAAGTTGATCACCAGCATCACCAGCGAGATCAGGAACATCACTGCCGTAATGGGCAGCACCTTGCCCGCGAGCGCCGCCGTGACCGAGCCGTTTCCCGTGCCGAGCCATTCGCTGGCCGTGGCGTGCTTGAGTTCCGTGCCGATGGCGAAAACGGTCACCATCACCACGAAGATCATCAGCATCATGGGCATGAAACTCGGCGAGAGGTAGTATCCGTAATTGATGTGCGGATTGAAGAGCACGTGCTTGTCGAAGCGCACGGGCATCAGCTGCGCCATGGCCTGCCGCTGCGTCAGCCCCTGTTTCATGAGCACCTGGAGCTGGATGCCGGCCGTGAAGGTAGTCACGGCGGTCTGAATGTCCTTCGACAGCAGTCCGTTGACCGTGATGTTCGTTCCCGAGACGTAGTTTTCGAGGTGGGTCTGGCTGTTGCTCAAGATATTTTTCTCGAAGAAGGCCGGAATCTGCACGATGGCCATGACCCGCCCCTCGCGCATCAGCCGCTCGCCTTCGTCCATGCCCTGAATGCCGTAGGCCACCATCGCCGTCGGGGTGTCGTCGATCATCTGCACGGCCTTGCGCGAAAGCGTCGTGTTGTCCTGGTCCAGGACGGCGATCGGGATGTTGCGGATCGCACCCTGGTTGAACAGCAGGGCGAAAAACGCGAACGACACCACGGGCAGGACGATCATCAGCACGAAATACATCGGCTGACGGGTCAGCCGGCCCATCTCGCGGCGCATCACGGCGCAGGTATTGTGCAGGAATCCGGGCATCGCTTACTTTCCGATTTGGTCCCAGTCGACGAGTACGCTCATGCCGGGGCGCATGTTCGCGGCCTCGGTGACGGCCTTGGCCTTGATGGCGAAGGTGCGGATGTCGAACCCGCCCTGCGTGCGGGTAGCCGACCATGTTGCGAAATCGGCCTGCGGGGAGATGTAGGTCACTTCGAACTCCACGTCGCTGTCCAGCGCCGGGACGTAGCCGCTCATGCGGGTTCCGATCCGAAGGCTCGGGAGCAGCGTCTCCTTCACGTTGAAAGTCACCCACATGTCGCTCATGTCGAGAATGGCGACCACCGGATAACCGCTGCCGACCAGCTCGCCCTCTTCGGCGATGATCGTCGAGATCTCGCCCGTCACGGGCGAATAGACCATCGCGTCGCTGATGTACGACTCCACCTCGCTGACGGCCCCTTCGGCCTGGCGGACACGGGCCGCGGCGGCCTCCTTGTCTTCCTTGCGGGCGCCGTCCGTCGCCATGTCGTACTGCGCCTTGGCGGCCAGCGCCGTGGCCTCCATGGCCTTGTAGTTGGCCGTGGCTTCGTCGAGCTTCTGCGCCGGAACCACTCCGTCGTTGTAGAGGTTCTGCACGCGCTCGTAGGTCTTGCGGGCCAGTTCCAGCCCGGCCTGCGCCTTCTGCCACATGTTCATCGCGGCCTCGATCTGCTGCACGCGGGCGCCGGCCAGCGCCATGGCGTCCAACGCCGCGGCGGCGCTCTTCACGGCCTCGGCCTGCCGGAGCTTGGCCTCCAGTTCGGGCGTCGAGAGCGTGTAGAGGAGCTGTCCCTTCTCCACGCGGTCGCCCTGGGCCACTTTCATGTCGTCGATGCGGCCCGGAACCTTCGACGAGGCCTTGTAGGTGGTGCACTCCACCGTGCCCTGAATCAGCGTCGGGGTCCGTTTGGTGAGGTACCAGCTGATCAGTACGACCGAGAGGACGATGACCGCTGCGGCCGCCAGAATTCCGATTACGTTGCTTCGTTTCATATCTTGATGTCTATTATAATTTGCGTTCGTTCATACAGCCCGGCCGGTCGTTGCCGCCCTCCCCGACTCCGCCCCGGGCGGGGCCTATGTGCCGCTGTGCGGCAAAACAGGAGTTGTCGGCGGGTGATTTCGCCTCCGTGCTATTTTCTGTCGTAGAGAATCGCCTGCGCGTCGCTGCGGCGCGCATAGGACGGATATTCGTCGCTGATGCCCGCGGCCTCGAGCAGCTGGGCCAGCAGCAGGTCGTAGTTGTAGGCTGCCTGCAGACGCTCGGTGCGCACGCCCGCGAGGTTCAGCTCGGCGTCGATCAGGTCCGACGAGGAGCTCATCCCTTCGAGGAACGCGGCGTTCTTCATCCGGAGATACTCCTCGGCGAATTTCAGCGATGCGTCGATCGAGGTCATCTGGTTGCGGTAGTTCATCATTTGGTTGTAGAGTTTCTCCACCAGCACCGCGATGTCCTTCCCGGCCTTGTTCTGCAACTCGCCCACGCGGCGCACGGTCTGCTTGGCGGCCGAGTACTTGTATTCGCGGTTGAGACCGTCGAAAATCTTGATGTTGACCCCCACGCCCACGGCCCAGCGCGGCACGAGTCCCGCCACCTGGTAGTTGTAGAACGAACCGCCTCCGATGGCCGCCACCTGCGGCAGGAAATCGGCACGCTGGACCCGCACGCCCTCCTGGGCCAGTTCGCGCTTGAGCGACACCTGGCTGAGCAGCGGGTTGCGCGCCTGCGCGAGGTCCTGATAATAGGCCAGATCCTCGACCTTCGTGAGCAGGAACATCGACGTCACCGGACGCCAGTCGCTCTCGCGGCCCAGGGTGTTCGACAGTGCGCTGGCGATGGTCTCGGCCTGCAATTTGGCATTTGCCAGCTCGCGTTCGGCCTCGGCCATCTTGAACTCCACGTAGAGGCGTTCGGTCTGGGCGATCATGCCGTTGCGTTCGAGCGCCCGGGCGTCTTCGAGGTGCTTGCGCACGCCGTCGACCACCTGCTGGCGCACCTCGACGACCTGCGTGGCGAGGGCCAGTCCGAAATAACGCTCCACGAGTTCCGAGATCAGCGCGTTGCGGGTCTGGTTGCCCTGTTCGACGGCCGTCTTCTCGTTGATCCGCGCGGCGCGGTTCGCGGCGTTGATCTTGCCGCCCATCCAGATCGGGACGGTCACTTCGCCGCCCACGAAACCGAGGCTCCGGTCCTGCACCTTGAGGAACCAGTCGGCATTCATCATCGGGTTCAGAAGCCCCTGAATGCCCTGTATGATGGCCGGATCGGTGATGATGCCGCTGCCGAGGATTTTCCCCGCAAGGTCCTTGGCCGGACCTTTCATCTCGTTGAAGTCGAATCCGATGTCCTTGGCCATGTAGGCGTATGCGCCCGTGACGTTGATCTGCGGCATGCGAAGGCCGATGGCCGCGCGGCGCTGCTGCTGTGCGGCGCGCTCCTCGTAGGCCGCGGCTTTCAGCGCAGGGTTCTCCGTGAGGGTGACGGCGACCGCCTCGTCGAGCGAGAGCATCCGCCCGGCCTCCTGTGCGGACGCCGCCGCCGGAACCATCGCTGCCGCCATGAAGGCGATTTTGACAGCTATTTTCATAGTATTCATGCGTTTATTCGGCAAAGATAGATTTTCTTGCAATACTTTTTCAATCGAGAGGGTGTTTAGGACATTTTTAGGCCCTTATGGACACAAATCACGCCCGTTTCACCTCCCGAGGTGGGCGTTGGCCCGGCGCACCCCTTCGGCCAGCTCGGGATAAACCCGCACGTCGACCCCCGCCTGGCGCAGCGTCTGCGCCCCGCGGCAGCAGACGAACCGGTCGGGTTCGTACAGCGCAAAGACCGCACGCGCGAATCCGTGGCGCAGGATCAGCTGCGTGCAGCTCTCCGGCTCGCTTTTCCGCTGCGAGCACGGCTCCATCGAGGAGTAGATCGCCGCCCCGCGCAATTCGGCGCCCGCATCGAGGGCCTTGCGGATCGCCTCCTGCTCGGCATGGTGCGTGGGCGAAGTCTCGTGGGTGTAGCCCGTGAAGGTCCTCCCGTCGGGAAGCACCACCACGGCCCCGACGCAATAGGAGGTCGGGCTGGGCACGCACCGCAGCCCTTCGGCCACCGCCCGCGCCAGGTAACGGAGGTCTTCGTCCCGGGTGTCGGGACGAAGCGTGCAGGTCGTGACCTCCATGCCGCCCAGATTTTCCCGCCGGCATGCGGCCCCCTCCGGGACCTCGAACCGGAACTGCGCGCCGCCCCGCTCCCGGCCCAGCGTCAGCCGCGGATTGACCGCCCGGCGCACCGTGTCGGCCATCCCTTCGGCGAGGAACATGCGCAGGACGGAGGCTCCCCCTTCGACCAGCAGACGCTCCACGCCGCGCTTTTCGAGTTCGGTGACGATAAATGCGGCCGTAATTGGACCGTTGCTTGAGATAACCTCCGCAACACCTTTCAATTCCGGAAGTTTCGTCTCCGAAAATACATACCGGCGGGCGTCGCCCTCGGTGAAGAAGCGCATCGCCGGCGAGAGCCGTCCCGAGCGCGTCACGGTGACTTTCGTCAGGTCGGGGCGCATGCCCCGCGCACGGCGCAGCTCCCGCGCCGCGGCATCGCGCAGGAGCAGCGCGGGATTGTCGCGCCGCAGCGTTTCGGCTCCTGCGAGGATCGCGTCGTGCGAGGCGCGCAGGCGCAGGACCGCCTCCCAGTCTTCGGGCGTCGAGATCATCAGCCGCCGGGGGCTGTCGTCGTCCAGGTAGCCGTCGGCCGTCGTGGCGAAAGATAGTGTTATCTGCATCGTTTCAAGGTAAACAGGGTGACTTCGGGCCATGCGCCCAGTCGCATGGGATATGCAACATATCCCGTGCCGTCGTTGACATAAAGTGTGTGGCGGCCCGTATCGTAGCGTCCGCTCCAGTGTTTGTAGATCCATTTCGCGGGCGACCAGCCGCGGCCCCAGGGCCTGATTTTCAGCTGCATCGAATGCACGTGCCCCGCTAGCGTCAGGTCGCCGTAGCCGGCCTCGACGATCTGCTCCCAGAGCTGCGGGATGTGTACGAGGGTGATGTTGTAGAGCGAATCCGGAACCCCGGCGTAAGCCTTGGGAATGGCCGTGCCCGGCAGGTCGCGGTCGTGGCGGCGTTCGCGCAGCGCGGGGTCGAACGACAACCCCGTGAGCGAGATGCTGTCAGCGCCGCGCCGCAGGTAGACGGTCGTGTCCTCCAGGACGGTCCACCCCATCGCCCGCTGGCGCGCGACCACCTCGCGGGCCTCCCCGGCCGCCGGGAAACGCAGCGAATCCTTGACGTAGGTTCCCACGTCATGGTTGCCCGTGACCGACCAGACCGGACCTGCGATCCGCCGCAGGAGCGCCGTGGTGCGTTCGTCCAGCTCCCCGGCGCGGATGTTCACCAGGTCGCCCGTGAAGAACACCGCCTCGGGGCGCAGGGCGTTCACGCTGTCGGCCAGCCGTGTCAGTTCGCGTTCGGGACGGACGAGGGTCCCGACGTGCGTGTCGGTGATCTGCACGAACCGGAAGCCGTCGAAAGCCTCGGGAATGCGGTCGGAGCAGATTTCCACCCGGTTGACGCGGATGGAGGTGCGTCCCCGGGTCGTACCCCAGATGACGAACAGCACCGACGCGCAGGCCGCGACGTAGCCCGTGCGGCGCAGGTTCACGAAGTTGAACGCATAGAACGCCAGGCGCGGCAGGACGGTGACGATCCACGCCCAGAACAGCCACATATAGAGGTGCATCAGCCCCGTGCCGTTGTCGCGGCTCAAGGCGCTTATGATCGACGAGAGGATCGGCAGGGCGTCGGTCGCGGCGGCCCATGCCACGAGTGCGCGGCGCACGGGCTGCTTCCGGCGGCGGCGACGGCGGAAATGGATGAAATCGGCGGCGATGGCCGTCAGGGAGAGAATCAACGTCAGAAAAAAGAGCATATACCTTTTATTTATATGGCGCCAAAGATACGAAAAAGTCGGACCGTTGCAAAACCGAACCGCCTGTGATTCGGCAAAACAAAATTTGCTTTTCCCGCGGTTTCCTTTGGCATACAACTTGCTGATTTGTCCGGTGAGTTACAACTCTTTGAGAACGAGCAAGAACATTAATAAAACCAAATTTATTCGGCTTATGAAAACATTTCGACTTTTAATTGTGGCTCTGCTGGTTGCAGGTTCCGCGTCGGCGCAGCGTTACGAGCGCAAGGCCATGCGCGGCGAGTATTCGCCCACGGTCTACCTGATCTCGGTGCAGGAGGTGGACACCATCTACAACTACGGGCCTTATGCCATGCAGCAGGCGGCGGCGCTCAACCGCATGGCCATGGACAACGCCACGCAGGACTACATCGAGACCCATCGTCCGGGCTTCCAGCAGGTCGAGAAACCGCAGTTCGTCTTCGCCACGAAGAACAACCGCTTCTCCTTCTCGCTGGGCGGTTTCGTCAGCCTCCGTGCCGGGTATGACTTCGACGGCATCGTCGACAACATCGACTTCGTGACCTACGACATCCCCGTTCACGGCAATTACGATACCAAGCAGAAGCTGATGATGGACGCTTCGACCTCGCGCCTGTTCATGAAGGCCATCACCAACACCCGTGCGCTGGGCCGCGTGGTCGTATTCATGGACGCCGACTTCCGCGGAGGCGCCGAGGGCAGCTACACGCCCCGCCTGCGTTCGGCCTACGTGTCGTTCCTGGGCTTTACGCTGGGCCGCGACGTGACGACGTTCTGCGACCTTTCGGCAGCCCCGACGACCATCGACTTCCAGGGTCCCAACGCCTATAACTTCAACTTCGCCACGATGATCCGCTACGAATACGCCTTCGCCGACAACCACCTCAAGTTCGGCGTTGCGGCCGAGATGCCCTCGGTCAGCGGCACGTACAACGACAACTTCGCGACGCTGAAACAACGCGTTCCCGACTTCCCGGCCTACTTCCAGTATGCGTGGGGCGCCAACCGCGACAGCCACATCCGCGCTTCGGGCGTCGTACGCAACATGTACCTCCACAACCTCCGCACGGGCAACAACACCTCGCTGCTGGGCTGGGGCGTGCAGTTCAGCGGCACGATCAAGGTGGCGCAGCCCCTGCGGCTCTTCATGAACGGCGTCTACGGCCAGGGCATCACCCCGTATATCCAGGACCTGACCGGCTCGGGACTCGACTTCACCCCCAATCCGGAGAATGCCGACCAGATCCAGACCATGCCCATGTGGGGATGGCAGGCCGCGGCACAGATCAACCTGACCCGGCGTCTGTTCATCTCGGGCGGCTATTCGACCGTCCGCGTGCAGCGCAGCCACGGTTTCTACTCCGACGACCAGTACAAGCAGGGCCAGTATATCTTCGGCAACATTTTCTATTCGATCACCCCGCGCTGCAAGGTGGCCGGCGAGTACCTCTACGGTTCGCGCAAGGACATGAACAATGACAAGGGGCACGCCAACCGCGTGAACGTGATGCTGCAATACAGTTTCTGACGATACCGTATATTAAATAGTATTGAGTATTTTCGGGCGGTTTCTTCGGGAACCGCCTTTTTTCGCGGCAACCGCGGGGTGTAGCTACCTTTTGATGGCAAAGGTAGCAAACGCAGTCTTCGACTGCTTTTCTTTGCCGCTTTTTGGTCGTCAAAAAGCGGCGCAAAAACCGACCCGCGGCCAAAAAA
>UQKD01000021.1 GCA_900541585.1 uncultured Alistipes sp.
AGTTAATACCGACTTCTGATAAATTGCATAACGGATTATCTTCAACAAAAGCATCACAAGCAAGCGAGCCTGAAACAGCTCCTAAAACAAAATACAGAACAGATAGTCCTATTTACTCAAAGTATAGTAAGGCTGAACGGAAACTCATTGGACGTATATATGCGTCTATTGCAAATGCTATACCTGATGAACGTCAGAGAGAGGCTATGATAAAAGTTATCGAGGAGGATTTGACGCGATGAGTCGCCGGGTATTACTGCTTGAGCCCAACTACAAGAATAAATTTCCACCAATTGGGTTAATGAAACTCGCAACCTATTTTAGGTTGCGGGGAGATGATGTTGTCTTTTACAAAGGGGATTTGAAAGAGTTTGTTATCCATCAAATCACTGAGGAATGCGTGGCAAAACTGTCATATCTTGACGGCTCTATAAACTGGAAACTACGCTCAGACAAAATCGCTCTATACATTAGGTATAGGAAGCATGAATATTTAAAACAAGTGGGCATTGAAGATTCTGAGATTGCACCAATATTAGAGCCTTGGGTCGAATATTATAAGAAATTCTATCATTCAGGAGAGTATAAAAAATACCCTCGTTGGGATTGGGTTGGAGTAACAACGCTATTTACTTTCTATTGGGATATCACCATTGATACTATTGAGTTTGCAAAATTGATGGTGAAAGATACGAAGAACATTATGGTTGGAGGTGTAATGGCATCTATCCAACCGGATGAGATTGAAAAGGCGACAGGTATTCGTCCTCATATCGGCACACTCCATACACCACATAAAGACATTGACAAGGACAATCCTTATATCATTGATGAACTGCCTCTGGATTATTCGATTCTTGACGAGATAGATTATGTGTATCCTGATAGTGGCGCATATTACAGCTACTCTACAAGAGGGTGTATACGAAAATGCTCCTTTTGTGCCGTTTGGCGAATCGAGCCGGAATATCAAGAATATTTACCTTTACGAGAACGTATCGACCGAACACGGAAGTTATATGGTGAGCAGCAGAATCTTTTGCTGATGGATAATAATGTGTTAGCCTCTAACAGATTAGAAGACATCGTCGAAGATATCAAATCTTGCGGATTTACCAAAGGGGCTAAATATTATGAGCCAAATTGGTATACAATTGCTATCAGAAATCTTCGTTTGGGAATCAATAACCGTGCGTATATTCGCAAATCATTCAAGTTACTTCAAGAACTGAATAACTATAAATCGTTCAATGAGAAAACAAGGACTGAAATATACGCATTACGGGAAAAGAATGGTTTCCTGCATCCCGAAACCTGCACGCGAGAAGCTTTGATTGCCACATACAAAGATTTTGCCCCCTATTTCGATGTCAAGTTCAAGAAGCGGTTAGGTCGTCTGCGCTTCGTGGACTTTAACCAAGGTGTTGATGCAAGATTATTCAGTCGGCGCATTGTTAAACTATTAGCAGAGATCCCAGTCCGCCCTCTTCGTATTGCTTTCGACAACATTAAAACGGAGCCGGAATATACGAAGGCTCTTACGATGAGCGAGGAGTATGGAATGAAAGATTTTTCCAATTACCTTCTCTATAATTTTACCGATAAGCCGGAAGAGTTGTATCATCGTATGCGAATAAATGTGGATTTATGTGAGAACCTGAATGTTAGCATATACTCATTCCCGATGAAGTATCACCCGATTACAGGTGAACATAGCCACGACAGAGATTACATAGGCAAATATTGGAATCGTAAGTATATTCGCGCAGTTCAGGCTATTCTCAATGCCACAAAAGGGAAAATAGGCAGAGGTGTATCGTTCTTCGAGAAAGCTTTCGGTCGAAATGAAAGGGAATATATGGAGTTGCTCATTATGCCTGAAACATTCCTGTTGTTCCGATTTTTCTTTGAGTATTTGGGGTATACACAGGAATGGCGCAAAGCCATGTTGGAGTTGACTGATGAAGAACGAACGGAGTTATATCCAATAATTTTCAAAAATGATTTCAATCATATAGAAGAGTTGACAGGCAATAAGAAATATCTGCATATATTACAGTTCTATAAGAATTATCGAGGCGATATTGCAGACCCTAAATCAGAGTTATACAAACTCAAAAAAGAGTTTGATGAATCAATGAAGCATAGTTCATATAGTAATTATAAGAAAAGTAATTATTAATTATGGAAATAAAAGATTTTTCTGATGCAATGATTAAAGTTGCATCAATTAATGATGACCGTATAAAGGCATGGGATGATTTTAGGAAAGGAATGGAGTTGTATGATAAAATACGACGTATACTGAGTATTAGAAACCAATATCAGGCAATCGCTAATTGGCTCTTTTGGGATGAACTTACCAAAGGCTATTACACGTCGGAAGATAGTGCATTAGGAAGGAGTTGCCTTGAGGGAATTGCTGTTTGCAACCAAGAATTAAATGCAATATGTGGCAAAGCTATCACAGACAAAGTGCAGTCAGAAATTTTATCAATATTATTCCATCGTAAAGATGTAAAGTAAATGGAGTCGGGAATCATCCCAACATTAAAAGAACGGACATTATTTCACATCAAAAATTGTCTGCAGAATTGTGATTTGGACTTTCTTATTCTGACCATAACTCATATATTATGCCATAGAAACAACATATAACCGTTGTCGCTTTAAGTCGGAGTTTGTCACTCCTGCTTCGAGATTCAACAGCAACAAAAAACTCTCTCTGCTTGCAGTGGGATAGGCAATTTGCCCGACGGCGCAAGCCGACCGGGGTATTAGGCTCCCCCGAAAAGATTTTCAGTGGACAACAGGCAAGCCCGTAGCGTTTTTACATTCGGTAAAGACGCTAACCGAAATCGGAGGAAATTGTACATGCTGAAAAGAGACCCTATGCCGTATTTGCCGCGCCCCCAAAACGATAATGGTCAATACAGAACGAGGGTTGGAGAATCATGCATTCCCCAATCCTCGTTTCGGACCGATACCGGCTTACTGTTTTTCGCTGAGTTCCTTATACAGTTCGAGCCTCATTCCTGCGCAGTTCTCGATGATCTCCGCTGCCCGCTGTACGCGCTCCATGTGCAACTCCGCCTCATGCGGCGCCATATCAAACTCCGCTCGGTAGGTCGTTTTCATCAACACCTCCTTCAGCCGCGGAATCGTGAAGATGTTTTCGATATGGTTGTCGTCGAACACGAGCATCAGCTTCGTCGAAAGCGTCCGCATGCGGTCGTGCATCACCACAGGGTCGTGCAGGTCGAACAGCATGCCGTGGTAGACGTAGTAGAGCGTATGGTAGAAGTAGACCGCGGCCTGTGCCGTGAACTGCGCTGCCAACCTCACGTTGTGCCCCTCCGTAAACGCATCCTGCGCCTGTTCTAAAAGGTCGTTGCCGAGTGTGCGAAAGGTATCGTAATGAAACTTGGCGTCGGCGTATGCCCGTGCGAAGTCGATCGGACGTTTCGGCCGCCGGAAACAGCAGTGGTCGCTGCAATAAAGGAGCGTCCCCTCGGCGTGGGCGAAGTAGAGGAAGGGCGTGCGGTTCGATTGGACGTAATTCAGCGGCAGGATGTAAAGGTTGATGTAGGTGATCTTGCGGTGTCGGTATGGCATCTTGTAACGCAAGATACGCTTGGCCTGAAACCAGTTGAATCTCGGTGTTTCGCGCACCACCATGAGCAGGTCGTAGGCCGCGGGGTCGCTGTGGGGCGTGCCGCCGACTAACTTGCCGAAAAGCAGGATGTATTCGGAATCGAAATATCCGTCGGTCAAATAGTGGACGATCCGTGCGGCTTCGGCAGGGTCGTATTGCAGCTCGGCAATATCGGTCGGCAGCGGAAGTTCGGGTCCAACTGAGGCAATTTGCGATTCACTACCCGTATTTTCTGATTGTACGGACGCGGGTAATATGGTTTGTGCAGGCTGTCCCTGCACGATGTTTCGATTCGTTTCCATTTGATTGAATGTTGATTATTCGACAATAAAGTGGCTGTCCTTATCGTGCGCACGGCACAACAAAGAGTATAGATGATTTGATTGACAGTCGGTTGTCAATCGGGCGGATGGGAATGGAAATGAATCGGAATGTTTCGCGGCGGAAACCGCCGGCAGCTGGTCTTTCGGCTTGTCTGCGCCGTAACGCGGACGGATAATGTAGTTCGCATAAAAATAAAAAATATGCGCAGCTGCGAACTACATATCCCCTTGTTACAGGCTCAATAAAGTGCCGTTCGCGGGCGATCAACCCCAACGGCTCTACGCATACTTTTCTAAAGCGATTGCTTTATTGAGCATCGACAGTAACAATCATAACAATATGTAATTCGCAGGGGCAAAGATACGACATTTTTTGAAAAATGCGATGCGAACAGCATATCGGATTGGATAATTCTGCGGAATCATGAAGTATCGCCCATGAAAGTTGCAGCGAAAAGAGAAAGTATACGATAGCCTTATCTTTCTTTTGGCTGTGGATATAAATAAGGGTTCCGAAAAGGTTTAGTTTAGTCTATTAGCCTATATATATGCTAACATAAAGTAAACTAAATATAGGCAACCATATTTGGCTGCCCTGTATGTGTATGTTTGGGAAGATGCCGCTGCCATGTCATGAAGAAAGTTCCTCGACGAAAACTGGGATTCGAAACTTTCTCTTTTGGCTGCGACAATCTATCGATACCCGACCGAATGATATTTTCGAGCGAGAGGCTGATAGCGGGATAAAATTACTTAAAATCACTTCGATTGCGACCAAATGCAAGGAAAGAAATCATCTGAAAACAAAAAATCGACAATTTGAATAAAATGCCGATTTTGTTTCCTAATTGTTCCTTTACGACAAGGAATAAATTTGCATTACACTGATATTGAGCACATTAAAAACACATTACTATCAACTTCCTACGTTTCCAAATACTTGATGAGCATAACGCTTCTTTTATATGTCTGGAACGAGTTTCCCCAATCCCACTACAAAAATAATTAAAAACTACGATAATACGCTATACCTTTACAAGTTTTATTTCAGCAATCTACATTTTCAACCCTCTTCCATTCCGTTCCGGCTGAACATAGTGCTGCAATCGCTCTGCCTGCTCTCTAAACCATCTGACAATAGGTATCCCGTCGATTTTAAGGCCGAATTTGCGGCTGTTTGTTTCCTCCGAAGCGATTTTTGCAATCACATTCTCGACGTTGAATCGCTTTCGGTGCGTTTCCGAATAGAGCATACCACTGTATTTAAGCAGGTTGCCCTTGATAAGCGTTTCGGTCTGTTCGTCGTTGAATCCCACCTTTCGACAAAGTTCGTCCATACGCAACATTTCGCGGAAACGGGGAAACCACGCCAGCGCTTTGTGGACAACCGATTGAAGAAAAGATAAATCTTTTTCATATTGTTTCTTTATGTTCACAACCTCTGTTAAGTGTCGTGCCTGCATGGACATCAGTTCCCTGCTATGGTCGTTCTGCATGGTTGAAATTTTTGTTTGTAAAGTTTCGATCGTTTCATCACGTGCGGCGACCTCTTGCCGCAATGCTCCGATTTCTCGCTCCTGCTGCTTGATTTTCGACGTGCCGATCATCGAACCGATACCGTCGAGGATGGTCATACCAACCTCGGCGGCGGAGTTTTTTAGCCGCTCGGTTTTCAGCACCCCTTTTACTGCGTTCAGTTCGGCTGTGGTTTGATGCAATTCTTCACGTACCGCCTGTTCATGCTTCGTGGCATGTTCGACGGCTTTGCGCTTCTCCTCCTCGATGCGGAGCAGTTCGTCGATATTGTCCTGCAAATTCTGCTGTCGGGCAATGGCGTTACGATAAAATTCCTGCGTCGTAACGTGTCGGGCTTTCGAGCCGTCAATACCTCTTTGCAAGCCGTATTTGGCCATTGCTATGGCATAGGTATCTTGGTACTCTTTCAGCTTGACACGTGACATTACGTCGTCAGCGCATAGCCGAGGTCGGGCCGTAGATTTCGTGCGGTATCTCCGCTTGTTAGGTTCGTCGGTCTTCTTCTCGCGGATTTTGCGACGTTCGCCCGTAACGATGGGAACAACCGCCGCGTGGATATGCGGCGTCGCTTCGTCCATGTGCAATACAGCCGAAACGACGTTTTCGGCTCCGAACGTTCGCCGCAGCCATTCGAGGTTATCGGCACACCATGCTTTCAAGCGTCCCTCTTGGACGATGTGTTGCATATCCTCCTGCGTGCCGGTCAGCATGACGCGGATTACCCGCACTTGATTCGTCCCGATTTTACGGGTAAGTCCGGCATGTTCGAGCCGATGGTTGATCGCCTCCGTTCGGTCGGCGACGCCCTCCGGAAATCCGACGAGTTCCTCGTTCAGATAGGTCAGCTCCGGCACGGCGTTCGGCGGCATCTTGGTACGTGCGATATGGGCGGTCATCGGTACTTCGTTGTCCGGCGACTTATCCAGATGCAATACGACATATCCCATGATTCAGTAATAATTTTGCGGTTGATGATTTCGGTTGTCGGGTTTTCGACCGCATGAGCGGTCGGCGGCCGGAACGGTCGCGAGGGGTTTCCAAAGGGTCGCCCTTTGGCCTATTGGGGCTTTTTCAGCGTCGGCGTGCCGATGCGTTGAGAAAAAGCCCTAATAGGCTATGGCTTTTCTGTGAAGGAAAAGCCACGGACGCGGAGCGGCCGAATGGTGGGCGACGTTAAAACTTACAGCTGCGCGACCGCCTGTGCTCTTTCACGGGACGACGACTGCGCAAGTAATCGTTCAAATCGTTGTGCGGCCGATAGTGAACGGACTGGTCGGAGAGGTTGCGGCATGCCTCTTTCAGTTCGGCGGTTGCCTTTCGCCCCGCCTCGTCATTGTCGAGGTAGGTATAGACCCGCTCGTGCGACGCGATGAACGGGACAGCTTTGGCAAGGTTCGTTACCGAGCTCAGCACTACGATATTGTGCGGCGGATTCTGGTTGCGCTTGAGCGTCAGAAACGAAAGGTAATCCATAAACCCCTCGAAGATGAGGCATGTCGGATAATCGCTGCGGCGGATTGTCGGGGCTTTCGAGGTGCAGCCCTTGAAATAGCGGTTGCGCAGCTCCCAGCTTCCGGCATCATTTCGGAATCCGATTGCGAAATAGAATTTGTTTGCTACGCGATAATGCACCTCCGAACAATGCGCACGAGCTGCGGAAAGGTCGATACTTCGCTCCATGAGGTAGTCAAGCGAAGCAGGGTTTTCCAGCGGCTGCACCCTCTCGATGATAATTGATGGTGGACGTTGCGGGGCAGGATTCTTCCCGATGAAAGAAGAAATAGAGCCCCCATCTATCCATTGCGCCAGCCGCCGCATGGCCTCTCCGGTGTCGCACCGCTCCATGCGCATCACGAGGTCGATCAACGTGCCGCCCTCGCCTGTACCGTAGTCGATCCACAGGTTCTTGTCGTAATCTACTTTCATGCTGGGTGTGCGATCTTCGCGCAGCGGCGAATGATACAAGCCGTAATAACGTCTATCCTTGGCCGGACGGATGCCCCGTGCGGCAAGATACTCCCGTATAGGGAACTTATTGATTGCTTTTGCGTCCATAAGCTGTTTTTCTTTCACTCGGTTTATCGGTACGGTTCGGGGTTAAACCCGCCGTACCGGTTTAGAATGGTTTAATAATATATACCCCCGTTCCGGACTAAACCGCCCGCAAGGGTCAATAGTGGAAATCGGGATTGTAGCGGTAGAACTTATCCTCCTTGACGATCATCCGCTTGTTCTCCAAAAAGACTTTGAGTTGCTTGGCCTTGTTGATACCGAATGAATGGCCGATAGCGGCATAACTGCTCTGCAACCGTCCGATAAGCGACGAATAGGAAACCCTGTCGGCTTCGGAGAATAACAATTCCAACGCCTCGCGGTGCTTGGTCTCGCAGACCTCGGCATAGTCGAAACTTTTGGCAGCGGTAATCTGCCGAGGTTGGTAGTCCTCGACCAGCTCGGGCAGGGCGTCGGCGCTGATGCGAAAGGCGAACGGCTCGAAATCCCGGTCGCGGATGTGCATCGCTGCGACGGAACTTATATCGCGGTCGAAGTCGTCTTTGGTGATTTGCAAGACGGTTTCGGCCTTGTTGTTCAGCTCCGTGCCCAAATGCCCGCGTGTGTTGTCGTCACCCTTGTTCAGATGCAGCACCGTATGGATATGGATGCGCCGCTCGTCCGTCCACTGCATCAACTTCGTGATGAGGTCGGTCGCCTCACCGGGGCTGTTGATGTCGTGCGCCAAATCGCGGATACCGTCGATAACGACCAGTCCGAGGTCGTCGAGGTCATAAATAGCCTCCTCGATCTTCCGCAGTCGCTCTTTGGTGGCATAACCGCGCAGGCACAGGAACTCCAATAGCGGAGGATGCGTATCGGCCGGCAACCCTGCCAGCCGCAGAATCCGGCACAACACCCGCTTGCAATGGAAGCGGCTCTGTTCCGTATCGACGTAGAGGATGCGCCGCCTCTCCGGCGGCAAAGAGGCCGAATAGTTCAGCACCATGCCGCCGGTCATGGCTGCCGCCACGATCGCGCAGACGTTGAACGTCTTCTTGCTCTTCGCCTTACCGGTAGAAGCGCTAAAATTCCCCAAAGTCCCGACGACCGAATCATCCACCCTCAGAATCACGGGAGGAGCCACGAACTCGTCAGTCACCAACAGACGAGCCGAACGCCACGAAGAGGACGAAGCCGCCGGAATCGAATCGGAATTTCGTTGCTCACTCATCGCTACTTCTTTTTCGCGGAACGGCCGAGTACATATTGCTGGGCCTCGGCTTCGATCTGCGCCTGCGTCTTGATAGGATTGCGACGCAACCACGCTTCCAGTTCCGCACGCTCGAAATAGAGCATCTTGCCCTGCGGCTTGTAGTGTGGAATCAGATTGCCTGACGTCAGTTTGTAGAGGTAGCTTTTCGAGAGATTCAGAAAACGGCTGGCCTCCTCGAAGCTCAACACGTTTTTGGTGTGAAACACCTGCTTTTCGAGTTCTGCAACCCGCATCTCAATACTTTTCTCCATAATTTAGATAGATTTGAAATAAAACAAATGGAGTGCATGCCCTCCGTATCTTGTAACCGTTACGGGGGCAAATGTATTGACGATAAGCTTGATAGCAGATTGACCTATCTTTGAGGTCTCAACCCATTCTCAAAGTCTTTTCACTTGTATGAGGTACCTTTCAAGGGTTGCATATTTTCCCTCGACGCCGACGTCGCGGATGTAGTTGGTTGCCGTGGATAAGTCGCTTTGGTTGATGTATTTATCGCGGGTCGTATCTTTCGAGAGGAAGAGTTTGTGATTGGCGATGACGGATTGCCAGTTCGGTGTTATCAACCCGCGGCTGCTCAATCCGGAAAAAAAGAATGCAACGAGGCGATTGTTGTTCGACCGCACGATCGCATGGGGCTTCCCCGCAAGAATCGCAGCCAGATCATCGGCCGTCAGCGGCACATTGAACATCTTCACATCATTTACGGCTTCCGCCAGAAAAGCAACTTGCGGTTCGGTCAATATCGAATCGAACGGGTTATCCGTTTCGGCAATAGGCGGCACGGCTTTAGGCGGAAGTTCAGCATCTGCCGTCCGGTTGTCTTTCGCATGCCATTCGGCCCTTTTCCGATCGCCTAAATAGGCGGCATATCGCTCCAGTACGATGGTTCGCACCATCACCGAGAAATAAGGCAGAGAAATATCATAAGTCGTCGGCTCACGCTCGTAGCGGGAGTAATCGAACGACGGCAGAGAAAAGGTACGGTATTTCTTCTTTTCATCGGCATTCAATGCCTCGAAAAAGCTGCTTTCCCAAAGAAACGCAGCATCCGAATAGCAATATCGAATGTCGGACAGAACGGAATGACGCAAATACAACTCCGCCAATTCGTCGGCTGTGCGGATATATTCCTGCCGCTCCAGCTCCCGCATTTGTTCATGATCCAAATAGGAGGATTGCGCCGTAATACGGTCCGTCAATACCCGATAGGCATGATTGATACAGCGGTTGAACAACTCCTGTATCCCGTCGAGTTGGGATTTCAGTGCCAAAACTTCCATAACTTTCCTGTTAAAATCCGTTTATAAAGATAGGAAAAACGGACGAAAAAGAAAAACATGCGAAATATTGTCCGCACGTTTGGCCTCTGTTTCAGTCGGTCAGATTCGGAATCAATCCGATGGCCTCCTCTTTCTTCTTGTCCACGATTTTGGCGTAAATCTGCGTCGTGGCGATATTCTTGTGGCCGAGCAACTTGCTGACAGTATATAAATCGGCACCCAAAGTCAGCATCATCGTGGCATGGGTATGACGGGCAACGTGAAACGAGATGTGTTTGGTGATTCCAGCGACTTTCGCCCAGTGTTGCAGCGTGTCATTCACCGTCCCCTCGTGTGTCAGCGGAAAGATAAAATCGCTGTCGTTCGCTTTGCCGCGCTCCGGCAGCCATTTCAACGCCTCGTCAGAAATCGGCAGGTAAAGCGGTTCTTTGGTTTTCTGCATCGTGATTTCGATGCGGACGCGCCCACCGCTCCGCTGCAAGTCGCACCACTTCAATTTGCGAATGTCGCTTACACGCAACCCGCATAGGCAACTGAAAAGAAAAGCCCGCTTGACGATCTCGTGCCGACATTCGGTATTTATCAGCGTCTTCAACTCGTCGATTGTCAGATACTCGCGACGGCTTGGTTCTTGCCGCACTTTACTTGCTAAATCAAACTCTTTGGTCGGATTGACAGTGATGATCCCCTCTTTGTAAGCGCGGTTGATGGCCGTTCTCAAGGTACCGTAATAGGAGACGACCGAATTGTTGCTCAACCGCCCTCCGGCTTTCAATACGCCGTATTTGCTGGCTTTCGGCATCTGCCGCAGGTAATCGGTAAACTCCGAAAGAAACTCCTTATCGACGTCCCGAAAAGCGATATAGTCGCCGCGAAACAGCTTCAATGCCCGGACGGTATTGAGCACCGTTCGGGCATAGTTCCGGCTTCCCTGATTGGCAGACTGCTTTCCGATATTCTCCAAATAATCGAGCAAGTTCACTCGGGACTTGTTCGTGTTCTGGAATCCGTGCGCGTCGTTCTGCACCTCGACGATCCGTTTACTCTGAATCGCTTTGGCAAGGGCGAGCGTCGCTTCGTTCTTTGCCTTATCCTCCCGCGTCCGTTCGGGGATAAGGTATAGCTTCAGAAACTCGTATTTCCGCTTGCCGCCGACATAGTTCTCCTTACGGATCACGTCGCCCGTATAATAGTCCAAATAGATGGATTGATTTCCGTTGGAGAGTTGCTTGAACCGGATTCGCACCGGCTCCTTCAATTTGACCGTCTGTTTCTGCTTCACCATACCGTTCCCGTTTATTGCTCCAACGGCAAATATAACGAATTTGTTTTGTTACTGCGGTATTTTCAAGTAACAAAATAGTAACAAATATCGGGCAATCATGGGCTTTGTCAGGAAAATCGCAAAAACAACCGAAAATTCCGCAATAAAATATAAATAGCTATATTTCAATGATTTATATTTGATTTTTCGTCATTTCTCTATCCTTTCTGTAGATTTGATAACTGTTCACGAAGTTCTGCCATACGATGTACGCCGTGGGGGCGATCGAGGAGATCGGGTCGAGGAACGACTGGGCCATCCACACCGCGAGGACCGTGTTTTTCTGCCCGAGGGACTGGCCGCCCGCAGGAGCGTCGCCGTAACGGCGGCCCAGCATGCGCCCCACCTTGAACTGCCCGAGGCAGATCGCCAGCGCGGCGAAGGCCAGCCACAGTTCCGTCGAGAGCGAAGCGTCGTGCAGGTCGAGGATGAAGGCCGTCGTGCGTCCGATGATGACCAGCAGCGACGCCAGCCACATATAGAACGAAATCTGGCTGTGGTCGCCGACCCATTTCGCCGCCTTGGGGATGACCAGCCGGCAGAACTGCGCCGCGGCGAACGGCATCACCAGCAGCGGCGCGATGCGGGCCAGGATCTGTGCGAAGGTGCACGCCCCCGTTCCCGTGAAGGTCAGAATCACGGGCGCCAGCAGCGCGACGGCCATGTTGCAGAGCAGGCTGTACGTAGCCATCGTGGCGACGTTGGCCCCCAGCATACCCCCGATGACCACCGCGGCCATCGCCACGGGGGCCAGCACGCAGACCATCGCTCCCTGCGCCAGGATGACGTTCAGCGGCCGCAGCAGCAGAAAAACCCCGATGCAGACCACCGTCTGAAACAGCAGCAGCCACACGTGAAGCATCGAAGGCTTCATCTGGCTGGGCTTCACGCGGCAGAAGGTGACGAACAGCATCAGGAAAATCAGCGTCGGGGTGATCATCTGCCCCGAAAGCTCCTCCAGCGCCGAGATCGGACGGCACAGCAGCGCCCCGACAACCATGGCCGTCGGCATGGCGACGGTCTTCACATTGCGGTGCAGATGTTCCAGCAGGTGCATTTTAAGCCAGCAGCTCCTTGACCTTGGCCGAAATGTCCTTGCCGTCGGCGCGGCCCGCGAGCCTCTTCGAAGCCACGCCCATCACCTTGCCCATCTCCTTCATCGACGTGGCGCCGACCTCGGCGATCAGGGCCTTGACCTCGGCGGTCAGCTCCTCCGGGGTGAGCTGTTTGGGCAGGAACTCCTGGAAAACGGCCACCTGGGCCAGCTCCTCCGACGCCAGGTCCGCACGGTTTTGCTCGGAGAAGATCGCCGCCGAGTCGGTCCCCTGCTTGGCGAGCTTCGAGATGATCTTCAGCACGTCGGCGTCGGGCAGTTCGGCGATCTCCGGACCTGCGGTCTTGGCCTCGATGATGTATTTCTTCGCATTGCGCAGCGCGCTCAGGCGCACCGTGTCCTTGGCCTTCATGGCCTCCATGATTCCTTTCGAAATCTGCTGTTCCAACGACATAACTCTAAATGATTTAATCGGTTATACAATTTATTTATCATTCCGCTTCAGGAGGAATCGCAGCACGTCGCGCATCAGCCGGTCGCGCTGCACGCTGTCGGAGAGCGACTCGAAGGGGAAACCCATGACGAAAGTCCGTCCTCCGGCGTCGCAGGCCACGCCCGCCGTGCGGCCGTTGTCGTCGTAGCGCATCACGGCGAAAGCGCCCGCACCTGCGGGTTTCAGCGCATCGGCCTGCTCGACGATGTAACGGTCGCGGCGGTATTCGGTGTTGAAGCGGTATTCGCCGCGTGAAAACGACGTGTTCGAAGTCATGACCCGCACCCGTCCGCGTTCCGAAGGATGTCCCCCGTCGGAGTCGATGCGGAGCACCTCCCGGGCGAACGCGCGCCCCTCCTCCGGGGCCCCTTCGTCCCAGAGGTCGGCCGCCACGTAGCTTCCCGACGCAAAGAGCGTTCCGCCGCCGGCCAGGTAACGCCGCAGGGCGCCCTGCAACTCCGGCGGGAAGGTCCGGAAGGCCGCCTCGCACACCCCGCGGCCCAGCGGCGTGGTGCGCTGCTTGCCCAGGATCAGGTCGACGGCCGGATAGGCTTCGAGCGACACCTCGCCCCGCTCCACGGCCCGGGCCGACGCCGAGCAGAACGAGTAGCCCGCCGCCGCGACGGAACGTCCGTGCAGGGCCGGATAGTCGAACGTATTGCCGCCGATCACGTCGGTCTCCCAGTCGCATGCGCAGGCCCCGAGGGCGACGCTGTCGACGTTGCAGCGGGCCTGCGCGAGGTCGAAGACGCGCTGCGCTCCGATAAAGGCGATGTCCTGCCGGTCCGCAACGCCCCCGTCGAGGTCCATGCGGAATCCGGCCAGCGAATCGCTCCGTTCGCTCTGCGGGGCACTCACACGGTCGAATCCGTTGACGATCAGCACGCGGCCCTTTTCGTCGGGCACGCGGCAGGCCGCAAGCGTCTCGCTCGGAAAGCTCTCGCCGCCCTCGTTGACGGCCGTGACCCGGTAGGCGTACATGCGTCCCGGCTCCTGCCGGACGGTCAGGCGGGGTTTGTCGACATAGCGGCCGTTGTCGAAACCGCCGTCGTCCACGCGCGTGTAGACCACATAGCCCGTCGGCGCGGCGGTCGCTTCGAGCGGGTCCATCACCGGACTCCACGAGAGCGCGACCTCGCCGTCACCGGCGAATTCCGCGGCGAACGCCTCGACCGGCAGCGGCTGCACTACATAAGGTAAACCGTATTGCGAGCTGATATAGCGCAGGATACCCTTGTAAACCGCGCGGCTCACGAGGAACTTGAACCGCGGGTCGTGCCCCAGGCGCATGTCGGCGAAATTCTGGTGCGACAAGAGCTCGAGCAGCATCGTCGGGACGCCCGGCACGCGCGCTTCGTAATAGGCGCGGTTCCACATCCCGCGGCGGCTCCAGTCGGGTTCGCAGGTGCGGCGGATGTCTTCGACGATCTGTGTCTGCACGAGGTCCGTCAGGTCACGCGAACGGTAGCGGTCGGCCCCGCCCTGGAATTTGCCCTTGTTCTCGCGGGTGAAGAAGATGCCCAGCGTGCCGATGATGCCGTCGCCATCGCGCACCCCGGCGTCGGAGTGGAACGCCAGCGCCATGTCGACCGGAATGCGCAGTCCCGCGGAGTCGGGCAGGCGTTCCGAACCGCCCATCAGGGCATTGACCCAATGGGCGCGAGACATGTAGTCATCCTTGTAGTCGTCGGTATGGTTCTTCGGCGTGTAGACCTCTTCCGGAAATCCCGCCCACTGGAGCCAGTAGCGCGCACCCTCGCAGAAACGCGGGTAACCGCTGGTCTCCGCGGTATACTCCATGTCGGGCAGGCGCAGCGAGTCGCAGGGCGTGCGGGCCACGTTGCCGTAGCCGCCGCCGATCTTCACCGCGTCGGCCGAAACGATGCGCCCGTCCTTCCGCGAACGGTTCGTGAGGGTCACGACCTCCTGCCGTCCGGCGGCGAACGGAAAGCGCCCGAGGTAAATCCACGTCCCGCCGCCCATCGTCTGATTGACAGCCAGCGAGGTCTCGCCGCCGAGGTGGCGGACCGTATAATGCGCGTCGTCGGCGCTTTCGGGCGTCGATTCGTAGCTCACGTAGACGGCGTATTCGCCCCGCTCGGGGATGTCGGCGCGCCACACGGCACGGCTCGTGGCCCCGCCGGTCACGGTGCGCGCACGGCGCGTGGTGCCGTCGCGGAAGGGATTTTCGCCCGTAAGGTAAACCTGCCGGAGGTGCGCGAAGCCCGTGCCGCCGCTCTCCCACGCCCCCTCCTCCGCATACTGCCCGGCATTGTCGTTATCGGCCAGCACTTCGTGCTTCTGCACGTCGCGTTCGCGAGGCAGCAGCACGCACGCCCCGGCGTTTTCGAGCATCGGAACCAGGTAGGGCAAAACGTAGCTTTGCGTATAGAGGTCCTCGCAGGTCTGCCAGAGCGCCGAGCGCTGCCATTTCCAGCGGTTCTCCGTCTGGTCGAAATAGCGTCCGTGGCTCTGCCACAGGGCGATATGGCGGCCCGAAAGTCCCCGCGCGGGGGTCTCGGGAGCCGAAAGGCGCGTCACGAGCGGACGCCCGGAGCGGTTGGTGAAGAGGACGATCCTCTTTTTGTCGACGAGTTTGCGCACCTGCGCGGCGTTGCGGCAGGCCAGCGGGATCAGTTCGGAGACCTCGCGGTTGTCGGTATAGAGTTCGATGGAGGCCTTGCGGAACTCATGCGGCAGCAGGGCGCGCACCGAGTCGCGCATGGCCCGCAGGTTGTCCTCGCGGAAGGGATAGTTGGCCAGCCCCGCCGTGGCATAGATCCGCACCCGGCCGCGCGAGGCCTTGACGGCCTGGACGCGCACGGTGATCGGTTCCGGCTTCTGGTAACCGCCCGACACCTCGCGCGAAACGATGCGCGAGAGGGTCTGGCCGATCTCCTGCCGCGTCGCGGAACCGATTTCCGCGGCGGAGGCTTCACTTAAAGCAAAGAGTGAGATTAGAAGGTATAAAATTCTATTTTTCATGATGTTTCACAAGCAGTAACATGCCGACCATCGTAAAGGCGGCATTGTAAATCAACAGTTCGAAACCAATCTGATAGCCCCAGGTCTTCAACGCCCACCACTGCACCAGCGCACTCAACGCCGGAGCCGCGAGGGCCACCAGCGGCATCCAGTGGTCGCGGACCTTCAGGCGCGTGAACATCCCGAAGGCGAACATGCCCAGAATCGGGCCGTAGGTATAGCTGGCGACCTTGTAAACCAGATTGATGACGCTGTCGTCGGCCCAATACTCGAAGGCCAGGATCACCCCGGCCATCAAAAGCGCCATCGCCACGTGGACCCCGCGGCGGATGCGCGTGAGGCGTGCGTCGCCATAACGTTTCGTGCCTTCGAGAATATCCACCGTGAAGGAGGTCGTGAGGGCCGTAAGGGCCGACCCGGCAGCTGAATAAGTACTTGAAATAAGACCTACAACAAACAGAATACCAACGACAAGCGGCAGTCCTCCTTCGACGGCTACCAGCGAAAAGACCTGGTCGCTCTTGGCGGGTGCGGCCATACCGCTGCGCTCCATATACAAATAGAGCAGCACGCCCAGCACGAGGAACAGGAAGATGACGAAAATCTGGCTCACGGCCGTCAGCACGATGTTCTTCTGCGAGTCGCGCGGCGTGGCGCAGCTCAGGTTGCGCTGCATCATGTCCTGGTCGAGTCCGGTCATGGCCACCAGCAGGACGATGCCCGCGGCGAACATCTTCCAGAAATAGCGGTCAGAAGCGGGATCGTCGAAGAAGAAAATGCGCGACATGGGCGAAGCGGAGACCTCGCGGACCGTGTCGGCGAACGAGAGGCCGAGTCCCCGCACGATGAAGACGATCGACAGCGCGAGGCTCGCCACGAGGCAGAAAGTCTTGAGCGTATCGGTCCAGATCAGCGATTTGACGCCGCCCTGCCGGGTGTAGAGCCAGACGAAAAACATCGTGACGAGGGCGTTGGTCCAGAACGGGAAGCCGTAGTGCGAAAAGACCAGCAGCTGCATCACGGCGCAGACCACATAGACGCGCAGCGCGGCGCCCAGCATCTTCGAAATGAAGAAAAACCACGCCCCGGTGCGGTGGGAGTTTACGCCGAAGCGGTCGTCGAGATACTCGTAGAGCGAGACCACACGCAGGCGGTAGAACGTGGGAATGAGGACGAAAGCCACAACCAGCTGCCCCACCGTGAAACCCGCGACCATCTGCATGTAGGAAAACGAGTCGGCGGCCACGGAGCCGGGAACCGAAATGAAAGTCACGCCCGACATCGCGGCGCCGATCATGGCGAAAGCCGCCATGTACCACGGGGTGCGGCGGTTGCCGGTGAAGAAGCCGGCGTTATCGGCGCGGCGGCCCGAAGCCCATGCGACGGCGAACAGGACGGCTATGTAGCCCAGGACGGTGGCGGTGACGGCGGCAGGAGTCATGACGTGTATTTGGGTTCGAATTACAAAGGTATAAAAAAAGACGGACACGAAGGCCGGTCGGCACGGATTTTATAAACCCGAAAACAGGATGCGGAAGATCGTACGTTTTATTGGATTTCCGGAAAAAACAGCTATTTTTGCTACTAATTAAAAACATCAAACCCTTAAACGATATGGCATTTTTCAAAGAATTCAAGGAGTTCGCCCTCAAAGGCAACGTAATGGACATGGCTGTCGGTGTGATCATCGGCGGCGCATTCGGTAAAATCGTATCGTCGCTCGTGAACGACATCCTGATGCCGCCCATCGGCGCGCTGATCGGAAACACCGACTTCTCGCAGCTGCGGCTCGACATCTCGAAGGTCCGCGACGTGACGTCGAACGCCATGCACTCCGTGGGCGACATGGTGACCGGAGGAGCCGACCCCGCGCAGGCTGCCGCCGCCGCGGAGCCGATCTACTGGAACTACGGCGCATTCATCCAGCAGTGCGTGGATTTCACGATCCTGGCGCTCTGCGTGTTCCTGATGGTCAAGCTGATGAACCGGCTGATGAAGAAAAAGGAAGAGGCGCCGGCCCCCGCTCCCGAACCGCCCGCACCGACGAAGGAGGAGCTGCTGCTCACCGAAATCCGCGACCTGCTGAAAGAACAGAAGAAATAAGCGGGGAGGGAAATCCCGAAACGAAAAAGTCCGGCCTTATTGGCCGGACTTTTTGCAGAAGGCTACTCCTCCTTTTTATGGGTATATTCCTGCAGGACGTAGGTCGTGAAGATCGGGAAGAACATCATGCCCAGCGACGGAAGCAGCACGCAGAAGACCTTGCCGACGGCCGTGACGGGGAAAATCTCCGCACCGACGGTCGTGACGTTCATCCACGCCCACCAGAGCGCATTGCCGAAACCGTGGAGCTTGGGATTGACGAGTACCTCGTAGTCGTAGAACACCAGCCCGGAGATATAGGTGAAGACGACGACGGTGAAGATATAGGCGAAAAAGAGCCGCCGCATCCTGTTTTCGGAGACCAGCCACCGCACGATGATCACCATGGCCAGGAAGGCCCGGAGCAGCGGGATAAGCCCGACGAGCACGCCCCAGTCGTGGGTCATGCCGACGCCGCTCCACGCCAGGATGTTCAGGTAGGGAACGGAAAGCAGCAGAAACGGCAGGTTGCGCCAGAAAAAACGGCCCGGACGTTCGGCGGCGGCCCAGCGGACGAAGAAATCGCACAGGAAAACGAGGCAGACGACGAACTGGATCGCAAGGTAGGTGCGGGACATGTGGACATGGTCGCCGGCAATGATCTCCCACGAGAGGGCCACGAGGAGCACCAGTCCGGCGATGAGTTTGACAACACCGAGCGCATCACGGATTCCGGCACGCGCCGATTGGGTAAGAGACATAGATTGCGGTTTTTCCGTAGCGCGCTCAAAATCAATGCCACAACCCGGAATCATAAATTTTACGGCGTTTTTTTGCCGAAAGATTTTGCACGATTGAAAATTTCTATTACCTTTGCACTCGCTTTCAGCAATGGCGGGTTAGCTCAGCTGGTTAGAGCGCATGATTCATAATCATGAGGTCCCGAGTTCAAGTCTCGGACCCGCTACGGAAGGAAACGGAGGTCTAAACGATCTCCGTTTTTTCGTTATCCGGAAAAACCGGGCGAATTACCGGGAAAAAGCCTATTCACAGAAACAGCGGCTATCATGGAAAAGAAAACGATACTGGCGGCCTGCGCGGCCGCAACGCTGGCGTTCGCCGGATGCTCCGGAGGGTTCAGCGCCGCAGAGGAGGAGACCATTCACGCCGGGAAGGGAGAAATCATGCGCATACTGACCGTCGGAAACCCGGCCGACTCGCTCGTCCTGCGTCAAAAGGCCGCTCCGGTGACCGGGCGGATGCTGCGGACGGACGACTACGCCGTCCTGCGCCGCAGGATGCTCGCGACGGTGCAGGATCCGCAGAACACGGGCGTAGGCATCGCCGCCCCGCAGGTGGGGATTCTCCGGCGGATGATCGCCGTGCAGCGTTTCGACAAGCCCGGAGAGCCGTTCGAATTCTACCTGAACCCGGAGATCGTCGAATCGTCGGCCGAAACCGCCCCGGGACGGGAAGGATGTCTCTCGATTCCGGGATTAGCGGGCACGGTGGTGCGGGCGCAGCGGATCGTATTGCGCTACCGCGACGAGCGGTTCGCCGAAAAAACGGAGACGATCGACGGATTCACGGCCGTAATCTTCCAGCACGAAACAGACCATCTCGACGGAATTCTCTACACCGACCGGATGGACGAAGCCCCCACGCCGGAAGAGTAGCCTCCCCTGCCGGGAAACGCGGAGCACACCGGACTGCAAAGCCTCCGGAAGACGGGAGCACCGAAGCGTGCAGGCACACACACGGGGCAGGGTTTCCCGGACGGAGAACGGGTAAAGCCTTCGGAGAACGGGAACACCGGAGCGCGCAGAGACACACGGGGCAGGCCCCTTCCGTCCGGAGAACCGGCAGAAGGGCGAGTCCCGCAACGGTCAGACCAGTTCGCGGAGGTGTTTCAGATTGCTCTTGGCGGTGGCGACGACCTCGTCGGCTCGGCCCGAGAGAATCAGTTTGGTCATGGCCAGCGCAAAGCCCTTCATCTGCTCAAACTCGACCTTCGGGGGCATCGCCAGCGCATTGGGGTCGGTCCGGACGTTCACCAGAACGGGACCCGGGGTATCGAAGGCCTCGGTCAGCACCGCCTCTACGCTGTCGGGCGCATCCGCCGTGAATCCACGGATGCCCATGGCCCGGGCAATGGCCTCGAAATCGGGATTGCACATGTCGGTCTGCCAGTCGGGAAGTCCAGCGACCTCCATTTCCAGTTTCACCATCCCCAGCGAACGGTTGTCGAAGACGACGATCTTCACCGGGAGCTTATACTCCACGATCGTCGCCAGGTCGCCCAGCAGCATCGAGAGTCCCCCGTCGCCGCACAGTGCCACGACCTCCTGTCCGGGCCGCGCGAAGGCCGCGCCGATGGCCATGGGAAGGGCATTGGCCATCGAGCCGTGGTTGAACGAGCCGAGCATCCGGCGGCGGCCCGTGGCGCGCAGGTAACGCGCTCCCCACACACAGCACATACCCGTGTCGACGGTGAAGATCGCACTGTCGGAAGCCAGCGAGTCGATCAGCGTCGCTACGTATTCGGGGGCGATATTGCCCGTACTCCCCCGCTTCGAGGCCACGGCCGCCATGTCGTCGCACAAGGCGCGGTAGATTTTCAGCTGACGGTCGAGGAACGTCCGGTCGGAACGTTCGCGCAGCATCGGAAGCAGGGCCTGCAGAGTGTCCTTCACATCCCCGGCAAGCCCCAGTTCGACCCGGGCGCGGCGGCCGATGCGCTCGGGACGGATGTCCACCTGCGCGATACGGCACTCCGAGGGCAGAAAACAGTCGTAGGGGAAATCCGTGCCCAGCAACAACAGCAGGTCCGATTCATGCATGGCTCCATAGGCCGAAGGAAGGCCCAGCAGGCCCGTCATGCCGATCTCATACGGATTGTCGTACTGCACCTCCATCTTCGCCTTGAAAGTATATGCCACGGGAGCCTTGAGCATCGCGGCGAGCCGCACGACCTCGTCGTGGGCTTCGCGGGCGCCGATGCCGCAGAAGACCGTGATGCGTCCGGCCGAACCGATCATTTCGGCCAGCTGCCGCAGCTCGCCGTCGAGCGGACGGTAAATGCCGTGCGACGGCAGCGGTCCCGAGGCTCCGGGGCTTTCGGCGCAGGGGCTGGCCGCCACGTCGCCCGGAAGTCCCACTACGGCCACCTCGCACTTGTGGACGGCGTGCTGCAATGCGGCAGGCAGCATCCGCGCGAACTGCGCGGGAGTGACGGCCATCTGGTTGTAACCGCTGCAATCGTCGAAAAGACGGATCGGATCGGTCTCCTGGAAATAGCCCGTGCCGAACTGATCCGACGGGCAGGTCGAAGCGATGGCCAGCACGGAGCAGTTGCTCCGGTGGGCGTCGTAGAGTCCGTTGATCAGGTGGACGTGCCCCGGACCGCTGCTGCCCGCGCAGCAGGCAATGCCGTTGAGTTCGGCTTCGGCCGCAGCCGCGAAGGCCCCGCTCTCCTCGTGGCGCATGTGGACCCACCGGACGGTTCCGGCGCGACGCACGGCGTCGTTGACTTCGTTCAGGCTGTCGCCCGTCACGGCGTAGATGCGGCGGATACCCGCCCGGCAAATGGTTTCGACCAGCTGGTCGGCTACTTTCTTTCCCATAATATCGGTATTTTCAACTGTTTGCATCGTCCCGTAAGCGTCCAAGATCAATACCAAAGTCGCCGAAAAAAAGTTCCGTCCGCAACGCATTCGGGCGCTGCGGACGGAATGGTGTCCGGAAAGAGTGTATCGCGTTACCCGATCTCCATCAGAACGGCGTCGGTAGCCACGGTCTGCCCCTGACGGACCAGAATCTGCTTGACCGTACCGGTGAAATCGCTCGTGATGGCGTTCTCCATCTTCATCGCTTCGAGAACGGCGACCTCCTGTCCGGCCTTCACCGCGTCGCCGACCTTTACCTTGAGTTCGATGACGCGGCCCGGCAGCGGAGCCGTCACGACGTTGCCCGTGATCACGGCCTGCGGCTCCCCGGCGGGCTTCTCCTCGGCCTTGGCAACAGGTTCGGCGGGCTTCGAAGCCTCGTAGGCCTTCACCTTCATATTGGTAAGGAAAGTCTTGGCGACCAGCGGGAACAGCTCCAGCAGCAGCACCTCCTTCTCGTTGGCGGCGAGTTTCACTCCGCCGGCTTCGGGCAGCTCGGGGTTGGGCTGCATCTGGTATTTCGAGGTGTCGTAGGGAGTCTCCTCGCGCACGCCGCAGATCTTGAAACGGAACTCGGGGTCGATCTTCACCGGCGTCTTGCCGTACTCGCCCTTCACGAGCCCCACGAACTGCGACGACTTGTTGGTGTACATCGGACGTCCGGCCTTCTCGTCGAGGGCGCAGTTGACGGCCTGGGCACCCACGATCTGCGAAGTGGGAGTCACCAGCGGTGGCAGACCCGCAGCCAGGCGCACCGACGGAATCAGCTCCATGGCGCGGGGCAGGATCTCCTCGGCCTTGAGCTGCTTGAGCTGGGCGACCATGTTCGAATACATGCCGCCGGGAATCTCGGCCTTCTGCACCAGTTCGTTCGGGGCCGGGAAGCCGAAATAGGCCTCGATCTTACGGCAGGCGTCGATCGTGCCATTCTCGTCGTCGCGCTGCGCCGCGGCGATCGCCCGGTCGAACAGGGCGTCGATCTCGGCGGGAAGCGTGTCGGTCACCGGGTTGAACGCCTTCGGCTCGGGTTTCTCGACGCCGAAGACCGACTGGTTCAGCTCCTTGCGGATGTCGCGCAGCCGGGTGTTGATCTTGGCCACGGCCTCCATGTTCACGCCCGTTTCGATGCCCAGCTTCTTGCAGAAGACGTGGATCAGCTCGATGGCCGGGGCGCCCGTGCCTTCGGCGAAGTACCAGCAGTTGGTGTCCACGATGTCGGCCCCGGCGATGATGGCCGAAAGCACCGAAGCCAGTCCGTAGCCCGGTGTACAGTGGGTATGGAAATCGACGGGAATCGAAAGGTTCTTCTTCAGCAGGCGCACCAGCGTGGCGACGCGGCGCGGCGGAATCAGACCCGACATGTCCTTGATGGTGATCATATCGGCACCCAGCTCCGCCATCTGGCGGGCCTTGTCGAGGAAATAGGCGTCGGTGAAGACCGGCTTGGGATTCGACTTGCCCGTCAGCTTGGCCCAGAAACCCGGCTCGGGGTATTTCGGGTCCACGGTATAGCAAACCGCACAGTCGGCGATGCCGCCGTACTGCTTGACGTATTTGACGGTCGATTTCACGTTGTCGACGTCGTTCAGGGCGTCGAAGATCCGCATGATGCCCAAACCGCTCCGGATCGAATTACGGCAGAAGCCGTCGATAATTTCGTCCGTATAGGGCGAGTAGCCGAACAGGTTGCGGCCGCGCGAAAGGGCCGTGAGTTTCGAGACATCGCCCACTGCCTTGTAGATGGTTTCGAGGCGCGTCCACGGATTCTCGCCGAGATAACGCATCACCGAGTCGGGAACGGCGCCGCCCCACACCTCCATCGCATAGAAATTGGCATCTTTGTAGAACGGCAGGCAGCGGTCAATCTGCTCCTGGTTCATACGCGTTGCAAACGACGACTGCTGGCCGTCACGCAACGTAAGGTCTCTGATTTTGAGATTTCTCGCCATTTTGTAATATCAATTTAAGGGTTCTTTGGCACGAATCTATTGTTATTCCAATAACAAAGGTAATAAACCCTCACGAATATGCAACTTTTTTCCGGGGAATTTTCAGGAAAAACACCTCATCTGCTTTCTTTCCGTAAAAAAAGGCGAAAAACAGAACAATCATCCGCCCGACCTGCCGCCGGGCACGAACAGTTCCCGGTCGGGAAGCCCGTCGAGGTACTTGCGCTTGAAGATATTGACGCAGAAAACGAACATCGCCAGCATCAGCGGCCCGAAGATGACGCCCATGAACCCGAACAGCGACAGGCCGATGAAGACCCCGAAGATCGTGACGAGCGGATGCACGTCGGCCATCTTCTTCTGCATGACCATCCGCACGAGGTTGTCCACCTGCGTGACGACCAGCGTGCCGTACATCGCCAGCCCGACACCCTGTCCCCAGTTGCCGTCGAGGCTCATGTAGGCCGCCAGCGGAAGCCACACGAGGGCCGTGCCGACGATGGGCAGGATCGTGGCGAAGCAGGTCAGCACGCCCCAGAAAAGCGGCGCGGGAACCCCGAAGGCCAGGTAGCCGATGTAGGCCACCACGCCCTGCGAGACGGCCAAAAGCGGAATGACGATGGCGTTCGAGCGGACGATCATGTGAATTTCACGCATCACGCTGCGTGCCACGCGGCGGTCGAACGGCAGGATTTCACGGCAGTAGGTCTCCATGCGCAGGCCCCCGATCAGCATGAAATAGAGCACGAAGAGCAGCACGACGAGGTTGACCGAGAAGTTCACGATGCCGCCCACGAGCCACTGCCCCGCCTTGGGAAGGTAGCCCAGCACCGATTGCAGGTTGCTCTCGGACCAGAGGTCGTAGCCGGTTTTCTGCTGGATGAGGTCGGCGACGTGGCGGACCGGCGTGACGACCGACTGCGGGTCGAGGGCCACACCCTGGATCTTGTCGACGACCATCCAGACGATCAGGCTGATCGGAATGAGGAAGAAGAAGATCGCCTCGCCGAGCAGCAGCGACGCCGCAAGGCTCCGCCGCCACCGCCGCCGTTCGCTCAGGAACCACATCTGACGCCGCAGCAGCACGTAGATCGTCACGGCCCCCAGCAAACCGCCCAAAAAAGGAGTCAGCTCGACGAAGATCGTGAGACCCAGTCCCGCAATAAGCACGAAAAGCGAATAACGCCAGTATTTTTCACGCACCGAAAGCATACTCCCGGCCCCGCGCAAGGAACGTGCCGCAGGCTTCCGGACCGGACCGCCAAAATGTTGAAACATTGTCGACTAAAAAATAGCAGTATTCTGTTGCGGCGCACAAATATTTGATATATATTTGCGCCATGGAAAGAATGGCCGAAATCGTCCATAAGGACACCCCGAAAATGAATACCCGTCATTGGCGAAAGCCGCTCTCAGAACACACATACGACTGACGAGGGATATTCCTGCAGAAGGAATGTCCCTCGCGGCTTTTTTCAAAACGCCCGAATCCGGAAACCAAAACGTCGCAAAAACGAAAACACGCGATCCATTCACAACGAAAAACCCAAAAATCCCTTATTCACAAAAACCAATGTTTATGAAGAAACTTTTCCTTCTCATGCTCTCGATTTTCGCATGCTGCGCAGCCGATGCGCAGGTGACGACTTCGGGAATGAACGGTACGGTGACCGACATCGACGGGCAGCCGCTCGTCGGCGCTACGGTGATCGCCGTGCACACCCCCTCGGGCACGCAGTACGGCGCCATCACCAACAAGAACGGCGACTACAACCTGCAGGGACTGCGCACGGGAGGCCCTTACACGGTGACCTTCTCGTTCGTAGGCTGCCAGTCCGTCGAATTCCCGGGGCTGATGCTGTCGCTGGGCCAGACCCTCAAGCGCGACGCCGTCCTCAAGGACAGCCAGCAGCTCGAAGCCGTGGTCATCACGGCCGACGGCAAGAACAGCTCGATGAACGTCAACCGAGCAGGAGCTGTCACCAGCATCTCCAACGAGCAGATCGAACTGATGCCCTCGGTCAACCGCAGCATGAACGACATCATGCGCCTCACGCCCCAGGCCTCCTCGACCACCTCGGGACTCGCAATCGGCGGCGGCAACTACCGCCAGTCGTATGTGACGGTCGACGGCGCGGCATTCAACAACATGTTCGGCATCGGCGGCAACCTGCCCGCAGGAGGCTCGCCCATTTCGCTCGACGCACTGGAGCAGGTATCGGTGTCGGTAACCCCCTTCGACGTACGTCAGAGCGGCTTCACGGGAGGTGCGATCAACGCCGTCACCAAGTCGGGAACCAACGACCTGAAAGTTTCGGCATACCTCTACTCCAAGAGCGACCAGCTCCAGGGCGACAAGTACGACGGCGGCAAACTGTCGCTGAGCGAGATGCGGAACAACACCCTCGGATTCAGCGTCGGCGCCCCGATCATCAAGAACAAGCTCTTCGTGTTCGCCAACTTCGAGCGCGAGTGGAACACCACGCCGGGCAACTCCCGGCTGGCCCGCACGAGCGAAAGCCAGGATTTCGGCAGGGACCTGCAGTACAACCGCCCGACCACCGCGAAACTCGACGAAATGAGCCGGTTCCTGATCGACAGCTACGGCTACAATCCCGGCGCCTACCAGAACTATTCGGTGAAGACCCCCGGCTACAAGCTCATGGCACGCGTGGACTGGAACATCAACCGCAACCACGCGCTGAACGTGCGGTTCAGCAGGACGCAGAACAAGTATTCGTCGGCCCCGTCGTCGTCGATCTCGCCGCTCAATGCCAAATATGCGTACGATAAAGACAACTACGGCCGCACCTCGATCTACGCCATGTATTTCGGAAATTCGCGCTACTATCAGGAGCAGAACTTCACGTCGGTGGCCGCCGAACTCAACTCCCGCTTCATGGACAGCCGCCTGACCAACACGCTGCGCTACACCTATTCGCACCAGTACGAGCCGCGCAGCTACGACGGCGGCATCTTCCCGACGGTGGACATCCTGGAGGCCTCCGAGAGCGGCACGAGCGCCCTGTACGCCTCGTTCGGACTCGACCCCTTCACCGAAGGAAACCTGCGCGAAGTGTCGACGCACATCGTAACCGACGAAATCGGCTACACGCTGGGCAAGCACCGGCTGGTGGCCGGCCTGCAGTTCGAGCACAACCTGACCACGAACGGTTACCTGCAGGGCGGCGCCGGATACTACGTCTACGAGAGTTGGGACGACTTCAAGAACGACAAGGCCCCGCTGGCGTTCCGCATCGCACACGGCAACAACGACGCATTGTCGCAGGCGTTCCCCCAGTTCTCCCACATGCAGTATTCGGTCTATTTCCAGGACGAGATCAACGTGAGCGAGCGTTTCAAAGCGACGGTCGGACTGCGTTTCGAAGTTCCGGTCTATCCGTCGATCTCGGGCAACGAAAACAAGGATTTTACGGAGATTTTCGCGGAACACGGCGGCTACAAGACCTCGGACATGCCCAAGGCGCGTCTGTCGGTGGCTCCCCGCGTAGGCTTCAACTGGGACATGACCGGCGAGCGCAAGTATATCCTCCGCGGAGGTACGGGCGTATTCAACGGCCGCCTGCCCTTCGTATGGCTCGTATCGGTGGCCGGAAACAGCAACACCATCCAGAACGGACTGACGCTTTACAGAGACGACAAAGAACGGACAAAACCCATGCCGTCGTTCCACACCAATGTCAAAGACATGCTGGAAGACGTATACAAGGGAACCTACGAAGGACATGACCTGGCGGCCAACACGCAGCCGACCATTCTGGACAAGAACCTCAAAATGCCTTCGACGTGGAAAAGCTCGCTGGCCCTGGACCTGAAACTTCCGGGCGACGTCAACCTCAATATCGAAGGTATCTACAACAAGGACTTCAACTCGGTGACCGTCACCAAGCTCGGCATGGTCGAGAGAGAGGGCGGCATCCAGCTCCCGGGCGAACCCGGCACACGCACCTACTGGGATAGCCAAAATATCAAGAATAAAGACGGCGAGACCGTCAATCCCTATCTGATCAACAATACCGACGATCTGGACGGTTACTACGCCTCGATCTCGGCACAGGTGTCGAAAACCTGGGGATTCGGCCTCTCGGTGATGGCGGCCTACACCTATTCGAGCGCCAAGAACGTGATCGACGGCATCGGCGACCAGGTGACCTCGGCATTCAGCACCAACACGTTCAACAAGAACGGTTCGAACGTGCCCGAACTGGGTTACGCATCCTACGTGTCGCCCCACCGCATCCTGCTCAACGTCGGCTACCGCCTCGCGCACAAGAGGGGCGCGTCGAACTTCGGTCTCTACTACGAGGCGTTCCGTCAGGGATATATCGGTTCGTACTCCTATTCGCGCTACTCCTACACGATGTACGTGCAGAGCGGCAAGTACCAGAATCCCGTGACGAACGACCGCGGCGCCGTGAACCTGATCTACATCCCGACCCGCGAGGAACTCGACGGCATGCCGTTCACGTCGGACGAAAACAGGGAGGAGTACTGGAAATTCATCCAGAACGACGACTATCTCTCGAAGCACACCGGCGAATACTCGAAGCGCGGCGGCGCCGTGATGCCCTGGCAGCACATGCTGAACTTCCGCTTTTCGCAGGACTTCTACATCAACGTCAAAGGCAAGCGCAACACGATTTCGCTGGGTCTGGACGTCAACAACATCGCCAACATGCTCAACCGCGACTGGGGCAACGTGAAACAGATCAGCACGACCAATATTCTGAAATACGAGAACGACGCCTACACGTTCGACAAACCCACTTGGTCGAAGTATGCCAGCACGATTTCGACCTGGTCGGCGATGTTCAGCATCCGCTACACCTTCAACTGATCCTCCGGAATCAGTCCCAAAAGAGAGGAGGCCGGTATGTACCGGCCTCCTCTCTTATTATAAGGTCCTATTCACAGCAGCCGTTCCCGCAGGGCGTCGCATGCGGCGTCGGGATCGCGGTGGTCGAAGACGAAGCCGCGGATGCCCAGGGCGGCAGCCGCCTCGATGTTCATTTCCCGGTCGTCGATGAAAAGCGTCTCGGACGGCGTGAGGCCGTAGCGTTCGAGCAGGATTTCGTAGATGCGCGGCTCGGGCTTCACGGTACGCTCCTCGCAGGAGACCACCTCGCCGTCGAAAAGCCCGTAGACGGGGAAGCGGCGCAGGAAGTCGATGAACTCGCGCGACATGTTCGAAAGCACGTAGAGTTTGTACCCCGCGGCTTTCAGGTCGCCGACGAGCCGTTCGGTCGGCCTGACGGGTTCCTGCAGGTCGACGGCCAGCCGGAGGACGGCGGCACAGGTTTCGCAGGAGCGGCCGGTCATCTCGCTGATGGCGGCGGTCACTTCGGCGAGCGTCGACGTACCGCGGTCGTACTCCTCCCAGAAGAGCGGCATGCGCGGAGCGCGGAGGAAACTGAAAAATTCGAGCAGTTCGGGGGTGCACTTGCTTTTATCACGGGCGAAAAGGACCCCGCCAAGGTCAAAAACGATGTTTTTCATGGTTACAAATATAATAAAAATTCCGTTGGTGCGGGATTTGCAGGGTGTCCGGGAAACATTCAAACCTATGAATCACGGTATAAGCATCCTTTTCCGCGCCATTCCGCTCGCAATGGCCGCCTTCTGCTTCGCTTACGGAGCCTACGTCTTCTCCGCCGGGACCGACGCGGCGCGCCTGACGGCCGGACCCGTCGTCTTCTACCTCGGGTCCATCTGCATCGCGCTCTACTGCACCGCCGCAACGATCATCCGCCAGATCATCGGAACCTACACGGCCGCCGCGAAGTACCTCTTCCCGGCGATCGGCTACGCGTTCGCCGTGCTGACGCTCATCAGCGGCGCATTCATCATCTCCTCGCACTGGCCCGGGGCGCTGGTTACCGGGCACGTCGTCTGCGGACTGGGACTGATCACGGCCTGCGTAGCCACGGCGGCGACCTCGTCGACACGTTTCAGCCTGATTCCCAAGAACTCCGCCGACGACACCTTTTCGATCAACACGGCGGGATTCACCCGCGCAGAGTCGTCGCTGCTGATCTTCATCGTCGCCGCCGTAGCCGCCGTAGCGTGGATCTGGTGCATCCTGCTCTACACATGCGGAACACTCCCGGCGCACATCGTCGCGGGCAGCGTGATGTTCGGCATCGCCTGCGTCTGCACGTCGCTCATCGCGCTGGTAGCCAGCATCGCCCGGCAGGCCCGCGGCAGCTACACGATGGCCGAGAAACGCAAATGGATGAGTCTCGTGCTGACGATGGGCGCACTGGCCTTCGTGCTGGGGCTGGTCCTGATCTTCGTATTCTGGGGCGAAACGATCAATTTCGTGGGATTCGTGCTGATCGGACTGGCGCTGATCTGCTGGAGCATTTCGAGCAAGGTGATCCTGCTGGCGAAAATCTGGCACGCCGACTTCCCGCTGGCCAACCGCATTCCGATCATCCCCGTACTGACGGCGCTGGCATGTCTGTTCCTCGCGGCATTCCTCTACGAAGAGGCGTTCTTCCACGCCAAATTCTTCGTCCCGGCGCGTGTGCTGTCGGGATTCGGCGCCATCTGCTTCACGCTCTACTCCATCGTCTCGATCCTCGAAAGCGGAGCCGGCAAGAAAGCGTAAGACGCAAAAACTTCGTTCGATGTCAGAGGCGCAGGTTTGTGCTTAAACGAAGCGGGGCACGGATGGGTAGTATAGAAATACGTCCCATTCGTGCCCTGCAAGTATAAGCGCAAAGATGCCTATATAATCGAAAATTACAAATCTACCAATGCCTCGCCGGTCATCTCGGCAGGCTGCTCCAGCCCCATCAGTTTCAGCACCGTGGGAGCCACGTCGGCCAGGATGCCGTCGTGCACGGCCTTCACGCGGTCCGACACCACCACGATGGGCACGGGATTGAGCGAGTGCGCCGTGTTGGGCGTGCCGTCGGCATTGACGGCGTTGTCGGCGTTGCCGTGGTCGGCGATCATCACCACCTCGTAGCCGTTGGCCCTGGCGGCCTCGACGACCTCAGAAACACACTTGTCGACAGCCTTCACGGCCTTCACGATGGCGTCGTAGACCCCCGTGTGGCCCACCATGTCGCCGTTGGCGAAGTTCAAGCAGATGAAGTCGAATTTCTTCTCGCCCAGCGCAGCGACCAGTTTTTCAGCCACCTCCGGGGCCGACATCTCGGGCTGGAGGTCGTAGGTCGCCACCTTGGGCGAAGCGACGAGGATGCGCTCCTCGCCGTCGAATTTCTCCTCGCGGCCGCCGTTCAGGAAGAACGTCACATGGGCGTATTTCTCCGTCTCGGCGATGCGCAGCTGCCGGAGGCCCTGCTTCGAAACCCATTCGCCGATGGTGTCGGGCACGTTCTCCTTGTCGAAAAGGATGTGCAGGCCCGTGAACTTGGCGTCGTAGGGAGTCATGCAGCAGTAGTAGAGCGGCATGGTGTGCATCCCCTCGGCGGGCATATCCTCCTGCGTCAGCACGACGGTAAGTTCCTTGGCGCGGTCGTTGCGGTAGTTGAAGAAGATCACCAGGTCGTTCGGACGGATCAGGCCGACGGGCTGTCCGTTCCCGTCGACGCGCACGACGGGCTTGATGAACTCGTCCGTAACGCCCTCGTCGTAGGATTTCTGGACGGCTTCGACCATGTCCGACGCCTTCTCGCCGATGCCGTTCACCAGCGCGTCGTAAGCGATTTTCACCCGCTCCCAGCGTTTGTCGCGGTCCATGGCGTAATAACGGCCGATGACCGTGGCCACCCGGCCCGTCGATGCGGCCATGTGCTTTTCGAGATCGGCGACGAAGCCCTTGCCGCTGCGCGGGTCGGTGTCGCGGCCGTCCATGAAGCAGTGCACGAACGTATTTTCGATCTTATATTCGGCGGCGATGTCGCAGAGTTTGAAGAGATGCTCCAGCGACGAGTGCACGCCGCCGTCCGACACGAGGCCCATGAAATGCACGTTCACACCGTTCTCCGCGGCATATTCGAACGCGGTTTTCACCTCCGGGTTCTGCATGATCGAGTTGTCGCGGCAGGCGCGGTTGATCTTCACGAGGTCCTGGTACACGACGCGGCCGGCGCCGATATTGAGGTGGCCCACCTCCGAGTTGCCCATCTGTCCGTCGGGCAGACCGACGTTCTCGCCGTCGGTGCGCAGTTCGGCATGGGGGTATTTCGCGGTCATGGCCGAAATGTATTCGGGATGCACGGTCGAAATCACGTCCGCCTTGTCGTGACGGCCGTTTCCCCAGCCGTCGAGGATCATGAGAAGAACTTTTTGTGTGCTCATATATGCTTCATTTTTAATTATTAATTCATTTTCCGTACCTTTTGGTGGCAAAAGGTACCCAAAACCATCCGCATGTCGTTCTCCATGGGATCGTCCTCCGGCCCTCGGACGCCCTTTTTCCGCTCCGAACGAGAATGCGGAACCCAATGCCGCCTGCGGCGGCTATTTCAACTGTGCCCCGATCAGCTCCACGGCCTTGTCGATGGCGGCCTGCAACCCCTCGGGGTTCTTGCCGCCGGCCGTCGCGAAGAAGGCCTGGCCGCCTCCGCCGCCCTGCATCAGCTTCGCGGCCTGGCGCACGACGGCTCCGGCATTCACGCCGTGGGCCGTGATCTCGTCACCCAGCATCACCGTCAGCGTCGGCTTCCCGTCCCAGACGGAACCCACGACGAAGACCAGCTTCGGCAAACGCTGACGCAGGTTGTAGGCCAGGTCCTTCACGAAGTCGGGACGGCGGTCGGTCTGCGTGGCGAAAACCTGCATCCCGTGACGCTCGGGCGTCGAAGCGGCGATCTTGTCGGCCCACTGGGCCACCTGCTCGCGGCGCATCGACTCGACCTCCTTCGAGAGGGTCTCGTTGCTTTCGAGCATCTTCTTCACGGCCTGCACGACCTGCGGGTTATTGAGATATTCGGCGATGTTGCGCATCGTGTCCTCGGCGGCGTAGAGGACCTTCTCGGCCTGCTCGCCCGTGACGGCCTCGATGCGGCGCACGCCGGCAGAGATGGCGCTCTCGGAGAGAATCTTGAAGAGACCGATATTGCCCGTGGCGCTGGTGTGCGTACCGCCGCACAGCTCGACCGACGACCCGAAACGGACCATGCGGACCTTATCGCCGTATTTCTCGCCGAAGAGCATCATCGCACCGCACTTCTCGGCCTCCTCCTTCGTAGCCTCGCGGTTCTCCACGAGCGGGTAGTTGGCGCGCACGGCGCGGTTGACGAGCCGTTCCACCTCGCGCAGCTCCTCGGGCGTCACCTTTTGGAAATGCGAGAAGTCGAAACGCAGGATTTCGGGCGTCACCAGCGAGCCTTTCTGCTCGACGTGCGTGCCGAGCACCTTGCGCAGCGCCTCGTGCATGAGGTGCGTGGCGGTGTGGTTATTGGCCGCGGCCTGCCGCTTTTCGGGGTCCACCTTGGCCGTAAATTCGGCCTCGGGGTTCTCCGGAAGCTGGTTCACGATATGGATGATCAGGCCGTTCTCCTTCTCGGTGGCCACGACCGGGATGCGCTCGTTGGCGCTCTCGACCGAGCCGATGTCACCGATCTGGCCGCCCGAGTTGCCGTAGAACGGCGTGCGGTCGAAAACCAGCTGGTACGACGTCCTGCCCTTCGACGTAACGCGGCGGTAGCGCGCGATGCGGACCTTCTCGGTCAGCGTGTCGTAGCCCGTGAAGACGCTCTCGCGGATCGGAAACAGCTCCACCCAGTCGTCGGTGTCGACGGCGGCGGCGTTGCGCGAACGCTCCTTCTGGGCCTGCAACTCCTTTTCGAAGGCGGCGAGGTCCACGCCGACACCCTGCTCGCGGGCGATCAGTTCCGTGAGGTCGATCGGGAAACCGAACGTATCGTAGAGTTCGAAGGCGTCCTTGCCCGAAATGAGCTCCTTGCCTTCGCCTTTGGTTCTGGAGATCACGCCGTCCAGCAGGCTGATGCCCGTGGCCAGCGTACGCAGGAACGAGGCCTCCTCCTCCTCGATAACCTTCCCGATAAGTCCCTGCTGGGCCTTCAGCTCGGGGAACTGGCCGCCCATCTGCTCCACCAGCCCGGGGACCAGGCGGCAGAGCGCCGGCTCGGTGAAACCGAGGTAGGTGTAGCCGTAGCGCACGGCGCGGCGCAGGATGCGGCGGATGACGTAGCCCGCCTTGACGTTCGACGGCAGCTGGCCGTCGGCAATCGAGAAGGCGATGGCGCGCAGGTGGTCGGCGATCACGCGCATGGCCACGTCGGCCTTCTCGTCCTCGCCGTATTTTTTGCCCGACATCTCCGCGATGCGGCCGATCGTGGGCTGGAAAACGTCGGTGTCGTAATTCGATTTCTTGCCTTGCAGGATCATGCAGAGGCGCTCGAAACCCATGCCCGTGTCGACGTTGCGCGCGGGGAGTTCCTCCAGCGAGCCGTTGGCCTTGCGGTTGAACTGCATGAAGACGAGGTTCCAGATCTCGATCACCTGCGGATGGCTCGCGTTGACCATCTCGCGGCCCGGCTTCAAGGCGATCTCCGCCTCGTCGCGCAGGTCGAAGTGGATTTCCGAGCAGGGTCCGCAGGGTCCCGTCTCGCCCATCTCCCAGAAGTTGTCGTGCTTGTTGCCGCGGATGATATGGTCCGCAGGCAGGTACCGGAGCCAGTAGTCGTAGGCTTCCTGATCGAACGGCACGCCGTCCTCCTCCGAGCCTTCGAACACCGTGGCGTACATCCGCTCGGCGGGCAGTCCGTAGACATCGTGGAGCAGTTCCCAGGCCCACTCGATCGCCTCCTTCTTGAAGTAGTCGCCGTAGGACCAGTTGCCCAGCATCTCGAACATCGTATGGTGGTAGGTGTCGTGGCCGACCTCCTCCAGGTCGTTGTGCTTGCCCGACACACGCAGGCACTTCTGCGTATCGGCCGCACGCGGATACTTGCGGGGCGCGTTGCCCAGGAAGATGTCCTTGAACTGGTTCATGCCCGCGTTGGTGAACATCAGCGTGGGGTCGCCCTTGACGACCATCGGGGCCGAAGGCACGATAACATGCCCTTTCGACTCGAAGAAGTCGAGAAAGGCCTGACGGATTTTATTCGATTCCATTGTATATTGATTTATCCTATTTTTCCGTTATTCGATTCGGGTTGCAAAATTACACATTTTAAACTAAATTTGCATCCTATTAAAGGAGATTTTTCCGCGATGGGTGAAAAAGGACACAGATTCGGAACCGAAACGCTTCGGGCCGGCGCCGGAGAGCTGACGCACGAGGCGCAGGTCCTCACGCACGGCGTGGTGACGGCTCCGTTCCGGCTCCGCACCTACCGCCTGATCCGCAAGATCCTGATCGGATTCATCCTCGTGTCGATCGCCAACGTCCTCTTCTCCTACTTCTTCTACACGCCCAAGATGTACCGCATCCTGCGCGACAACCGCGAGACGGTGATCAAATACCGCATCCTCCAGGACCGCATCCGCACGGCCCAGCAGCGTGTCGACGAAATACGCCACCGCGACAACTACGTCTACCGCTCGCTCTTCTCGACCGACACGCTCTCGATCCCGGGCGTGTGGCAGCCCTACCCCGATTCGAAATACGCCCCGCTCGCCGACGACGACTACGCCCCGCTGATGGTCGGGACGTGGCGGCAGCTGGACGCGCTGGCCCGGACGATCTACCTCGAATCGGTGTCGTTCGACGAATTGCAGCAGTTCTCGAAGAACAAGGAGCAGCTCTCGGCGGCCGTCCCGGCCATCTGGCCCATCGACCGCTCGGCGTTGCACAACAACCACATCGGCGCCTTCAGCGCGCGCCGCATGCACCCCGTGCTGGGCTACATCCGCCCCCACACGGGCATCGACTTCGGCTGCGACCGCGGCACTCCGGTCTACGCCACGGGCGACGCCGTGGTCGAAATAGCCTCGGCCAACGGCTTCAACGGCGGCTACGGCAAGCAGGTGCTGCTCAACCACGAATTCGGTTACAAGACGCGCTACGCCCACCTGAGCGAAGTGCTCGTGAAGCCCGGCGAGCGCGTCACGCGCGGCCAGGTCATCGCCCGGACGGGCAACACGGGGCGTTCGACGGGGCCCCACCTCCACTACGAGGTGATCCACAAGGGCGTGCCCGTCAACCCGATCAACTATTTCAACCGCAACATGACCCCCGAGGAGTACGAACGCCTGATGGAGAACATGCGCGAGACCAACTTCGAAAAGCTCTGACATGGCAGGTAAAAAGGATTTAGAGCGTCTGCGCAGGCGCAGGCGGCGCAAGCAGCGGATCATCCGCGCCACGGTCCACCTTTTCGTGTGGCTGGGGATGGCGGTGCTCTACTACGTGGGCTTCTCGGTCTTCTTCGACACGCCGTTCGAGTACCAGATGAAGCACTCGACCGACCGCCTGCGCCGCGAATACGAGGCGCTGTCCGCCCGGTACGACTCGCTCTCGACCGTCCTGGGCAACCTCTCGGAGCGCGACCGCAACGTTTTCCGCATCCTTTTCGAATCGGAGCCGTACGACTTCGACTCGGAGCACGAACAGCGGCAGAGTTCGACCTACGAGAAGATCGTGGGCCGCTCGACGCGCCAGCTCAAACGCGAACTGCGCGAAAGGGTGAGCGAGATGGAACGACAGCTCGAAACGCTCAACGCCTCGTACCTCGACCTGCAGGCGCGCATCGACACGGCAGGCCGCAGGTGCGACAACATCCCCTCGATCCAGCCCGTGATCAACAAGCAGCTGACGCTGCTCACGGCCTCCTACGGCATGCGCATCCACCCCTTCTACAAGACGCTGCAATCGCATCAGGGCGTGGATTACACCATCCCCGAGGGTTCGCGCGTCTTCGCCACGGCCGACGGCGTGGTGCGCGACGCGGCACAGCGCAACTCGACGCAGGGACAGACCGTGGTGATCGACCACGGCAACGGCTACGAAACCTCGTACAGCCACCTCTCGAAGATCAACGTCCGCAAGGGCCAGACCGTACGGCGGGGCGACATCATCGCCCTCTCGGGCGACACGGGCCTTTCGCTGGCCCCCCACCTCCACTACGAAGTGCGGCTCGACGGCATGCGCGTCGACCCGATCCACTACTTCTTCATGGAGCTGACCCCCACCGAGTACCAACGCCTGATGCGCATCGCCCAGACCGGCATGCAGTCGTTCGACTAACCCGCCCGGAAGCCGGGTTTCAGAACGGCCCGGCCGGCACGAAAACGACCTCATGGAAAATTCCCGAATACGCCTTCTCCTTTTAGACTTCGACGGCACGCTGGCCGACACCCGGCGGGCCAACACGCTCTCCTACGTCGCGGCGCTGGGCGAAGCCGGTCACGCGCTCACCGAGGAGGAGTACGCCGCCAACTACTTCGGGATGCGGTGCGACGAGTTTCTCACGCGCTTCGGGATCGCCGACCCCGCCGAGCGCGAGCGGCTGCGGCTGCGCAAGATCGCCCTCTACCCCACGTTTTTCGACACCGTGCGGCTCAACGAACCCCTGTGGGCATTCTGCCGGCAGTTCCGCGCCGACGGCGGCCGCGTGTGGATCGTCTCCACGGGCAGCCGGGCCAATATCGACAACGTGATGCGCCACCTGGGAATCGGCGGACCGGCGGCAGAGGGCGAGGTGTCCGGAAGGGACAGCCGCTCCGCCGGAACGTACCCCGCGGCCTCCGAACCAGACTGCCGCTCCGACGAAACGGACCCCGCAGCCCCGCTCGGCCGGGTCGACGGCATTCTCTCGGGCGCCGACGTTGAGCGTCCGAAACCCGCCCCGGACTGCTTTCTGGAGGCCATGCGCCGCGAGGGATGCACGCCGCGCGAGACGCTGATCTTCGAGGATTCGCCGATCGGCATCGAGGCGGCACGCCGCAGCGGAGCGTCGTATTTCGTGGTAAAGCTCTGATCCGCTACAAATGCCGGATAATCCGGCATGGATTACCTGCCGCCACGACATTGGCGGGGATCGAATGCGTGACCACGCTTCCGGCACCGATTGTGGTACCGTTACCGATCGTCACCCCGGGCAGGATCACACTTCGGCCGCCGATCCATACGTTATCACCAATGACTACGGGGGCTGTAACGGAGTTCCAGAAGGTGGAGTTACCGCTTCGCCGCTCCGACGGGTCCGTCGGATGGGAAACGGTGTAGATATGCACCCCGGGGCCAATGCCCGAATAATCGCCGATCGTGATCCGGTTGCAGTCGAGAAAGACGCAGTTCATATTGATCTCGACATTCCGCCCCAAGTGGATATTCTCCCCGTAATCGACGAAAAAGGGAGCCGCTATCCAAACATTCTCGCCCCGCGAGCCGAGCAGAAGATCGAGCAGTGCCGACAAACGTACGGCATCGGTCGTCGGCGTGTTGTTGTACTCGGTCTGCAACCGCTTGGCCAGATGCCATCGCTCCAGCAATTCCGGAGAGCCGCAATCATAATTCTCCCCGGCCAGCATTTTCTCTTTTTCCGTCTTCATACCGACTTATCCCCGTTTGCAGATCACATTGAAATCGCAGAACTTGCAGGTGTCGGCGTCCTCGCACTGGCGGAAGGGAACCGCCGGATCGTAGAGTTCCGCCAGCGTTTCGCGCACCAGCTCCTCGAACCGTTCGGCATAAAGCGTGTAACGGCCGCCGCGGACGCCCGTTTCCCTGTCGTCGAGCGTCGGCAGGTAGTCGGGACGGTTCATCGCCCGCACGTAGTAGAGCGCGGGTTCGGCGTCGACGCCCCGTGTGCGGTAGAGCATCATGGCGTAGAGCAGGGTCTGGAGGATGTTCGAAAGCCGCTGTTTGCCCTCGCCGCGGAAGAGGCTCTCCACCCCGGCGAACTCCAGGTGCGGCGCCCCGGTCTTGTAGTCCACCACGCGCAGCGTTCCGTCGTCCAGCGCGTCGATGCGGTCGGCAATGCCTGCGAACTTCACCGCCGTCTCCCCGCCCTGCGTGCGGAACGGGAACGCATAGGCCACCTCCTGCTCCAGCCCCGTGACCGTGAAAGCGTCGTGCGCCGCATCGTAGGGCATCACCCCGCCGCGCAGGTAACGCGTGACAATGTCTTTGACCAGCAGCAGGTTGCCCGTATAGTCGTCGGTCGTGGCCGCGGGGTCCTGCAAATAATTCTCATTGATCGCCGCCTCGACCGCCGCGGCGATCCCGCCCGTGCGGATCATCGCCCGCAGGGTCTCGCCGGGGTGCGCCTCGCCCACGACCCGGGCATAGAGTTTCTGCACCGCGGCGTGAAGGATCGTGCCGAACATCGGGGCGTCGACCTCCTCGGCGATCTCGTCGTCGGCCTGGAGCCGCGCCACGGAGTGAAAGTAGAACCGCAGGGGGCAGGCCACATAGCGGAAGAAAGCCGTCGGCGAAAGCGTGGCCTTCGATTCGGGGTCGGTGAAGCGTCCGAGACGCTGCATGATCCCCTCGTCCTTCCGGACTTCGATCGGATCGGTCTCGGCGAGGTTGACATCCACGCCCACCTCGACCTTCCGGACGGGAAATCCGCTCTCGTAGTCGAGCTGGTAGATGTAGCGGCTCGGCTCGCCGGTCGATTTGTCGTCGGCGTGCGAGCAGTAGAGCATCCACACCCGCCGGGCACGCTGCACGAGGCGGTAGAAATAGTAGGCGTAGACCCCTTCATGATGTTCGGGCGTGGGCAGTCCGTAGGCCGCCCGCAGGTTGTAGGGCACGAACGACGCCTGCGCCATGTGGTTGCCCGGGAAGTTGTCGTCGTTCATCGAGAGCAGGACGACGTTTTCGAAATCGAGGTTGCGGGTTTCGAGGATGCCCATGACCTGCACCCCTTCGAGCGGCTCGCCTTCGTAAGGGATGCGCACGGTCTGCAAATGGCGGCGCAGCAGCGAGGTGTAAACCTCCGTCGTCAACTCGATGTCGCACTCGTCCAGCGAATTGCGGAGTTTGGAAATCTCCTCCGAAATCACGGCCAGAAACTCCACGCGCTGACGCCGGTCATCACCCTCGTAGGGCGTCCGGGCCACGGCGGCGACGACCCGCAGTAGCCAGTCGGACAGCTCGCGCCACCCGGCGGCGGGCGAAAAGATCATCCGCAGCAGGTCATTGCGTCCCAGCCATGCGGCGTCGACCGAAATGCGCCGTTCGCGCACGATCTCGTCCTGCATGGCGCGGGTCTCGCGGGCGTCGCTGTCCGCGACGTAGGGATGCGCGAGGATGCCCACGGCGTCGGCATGGTAGAAGGTACACCCCGCGCCCTTTGTACGGCGGTGGGCCTGTAACTCCACGAGGCGTTCGACGAAGGTATAGGCCAGGCTGGCCCGCAGCGGATAGCCCATCGTGACGTTGACCTTCCCGATCTCGGGCGGCAGGGCGTAAAGCAGCGGCAGAAGCAGGTTCTCGTCGGTCAGTACCACGGCAGTGCGCTTGTCCAGCGGTCCCCGGGCGGCCAGTTCCCGCAGGATGGCGGCGGCGTGCTTGCACTGCACGGCGTTCGACACGGCGGCCACAGCGGTCAGCTCCTTCGGACGCTCCATATTGTCGTGCGACACGTCCCCGCGCGGCGGGAACTGCACGACGTTCTCGCGCACGAACATCCCGGCCTCCTGCTCGGGACGGTCTTTATAATAGGAGTCGTAATCCCAGTAGAAATCGGTCTCGGCGGCCGTCGAGAGGAAGCGGAAAAGCTGTTTCTCACACTCCGACAGGGCGTTGAACCCCGCCACGACGTACCGCCGGGCCTCGGGAAAGACGTACCCCTCCCCGCGTATGCGGTCGGCGGCGGCCCGCTGGACCATGCCGTTGTAGGCGATGCCCAGTTCGGAGAGCCGTTCGCGGAAGCGGTCGTAAACCGGACCCAGGGTCTTCCAGATCGCCAGGAAGCGGCGCTTCTCCTCCGAGAGGTCGGCTTCGTTGGCGAGCGTCGACCAGAAACGCAGGATTTGCAGCTGCGCGGGAGTGAGGTACGAAATGTCGGCCTCGATCTCCTTGATCTCCGAGATGTTGCGGAACAGCATCGCGGCGTCGATCCGGTATTTGTCGATGGTGTCGAAGTCGGTCAGGAGCATGTCGCCCCAGAAATAGAACTTGTCGAACGGCTCGGCGTGATACTCCGAATAGATTTTATAGAGTTCGGTGATCAGCCGCACGCGGTCCCCGGTGCGGAGTCCCGAAATCTCGGTCGTCAGGTCGTCGACCGTCACCCACCGGGGCTGCCACATCGGACGCCCGGCGATGCCCGTCAGGGCGTCGACGAAGAACAGCCGCGCACGGCGCGACGGAAAGAGCATCGCCCTTTCGGAAAGTCCCTCGCCGTAACGTTCGTAAAGGTCCCGGGCAACTTCGCAGAGAAAGGTTTTCACGATAAAAATGCATTATTAGATCCGCACCGGATACCCGCTGATGCAGGCCGTATCCGCCTCCGGAGGCGTTCACAATTCTGACCCTCCCCCAAATCCCCTCCCCGGAGGGGACTTTACGCCGCAGGCGGCAAAATCAGCGTATCCGGCCAAACGGACCTTTCGGCAGACTATTCCACCCGCGTTATGTCGCCGCCCATGAACTTCGCGCCGCTGCGCACGACCGGCGGAGCGCCCTTGTAGGTGATCTTGCCTCCGGTCGAGGTCTTGCCCTGGAAACGGTCGGTCACCCACAGCGCGGCAGCGCCCGAACTGGTGACATTGACCTCGGCAGCCATCACCTCCAGCCCCGCGGCTTCGAGTTTTCCGGTCGAGACGAACAGCGAGAGATAGCGCACCGCGCCCGTCAGCGTCGCCGTGCTCTTGCCCGTCAGCTCCATCTTGAGGTCCTTCACGTCCAGTTTGGCCGTCACCTGCGCCATGCCGCCCACGGTCATGTCCAGAAGCGTCGCCGCGAGCGTTCCCTCGAACGACGCCACGGCATCGGCGATGGCGATGCGCTCCAGCGAATTGTAATAGACCGTCACCGAAGTCCGCTCGGGACGGCGGGCGTCGGAGCGTTCCGTGATGCGCAGCACCTTGTCCCTCACCTCGGCGCGGAATTTGGTCGTATAGGAACCTTTGGTGTCGTAGACGATCTTGGGGGCCTCGGTGTCGGGAACCTGGACGAACCTGACATCGAGCGGCGCCGACACTTCGACGGCGGTAAACGACGTGAGCCATTCGCGGCGTTCCCCGGCTTCGGCGGGCTGCTGCGCCCGGCAGAGCACTGCGGCGGCCAGCATCACGGCCGTCAGAATCATTTTCTTCATAACAAGGTCTTGTTTTACCTCCGCTAAATTACAAAATTATTGCGAAGTTCGGGATTTGTTTTGTATTTTTACCCGTTAAAACGAAATTTCGGACAGTGAGAGCGAAGATTCTGAATGCGAGCGCCGGGTCGGGAAAGACCTACCAGCTGGCCTACAAATACGTCCGCGACGTGATCGGCCAGCCCGGTCTCTACCGCCATATCCTTGCCGTGACCTTCACGAACAAGGCCACCGAGGAGATGAAATCGCGCATCCTGAAGGAGATTCACTGCCTGGCCTCCGGCGCCGCAAGCCCCTATCTGGCAAACCTCTGCCGCGAGCTGTCGCTCGACGAGCGTTCAGTGCGCAAACGCGCCGCCGAGGTGCGTTCGAAAATCCTGCACGACTACTCGCGTTTCACGGTGCTGACGATCGACACCTTCTTCCAGCGTATCCTGCGGGCCTTCATCAAGGAGCTGGGCATCGACCTCAATTACAACGTCGAGATCGAGACGGCGTCGGTGCTGTCGAAGGGCGCCGACACGCTCATCGAGCAGATCACCGTCGACCGCGACCTGCAACGCTGGCTCACGGAGTTCGTGCAGGAACGCATCGACGAGGGCCGCAAATGGGACGTCCGCGACGGCATCCTTTCGCTGGGCGGCGAACTGTTCAAGGAGAAGAACAAGGACGCGCTGTCGGTGCCGCGCCCGCGCGAGGAGCTGGGCCGGATCGTATCGCGCGCCACGGCGCAGGCCGAGGCGACGAAAAAGCTGTTGCAGGAAACCGCCGCAAAGGCCGTCGGAATTATCTCCCGGGCCGGGCTTACGGCCGCCGACTTCTCGGGCAAGAGCCGCAGTTTCGCCAACTGGTTCTTCTCGGTGGCCGCGGGCGAGCTGAAACCCTACGGCGCGACGGTGGCCAAAATGGCCGCCGCGCCCGAGGGCTGGGGCGCCAAGGGGTCGCCCGCGCAGGCGCTGGCCCCCGAGCTGCAGCCCCTGCTGCGCGAGATGTGCGACATCTACGACGCCAACCGCAAGAGCTGGAACACCTGCGACCTGCTGCGCGAAAACTACCGCAGTTTCGCCCTGCTGTCGGACCTCTACAAACGGGTGCAGCAGCTGTGCGACGAGCAGAACACGATGCTCCTCTCGGAAACCAAATACGTCCTCTCGGAGTTCATCGGCCACAACGACGCGCCGTTCATCTACGAGAAGGTGGGCAACCGTTTCGAACGCTTCATGATCGACGAATTCCAGGACACCTCCCTGAAAGAGTGGGAAAACTTCCTGCCCCTGCTGCAAAACGCCATGGCGCAGTCCGCGGAGACCTCGGTGCTGATCGTGGGCGACATCAAGCAGTCGATCTACCGCTGGCGGGGCGGCGACTGGAAAATCCTCCACGGCAAGGCCCAGCAGGCGCTGGGCGCAGGCGACACCGAAGTCGAGGTGCTGCGCGAGAACTGGCGGAGCCTCCCCGCGGTGGTGGCCTTCAACAACCGCATCATCGAACGGATCGTCGCCGCGGACAACCGCGCACTGAACGAAACCCTCGCAAAGGCCTCCGAAGAGGGTTCCGTCGATCCGGCGGAGGCCGCCGCGTTGCGCGACACCCTCGCCGACGCCTACCGCGGACACGCCCAGACGCCGCGCCGCAAGGCCGAACACCCGGGCTACGTCTCGGTCGAGACCTTCGCCGAGCGGCCACCCGTCGTGGAGCGTATCTGCGCGCTGATCGACAAGGGGTTCCGGCCGTGCGACATCATGATCCTCGTGCGCGGGGCCACCGACGGCGCGAAGGTCGCCGCCGAACTGCTCGACTTCAAACGCCGCAACGAGGAGCCGCGCTACCGTTTCGACGTGATGACCCAGGAGGCCCTGATCGTGGGCAACGCCCCCGTCAGCTCGTTCATCGCCGCAGCCCTGCGGCTGGCGCTCAACCCCGACGACTCGCTCTCGCGGGCCGTCTACAACCACTACCTCGGCCATCCGTTCGACCGGCCGCTCGACGCCCCGGAACGCGACTTCTTCCGCTCGGTGCGGCTTCTGTCGCCCGAGGAGGCGTTCGAACGGATCGTCATGCGCCACGCCCTTCAGGGCGACCGCCGGCAGACGGCCTATCTGCAGGCCATCCACGAGCAGATCATCTCGTTCTGCGCGACGAAGATCGCCGACATCGCGCTGTTCCTCCGCTGGTGGGAGGAGACGGGCAAGAACCGCTCGCTGTCGGTCGACGAGAGCGCCACGACGGTCGAGATCACCACCATCCACAAGGCCAAGGGACTTGAAAAGCGGGCCGTGCTCATCCCCTACTGCTCGTGGCCGTTGGACCCCAAGTCGAGCGGCACGGTGCAGAACATCGTCTGGGCCGAGGCCCGCGGCGGCGGAGCCGAGGAGATCGGCCGCTTCCCGGTGAGGTACAAGAAGGCGATGGCCGAATCGGGCTTCTCGCCGGAGTACTACCGCGAACTGGTCTACGCCCACGTCGACAACGTGAACCTGCTGTACGTGGCCCTCACGCGCGCCGCCGAGTCGCTGCACGTCTTCATCCCGCAGAAGGGCGGCCGCACGGTCGGGGGACTGCTGCTCCAGAGCATCGCAACCGACGGCGACAAGGCCCTGCTGGGCGACTTCGAAGGACGCCGCACCGCCGACGAGACGGGCGAACACTTCGCCTTCGGGGAGTTCGCGGGTCCCGTCGCGGGCGGTTCGAAACGCTCCGAGGCCGAGCACGTCATCCTGGAGGAGTATCCCACGGCGCAGGCCGACCTGCGGCTGCGGCTCCCCTCGCAGCGCTATTTCGAGGACGGCGGCGAGGTCGAACTCTCGCCCCGGAACCTCGGCATCCTGATGCACAAGGCCTTCGAGCAGGCCGACGACGAGGCCGAGATCCACGAGGCCGTGCGCGGCATGCAGGCCGACGGCACGCTGTCCGAAGCCGAGGCCGCGACCCTGCGGCAGATGATCGCCCGGGCCTTGGAACACCCCGAGGTGCGCGAATGGTTCGGCGGAGGCTGGGAGCGCGTGCGCAACGAGAACGAAATCATCATCCCCGGCAGAGAGTCGACACGGCGTCCCGACCGCGTGATGATCGACGGACGGCGGGCCGTCGTCGTCGACTACAAATTCGGCCTGCGCGACGCCGAACGCTACCGCCGGCAGATGCGCGAATACCTCCGCCTGCTGGGCGAAATGGGTTATGCCCCGGCCGAGGGCTATCTGTGGTACGTGAAACTGGGAACGATTGAAAAAGTAGAGCCATGAGAAGCATCCTCCGAAGCCTTCCCGCCGCATTCCGCCGCCGGGGCCTCCGCATCGCCGCGACCCTCGTGCTGCGCGCCGTGCTGAACCTGGCGGGACTGGCGGCCCTGCTGCCGGTGCTGACGCTGGTGCTCGATCCCGCGGGATTCGAGGGCGGCGGGCCGCTGGCCAGGGTCTACGCCTGGTCGGGCGTCGCCTCGCCGCGCACGTTCGCACTCGCGGTCTGCGGGGCCGTCTTGGCGTTCATCGCCCTCAAATGCGGCGTCAACTTCCTGCTCGCACGCGCCGAACGCCGCTACATCTACGACCTCTACCGCACCCTCTCGCGCCGCCTCTACATCGCCTACCACGACCGGGGGCTGGCCTTCATCAACAATTCGAACTCCTCGGTGCTGGCGCGCAACGTCAACGTCGTCTGCCTGGCATTCGCCGCCGGGGTCCTGCGCCCCGCCGCCGCGATGATCGCCGAAGCGATGCTCTTCGTCCTGCTGTTCGCTTCGCTGGCCCTCTACACGCCCCTCGCGGCGCTGCTCTCCGTCGCGATCTTCCTCCCCGCGGTGTGGCTCTACTACGCGCTGGTCCGCAACCGCATCAACCGTTACGGCGAACTGGAGAACCGCGCCCAGCGCGAGAAGTCGCGCCTCGTGGCCGAGACCTTCCGGGGATACGCCGACATCGAATTGAGCGGCGCCTTCCCGGGGATGCTCCGCGCCTTCGACCGCACGATGAACGAAGTGGTGCGCACCCGCTCGCGCGAGGCCGACATCGGCCAGCTGCCCCAGCTGTTCACCGAGATCGGGCTTGCCGCGGGCATGGCCCTGCTGGCGGCCGTGAGTTTCGGCGGCGGGCAGTCGCAGCTGCTGTTCGGCGTCTTCGCCGTGGCGGCCCTGCGGCTGATGCCCTCCGTGCGCGGCATCATGTCGGGCTGGGCCACGATCCGCTACAACCGCTACACCATTCCCATCCTGCGCGAAGCGGCCCTCCACGAGCCGGACTCCGCGCACCCCGGGGTTCCGACGCGCGAAACGCTGCCCTTCGAGCGCGAAATCTCGGTCCGCAGCCTCTCGTTCCGCTTCACCGAAGAGAGCCGGGACCTTTTCCGCGGCCTCACGTTCACCATCCGCAGGGGCGAACGCATCGGCATCCGCGGAGCGTCGGGCGTAGGCAAGACCACCCTTTTCAACCTCCTGCTGGGCCTTTACGAACCCACATCGGGAGAAATCACCGTCGACGGCACACCCCTCACCGCCGCAAACCGCCGGGCATGGCAGAACCGCATCGGCTATGTCTCGCAACACCTGTTCCTCACCGACGGAACGCTTGCGGCCAACGTCGCGCCGGGTGTCCCGGCCGCCGAAATCGACCGCCGGCGGGTCGCCGAAGCCCTCGAAGCGGCCCAGCTGGGCGGATTCGTCGCCTCGCTGCCCCGGGGGATCGACACCCCCGTCGGCGAATGCGGCAGCCGCCTCTCGGGCGGACAGCGGCAGCGCATCGGCATCGCACGCGCCCTCTACCGACGTGCCGACGTGCTTTTCTTCGACGAGGCGACCTCGGCGCTCGACAGCCGCACCGAAGGGGAGATCAACCGTTCGATCGCCTCGATCGCCGCGCGAAACCCGGGTCTTACGCTGCTGGTGATCGCCCACCGCGAAACCTCGCTCGAATACTGTGACCGAATCATAACACTGGAAGGATAAGATGAAGAATCGGAGGCCATCGCATATTCCCATCTGCCAACCGCTGCCGAGCGCTGTTTCCGATGCCTGCGGCATCATTTACAAATCTGCCCTCACTCCGACCCTCACTCGGAGAGGGAGATGGCGTACGATTCACCCGGTCCGTACGATAGAGTATATCTTTGCACCCCCTGTGCGAAAAAAATGAACGCTAACGAACGCCTTATGAATTACACGATTGCCAATATCCGCGTCTCCCTGCCCGACGCCTGCACGGGAGAGCATTTCACCCGGGCCCTGCACCCGTTCCAAACGACGGAGTACGGCCCTGCGGACCTCGCGCTGGAGATCGTCCCCCGGATTCCGAACGAAACCGGCTACCGCGAACTCAACAGCTTCGAGTTCACCGACGCCGATGCCGACTGCCGTTTCGGCGCCGACGCGGCGGGTTATCTGCTCGAAATGACACCCCGCGACGGCAGTGCCCCGGCCCGCTACCGCATGGCCTACGGCGCCACAGAAGCCCGGAGCGACATCACCCCCGGGCACAACCCCGCGCTGTTCCGGTTCGGGGTCTGGATCCTTTTCAACATCGCGGCGCTGCCCCGCGGGGCCGTGGCCTTCCACTCCTCGGTGATCCGCTACCGCGGCCGGGGAGTGCTGTTCCTCGGCGAATCGGGAACGGGCAAAAGCACCCACACGCGGCTGTGGCGCGAGCATATCCCGGGCGCGGAACTGCTCAACGACGACAGCCCGATCATCCGGGCCACGGACAGCGAGGCCTTCGTCCACGGTTCGCCGTGGAGCGGCAAGACGCCCTGCTACCGCAACGAACGTTGCCCGATAGCCGCCGTCGTACGGCTCTCGCAGGCCCCGCACAACCGCATCCGCCGCCTGCGGCCGATCGAATCCATCGGAGCCTTGCTCCCCTCCGCACCCCCGGCCTTCGCCCGCGACGAGCGGCTTTCGGACGACACCTGCAACCTGCTCTCGCGGGTGATCGCCCAGGTTCCCGTCTACCACCTGGAGTGCCTGCCCGACGCGGCGGCGGCGCAGCTCGCCTGCGACACGGTTTTCAACGGTAAGGCGCTATGATCCTGCTCCCCAACCAGCTCTTTTTCGCCGAGGTCGAGGCGATGCTCGCCGAAGGCCGCGAGGTTCAGATCCGCATGAAGGGCCACAGCATGCGGCCCCTGCTGCGCAGCGAACGCGACCGGGTCGTGCTGGCGCCCTGCACCGACCCCGCGCGCCTGCAACCGGGCGACGTGGTGCTGTTCCGCTGCTGCGGCCGCCACATCCTCCACCGCATCGTCCGCCGCGACGGCGAGCGCCTCACGCTCGCGGGCGACGGGAACTACCGCATCACGGAACAGTGCACGACGCGCGACGTCATCGGCGTTGTCATACGGGTTATCCGCGCCTCGGGCCGCACCGTCGGCTGCGACTCCCCCGGCTGGCGGCTCCGGTCGCGCCTCTGGCTCGCGATCCCGCCCTGGCTGCGGCGGCAGGTGCTGCGCGTGCTCTGGCATTCGGGCTGGAAATGAAAAAAGCAGGGCTTTGAAAGCCCTGCTTTTCCGTCGTGACGTTTTCGAAGTCCCGGGGAACTCCGAATGGATGTGCCGAACTCCTTGTGTTTTTAATTTTAGAGAAGCTGGTTTGCACTTAAACGAAGCACGGCGCGGATAGGTAGTACCGAAGTAACAAGCGTGTTTTTGATTTTAAGCGAGAGAGTTTCGTGCATCGCGAAAAAAATCCCCGGATGGGTAGTACCGGAGTACGTCCCGTTCGGGGATTTGAGGAATGTGCGGAAATACCCGCTTAAAATCGAAAACTATTCGCCCAGCGCGAACCGCTTGTATGCGACAACCGTAGCGTCCTTGTCCGCCTTGTGGATGTAGTCGGCGATCGATTCCTTCTCGCCTACCACCGGCTGTGCCAGCAGCGTGTTCTCCTCGAAGAACTTGCGCATCTTGCCTTCGGCGATCTTCTCCAGAATGGCTTCGGGCTTGTTGGCGTTCTTGGGATCCTGCTTCATGGCCTCCACGGCGATCTTGCGCTCGTGCTCCACGACCTCTGCGGGGCAGTCTGCCTCCGAGATCGAAACGGGAGCCATAGCCGTAGCCTGCATCGTGACGGTGTGGGCGACCTCGGCGGGAATCTCCTTGTTGAAGCCCAGGATCGTACCCAGCTTCTTGTTGAAGTGCACGTAAGCGGCGCAGTAGGGAGCCTCGATGCGGCCGTAGTAAGCCAGCTCGATCTTCTCGCCCGTCTGACCCGATTTCTCGGTCACCATCTCCTCGACGGTGCGGCCTTCGTCGTTCTTCGAAGCCATCAGCGCATCGCGGTCGGCAGCGTCGTTCTTCACGGCGACCTCCAGCATGGCCTCGGCCGAAGCCGCATACTCGGAGTTCTGGGCCACGAAGTCGGTCTCGCACGCCAGGCAGAGGATGTAAGCCTTCTGGCCTACGATCTTCGTAACGACGACACCCTCGGTAGCGGTGCGGTCGGCGCGCTTGGCGACGATGAGCTTGCCCTTCTCGCGGATAATGTCCTGAGCGCGTGCAAAATCACCTTCGGCTTCGATAAGGGCCTTCTTGCAGTCCATCATACCGGCACCGGTCATTTTGCGGAGCTTCATTACATCAGCAGCTTTGATTTCCATAATCTTGTCCTTTCTCTATAAGGTTCGTAAATACAATTATTCTGCCTTTTCCTCGGCGGCCTCGGCAACGGCTTCGGCTGCTTCTGCAACAACTTCGGCTGCTTCTGCGGGAGCGGCAGCAGGCTCCTCGTAGGGAGTCTCGACAGCGGCTACAACCTCTGCCACGGCAGCCTCCTCGGCATCGATCGCAGCCTTCACGGCCTTCTTGATGCGGGGCTTGCCCTCTTTCTTAACGGTTGCACCTTCGGCGTCAGCCTCCTGTGCCTCCTTCTCCTTTTCGAGCTTGCGCTCCTCGGTGCCCTCGGCGATAGCGGCGCACATGGCTTCGAGAACCACGGCGATCGACTTGGTGGCATCGTCATTTGCAGGGATAACGTAATCAATGTCGGTCGGATCACAACAAGTGTCTACCATTGCAAATACGGGGATGCTGAGGCGCTTGGCCTCCTTCACGGCGTTGGACTCCTTCTGCACGTCCACGACGAACAGAGCCGCCGGAAGACGCGTCAGGTCGGCGATCGAGCCGAGGTTCTTCTCCAGTTTCGCACGCTGGCGGGAGATCTGGAGTTTTTCGCGCTTGGAGAAATTATCGAACGTGCCGTCGGTCGCCATCTTGTCGATGGTGGACATTTTCTTGACGGCTTTACGTATGGTGGGGAAGTTTGTCAGCATACCGCCTGCCCAACGCTCTGTGACGTAAGGCATACCGACGGCTGCCACCTTTTCGGCAACAATGTCCTTGGCCTGTTTCTTGGTCGCTACGAACAGCACGCGGCGACCGCTCTTGGCGATCTGCTTGATGGCCGCAGCAGCCTCATCGATCTTCAGGACGGTTTTGTGCAGGTCGATGATGTGGATGCCGTTCTTCTCCATGAAGATGTAAGGAGCCATTTTGGGGTTCCATTTGCGCTTCAGGTGACCGAAGTGCGCACCGGCTTCCAGTAATGTATTAAAATCTGTACGTGACATTTTAATTCGATTCGTTGATTAATTTTAATTCTCTTTTCTTCAACCCTCCGGGTAGCGGCCTGGCCGGTCCCGGGGAGTTTTCCGCGGCGCGGCAACCGGGCGGTAATACGCGAATATATAATATATAGGTAGTCCGCTGGGTTTGGAACCGACGCCGTGCGTTGCCGAAATTCCGGTCGTGCGTATTAACGCTTGCTGAACTGGAACTTGCGGCGTGCACCGGGCTGACCGGGCTTCTTACGCTCAACCTCGCGGGAATCGCGCGTGAGGAATCCGGCCTTCTTCAGTACCGGACGCATCTCTGCGTCGATTTCGCACAGTGCGCGTGCGATGCCCAGACGAGCGGCCGAAGCCTGTCCCGTGATACCACCGCCATCGAGGTTGATGACGATGTCGTAATTCTCCGCCGTGTTGGTAGCCAGCAGGGGCTGCTTCACCTGATACTGGAGAATTTCGAGCGGGAAGTAAACTTCAAGCGCTTTGCGGTTGATTGTAATCTGACCCTTGCCCGGCTTCACGTATACGCGAGCCACAGCGGCCTTACGACGACCTACGGTGTTTACAACTTCCATAACTCTTACTTAATCTCGTTTAATTTAATAGTCTTCGGGTTCTGTGCGGCGTGGGGATGCTCTGCGCCGGCATAGACCTTCAGGTTCATGAGCAGCTTGTCGCCCAGGCGGGTCTTGGGCAGCATGCCTTTGACGGCCTTCTCGATGAGGAAGGTCGGTTTCTTCGCCAGATAGTCGGCAGGTGTAGCGAAGCGCTGGCCGCCGGGGTATCCGGTGTGACGCGTGTAGACCTTGTCGGTCATTTTGTTGCCCGTGAGCTTCACCTTCTCCGCGTTGATGACGATGACGTAGTCACCGCAGTCGACGTGGGGTGTGTAGCTGGGCTTGTTCTTGCCTCGGAGGATCTTCGCGATCTGCGATGCAAGACGTCCCAATACCTCGTTCGTAGCGTCGATCACCACCCATTCCTTGGTGACGGTCGCAGCGTTCGCCGAGATAGTCTTGTAGCTTAATGAATCCACTGTTTTTACGTTTAATTTAACTTATTGTAATCCGTTCCCCGCACATTGCGGGTGCGCAAAGGTACGAAAAAGTTTCTGATCTGCAAAAACAAATGAAAATCAAAATCGAAAACCGCGTAAAAAAACCGCAACGGCCCCGTATTCAGGACAATTGCGGTATTCTGAAGCCGGAGCGCGGCGCTATCGGACGCCCTTGGCGGCCGGAGGCAGCGGATAGGCCCGCCGGTAATCGACCGGGAGCACGAACCTCACGGCAACGGGCCGGCCGTTTTTCCGGCCGGGGGTCCACCGGGGCGACTGCCGGACCACGCGGACAACCTCCCGGGAGAGTGTCGAATCGGGTGACTGGAGCACCTCGGCCGACGACACCGAACCGTCGGTCTCCACGACAAAAGCGACCGCGACCAGCCCATGAAGGCTTTGTCCGAGCGTTTCGGGCGGAAATTCGGCCGTCTGCTCCACCCAGCGGCGGAAATCCAGCAGGCCGCCGCCGCAGAACTCCGGGTCGGCATCGAGCATCGCGGTCGAATCCCGCTTCCCGGGCGCTTCCGCCTCGCGGAAATCGAGCAGCTGCGTAACGCGAAAACGGACCTTCTCGCCGGCCAGCTCGGCCGGGGACCACAGCGGGATATCGTCGATGGCCCGCCGCACCAGTTTGGCGAACGCCCCGTATTTCCCGGGAGCACCCACGTCCATGTCGGTCACCGTGCCGTCGCGCTCGACGACGAAGCGCACCATGACCACCGCCGGGGGCGCCGGAACCGACGGTCCCAGCAGGCTGTCCACCCGTCCGAACGCCCAATCGCGGAAGGCGTCGAAACTCCGGCCGCGGAACAGCGGCAGTTTGTCGGCCACCGTGTAAGCCGTACAGTCTTCGGTACGAAGCCCCTCCGAAGTGCGTTGCAACAGCAGGTCGAAACGCATCCGGAGATAGACGTCATACGGCTTTTCGGCGGGCGTCCAGTCGGGAGCCGAGGCGATTGCCCGGCGAATCCGGTCGGCGAAATCCGGGTCGCTGAAACGCGGAGTGTCGATCTTCCGGACCCGTCCTTTCTTATTGATGCAGAACTCCGTTTCGACCCACCCGTTGTCCCCGGGGAAGAAGACGTCGTCCTCCAGTTCGAGGTGACGGAGCACCCAGCGTTTGAACTCGGTCAGACCGCCGCCCCGGAACTCCGGCATCACCTCCTCCCGGGCCGCCCGCCCCGTCGTGTCGGCCCGGACCGTGAAATCGACCGGGATGGAGTGCCAGACCCGCACGGGCTTACCCTCCAGCATCCCCGGCGTCCAGGCGGGCGAGCGGCGCACCACGCGGATGACGGCTTCGGACAAGAGGGAGTCGGGCGACGCCAGCGTCCGGACCCCGCCCACCGTGCCGTCGCGTTCGACAACGAAGCTGACCACCACACGGCCCTGGATACCGCGTCCGAGCGCCTCGTCGGGATAGACCAGCCGCTCCTGCACCCAGCGGCGGAATTCTTCGATGCCCCCGTCCCCGAAGGCGGGCATCGGATCGGCAGTCAGGTAAGACGCATCCGAAAGGGAATCGGGCAGCGAACCGGCCGCAGAATCTGAAACCGGGGCGACCCGTGAATCCGCAGCCGCGACGGCCGATGAGCCGGCAACCGGAATTGCCGGGGCCTGCGCAGCCGGAATGGCCGCGATTCCCGCAACCGGAGAACCGGCCGCAAGGTTCTCCTCCGCCCCGCCCCGGAAGGACGAAGCGCGCCCGGGCAGGAGAGCGCAAAGCATCCCTGCGACCAGCACGAAACGAATCGGATAGGAACTGTTTATCATTCACAATGTAAAGTTCGACCATTTATAAACAGGTGTCCGGAACCGGATCGGAACCGCCCCGAAATCGCACCGAAAGCACCGCGGGAGCAGGCCGGGAACGGCATCAATACGAGCGGGAGGAACCTCGGCTCCGGCCGGGGGCGCCGGTCGAGAACCGCAGTCCCGGCCGAATCTTGAAATCGACCGGCAGCGTGTATTTCACCCGGACAACCTCACCGTCCTGACTGCCCGGCGTCCACCGGGGCGCACGTTCAAGCGCGTGCATGACCTCTTCCGAAAATTGCGGATGCGGCGATTTGAGTATCTCCGCCATCGTAATCCGCCCCTCCTTGTCGACGACGAATGCCGCCACCACACGCCCCTGTACGCCCAGCTTCAGCATGTCCAACGGATATTTCACTTCAGCCATCACCCAACTCCGGAATTTATCCAGGCCCCCGCCGAAGAACTTCGGCATGATCTCGACGACCTGGTAAGCGTCCCTATCGTTATATTCCGCCCCGGCAGCCCCGGGACCGAAAGCGACCGGAATCGAGGCACCGAAACGGACCCGCTCCCCGGCAATCGTCGCCGGAGTCCACGCCGGAGCCGCCGTAAGCACCCCTCGCACCGCCTTTTCCAAAGCATCCTCGTCCCGGTATTTCGGTTCGGGGGCAGGAGTCATCCGCCCGTCCTTTTCGACGACAAACCGCAGGATCAGTTTCCGCGGCTCCGTGAGCGCACCCGGCCCCATCAGGCTATCGACCTGGCGCTGCACCCACACCCGAAACTCGTCCGGGCCGCCTCCGCAAAACGAGGGCCGTCTATCAGCCGTCGTATAGGTGTCGCAATCCTCGGCGCAAAGCCCCAGCTCCTCCTGGCCCGCAGGAGGAGCAACCAGCCGGAAGACGAACCGCATCTCCAGCTCCGTTTTCACGGGTTTCCCCTTCTTCCGTCCGGGCGACCACATCGGCGACAAGGCGATCTCCCTGCTGAGCCGGTCGGCGAAATGCCGCTCCTCGCACTCCGTGACCTTCAGGCCCGTCAGTCGGCCGTTCCTGTCGATCGTGAACGCCACCCCGACCTTCGCCTCATCCCCGACATCGTAGCGATCCGCCGGAAACCGCAGGCTGCGGATCACCCAGAGTTTGAAGCATTCCGGACGACCGCCCTGAAAAGAGGGACCCATCTCCTCGGGCCAAAGGCTGACTGCAACATCGGCACTCCTGTCGGGGGTCTCTTGCTTGCTGCCGTTTTTCACCGGTTCCTCCGCAAGCGCGGCGGCGTGCAGCAACATAAGGCACACGACCCATGCTGTCAAACGTTTCATGGCATTCGGAGTATTGAAGATTCGGTTTCGTAAATATAACGAAAAATGCGGGATTTACAACGGCACTGGCGCAAAAAAGAGGGTCCGGCAACCGGACCCTCTTTTATCAGGCATCGGGCACTGCGGCCCGGAACGCGATTCCCTATCCGAGGAACGAAAGCAGAATACCCGCAGCAACCGCCGAACCGACCACGCCGGCCACGTTGGGACCCATGGCGTGCATCAGCAGGAAGTTCGAAGGATCGGCCTTCTGGCCCTCGGTCTGCGACACGCGGGCGGCCATCGGGACGGCCGAAACGCCTGCCGAACCGATCAGCGGGTTGATCTTGTTGTCGCCCTTCGAGAAGACGTTCATCACCTTGGCAAGCAGCACGCCGCCGGCGGTTCCCATCGCAAAGGCGATCACGCCCAGCACGAGGATGAACAGCGTCCGCGGATTGAGGAACGCCTCGGCCGTAGCCGTAGCGCCCACCGTAAGGCCCAGGAAGATGACGACAATGTTCATCAGTTCGTTCTGCACCGTCTTCGACAGACGGTCCACCACGCCGCACTCCTTCATCAGGTTGCCCAGCATGAGACAGCCGACGAGCGGAGCGGCCGACGGCAGCAGCAGCGCGATGATCACGGTGATGATCAGCGGGAAGAGAATCTTCTCGGTCTTCGACACCGGACGCAGCTGGCGCATCTTGATCTTACGCTCCTTCTCCGAGGTCAGCATACGCATGATGGGCGGCTGAATCACCGGCACGAGGGCCATGTAGGAGTAGGCGGCCACGGCGATCGGGCCGAGCAGTTCGGGCGCCAGGATCGCGGTGAGGTAGATCGACGTAGGACCGTCCGCACCGCCGATAATGCCGATCGAGCCGGCCTCGGCGGGTGAGAACCCGAGCGCATAGGCGCCGATGAACGTCAGGAAAATACCGATCTGCGCCGCAGCTCCCAGCAGGAAGCTCTTGGGATTGGCGATCAGCGGACCGAAGTCGGTCATGGCTCCCACGCCCACGAAGATAAGGCAGGGATAGATGCCGAGCTTCACGCCCAGATAGAGGTAATCGAGAAGTCCCGCCTGGGCGACGAAAATATCCCAGTGGACGTGTCCCCCGGCGAAAAGCTCCGTATGGAACAGGTTGGCTCCGGGAAGATTGGTCAGCAGCATGCCGAACGCGATGGTCAGCAGCAGCAGCGGTTCGAACTTATGCTTGATGGCCAGGTACAGCAGGAAGAAGGCCACACAGATCATGATCAGGCTGCCCCACCCCATGTTGGCGAAGAGGCCGGCTACGCCGGTCGACTCGACAAAGGTTTTCAGACTCTCCAGCACGAAATTGGAGCTGGAAGTCAATGCACTCCACATAAGCCTATCCGATTACGATTAAAACGTCGCCTTCCATGACCGTAGCGCCCTGCTGCACGAGGACCTGCTTCACCACACCGGCGCGGTCGGCGTCGATGTTGTTCTCCATCTTCATGGCTTCGAGCACGACGAGCGTCTGTCCGGCCGCGATGGTATCGCCCACGGCCACCTTCACGCTCAGCACGGTGCCCGGCAGCGGACATTTCACGCTGTAACCCGACGTCGAGGGCGCGGGAGCGATGCGCGGCGAAGGAGTGGCCGTCGAGGGGGTTATCATGGCGCTGTTGGCCGACTTGGGAGCCGGGGCGACCTGGGGTTTGGAGACCGACGAGGCTTTCGCGCCCTCGATCTCGACTTCGTAATCCACGCCGTTGACCACGACGTGCGCTACGGTCGAGGCCTCGTTCACGTCGTCGATCTGGACGTTGTAGTTATGTCCGTTGATTTTCAAAGAGTAATCTTTCATTTTCTTTTTTGGGTTGTCTTGTTCCGACGCAGGGTCCTATCTCCGGTCGGGAAGCTGGGTTAAACCGTGAATTTTCGAATTCCAGGGCGAGTAGGCCCGCTTGATGTTGAGAATGGTCAGCACCTCGGACTCGCGGTCGTGCAGGGCACCCCTGTAGATCTTGAGCGCCGTGGCGATGGCTGCGATCTCCTCCTCGCTGATCATCGGCTGGGCGTCGACCTTCTTGCCGCTCGCCGGGCGGACCCGGAAGCAGGCCCCGAAGGCCTTCATAATGAAGATCAGCGCCACCAGCAGGATAAACACCAGGCTGAACCCGATCAGCGACACCCAGAGTATCTCGGACCATCCCCAGTTCATAACTGTCAGTATTGTCATCTTTTCAGTCTGTTAGAGAGGAATGTTCGAATGTTTCTTCGCGGGGTTCTGCAAACGCTTCGTAGCCAGCGACTGCAAGGCGCGGATCACACGGAAACGCGTGTTGCGCGGCTCGATCACGTCGTCGATATAGCCGTAGCGTGCGGCGTTGTAGGGGTTGGAGAACTTGTCGTTGTACTCCTGCTCCT